>NZ_BPWI01000003.1:0-591616 GCF_040369125.1 Duganella hordei
GCGCTGCTGCGGGCGCTGGCCGCGCGCGACGACCTGCCGGCCGACGACGCCGCGCTGCAGCAGCTGGCCGCGGCCATCGCCCGCGCGCCGGACGCCACGCTGCCGCGCCAGCTGCTGGTCGACGTCACCGCGATCGCCCGCCACGACCTGAAGACCGGCATCGAGCGGGTGGTGCGCACCCAGGTGGCCGAGCTGCTGCGCGAGCCGCTGCCCGGCTGGCGCGTGGAGCCGGTGTACCTGAGCGACGAAGGCGGCCGCTGGCACTACCGCTACGCGCGCCGCTACACGGCGCAACTGCTGGGCATCGCCACCGAGCTGCAGGACGCGGTGGCCGACACCAGCGCCGGCGACGTGTTCTACAGCGCCGACTACTCGCCGGGCGCGGTGGTGGCCGCGGCCCGGGCCGGCCTGTACGCGCACTGGCGCGCGCGCGGCGTGCACGTCAATTTCCTGGTGCACGACCTGCTGCCGGTGCTGCGGCCGGAGTTCTTCCCGTCCGGCGCCGCGCTGACCCACGGCGGCTGGCTGGCCTGCATCGCCGCCCAGGCCGACCGCGTGATCTGCATCTCCGACGCGGTGCGCCAGGAATTGCGCCAGTGGCTGCGGCAGCAGGACGCCGACGCCGTGCCGCCTAAGCTGGCGGTGCTGCACCACGGCGCCGACATCGGCGCCGCCGGCGGCGCGCCGGCCGCGCCGAACGCCGAGCTGGCGCGCTTTGCCGAACTGCCGAGTTTCCTGATGGTGGGCACGATCGAGCCGCGCAAGGGCCATCTGCAGGCGCTCGACGCCTTCGAGCAACTATGGGCCGGGGGCGTGCAGGCCAACCTGGTGATCGTCGGCGCCGAGGGCTGGAAGCCGCTGCCGGCGCAGGAGCGCCGCACCATTCCGCTGATCGTGCAGCGCCTGCGGCAGCACCCGCAGCTGGGCAAGCGGCTGTTCTGGCTGCAGGGCCTGGATGACGACGCGCTGCGGCAGCTGTACCGCGATTGCGCCTGCCTGCTGGTGCCGAGCGAAGGGGAAGGCTTCGGCCTGCCGCTGATCGAGGCGGCCAGCCACCAGCTGCCGCTGCTGGCGCGCGCGCTGCCGGTGTTCCGCGAAGTGGCGGGGGCGCATGCGCACTATTTCGACGGCGCCGACGGCGCCGCGCTGGCCGAAGCCGTGCGCGAGTGGCTGGCGCTCGATGCGCAGGGCAAGGCGCCGTCGTCGGCCGGCATGCCGTGGCAGACCTGGGCCGACAACGCGGCCGAGCTGCTGGCCGTGCTGCAGGGGCGGCGCGACGGCGCTTGACGCCGATCTCGAGGCCGCCGGGACCGCCGGTCCCGGCGGCGCCCGTTCAGGGCTTTTCGTGGAAGCGTTCCAGCCCGTATTGCAAGGTGCCCGTGGTGGCGCCGCCGTCGTGGTACAGGATCAGCAAGTCCATGTTCTCGCGGTCGCGGAACAGGTACTCCTTCAGGCGCCGGATCTGGTCCGTGCTCAGCTGCGAGATGTTGTTGGTCGCCACCTGCTCGACTTCCGAATAGTAGCGCGCATACCAGCCGGAGATCTTGGAGCCGAAGGAATCGGTCAGCATCACCAGCCGGCGCTTGGGCGCCTTGGGATTGCGGAAGCGCGAAATGTCGTACAGCGTCTCCGCGTATTCCTTGAATTCCGGGAAGCAGCGGCCGCCGTAGCAGGACTCGACGCCGGCCGCCGCGAAATCGGCCTCCTCCACGGTCCCCATCAGGTTCAGCCCCTCGAACAGATTGTGCACGTCCGAGCGGAACTCGGTCTTGACCACGCCGAACGCCGGCGCCGGCGTGCCGAGCGGCTTGCCCCACATCGGCAGCGTCAGCTGCGCCACCTCGTCCAGGCCCGGACCGTTCCAGTGGAACCAGTGCTTCGGGAACACCATCTTGCGGGTGCTGATCTCGCGCATTTCCGTGAGCGGATAGATGGTCGACCGGCGCACCAGCGGATCGAGCTCGTTGCCGCGCAACAGCCTGGCCATCGGCGTGTCGGTCGAGGCGCAGCGCGCCGAGATCCATTGCGGCAAATCCTGGTACTGCACCACCGGCCCGGACGGCACGATGATCATGCGCGGATCCAGGCCCTGGGCATGGAAATCGCGGAACAGGCGGTTGATGTATTCCGGCGTGCCGGCGCGCACCACGCCGTCGCCGGCGCACACCGACGTCACCGCCGAATACGGCGGCGAGTTGAGGTTGTGCGAGGTCAGGAACATGCGGCCGTGGCGGCCGGCCGTCACCTGGATCGACGGGAACTCATGGAACAGCCGGTAGCGCAGCCTGTTGTGGGCGCGCAGCAGCGCGCCGCGGAAACCGAAGTTGTCGTTGATCCAGGCGTCGAGCTTGGCCGGCAGCGCCAGCGTGGCGGGCCAGTCGGTGGGCCGGTCCGGCAGCGAGGCCAGCACGCGGTTCTCGCCGCGGCTGTCGGCCACGGCGCGCATGGCGCCGACGATGGCCGGGATGGACAGCAGCGCGACCAGCGCGATCTTGGCCGCATGGCGGCGCAGCGGACTGGTGGGGAGTGAGGACGTCATCATCAGAAACGGAAATAAATAAACGGGTTATAGGTGCCGGCGGCCATGTTCAGCACGCACAGCAGGAACGCCGCGACCAGCGCCGCCGACCGCAGCGGCGCCGCCTGCAGCAGCGCCGCCGCGCGGCTGCGCAGCGTTTGCGGCGTCAGGCGCACGGTGGCGATCAGCGTGCCGAGCACCAGCGCCGTGGCCGACGAGACGGTGAAGTCGATCTGCCACGGATGCGGCGTGGCCGCCGCGTCCTGCAGGCCGGCCATGGTGCGCAGGAAGGACAGCGCGTGCGGCACGCTGTCGGCGCGGAAGAACACCCAGCCCAGCATCACCATCAGCAGCGTGTAGGCTTGCGCCAGCAGCGGCGGCAGCCTGGCCAGCGCCGCGCCCAGGCCCAGCCGCTCGAGCACCAGCAGGGCGCCGTGCCACAGGCCCCAGATCACGAAGGTCCAGGCGGCGCCATGCCACAGGCCGCACAACAGGAACACCAGCCCCAGGTTCAGGTAGGTGCGCAGCGGGCCATGGCGGTTGCCGCCCAGCGGGATGTACAGGTAGTCGCGGAACCACGAAGACAGGCTGATGTGCCAGCGGCGCCAGAATTCCGTCATCGACAGCGACGCGTACGGCCGCTGGAAGTTGGGCGGGTAGCTGAAGCCGAGCATGTGGCCGATGCCGATCGCCATGTTGGAATAGCCGCCGAAGTCGAACAGGATCTGGATCGTGTAGCAGGCGATGCCGATCCAGGCGCCGGCGGCGGTCAGCTGGGCCGGGTCCTGGGCGAACAGGCGGTCGGCCGACAGCGCCACGGTATTGGCGATCAGCATCTTCTGCGCGAGGCCGACGACGAACTGGCGGAAGCCGGCCCAGATGCGCGCGTTGGGCAGGTCACGGTGCTCGATCTCGTGGGCGATCTGGCGGTAGCGCACGATCGGCCCGGCGATCAGCTGCGGGAACATGGCCTTGTACATGGCGAAGCGCCAGAAGCTGCTCTGCACCTCGATGTCGCGGCGGTACAGGTCGATCAGGTAGGAAATGCCCTGGAAGGTGAAGAACGAAATCCCCAGCGGCAGCACCACGGCCGGCACCGTCACGCTGTGGCCGAACGGCAGCGCCAGCTGGTTGAGCACGCCGGCGAAGAAGCCGATGTATTTGTAATACATCAGGAACGCCAGGTTGGCCGCCACGCCCAGCGCCAGCATGGCCTGGCGGCGGCGCGCGCCCCGCGCGGCGTTGATCAGCCAGCCGACCCCGTAGTTCAGCAGCGCCGACGCCAGCAGCAGCGGCACGAAGCGCGGCTCGCCCCAGGCGTAGAACAGCAGGCTGCCGACCAGCAGCACGCCGTTTTTCCACGGCAACAGGTAATATAAAAACAGGAACAAGGGGAAAAAATAGAATAAGAACGTGGCGGAACTGAAAACCATGAATAACCTCGAAGAGACCGGCCGCAATCGCTGCAATGGCATTTATATAACAAAGGGGGGCTATCATAAACCAAAACCCCCGGCGCGCCGCCAGCAGGACGAAAAAATTGCTGTGGTGAACATTATCTCAGACCTGCCGTATAATCACGTCCAACTATACTTGCCTTAAATGTAACGGGCTGTAACGACGCTTGCCGCCCGCCGGGCTGCCACTTACCGTACAGCCCCCCACCGCTTGCGCCACACATTATCGAACCCTATGCAGCCAACCAAAGCCCCCTCCATCGCCGTCGTCATTCCCAGCTATAAGGTGACCCGCCACATCCTCGGCGTGCTGGCCGCGATCGGCCCCGAGGTGGACCGCATCTACGTGGTCGACGACCGATGCCCCGACCAGTCGGGCGCTTTCGTGCGCAGCCATAACACCGACCCGCGCGTGGTGGTGCTGATGCACGAGGAAAACCAGGGCGTCGGCGGCGCCGTCATGACCGGCTACCAGGCCGCCATCGCCGACGGCGCCGACATCATGGTCAAGGTCGACGGCGACGGCCAGATGGATCCGGCGCTGATCCCGGCCTTCATCGCCCCCATCGTGGCCGGCGAGGCCGACTATACCAAGGGCAACCGCTTCTTCGACCTGGAGCAGATCGGCAGCATGCCGCCGATGCGCCTGTTCGGCAACGCCATGCTGTCGCTGCTGACCAAGCTGTCGTCCGGTTACTGGGACTTGTTCGACCCCACCAACGGCTATACCGCGATCCACCGCGACGCCGCGCGCCACCTGCCGTTCGGCAAGATCAGCCGGCGCTACTTCTTCGAGACCGACATGCTGTTCCGCCTCAACACGCTGGGCGCCGTGGTGCACGACGTGCCGATGGACGCCGTCTACGGCGACGAGGTCAGCAACCTGAAGATCTCCAAGATCGTCACCGAGTTCATGGCCAAGCACGTGCGCAACTTCTTCAAGCGGGTGTTCTACAACTACTACCTGCGCAATATGTCGCTGGCCTCGATCGAGCTGCCGCTGGGAACGCTGATGGTGGTGCTGGGCACGGTCTACGGCGGCGTGCACTGGATCGACTCGGCCCGCGCCGGGGTGCCGACGCCGGCCGGCACCGTCATGCTGTCGGCCATGCCGATCCTGATGGGCACCCAACTGCTGCTGGCCTTCCTGGCTTACGACATCGCCTCCGTGCCGCGCCGCCCGCTGCAGAAACGCAGCCTGCCGGCGCGCCGCCATGCTTAAGCGGACCTTCCTGACGCGCCAGTTCCTGCTGTATGTCAGCGGCGGCGTGCTCAGCGCGCTGGTCGACATCGGCCTGCTGCAGCTGCTGCTCACCGCAGGCGCCGGCGTGCTGGCCGCCACCAGCGGCGGCTTCGCGGCCGGGCTGCTGGTGAACTACGCCTTCCATGCCAAGCTCACCTTCCGCGACGGCGGCGGCGGCTCCGCCTTCCTGCGCTACCTGTGCGTGGTGGGACTGAACTACCTGCTGACGCTGGGCTGCGTCAGCGGCGCCAACACGCTGTTCGGCCTGCCGTTGGCGGGCAAGCTGCTGGCGCTGCCGCTGATCGCCGCCAACGGCTATGCGCTGGGTAAATACTGGATCTTCAAACGGGACTGACTCGAGCATGACCCTCTTCAAACGCACCCTCCCCACGCCGCCGATGGCGGCCATGTTCCTGGCCGCGCTGCTGGCCGTCTTCGGCTACATGACGCTGCGCAACGTCGGCATGTACCCGACCGTGTTCGGCGACGAATGGACCTACAGCAGTTTCGCAAGGCTGATGCCGTTCCGCGAGACGCTGATCCCGAACTACCTGTACTACACGGTGTACGGCCTGACCAGCGCCTGCGGCGACGGCTACCTGGAATGCGCGCGCCTGATCAACGCCGCCTTCGTGGTCGGCGCCGCCCCGCTGATCTACCTGATCGCCCGCCAATACATGACGCGCCAGGCGGCGGCCGTCGTCGCCGTGCTGGCGGCGCTGGCGCCCAGCAACACCTATACCGCCTACTTCATGCCGGAAGCGATGTATTTCTGGGGTTTCTGGCTGTTCAGCTGGAGCGTGCTGCGCGGCCACGGCCGCGCGGGCGTGCGCGCGGTGGCCATCAGTTCCGCCCTGCTCGGCCTGCTGGCCCTGGTCAAGGTGCACGGCCTGTTCCTGCTGCCCGGCTACCTGGTGTACCTGGTCTACGCCGCCTTCGCCCGGCGCGGCGCGGCCGGCGGCCGCCACTGGCTGCGCCAGGCGCTGCTGCTGGTGGCGGTGGCGCTGTTGACGGCGGCCGCGGTGCGCTTCACGGTCGGCTACCTGTACGCCGGCCGCCAGGGCCTGTACCTGCTGGGCACCATGTACGCCAACCAGGCGCAGACCCGGCCCGGCCTGGGCGTGCTGTTGCGGCTGGCGCTGACCAACCTGGAAGGCCACCTGATGGCGCTGGCGCTGATGTTCGGCATGCCGCTGGCGGCCGCCGCACAGCACTGCATCAGCCGCGCCCAGCGCGGTGTCGCGGCGCGCGGCAGCAGCACGCTGCTGGCCTACGCGGCGCTGATGATCCCGTCGCTGGTGGCGGTGACGGCGCTGTTTACGGCGCTGGTGGCCGGCGGCGGCGCCGAAAGCGGCGTGCGCCTGCACATGCGCTACTACGACTTCACGCTGCCGCTGTTGCTGATACTGGCCGGCGTCCAGCTGGCGCCGTCGCGCGCCGGCCCGGGCTGGCGCGCCAGGCTGCTGGTCGCCGTGCCGCTGCTGCTGGTCATGGGCGCCGCCTGCCGCTACCTGATCCCGTTCTACACCCCCAACCACATCGACAGCCCGTCGCTGTTCGGCATGATCCACGACCCCGGCAGCTACCAGGCGCTGATCGGCTTCAGCCTGGCGGCGGTGCTGCTGTGGATCGCCCGCCCGCGCAAGGCGGCGCAGCTGTTTGTCTACATCTGCACGCCGGTGGCGCTGGTGGTTTCCGGCGCCAACGTCAACCTGTACGCCCGCATGGCGCAGCGGCCGGACGCCTGGGTCAAGGCCGGCCTGTTCGCGCACCACTACCTGACGCCGGCCGAGGCCAGCCGCCTGACCATCGTCGGCGACGACATCCTCAACCTGTTCAAGAGCCGCTTCTTCCTCGACAACACCAACGTCGCCCTGCTGCAGCTGCCGCACGGCCAGCCGATCACGCTGGCGTCGCTGCCCTACCCGAACGGCTGGCTGCTGGTGGTCGGCGATTATCCGTTGCCGGAGGGCGCAGTGCGCCACAGCGGCCTGCGCGAGTACACGCTGGCGCGCGTCAAGCCACCGGCCGACGCCAAGCTGCACCGCTTCGCCGAGACCGAGGACGACAGCATGCGCAGCACCGGCTTGTCGGGCATCGAGGATTGGGGCCGCTGGTCCGAGGGCGGCCAGGTGACGCTGACGTTCGACCGGCCGTTGCCGAAAAAACTGCTGCTGCGCCTGGACGTGGCGGGCTACGGCCCGAACGCCGGCCAGGACATCCCGGTGACGGCCGGCGGCCAGACGGTGGCGCTGCGCGCCGACGGCAAGCATGGCGTCCAGGACCTGCGCTTCGACACCGACGGCAGCGTGCGCGTCATCACGATCAAGGTGCCGCAGCCGACCTCGCCGCACGACCTGGGATACGGCGGCGACCAGCGCAAGCTGGGCGTCGGCCTGTACAGCATGGAAGTGATCGATGCGGCCGCGCCGCGCCAGCCCCTGCCCCAGCCTTGACCGCGGCGGCCCTTATTTCCTGATCACCGCGCAGAACTGGTAAGGCAGGTAGTTGCGGCCGATGTAGGCCGGGTACACCCGGCAGCCAGTGGCCGGATCCAGCATCAGGCCGTGGCGCTCCAGTATCACGGCCGCCTCGGCGCGCACCGCGGCGTCGGCTTCCTCGCCCTGGCGCCGGCGTTCGGCGCGCGGCTTTTCCGCCGGGTCCTGCTGGATCGAGGTCAGCAGCACATAGAACGGTCCGCCGCGGTCGGCCATCATCGCCGCCACACGCTGATCATACAGCGCCGAACCCGGGAAGCCCCCGCTGATCGAGACAAACGCCAGCGGCGCCGGGAAACCTGCCGTGTACCAGCCGACCGGCGCCTGCGTGGTCAGCACCAGGCTACGCTCGGGATGGACCATGGGCGGCGTCTGCACCCGGAACGCCTCGGCGCTCCAGCGCGCGCGGCCCCAGTGCGGGGTCGGCAGGGCCAGCAGCACGGCCAGCAGCACGGCGCCGCCGGCCACGCGGCGGGCGGCCAGCGGCGCCAGCAGCCGGTGCGCCAGCAGCCACAGCACCAGCGGCGCCAGCAGCTCCAGCGGCACCAGGTAGCGGTAGATGCTGAACAGCGCCTGCCAGCCCAGGTAGGACAACACGAAGAACGCCAGCACAAAGCGCGCCTGCGGCGGCAGCTGCGCGGCGCCGGCGCCGGCGCGGCGGGCGCGCCAGCCACGCCAGGCCGCCACGCCCAGCAGCACGAAGCCCAGGTAGAGCAGCGGCCACAGCAGCAAGCGCATGCGGATCTCGGTCACCCGTTCCGGATGCAGCGCGAAGATGATGGGCCACAGCAGCTTTTCGGTCCAGCCCTGGGGCAGCCAGTGGGTGTCGCCGATGCCGATCGGCGCGGCCAGCGGCGCGTGGAAGATGTCGTTAAATTGCGGGAACAACGGATTGCCGAACTGCTGCCACATGCGCCAGTACCAGTGGCCGGCCGTCAGCGCGATGCCGGCCAACACGCCGGCGCCGAACACGAACGCGCGCGACACGGCGCGCCACCAGCCGCCCGGCAGCATCAGCAGCGCCACGCACAGCGCCAGCGCATAGGTGGCGTTGGTCAGCTTGAGGCCGGTGCCGACGCCCATCGCCAGGCCGGCCAGCAACGCCAGCGCCAGGCCGCGCGCCTGTGCCTGCGCCAGCGCCTGCCAGTGGCGCAACGTCAGCAGCAGCGCGCCCAGCACGGACAGCGCGGTCAGGTTGTCGCCCATCGAATTGCCCAGCTGGCTGAAGAAGGCGCAGCCCATGCAGCCCGCCAGCGCCAGCAGCAGCGGCGCGCGGATGGCCGGGGTGGCCGGCGTTGCTGCTGGCGCAGCCGCCGCCAGCAGGCGGCGCGCGATAGCCAGCACCAGCAGCGCGTTCAGGCCGTGCAGCGCCCCCATGACGAAGCCGCCCAGCGGCGCCGGCAACGCCCGCATCAGGCCGTAATAAACCAGGTCCAGCGTGGGATTGAAGTAGCTCTGCCACTGGCCCGGCGCCAGGTCCACGCCCAGCTTGCCGTTGACCAGCGCGTACGGGTTGTACAGGTGATAGTTGCGCAAGTCCCAGTTGTCGTCCTGGCCCAGCGCCAGCGACAGCAGGCCGAACAGCAACGGCAGCAGCCAGGCCGCGCGGCGGGCCGCCTGCTGCGTATCGAGCAGGCTCCAGTATCGTGCCGCAACGGCGGACAGGGCGTTAAACGGGCGCGACAACATAATCATGGGCAGTAGTTGATGGGCTGTAGTATCAGCGTTGAAAGACGAGGAATTTGGCGCTCAGGAAGTTCAGCACCAGGCCGGCCAGCGTGCCGCAGCACACCGCCAGCAACGGTGCGGCCGGCAGCAGCGGCGCCGCCGCCGGCCAGTGCGCCAGCAGCGCCATGACGGCGGCCGACACGGCATAGTTGACGGCGCCGCCGAAGGCCATCGCGCCCAGGTAGCGCCACCACTGGCGCCACGGCGAGGCGTCGACGGCGTCGAAGGTGTAGCGGCGGTTGATCTGCCAGGTCACCCACACCGCCGACAGGAACGACAGCAGGCGGCCGGCGTGGAAGCCGGTGCCCAGCGCCAGCGCCAGGTACAGCACCAGCACGTCCGCGGCCAGGCCGGCCAGGCCGGCGCCGGCAAAGCGCAGCAGCTGGGTGCGGGTCTGCCGCTTAATCATGCGTCATGCGGCGCCGGCGCCGGCACGGCCAGGTAGGCAAAGCGCTTTTGTTCGATGCGGCCCTTGGTGACGGTGTCGAGTATCAGTCCGCATGACAGCGACAGCACGCTCAGCATGACCAGGCCGGTGCACAGCACGGCCGTCGGCAGGCGCGGCACCAGGCCGGTGGCGAGGTAGGTGGCCAGCAGCGGTTCGGCCAGCACCAGCGCCAGCAGCGCGCTGGCGCCGGCGCCGATGGCGAAGAACGGCAACGGCTTCTCGTTCTTGAACAGCTTGACGATCATCCACAGGATGCGCACGCCGTCGCGATAGGTGTTCAGCTTGCTGACCGAACCTTCCGGCCGCGACTTGTAGCGCGTCGGCACCTCGGCCACCGGCATGCGCAGCTCCAGCGCGTGCACCGTCAGCTCGGTTTCGGTTTCGAAGCCGGCCGAATGGGCGGCAAAGGACTTGGCGTAGCGGCGCGAGAAGATGCGGTAACCCGACAGCATGTCGGTGAAGGTGTTGCCGAACACGGCGGCGACGCAGCCGGTCAGCAGGCGGTTGCCGAAGCGGTGGCCGAAGCGGTAGGCTTCCTGTTCGTCGGTATGGCGGGTGCCGACCAGCATGTCGAGGCCCTCGTCGAGCAGCTGGCGCACCATCTGCGGCGCCATGCCGGCGTCGTAGGTGTCGTCGCCGTCGACCATGACGTAGACGTCGGCATCCACGTCGGCAAACATGCGGCGGATCACATTGCCCTTGCCCTGCTGGCGCACGCTGCGCACGATGGCGCCGGCGCCGCGCGCCACCGCCTGCGTGTCGTCGCTGGAATTGTTGTCGAACACATAGACCGGCGCGCCGGGCAGGCAGGCGTTGAAGTCGCGCACGATGGCGGCGATGGTCAACGCCTCGTTGTAGCACGGTACCACGATGGCGATGCGGTGATGGGCGGCGGTAGTCAATTGGATCTGTCGTAGCATGGGGACGCGAAATTGTACATGAGAACCATGGCAGCGGACACCGCCGCAGAAATCTCTGGCCTTCGCGGCAATCTTGCCATATATTTCATGGCGATCTTCCGCAGCCATCCCCGCTTGTCGCCTGGAGCCGTTATGAAATGCCTAGTATGCAGTCACGCCACCGCCCCCGGTCTATCCTCCTGGCACCGCAGCTGCCCCAACTGCGGTTATGAAAGCGCGGCGCTGCAGCCCACGATCAACGACGCCGACGCCCACACCCAGCTGAACGAGGCCGACCGCGAGGCCGGCCTGAAAGCGCTGCGGCTGGAAAATTTCAAGACCATCGTCAACTGCGCGCTGCAGCTGACACCGCCCGGCGGCAAGCTGCTCGACGTCGGCAGCGCCCACGGCTGGTTCCTGGAAGCGGCCATGCCCAGCTTCGAGGTGCTGGGCATGGAGCCGGACACCGCGGTGGCCAACGCCACCGCGGCCAAGGGACTGCCGGTGCGCCAGGGCTATTTTCCCGATGCGCTGCAGGCCGACGAGCGGTTCGACGTCATCGTGTTCAACGACGTCATCGAGCACATTCCCGACATCAAGTCGGCGCTGGCGGCCTGCCGCGAGCGGCTGACGCAGAACGGCATCCTGATCCTCAACCTGCCCAGCAGCCGCGGCCTGTTCTACCGGCTGTCCAAGCTGTTCGCGCGGCTGGGATGGCGCGGCCCGTTCGAGCGCCTGTGGCAAAAGGGCCTGCCGTCGCCGCACGTGCATTATTTCGAGCCGGACAATCTGGCGGCGCTGGTCGGCCAGCAGGGCTTCGCCTTGCAGCGCAACGCCGAGCTGCCGGCGCTGCGCGCCGCCGGCCTGCTGGCGCGCCTGCGCTGCGCCGGCAAGCGCAGTGCAGTGGCGCTGTACGCGCAGTATGTGGCCATCCTGCTGGCGATCCCGGTGCTGCGCGCGTTCCGCAGCGACATCGTGCTGTGCGTATTCCGCCGCACCTGACCCGGCGGCCCGCGCGCCGGTGACATTTGGAGAGTTTGTGGCGCCGCCCAGCGGTTAGAATGGCGGCCCGCTCGCAAACCGAAAGTCAACGCCCGTCATGAACCACGATAGAAACCTGCACTGGATCCAGCTGCTGCGCGGCGTTGCCGCGCTGCTGGTGGTGCTAACCCATGCCAGGTATGCGCTGCTGGACACGCCAAGCTGGCCGCTGGCCGATGCGCTGCTGGGACCTGGCGGCATGGGCGTCGACCTGTTCTTCATCATCAGCGGCGTCATCATGTTTCACTCGACCGCCGGGTCCGACGGCGGCCCGGGCGACGCGGCGCGCTTCCTCATCAAGCGCTGGGCCCGCGTGTGGCCGGCCTACGCGGTGGCGACGCTGGCCTCGGTGTTCGTGCTGGGCGGCGGCATCGAGTATTTCCACGCCGCCGCCAACCGGCTGGCCTTCTGGCATACGCTGGGCATGCTGCCGGCCGATCCGCGCAAGGCGCCGTATTTCGCGCTGACGCTGCCGGTGGCCTGGACGCTGCTGTTTGAAATGTATTTCTACCTGAGCTTTGCCGCCAGCATGCTGTTCAAGCGCTGGCGCTGGGCGGTGCTGGGCGCCTGGGTGCTGCTGACAGTGATCCTGTTGCCGCTGGGACGGCGCGGCGTCGACATGAACGTCAGCCGCGACCCCGGCTATGCCATCGCCTACCTGAGCATCGTCACCAGCCCCTTCGTGCTGGAGTTCCTGGCGGGCGTGCTGATCGGCTGGCTGTACCGGCAACACTGGCTGCGCGTGCGCAGCCGCCAGGTGGCCCGGCATATGCTGGGATTGGCTGCGGCGTTCGCGCTGTGCGCGGTGTACAGCCTGGCAGTGTCGGGCAACGGGCCGACCAACTACGGCTGGCCGATGGCGCTGCTGGTGCTGGCGATGGCCGTGGCCAGCAAGACCGTCCAGATCCGCGTGCCGGCGCCTTGCCTCTGGCTCGGTTCGGTTTCCTATTCGCTGTACCTGTTCCACCTGATCGCGCAGGGACTGGTGCTGCGGGGACTGCAGATGGCGGGCCTTGAGAGCCTGTATCACAGCTGGTCGTACGTCGTGCTGTCGACCGCGTGCGCGCTGTCGCTGGCGGCGCTGTCGCACCATTACCTGGAGCAAGGGCTGTCGAACATCGTGCGCAATCACCTGCTCGGGCTGATAGCGAAACGGCCGCCGGTGCAGCCGGCCGGGGCGGCGACGGTCCGGCAAGCACGCAGGGCCTGAGGCCGGCGAAAAAAAACCGGCCAGGCCGGTTTTCGTTTTACTGCTTGGGCGCGCCGCCCAGCAGGAAGGCGATCTTCTGCTTGGGCTTGGACGCGGCCGCGCCGCCCAGCGTGACCGACGGCGCCGGCGCGGCGGCCTTGGCCGGTTCGTAAGGCTTGAGGAACCACGGGTCGACCTTCTCGCGGCGCGAGCCGTACGAGGAGGCGCCGGCGGCGCGCGGCGCGGGACGGTCGCCCCGGTCGCCACGGTCGGATGGACGGCCGGCCGACGACGAGGCGCCGCGCGGCGCTTCGTCGCGGCGCGGACGGCGTTCGCCGCGCTCGTCGCCGCCGTACGACGGCGCCGGGTTGAAGCCGTCCAGCTCGCCGCGGCGGATGGATTGCTTGATCAGTTTCTCGATGTCGGTCAGCAGGCGCTCGTCCTTGTCCGAATAGATCGAGATGGCGTCGCCGGAGGCGCCGGCGCGGCCGGTGCGGCCGATGCGGTGCACATAGTCTTCGGCGTTGTACGGCAGGTCGTAGTTGATCACGCACGGCAGGTCGGTGATGTCGAGGCCGCGCGCGGCGACGTCGGTGGCGACCAGGATGTCGATCTCGCCCTTCTTGAACGATTCCAGCGCGGCCATGCGCTCCTGCTGCGTCTTGTCGCCGTGGATGGCGACCGCCTTCATGCCCTCCTGCTCCAGTCCCTTGGCCAGGCGCGAGGCGCCGATCTTGGTGTTGGAGAAGATGATCACCTGCTTCAGCTCGCGCTGGCGCAGCAGGTGGGCGGTCAAGGCGTGCTTCTGGTTTTCCGGCACCTTGTACACCACCTGGGTGACCTTGTCGGCGGTCTGGTTGCTGCGCGCCACTTCGATCGTCACCGGGTTGCTGAGGAAGGTGTTGGCCAGTTTCTTGATCTCGGGCGAGAACGTGGCCGAGAACATCAGGTTCTGGCGCTTGGCCGGCAGCAGGTTGATGATGCGCTGCAGGTCCGGCAGGAAGCCCATGTCGAGCATGCGGTCGGCTTCGTCCATGACCAGCATCTGCACCTGGCCCAGGCTGATGTTCTTTTGTTCGACGTGGTCCAGCAGGCGGCCCGGGGTGGCGATGACGATCTCGACGCCGGCCTTCAGGATCACGGTCTGGCCCTTCATGTCCATGCCGCCGAACACCACGGTCGAGCGCAGCGGCGTGTGCTGGGCGTAGGCCTTGACGTTCTCGGCCACCTGCACCGCCAGTTCGCGGGTCGGGGTCAGGATCAGCGCGCGCACCGGGTGGCGCGCCGGCGAGGTGCTGGTGCTGGCGTGGGCCAGCAGCATCTGGATGATGGGCAGCGCGAAGCCGGCGGTCTTGCCGGTGCCGGTCTGGGCCGCGCCCATGACGTCGCGCCCCTGCAGCAGCACGGGAATCGCCTGCGCCTGGATCGGCGTCGGGTGCACATAGCCCTGGCCGGTCAGCGCGCGCAGGATGTCCGGCGACAGGCCGAAATCGGCAAAGCGGACTTGGGCGACGACTGGTTCGGCAGGCGCGGCGGCCACGGCAGGTTCGGCGGCAGGTTCGGCCACGGCTGGGGCTTCGGCGGCTGGCGCGGGAACGGACGGGGTGATGATCTCGGTTTCGGACATAATGTGTGCGGCGGCCCGCAGCGGACAGCCAAGCTTTCTTCAATTAACGACGTATTGTGCGCTGCCCGCCCGGACGGAGCTACAACTTGGAGGAAGTGCGGAAGGACTGACGGGGCGGCAGCGCGGCCACAGCAGGATACAATGAGCGCCGTAAACTATACCCTAAATCGGGGCAACTGCGCTAAAAACCAGCACTTATATACGGAATCAATTGCATCAATGGCATGTATAATAGCCATTCTGTACAGAAACTGCACGCCATCGGAAATCCCCACATGCCCCCGCTCTTGCCGGTTCTACGCCGCTTCCTGCCGCTATTCCTGTTGCTGATTTCGCTGTTCTCCCAGGCCACGCCGGCGCCGTCGCTGCGCTTCAAGAAGCTGGGGCCGCTGGGCGGCGACGAGCCGTCGATGCTGTCGCTGATGCAGGACCGCAAAGGCTTCGTGTGGGTCGGCACCCACACCAACGGCCTGTACCGCTACAACGGCTACCAGGCGGTCAAGTACATCAACAACCCCAACGACCCGGCCAGCCTGCCGCACGACCGCGTGTCGGCCATCTACGAGGACAAGCAGGGCCGCATCTGGGCCGGCACCCAGAACGGCCTGGCCCGCTTCAACCCGGAGAGCAACAACTTCACGCTGTTCGCGCCGCCGGGCAAGGCGCCGAAGAACCACCGCATCATCAAGAACATCATTTCCGACGGCAAGGACGGCATGTGGGTCGGCAGCTGGGGCGGCCTGCAGCACTTCAATCCCAACACCGGCAAGTTCACCGTCTACGCCCATGACGAGGCCGACCCGGGCAGCCTGGCCAGCAACGACCTGAACGCGCTGGCGCTGGACGCCAGGGGCGGCGTCTGGATCGGCACCTGGCCCGGCGGGCTGGACTACCTGGCGCCCGGCGCCACCACATTCCAGCACCACCAGGTCGACCCGGCCACCAAGCCGGACGCGCGCGTCAACATCGTCCGCGCGCTGCAGTTCGACAACACCGGCGCGCTGTGGATAGGCACCGAGTCCGGCGTCATCCGCTGGGACGGCAAGAGCGACTGGGACACGCGCAAGGCCGTGCCCTCGCCGTACAGCCGCATCACCAACTTCAACATCGACAACAAGGGCACCCTGTGGTGCACCACCCTGTCGGCCGGCCTGCTGCGCTGGAACGAATCGACCGGCGAGTTCGACCAGTTCGTGCACGCGGCCGACGACCCCTACAGCCTGCCCGGCGACAACCTGCGCGCCGTCATGCAGGACCGCGGCGGCATGCTGTGGATCGCCTCCTTCACCGACGGCATCAGCCTGGCCAACCTGTCGAGCGAGGGCTTCACCCGCCACGTGCCGTTCCGCATCGACAGCCGCTCGGCGCCGGCCAGCAACGCGCTGCTGAGCCTGGCCCGCGCGCCGGGCGGCCGCGTCTGGCTCGGCGGCAATGTCGGCATGAGCTTGTACGACCCGGCCACCAGCACCGTGGTGCGCAGCTACCACGCCGACGACAAGACGCCGGGCAAGCTGAGCCATTCCATCGTCTACAGCATGTACCAGGACGACGAGGGCAAGGGCCCGCTGTGGCTGGGCACGTCGAACGGCCTGAACCGCCTGGACACGCCGGACAGCCCGTTCCAGGTGATCCACTTCGGCAACACCGCCAGCGACTACATCAACGCCATCGCGCCCGGCGCCGGCGGCGTGCTGTGGCTGGCCACCGGCAACAGCCTGATCCGCTACGAGATCAAGACCGACGCCCGCAAGATCTATTACAACGACGCCCAGGACCCGACCACGCGCAGCGTCAACGGCACCTCCGCCGTGCTGGAGGACAAGGCCGGCCGCGTCTGGGCCGGCTCGGAATGGAACGGCGGCGGCCTCGACCTGCTGGACCCGGCCAGCGGCAAGTTCCGCCATTTCCGCCACGCCGGCAACGATACGGCCAGTCTCAGCGACGACAACATCGCCAGCCTGCACGAGGATGGCCAGGGCCGGGTCTGGGTCGGCACCAGCAAGGGCCTGAACCTGGTGGTGTTCAAGCCGGACGGCACGGTCCGTTTCAAATCCTACGCGGCGGCCATGCGTGCGCCCAAGATCCTCGCCATCGAGCACGACCTCGACGGCAAGATCTGGTGCAGCACCATCGCCGGCCTGTACCGCCTCGACCCGGCCACCGGCCAGGTCAGCCATTTCTCCGCGTCGGACGGCCTGACCGAGGGCTTCACCGTCAACTCCTCGTCGATGGACGCCAAGGGCGTGCTGTACTTCGGCGGCGTGCACGGCATGACGGCGGTGACGCCGGGCGCCGTGCGCTCGAGCTCGGTCGCGCCGCAGGTGGCGATCACCGACATCACCGTGTTCAACCACTCGCTGCAGGACGGCAAGCCGGGCGAGAACGTCAAGGCCGAGGGGCCGGTGACGTCGCCGACCGCGCTGACCTTGTCGTCGCAGGCGTCGGTGTTCTCGCTGGAATTCGCCGCGCTGCACTACACCGAGCCGGCCGAGAACCGCTATGCCTACCAGCTGCAGGGCTTCGACCGTGACTGGGTCGAGACCGACGCCGCGCACCGCAGCGCCAGCTACACCAACCTCAATCCCGGCCACTACGTGTTCCGGGTCAAGGCCGCCAACCACCTGGGCGTGTGGAATCCCGAGCCGGCCACCCTGCGCATCACGATCACGCCGCCGTTCTGGCAGCGCTGGTGGTTCCGCGCCGGCGCGGCCGCGCTGGTGCTCGGCTCGCTGCTGCTGGCCTACAAGATCCGCATCGCCCGCCTGACGCGCACCCAAGCCAAGCTGGAGCAGCTGGTGGCCGCGCGCACCGGCGAGCTGGAGGAATCGAACCGCAAGCTGGCCGCGCTGAGCACCACCGACGGCCTGACCGGCGTCAGCAACCGCCGCGGTTTCGACCTGGCGCTGGAAGCCGAATGGCGCCGCGCCGCGCGCACCGGCCAGGCGGTGGCGCTGCTGATGCTGGACGTCGACTACTTCAAGAAGTACAACGACCATTACGGCCACCAGGCCGGCGACGCGGCGCTGCGCACGGTGGCCGAACTGATCACCGCGCACGGCCGCCGCACCAGCGACCTGGTGGCGCGCTACGGCGGCGAGGAATTCGCGCTGCTGGCGGCGGCCACCGACACGGCCGACGCCTTCGGCATCGCTGAGGAAATCTGCGCCGAGCTGGCGCGCCGCAAGATGCCGCACCAGCAGTCGCCGTTCGGGCATCTGACGATCAGCGTCGGCGTGGCGGTGATGGTGCCAACCGAGGACAGCTCGCCGGAACTGCTGGTGCAGGCGGCCGACCGTGCCTTGTACCGCGCCAAGGAAAAGGGCCGCAACATGGCGCTGCTGGCCATCGCGGAGGAGTAGGCGGGAATGGACGGGCAGACCACGCCGGCGGCCGACGATCCGATGCCGGTGCCGCCGCAGCCGCCGCAGCCGGGCGACTGCTGCCACAGCGGCTGCACCTTCTGCGTCGAGGACATGTACCAGGATGAGCTGGAGCGCTACCACGCGGCGCTCAAGGCCTGGCGGGAGCGCCAGCCGGGCGGCGCCTAGAAGGTTTCCCAATCGTCGCCGGCCACGCTTTGCTTGACCGGGTTCTTCAGCGCGGGCCTGACCACGGCCGTCGCGGCGCGCGTGACAGCCTTCGCTGGCACAGCCGCCGGCTTGCGGCGCGGCGCGGATGGCGGCTGCGCCGTGCTGCTCGCCAGCAGCTTGAACACGCTGACCACCTCGCTCAGCCTGGCCGCCTGCTCCTGCATCGACTCGGCAGCCGCCGCGGCCTGCTCCACCAGCGCCGCGTTTTGCTGCGTCACCTGGTCCATCTGCACGATCGCGGTGTTGACCTGCTCGATGCCATGACTCTGCTCCGTGCTGGCCGCCGTGATCTCGCTCATGATGTCGGTCACCCGGGTGATGCTGCTGACGATCTCGCCCATCGTCGCGCCCGCCTGGCCGACCAGCTGCGAGCCTGCATCCACCTTCTCGACCGAATCGCCGATCAGCTGCTTGATGTCCTTGGCCGCCGCCGCCGAGCGCTGGGCCAGGTTGCGCACCTCGCTGGCGACCACGGCGAATCCCCTGCCCTGCTCGCCCGCGCGCGCCGCCTCGACTGCCGCGTTCAGCGCCAGGATATTGGTCTGGAACGCGATGCCGTCGATGACGGAAATGATGTCGACGATCTTGCGCGACGATTCGTTGATGGATGCCATCGTCACCACCACCCGCTCCACCACGTCGCCGCCCTTGACCGCGATGCCGGAGGCCGACTGCGCCAGCTGGTTGGCCTGGCGCGCGTTGTCGGCGTTTTGCTTGACGGTGCTGGTCAGCTCTTCCATCGACGACGCCGTTTCTTCAAGCGAACTGGCCTGTTCCTCGGTGCGCGACGACAGATCCTGGTTGCCGCTGGCGATCTGCGACGACGCCGTGGCGATGGTATCCGTGCCGCTGCGCACCTGGCTGACCAGGCCCTGCAGGTTGCTGGTCATGTCCTTCAGCGCCTGCATCAACTGCCCCGTTTCGCAGGCGGACCTGACGTCGATGCTGCGGGTCAGGTCGCCGTCGGCCACGCCGCGCGCCAGCGACACCGCCTCCCGCAGCGGCGCCGAAACGATGCGCGCCACCCACATCGCCAGCGCCATGCCGATGCCGATGCTCAGCACAAGGAACACTATGGCCGTCGTGCGGGCGCTGTTGTAGGTGGTGGTGGCAAGCTCGCTGGCGGCGTTGCCGCCGTCGGTATTGAGTTTGACCAGCTTGTTGACGGCAGCCGTCATGTCGCTGAGGAACTTGGCCGACTGGCCGCTGGCCACGGCGCGCGCCTCGACTTTCTGGTTGGCGCGCGACAGCGTCATCATCTTGGCGTGCTCGGCCATGAACGAGGTCCAGCCGGCATCGAATTCGCCGGCCAGCGCTTTTTCCTGCGGGCTGGAGATCAGCTTTTCGTAGCCGGCGCGATGGGCCTTCAGCGTGGCCATGGTGTCGTCCATGCGCTTCTCGTAGCCGGCCATGCCTTTTTCATCGTCGTTGAGCAGGTGGGCCAGCTCCCAGCGGCGGTAGTCGCCGACGTCCGCGCGCAGCTCCAGCACGGCGCGCACGCTGGGCATCCAGTTTTCCGCCAGGTCGGTGGAGGACTGGTTGACGCGCGCCATCGAGACGATGCCGCTGATGCCCATCGCCAGCGTCAGCGCCAGGACCGCGCCAAAGGAAACGATCAGCTTGGTGGCGATTTTCAGGTCATAAAACCATTTCATGGCGATCTCCTCAACGCGGCACTGGGTCAGTCAGTATGCAGCGTTGTGGAGCGCGGGGCAACAATGTCAGCGACGGGCGTTGGAAAAGTCAAACAAATTCATCAAATCGCCGATGGCCGGACGGTTGACCGGCACGTACGGGTCGGCCTTGCCGTGCACCGGGTTGGGCAGGTTGTCGCGGCTGCGCGGCGAGATCGGCGGCAGCGACCAGTTGCGCTCGATGAACTTGGCGATCGACGCGTGATCGTAGTAGGTGTGGTCGACCGCGCCTTTTTTGGCCCACGGCGAAATGGCGATCAGCGGGATGCGCGTGCCGTCGCCGAAGAAATCGATCGCCTGCACATAGCCTGAATCGTAGTAGCCGCCGCCCTCGTCGAAGGTGACCAGGATCGCCGTGCTCTTCCACAGCGCAGGATTGGCCTTGACCCGCTCCATGACGCCGGCCACCAGTTCGTCGAAGCTGGTTTCCATCGCATAGCCGGGATGGCCGGAGACGCTGTCGTACGGGGCGATCACCGCCACCGCCGGGAAGCTGGCGGCGTCCTTGACGTCGATATAGAACTGCATCAGGTCGACCAGCTTGTCCTTGTCCGGTCCGTTCATCGTCGAGCTGAAGAAGGTCGGCGTGTCGCACATGCCGCAGTATTCCTTGTCGAGCTTCTTGCCGTCGTTGCGGCCGCCGCTATACCACTTCCACGACACGCCGCCGGCCGTCATCGCGTCGCCGATGTGCGGCATCGACTGCGGCGGCAGCAGGAACTTGTCCGGGCCCAGCGGCAGCGGCTCGCCCGACGGCGCGTACGCCGGATCGAGGTTGTTGACCATGTAGTAGTGGCCGGGCGCGCAGTTGCCGTCGTTGAAGGCGCGGTAAGGCAGGCCGGCCAGCAGGGCGCGGATGCCGGCCACGCCGGGCTGTTCCGGGTCGGCGCAGTTGACGTAGGTGCCGCCGCGATAGCCGTCCTCGGTGTACCAGTTGTTGGTGCCGGGCTGGGCGTCGGGATTCTCGATCAGCTTGGCCGGCGGCACGGCGGCCTGGCCGTTTTCCGTGTAGTAGCCGACGTCGGCCGTCGCCAGCGCGAAGTAGTTGGCGGTGGTGCCGCCCATGATGGGCTGGTGGTAGTTGTCGGCGATCGCGTACTGGTCGGCCAGGCGCCTGAACAGCGGCGCGTCGCCGGTGGACATATTGTAGAAGCCCATCGCCACGCCGCCCTGCAGCGTCTTGCCCGGCGTCATCGGCGTCGGATAGGGATTGCTGGGGCCGGGACCGGTCTGGTCGGCCACCCAGACGAAGTAATCGTTCTTGCCGCCGTCGACCTGCTGCCACATCTGGAAGAAGCGGTGCGTCGGGTCGCCCGTGTGGGCGCCGTAGCTGACGTGGTGGGTGATCTGGAACGGACCGTTGGGCAGGTTGGACGGGAAGCGCGCGTCCGGCACGTCCTGGCGCTGGCCGAAGGCGCCGCCGGCCCAAGGCTGCGGCAGGACGCCGTAGACGCCGTTGAATTCCGGCGTCGGCGTGTAGGCGCCGGCGGACAGGCCCAGCTTCTGGGCCGCGTCGGCAAAGCGCGGACCCGGCGTGCCGTCCTTGTTGACGATTTTCTTCGACAACAGGTTGGACACCGTCTGTCCCTTGCGCGGCTGGTACACGCCGTACAGGTTGTCAAACGTGCGATTTTCGCCCACCAGCACGATGACGTGCTCGATAGGCGTTGTGCTCGCACCGGCCGCTGCGGCGGCCGAGGATATCAGGGCACCGCAGCAGGCCAGCGCGAGGCGGCGCATTACAGCTTGCCGTTCAAGGTGACGAACAGCTGGCGCGGCGCGCCGGTCAGCAGCGTTTGCGCGGTGCCGGTCGGGTCGCTGGCCTGGAAGCCGTTGGAACCGATGGTGCTGATGTACTGCTTGTCGAACAGGTTGGTGACGTTCACTTGCAGCGACAGGTCTTTCAGCACGCCCAGGTTCTTCATCTTGTAGCCGGCCGACAGGTTGGCCAGCCAGAACGATGGCACGCCGCCGTCGTTCAGGTAGGTGTAGTAGCGCTTGCCGGTGTACTTGCCGCCGACGCGGGCGAACCAGGTGCCGCTTTCATACGACGCTTCGGTGTTGAACAGGTTGCGCGGCGCATCGACCACGGTCTTGCCGCTGACGGCCACCAGGGTGCTGCCGTCCATGTAGTTCGACTTGTACTTGGAATCGTTGAAGGTGTACGAGTTGAACCAGCTGATTTCGCGGTTGAACTTCCACACGGCGATCGCTTCGACGCCCTTGGTGTCGACCTTGCCGACGTTGACAAAGGTCGACGGGCAACCGACGATGCCGGCGCAGGTGGCCACGCTCAGCTGGCGGTCGTCGAAATTGGCGCTGTAGACAGCCAGCGACCCCTGGATGTCGGCGCGCTTGAAGCGGTAGCCGAGGTCGACGTTGACCGAGGTTTCCGGCTTCAGGTTGGCCTTGCCGGCGTTGTAGGCGACCTGGGTCTGCGAGAACGGACCGGACACGCCGGGCTGGTGCGCGCGCATGTTTTTCGATGCGGAAGCGAACACCTCGTCGTCGGCGCTGATGGCGTAGTTGACGCCGGCCTGCGGCAGGAATTTCTTCTGCGCGTCCAGGTCGCCGGCGGCGCGGGTGCCGACGATGTTGGTGGCCTTGATGTCGACGTCCATCGCCTTGAAGCCGGCGTTGAACTTCAGCTTGCCGTCCATGGCGCTGACGGTGTCGGCCAGGTAGTACTGCGAGGTGGTGGTGATGAAGTTCTGCTTGAAGTCGGTGCGGAACGGATTGGCCAGGAAATACATGGTGTCGGCCGGACCGGTCACGCCGTAGTAGTTGCGGCTGACGGTGTGGTTGCTGCGCTCGCCCCAGACGCCGGCGGTGATGGTGTGGTTGCCCAGTTCCCAGCTCAGGTCGCTGGTGACGCCGTCGCGGCCGATCGAGTATTCGGTGGTGCGCAGCGAGATCGGATTGGCGGCGTCGGTCGCCACGTACGGGGTGTACCAGTGGCCCTGGCCGTCGTTGTCATGGTGGTAGAGCGTGGTCTTCAGGTCGAGCGACGGGGTCAGGTGCAGGTCCAGCGTCAGGCCGCCGATGGTGTCCTTGCGCAGGCCGCCGGCCGAGTAGTAGGCGTCGTCCAGGCTGTTGACGCCGCCGGTGTAGATGCCCTTGGCGGCATTGACCGCGCGCTGCCAGTCCGGCTGGTAGTTGTCCCAGCCGTAGCCCAGGCGGCGCACCATTTCCAGCGACACGTCCTGGTAGTCGACTTCGCGGCGGTCGGAGTAGTTGACGAAGCCGGTCAGGCTGTTTTCGCCGAAGTTGAACACGAAGCGCGAGTTCAGCTGGTCCTGGTCCTGGCCGCCGGCGCCCTTGGTCTTGTCGGTGCGCTGGCGGGTGCCGCTGATGAAGGCCTTGACCGCGCCGTTGATCAGGCCGGTATCGACGCGGGCGAAGGTGCGCGAGGTCGAATCGCTGCCGAAGGTTTGCGCGAAGGTCAGGCCGCGCTCGTCGGTCGGCGCCAGCGTGAAGAATTGCACGGTGCCGCCCAGGTTGCTGGTCGACGCGGTGCCGACCGAGCCGGCGCCCTGCGACACCGACACGCTGCCGATGTTTTCCGACGAGACGGCGCGGCTGATGTGCAGGCCGTTGTTGTTACCGTAGCTCATGTCGCCGAGCGGGATGCCGTCCAGCGTGAAGCCCAGCTGGTTCTGGTTGAAGCCGCGGATGCTGAAGCGGGTCGACCATTCATAGGCGCCGAACGGGTCGGAGGACTGGAAGTTCACGCCCGGCAGTTTTTCCAGCACCTTCAACGGGCTGGTGCCCGGCAGCGCTTCGGCCAGATCGGCCTTGTTGATGTTCTGCACCTGGCGCGACTGGCCGCGGCCGGTGATTTCCACCGTTTGTACCGGACCGACGATGGCGCCGGCGACCGAGCTGTCGTCGGCCGCGTCCGTTGCGTAAGCGTGGAAAGCCAAGGTTTGCAGTACCACCAGGCACAAAGGTTTCAAAGGGAAGCGCTGTTGCATGATTGTTTTTCTTTCTTGCTGGTTAGTGGAAACTAGTCTGGAACTAAACTGGCAAGATTGTAGGAAGCGCATATGACGTTGCGATGACGGCGCTGTGACATATTGGTGACATGGCAACATGTCCAGCGTACGCCAACGTACGGACTCTCCCATGGCGCCGACCTAGCATGGAACAAAGGGAGAGCACTATGGACATGAGCACACCGTCACCGGCACCGGCGGCAAAAGCGGGCTGGTTGAGCAAACTGGGCCCGGGCCTGATCACCGGCGCCGCCGACGACGACCCCAGCGGCATCGCCACCTATTCGCAGGCCGGCGCGCAGTTCGGCTACGGCATGCTGTGGACGGTGCTGCTGACGTATCCGCTGATGGTCGGCATCCAGGCGATCAGCGCGCACATCGGCCGGGTCAGCGGACACGGCCTGGCGACCAATATCCGCCGCCACTTTCCGGCGCCGCTGCTGTACGCCATCGTCGGCCTGCTGCTGGTGGCCAACACCATCAACATCGCCGCCGACATCGCCGCCATGGGCCAGGCGGTGCAGCTGCTGGCCGGCGGCGGCGCGCACTGGTATGCGGCGGCCGCCGGCCTGCTGTCGCTGGCGCTGCAGGTGACCTTGCCGTACAGCCGCTATGTGCGCGTGCTGAAATGGCTGACGCTGAGCCTGCTGGCCTATGTCGGCACCGCGCTGCTGCTCAAGCTGCCGTGGCTGACGGTGCTGCACGATGCGCTGCTGCCCAAACTGTCGTGGCAGCCGGTGTACATCACCATGGTGGTGGCGATCTTCGGCACCACGATCAGCCCGTATCTGTTCTTCTGGCAAGCCTCGCAGGAAGTGGAGGACTTGCGTGCCGATCCCCAGGCCAAGGCGCTCAAGCATGCGAGCGAGCAGGCGCCATCACAGCTGAAGCGCATCAAGATCGACACCGTGGTCGGCATGGGCTTCTCCAACCTGGTGGCGATGTTCATCATGCTGACCACCGCCGCCACGCTGGGCGCGCATGGCGTGACGCAGATCGAGTCGTCGGCGCAGGCGGCGTCGGCGCTGCGGCCGATCGCCGGCGACTTCGCGTTCGCGCTGTTCAGCATGGGCATCATCGGCACCGGCCTGCTGGCGGTGCCGGTGTTGGCGGGCTCGGCCGCCTACGCCATCGCCGGCGCGATGCGCTGGAAAAACAGCCTGGAGCTGGAGATGTCGGGGGCGAAAAAATTCTACGGCATCATCATCGCCTCGACGGCGATCGGCACCGCGCTGTGCTTCACCCATGTCGATCCGATCAAGGCGCTGTACTGGAGCGCGGTGGTCAACGGCGTGATCTCGGTGCCCATCATGGCGGTGGTGATGCTGCTGGCGGCGCGGCCGTCGGTGATGGGCAAGCTGGTGATCTCGCGCCGCCTGACCGTGCTGGGCTGGCTGTGCACCGGCGTCATGGCGGCGGCCGTGCTGGCGATGTTCACCACGATGGGAAAATAATCGGGTAAGCTTGGATTTTTCCATCGGAGCTGTTCATGGCGCGACCTATTGCATCGATTGCATCGATTGCCTTGCTGCTGTCTGGCCTGCTGAGCCTGTCCGCGCTGGCCTTTGAACGTCCCTTCCCCGCCAACGCGCTGCGCGGCAAAATGACGCCCGGCTATTTTCCCGACGTGACCATCGACGGCAAGGTACGCCAGCTGTCGCCGGCCGCGCGCATCTTTAACCAGGACAACATGATAGAAATGCCGGCCTCGCTGCGCGGCAGCGATATCGTGGTCAACTACACGGTGGACGGCAACGGCAATATCGACCGCATCTGGATACTGACGCGTGACGAGGCGGCGCAAAAACTGCCGGACGCGGCGGCGGCTGCCGCTGGCGTCAAATAACGAAATTGTCGACCAGCGGCTGCGCCGGCAGCTTGTCGGCAAACACTTGCAACTCGTCCGGCGGGATCGGGCGCGAGATGTGATAGCCCTGCAGGTAGTGGCAGCCCATCTTTTCCAGGATCGCCGCCTGGCCAGCCGTTTCCACGCCTTCCGCCACCAGTTGCAGGCCCAGGCTGTGTCCCATGGCGATGATCGCGTGCACCAGATTGTTGCTGCGCTCGCTATGTTCGATGTCCATGACAAAGGCGCGGTCGATTTTCAGCGTGTTGAGCTGGAATTGCGTCAGGTAGCTGAGCGAGGAATAGCCGGTGCCGAAATCGTCCAGCGAAATGCCGACGCCCAGCGTCCGCAGCTGCGCCAGCACCTCGCGCACCGTGCCGCCGTCGTCGATCAGCACGCGCTCGGTCAGCTCCAGTTCCAGCTGGCGGGCCGGCAAGCCATGGCGCTCCAGCGCCTGACGCACCAGGCCGACAAAGCCGGGATCGGCCAGCTGCCAGGCCGAGACATTGATGCTGAGCGTGATGTCGCCCAGCTCCCCCGGTTGCCAGCAGGCCACCTGCCTGCACGCTTCTTCCAGCACCCAGGTGCCAATTCCCACGATCATGCCGCTATCTTCCGCGACTGGGATAAAACGGTCCGGGGCCACGCGGCCCAATAAAGCGCTGTCCCAGCGCAGCAGCGCCTCCACCTTGGTCAGCTTGCCGGTGCGGGCATTGGTGATGGCCTGATAGACCAGATGGAATTCTCCGGCCTCGATGGCGCCGCGCAGGGCGCCGTCGATCACCAGCGCGTCCTTGGCGGAGGCGTTCATCGCGTCGTTAAAGAAGCGCAACTCGCCGCGTCCGCTCTTCTTGGCCTCGTACATGGCGATGTCGGCGTTGCGTACCAGTGTGTTGCTATCGCCGCCGTGCATTGGATAACAGGCAACACCGACGCTGGCCGATACGCCGATCATGTGGTGCGATACATTGAAGCAGGTGGCCATCGCCGCGATGACCTGGCCGGCGCAATCGGCCGCCATCTGCTCGGCCGCGCCGCGCGGCAGGCCGGGGATCAGGACGATGAATTCGTCGCCGCCAAAGCGGGCCAGCACGTCCTGCGGCCGCAGCACGTCATGCAGGCGGCCGGCCGCCTGGCGCAGCAGCTCGTCGCCAGCCGCATGGCCGAAGGAATCGTTGACGCGCTTGAACTTGTCCAGGTCGATGAACAGCAGCGCGCATTCGCCCTCCGTGGCGGCGGCGCTTTCCACCGCCTCCGCCAGCCGCTGCGACATCGCGTGGCGGTTGAAAAAGCCGGTGACCGGATCGATACGGGCCGCCCGGTACAGCAGGTCGTCCTTTTTCTTGCGCTCGCTGATGTCCAGCAGTTGTACCAGGCAGTACAGCCGGCCGCGCTCCACGTACGGCGACGCCAGCATTTCGACGGGCAACTTGTGACCGTTATGCAGCGTAAACATTGCCGTTTCCACCACGGGGTACTCGGCGCCTGGCGCCTCGAAACGGCGGAAATAATCGTCCGCCATTTGACGGGTCAGGCCGGGCAGCAACTCGCTGACATGGCGGCCGATCAGATCGGAAGGTTTATTGCATCCCAATAAGCGGGCGCAGCGCTCGTTGGCCACGATGACATATCCACGGCGGTCGCGTATCAGGAAACCATTGCTCAGGCTATCGATGGTGCGCGCGTAACGCTGCTGGATTTCCTCTTGAACCGCATAAATCAAACCCAGCATGCTGAGGGTTTTCAATATGGTGGTGCCGACGAACCAGATTAAATACAATTCCGGCCCCAGCGTGACGGCGCTGAGCAAATTAAACCCACCACGCAAGACCAGCGTTAATCCCAGCAGCCGATAGCGATTTTTCCCGCTCATTAATCTCTGACCACACCACAGCATCACGGTGCCGAGTGCAAAGGCGCTGCCGGGCGCCAATATGGCGGGATTATTATGCCAGATTAAATAGAATATTCCGGTGATCAATACGCCTGAGGGAAATATCCAGCGTATTTGAGTTGGAGACAATTCACCAAGAAAGAATTTGGTGCCGCTCCAATAACCCAGCATGCCGACAGTAAGAAGGAATGCACACAAAGGAATACGCAGCGATTCGGATAATATGGTGTCGCCAATGAACCATACGATGATTCCGCTCATCACGGATAGCTGGCCAATACCCCAGAACAGCGCATGTTTTTCCTTGCGCTGCATAAGCCAGAGAAAAACCAGCAATGAGCTCAGAATAGCGTCTGCCGCGAATGCGGCTGCTACTGCGGAGAGGTGGGCGTAATTACTGAGGTCCGTGCTCATATATATCTGCCGTTTCGGGACCAGGATCCTGGAGAGCGTATCAAAGTGACTATCTGCATTGTATGCCGAACGACAGCGGCAGCGGTATTCCATCCCGATTCCAGTGTTGCCTATTGGCACAATCAAGGTTTTGCCCCGGCTCCAATGCTGCAAGCATGCTTTTTATGCTAAAAATTGGCACGTACTTGCCAGTTTTGAGCTTGGAGCGCTTGGGTGCCGGGCTGCGCACTGCGCCACGTAGCGAAGACAAACGCACTGCCATCATTAATGCCGCGCTTGCCGAATTTGCCGCACGCGGCGTTTGGTCGACACGTCCATTGGGGTGCGCAAAGTCCGGTGAAAATGAAAGTGCCGGGGAATTACGCCTGTCCGATCAGATTACCGAAGAAAGCCGGGCCGCCGGGTCGCCTCCTTTTTCGGCTTTAATTGAATTAATGCAGAACAGCATCAACGATGAATTAATCCGGGATTATCCTGTAAATTTCATCGACGCCATGTTTAGCGTATTGGCTGAAACCACGATGGTTTATATAGAAAGTAGCAAAAAAAAGACGGCACAGATTATTGTGCCGCCGGCTTTGAAACTCTATGGCGAGGGTTGACGCTTTAACTGTTTTTCAGTCCCAGCACTTCTATCGCCTCTATCGTCGGCGCGCGCACGAACAATTCGTCCGCTTTCGCCATCAAGGCTTGAGCAATAGGCCCGTTCAAATGTGCCTGGCGGCCCGCTTCATTCTCGAACGCATCGAATACGCCAAATACGCTGTCGGACAACTGCAGGGCAAACCAAATCGGAGTTTGCGCCTCCTGGTTGGCCAGCGACAGGCCCAGTTCCAGGAATTGTTTAACGTCGGCTTCCTTCCCCGGCTTCGCTTCAAAACGGGCAAACAGTGCGTGCTTGATCATGCTGATCTCCTTAATGTTGCAATAAATCGCGGCTGCGATGGGATCCACTTTACAGAGGCCTCCACCGCTGCGATACTGGCACGATTGACATCTTTAGTATTGATCTTGCCGAAATCATGAACATCACTATCCTGGCCCTGGAAGGAGTGTTTGACACCGGCCTGGCGACCGTCCTTGACGCTTTCGGCACCGCCAACGAGCTCGTCGCGCTGCAAAACGGGCCCTCGGTGCAGTTCAACGTGACGATAGTCGGCGTCCGCCCGACGGTACGCAGCGCGCTGGGATTCGGCGTGCCGGTGGTGGCCGCAGCCGGCATGCCGGTGCCGGACCTGGTGGTCGTGCCCGCGCTGGGCTACAAAATGCCAGCCACGCTGCAGCCGGCGCTGGCCCGCGACGACGTCACGGAAGCCATCGGTTTGCTTAAAAATTGGGCAAGCAGCGGAACACGCATCGCCGCTGCCTGCATCGGCACCTTCGTGCTGGCGGAAAGCGGACTGCTCGATGGACAGGAGGCCACCACTACTTGGTGGCTGACCGCCTACTTCCGCCAGCGCTATCCGAAAGTCAGACTGGACACCAGCCGCATGGTGGTCGGCTCCGGCCAGTTTGTGACCGGCGGCGCCGCGCTCAGCCATCTGGACATGACGCTGTGGCTGATACGCCAGGCCAGCCCCGAGCTGGCGGCGCTGGTGGCGAGCTATCTGGTGATCGACTCCCGGCCATCGCAATCGGCCTATGTGATTTCCGACCATCTGGCCAATGCCGATCCGCTGATCCAGCGCTTCGACCGCTGGATACGCGACCACATGGATCAAGGATTCAGCCTCGACGAGGCCGCCACCGAACTGGCCACCAGCAAACGCACGCTGGCGCGCCGGTTACAGGAGGTGCTGGGCAAAACACCGGTCAGCTATGTGCAGGACTTGCGCATCGAACAGGCGGTGCACCTGATTAAGACCAGCAGCCACAATATCGACCGTATCGCGGCCATGGTCGGCTATGCGGACGGCGTGACATTGCGCACGCTGCTGCGCCGCCGGCTCGGCAAGGGCATACGCGAAATCCGGGCAAGTTAGCGTCAAATGAACAAAGATACAGCCAGGATCCACATCACTAGCGCGATGATGGCGTCCAGTATCTGCCACGACCTCGGCCGGGCGAAGACCGGCGTCAAATACCGCGCTCCCAATCCCAGGCCGCTGAACCATATGATGGAAGCGAGCATGGCGCCCAGCGCGAAATACATCCGGCCATTACCTGGCTGCTGCCCGCCGATCGAGCCAAGCAGAACTACCGTGTCCAGATAAACATGCGGATTCAGCAGGCTGAAGGCCAGCATGGCCGCAATGACTGTGCCGCGGTCGCCGGCCGGCGCCCCATCACCGGCCAGCATCGCGCCGGGATTCAGTGCGGATCGCGCCGCTCGCAGGCCGTACCAGAACAGGAAACCGGCGCCGGCAATCTTAATCCAGAACAGCAGTGCCGGCGCCTCGACGATCAACTGGCCCATGCCCGCGACGCCGGCGCCGATCAGCACGACGTCACAGGCGATGCAAATCGCGATGCAGGTCAGCACGAATTCGCGCTTGAGCGCCTGCCTCAACAGATAGGCGTTTTGCGACCCGATCGCGACGATCAGACTGCCGCCGAGTCCGATACCTTTCAAAAAAGCTGTGGCTTCCATTTTTTCTCTCCTGAACAATGGCGCCAGCTTAAATCCCGTGCGAAGATAAGTATAATTAATATTATTGAGTAAATATTAGAGACCCTAATGAAGCAAGTCGATTACCGGGGGCTGGCGGCACTGGATGCAGTGATCGATTACGGCAGCTTCGACAAGGCCGCCGCCGCGCTGTCGATTACGCAGTCCGCCGTCTCGCAACGGATACGGATGCTGGAAAACAGTGCCGGAGAGCTGCTGATCGTGCGCAGCCAGCCGCCCTCGCCTACCGAGGCCGGCCAGCGCCTGATTGCCCACTATCGCCAGGTGCGTTTGCTGGAGGCGGCCTTGTTCGAGCGTCCCGAGGCGGGCGAGGCAAAGCCGGAAATTGCCATCGCGGTCAATGCCGACAGCGCCGCGACATGGCTGCAGGAGGCCGTCACGCCGTTGATGAGCAGTGGCGACTGCATGCTGCACATCCGCCTCGACGACCAGGACCATACTTTGACGATGTTGCGGGAAGGCCGTGTTTTCGGCTGCGTTACGAGCGAAACGGCGCAAGTTGCGGGAACTACGTCCACTCCGCTCGGCGTCATGCGCTACCTGTGCGTCGCCGGTCCAGCGTTTGCCGCGCGCTGGTTCCCGGACGGCATGACGTCAATGGCGGTGCAGCAGGCGCCGGTCCTGGAATTCGACCGCAAGGACATGCTGCAGGAACGCTTTATCGCCCAACGCACCGGCTACACCGGCCACTATCCGCATCACGCGTTTGCCAGCTCCGATGGATTTGTACGCTTCGTCGAAGCGGGCTTCGGCTACGGCATGCTGCCGATACTGCAGTGCGAACCGGCATTGAAGGCCGGAACCCTGGTCGACCTGACTCCCGGCGACTACCTGGACGTGCCGCTGATCTGGCATATGTGGGATATCCAGACGCCGTTTACCCGCTTATTGTCCGACAACGTGATCTCTACTGCACGTAAATGGCTGCTTTAAGCTTTTCCGTCCAAGGCCGCCATATCCTGCCGGGCACGCTCTTCCCATGCGGCCGGGTCCGGCTCGTACGCGCCGCCGGTTTCCGCCAGCGGCGATGACTGCAACGGCCCAGTACGCTGGTAAAGCATGACGTTGGTCCACGCCACGGTACCGGCGGGGAAATAATGCAGCAGCTTGAATGCCGGATGTTTCAGCGCATAGGTGGTCGTACTCACCAGCGCGCCCTCCTGCATTTCGCGCGCCAGCTTGTCGCCCAAGGCATCCATCAGAGGGCCGAAGCATGTGCTGTACAGGAACACCAGGCTGGCGCCGCGCACATCCACCTTGAACATGTCCGCTTCGATGAAAGCGATGCGCGACTCCAGTTCAAGCAGATGGCGGCCGCTGGCCTGGGCGCCGAACGGCAGCTGCAGCGGTGCGTCCGGCAACAACGGCGCCGGCAAGGAGGCCAATCCCTGGCGCGCCAGGCCCAGCATGGTCTGCAGCCGCTGCACAGCCAGGCGATGACGGTAGCCCAGCAACTCCACGCCGATGCAGCGCTGAAAGGGAAACGCCAGCGCTGCGGACATCACCACCTTGCCCAGCCCGCTGCCCAGATCGACCATGACGCCGCCGGGACGGATCAGCGGAGCGATCACGTCGAAGTAATTTTCCAGTTCGTAGCGCTGCAGTTCGCCGTAGATGAGTCCCGCATCTTCGACCAGCCAGGCCCGCACTTCGGCATCGCCGATCTGCTCCAGCGAGCGGAAGCCGGCCGGCGCCGCGGTCCTCGGCAGCATGCCATGCGGCAGTATGCCGGCCGGCAGAGTCCCGACGATGACGCTTACATGGGGACGCAAGCGCTGCAGCAGATAGTCGCGGCGCGACCGGTCTTCCAGGCAGGCGCGCAGCGCGTAGCCCACTTCCATAAACTTGAGAAAAGGCGAATCCGGCACCAGTTCCAGCGGCGGCCGCGCGTGCTTCTCGCCACCCTGTATGCTTTGAAACAAGGCCTCGAACACATCACCAGTCTGCTGGAAACTGACGACGGGCTGGGTTGGTCTATCCCCGGTCCGCATGTCGCCAGCCTAGGCCCGCAAGGTCGCCAGCATTTGTTCGACGCCGTCGTGCGCGGCTTGCCAGCCGGAGGTGGCCAGCGCCGGCGCGCAGACCGGGCAGGTTTCGAAAGGATTGCAGTCATGCGGCAGTTCCATGTAGAACTTGCCGACGACCGACTTGCCGATGTACGAATCCACCGACAGCGGCTTGGCCTTGGGCGCCACCGACGCCTTGGCCGGCACGAAATCCGCGCCGCCCGGCGCCAGCCAGCGCTCGAACGGTTCGGTCGGCTTGCCGTCCGGGACATACCAGGCCTTGCGCTCGCCGTTCCAGCGCGCGCCCAGCGCCTTGGCTTCGTCTTTTTCCGCAAACGGAACTTTTAGAAACATCATCTTCGCTACTCCGCTAAGGGAAGGCGCCATTTTACATGCGCGGCCGTTGACTGTACCGTACACCGTGGATATAGTTGCCAAATGTCCCAGTCCTCCCCCGTGATCCGCGCCACAGCCGCCCAGCTCGACGATGCACGGCATCTGCTGTACGAATATTTCGACGTCATCGGTGTGGTTCTACGCGATGACGACGACGCCATCCGCGCCTTCCTCAACGACGCCAGCTCGGCCATGTGGATCGCCTATGTCGACGGCGCGCCGGCGGCCTGCGTGGCCATGCGTCCGCTGGCGGAAGTGGCCAACGCGACCGAATGCAAGCGCCTGTACGTGGCCGACAAATACCGTCGCCGCGGCTTGGCGGAAGCATTGATGCAGGCGCTGGAAACCCACGCCTTGCAAGTCGGCTACAACGCCGTCTATCTCGACACCAAGGACGACCTGCACGCCGCCATCACGCTCTACGGACGGCTGGGCTACGAACGCTGCGAGCGCTACAACGACAACCCGCAGGCCACCATCTTCATGCGCAAATTCCTGCGCTGATCAAGCGGACAATAATGCCCACCATAGAACCTATCACCCTGACGCTGGCCGAACTGGCTGAGCGCTGGAACAAGCCACCCAAGCAATTGCTGGAATCCGGACTGCCGATGTATTTTTATTTCGACGGCCTGGTATTCGATTTCAACGACAAATGGCACCGCGCCAACGGCGATGCCAACGAAGCGCAGGATCTGGAAACGCATCAGGCGCGTCTTGCCACTATCGAGATCGACTTGCAGCGCCAAAGCCTGCACAAGCGCGGACTGCTGAAGCTGACGCAGTGGGAAGAAGCGCTGGGCGACGATGAGCTGCGTCAGCTGCAGGCCGAGGTCGACCGCTTGAACGGTGAGATAGTCCGGCTGTCGGCACGGCTCAAGCAGCGCATCGAAGATCGCCAGCGCCACGTGCGCAACGGCCTGTTGCGCGCGGCGCCGCGCACCTTGCGCGACATCGCCCAGCACGGCAACGCCATCTTCCCGCATTTCGCCTTCATGCCGCACACGCCGACAGGCAGCGTCGCCGACGCGCTGATCGCAGACGGCGCGGTGGTCGCGCTGGAAGACGGCTTCCCGTTGAAAGCCCTGCTGGAGCAGGCCGACCTGGTGATCTCGATGTTCGACGTCAAGATCGCCGAAGCGGCCGGCACGCACTAAGCCTTGAGAGCGATCCGCTTCTGCTCCCGCGCGGAGCGGTAGATCGCCTCGATGATGCGCATGTCGCGCAAGCCCTCTTCGCCGGCGACGATGGGCTCGCGGTTATCGATCACGCACCGCGCCATGTGGTCCAGCTGGCCGGCCCATTGCGTCGCGCCGGGTCCCGGTGGCGGAGTGATCTCTTCGGTACGTCCGTTACCCACCCACAGCCGGTTGCCGTGATAGCCGGTGCCGGGTTCCAGCTCGATCCGGCCCTTGTCGCCCATCAGCAGGATGTGGTTCTGGTTGGCGCTATACATCGACATACAGGACGCGATCACGCCGGACGGGAACTCCAGTTCGAACTCGATCATGTCCTCGACCTCGCGGAAGCGCGGATCGGAACGGTCGGTGCGCTCATGCGCGTAGACGGCGATGGGTTCCTCGTTCGTCATGTAGCGCGCCGCCTGCAGCGCGTAGATGCCCATGTCCATCAGCGAGCCGCCGCCCGACATCGCCTTCTTGAGCCGCCATGCCGACGGATTGCCTTGGACGAAACCGTGCTCGGAACGGAAGTAGCGCAGCTTGCCGATCTCGCCGGCGCGCGCGCGGCGCCGAGCTTCCAGGTTGGTCGGCTCGAAGTGGCAGCGATAGCCGATCATCAGCTTCTTGCCGGCCTGTTTGCAGGCGGCGATCATGGACTCGCACTCCGCGCTCGACAGCGCCATCGGCTTCTCGCACAACACGTGCTTGCCGGCCTTCGCCGCGCGGATCGTGTATTCCGCATGCATGGACACCGGCAGGCAGACGTAGACGATATCGATGTCCGGGTTGTCCTTGATGCTGTCGTAGTTGTCGTAGTTATAGATGCTGCGCTCGGGGACGCCGTATTCGGCCGCAACGCGCTTCGCCTTCACCGGATCGCCGCTGACCAGCGCGACCAGCTTGCTGTGTTCGCAGTTTTTAAATTGCGGGATGATGACGCCCAAACCGTAGCCGCCAAGGCCGACAATCGCGTAGCCCAGCTTGCGTTGGGGAGTCGCGGCCCAGACAGGAGCGCCAACGGCACTTACAGCGATGGCGCCACCAGCAGCGAGAACAAGACCACGTCGGTTCATATCTGTCATTGCCAGTTCCTGTCGTTGAGAATGGAGCGGCAATTGTAGTATGAATACCAAGCGCGGGTTTGTCAGCTCGGTAATTTAGGAAAGCTTCTTCTGATGCTGCCGGGCAGTCTGACACAGCCAGGCATTTAAGTCGGGATCGCCGCAGTCAAATTCTTTGACATCATGTAACGCCGCCAGCGGCACTATCGAGCGCCCCATTTGTCACCTCATCCATGTACCGCTCAAATGCTCTCACCAGCTTGGCATTTGCGGGACGAGGATTATCAAGCATGTCGATGAATAAGGCTGCGTCTTCACGAGAATAGAAGATCGTTTGCTTATGGTCGATGACCTGATCAGCCTTCTCCATTGCGGCTTGGACCACAAACTGATCCAGAGTTGCGCCAGAAAGATCGGCAGCCCGCTGCAACCGCTCAATCGAGACGGTATCAAGTCGTGCCGAAATTCGGCCTTTTTCCACGATCGCGCTCATCGAAGGTACCTCGCATTGCGTACAGTTGAAACTTAGATTAGCACATTGACGCCAGAGTGACGTCAATCTTGGTCAGCACGCGGTAGCTTACGGAGCTTCGCAGAAATCTTTTCCGCATCGCTCTTTTTCGGGCGACCGCCAAGAGCCCATTTTTTCGAGCTGCGGCGCCCTTTACTGACGTTGTCGCTTTCCCTCCTACCCTGCCATTTTGAGCCGCCATCCAACGCTTGGAACCTAATAATCCCTCAATCAAGCTGGGCACATAAATATCCACATCGATCTTTGGAAAGTGAACGCCCAAGCCGGAAGGACTGATCTCCACAACGTCCAGATCTTCCGGACGTGCTGCTTCGAAGCTTTGAGCGTGGTGCGGGGAAAAAGATAAATCAAGGCCGGTATCGAGAGAGATCACGATGCGGGAAATTCGGCGGTCATAGCGGGCAGCCACAACGCTCGGGTAGGTAGCTTTTTTTGCCGCCCCACGGCGATTGGCGGCTTCAACTGTTTGGTCATTAATAATGTCCATGAACTTCCTCCCACATCTTGCAGAGCAACTCGATGTTGCCACTCAAATCGCTCGCGATTTGCGCCAAGGCTTTGTCCGCTTTAGCAGGACGACGATCGTCAGATAAATGACGACAACGCATGCCGCCGACTCTTAAGACTGTAGTCAGTGTAACAAAACCCAAACAGCTTGGGTTTTCTGACGCCAGAAATTTTATTGTAGCGAGGCCAGACGAGCTCAGTCTTGAGAACTAGGATTGAAGCGCAAAAAACAAAGGGCTGGCGCGAGGCCAACCCTTTGATTTCAAAACTGAATAAATTGGTGGGCCTCCCGTGAGTCGAACACGGCACCAACGGATTATGAGTCCGCTGCTCTAACCAAGCATGAGCTAGAGGCCCAGGGTATTGCTATGCGCTGGAAGCCTTGCCGGCCCCTCCTACGCGCGTCCGTTTATAAAACGAACTCGCGAGGATAAGGGCTAGCACAGCCACTAGTCAAGTCTTAGTTGCCTTCCAAGAAGCTTTTCAGCTTGTCGGAACGGCTAGGGTGGCGCAGCTTGCGCAGGGCCTTGGCTTCGATCTGGCGTATGCGCTCGCGGGTGACGTCGAACTGCTTGCCGACCTCCTCCAGCGTGTGGTCGGTCGACATCTCGATACCGAAGCGCATGCGCAGCACCTTGGCTTCGCGCGGCGTCAGCGAGTCGAGCACATCCTTGACCACGCCGCGCATCGACGCGTGCAGCGCCGCGTCGGACGGCGCCAGCGTGTTGTTGTCCTCGATGAAGTCGCCCAGATGCGAATCGTCGTCGTCGCCGATCGGCGTCTCCATCGAAATCGGCTCCTTGGCGATCTTCATGATCTTGCGGATCTTGTCCTCGGGCATCTCCATCTTGATGGCCAGCGTGGCCGGGTCCGGCTCGGCGCCGGTTTCCTGCAGAATCTGGCGGGAAATCCGGTTCATCTTGTTGATGGTCTCGATCATGTGCACCGGAATACGGATGGTGCGCGCCTGGTCGGCGATCGAGCGCGTGATGGCCTGGCGGATCCACCACGTCGCGTAGGTCGAGAATTTGTAGCCGCGGCGGTATTCGAACTTGTCGACCGCCTTCATCAAGCCAATATTGCCTTCCTGGATCAGGTCGAGGAATTGCAGGCCACGGTTGGTGTATTTCTTGGCGATCGAAATCACCAGGCGCAAGTTGGCCTCGGTCATTTCACGCTTGGCCTTGCGCGCCTTCATTTCACCGGCCGCCATCTGGCGGTTGATGTTGCGCAGGTCCGGCAGCGGCAGCACGACGCGCGCCTGCAGGTCGATCAGGCGCTGCTGCAGTTCCTTGATGGTCGGAATGTTGCGGCCCAGGATGGCGCTGTAGGCGTGGCCCGCGGCCACTTCGCCGTCCACCCATTCCAGGTTGGTTTCATTGCCAGGGAAGACCTTGATGAAGTGGGCGCGCGGCATGCCGCACTTGTTCACGGCCACGTCGAGGATCTGCTTCTCGATGTGACGCACTTCGTCGACCTGGCCGCGCAAGGTGTCGCACAGCTTCTCGACCACCTTGGCGGTGAAGCGGATGCCCAGCAGTTCGTACGAGATCGCTTCCTGCGCCTTGATGTAGGCCTTGGAGTTGTAGCCTTCCTTCTCGAAGGCGCGGCGCATCTTGTCGAACTGCAGGGAGATGGTGTCGAATTTTTCCAGCGCGGCGTTTTTCAACGCTTCCAGCTGTTCGGCCGAGAAACCGGCGGCGCCCGAAGCGCTCGCTTCTTCCTCTTCCTCTTCTTCCTCTTCTTCCTCTTCCTCTTCTTCCTCGTCCTCTTCGGCCGGCGCGGCCGCTACCGGCGCGGCGACTTCTTCGCTGTCGTCGACCAGGCCGTCGACGATCTCGTCGATCTTGATTTCATCGGCGCGGATGCGGTCGGAGGCGGCGATGATCTCGGCGATCGTCACCGGACAGGCGGAAATCGCCTGGATCATGTCTTTCAGGCCATCTTCGATGCGCTTGGCGATTTCGATCTCGCCTTCGCGGGTCAGCAGCTCGACCGAGCCCATCTCGCGCATGTACATGCGCACCGGGTCGGTGGTGCGGCCGAAGTCGGAGTCGACGGTCGACAGCGCCGCTTCGGCGGCCGCTTCGGCTTCGTCGTCGCTGGTCACGGTGGCGACGTTGTCCGACAGCAGCAGGGTCTCGGCGTCCGGCGCGTGCTCGTAGACGGCGATGCCCATGTCGTTGAAGGTGCCGATGATGCCCTCGATCGCTTCCGGATCGACGATATTCTCGGGCAGGTGATCGTTGATCTCGGCGTACGTGAGGAAACCACGTTCCTTGCCGAACTTGATCAGTGTCTTGAGTTTCTGGCGGCGGCGCTCGAGTTCTTCCTCGGTGGCTTCCGTGTCCGACGAGAAAGCGTCCTTCAGCAGCGCCTTTTCCTTGGCCTTGCGGTCCTTGGCCTTGGCCTTGTCGACGGCCTTCAGTTCCGCGCGTTCGACCGCGTTCAGCGCGGCGACTTCATCGTTTTCGGGCTGGAATTCTTTCGGTTTGCGCCCGCGCCGGCCCGGCACTTTGACCGACGGCAGCACGTAGCCCGAGGTATCGATGGCGGCGAGCGTCGCCGCGTCCGTGGTCTGGCTGACCACAGGCGGGTTGCTGGCGACACGCGTTTCCGGCTTGTCCGCCGTTTTCGCGGATTTTGCGGTCACTTTGCTCGGCTTTGCAGCCGCTTTGGATTCAGGTTTCTTGATTGGCACAGGCGCTTTCGATTACACAACGACTTGCTTATTTAGGATAAAGTTTCTTGCGGCTCTTGCGAACCTACGTCTTCGAACTTGCCGACTGCACAAGTTCGACAATACTACGACTTACTTACACCCGGTCAGGCCGACCGATCTCAACAGAACTCCACCGCGATTGGCAGAAATTCTACTGCATCAGACACGTGCGTGGGGGCAAGAAACCATGACTAGGTTAGAAAGCAAACAGAACGTTTGCTAAACAGCGCAGCGCGCTGAACTAAACCAAAGCTGGCCCTGGCCGCCGACACCTGTCTTTCCGCGTCGATCAAGAGCCTAACTTACTGAAAACAAACACACTCTGAACTGGAAAACGATGCCAAAACATACAACACTTAGCGTTTTATTATAGCACGTCACTTTTCAATTTCCAGAGGCGGAAACCCCACTTCCCGCCCCGGAAGAATGACAGAAACATTACATCACAAAACGCCCGACAACTATTGCCACAACCTACCTGCTAGCCAACTCCGCCTGCGCCTCGCGCAGCAACTGGTCCTGCTGCGACGTCAGCTCGCGGTAGCGCACGCCGATCTCGTCGGACGACAGCCCCGCCGCAAACAGCTGGCTCAGCTCCTGCTTCAGCGCGTCGTTCTTGACCTGGCGGATCGCGCCGCGCAGGAACAGCCGCACCGCATCGAAGTCCGACTCAGGCTCCTTGACGATCTCGGAGATGATGCCGTCGTACTCCTCGCCCTGCGACTTCAGATGTTGCGCAAAGGCCGCAAAACTGCCGTTCGGCCCCAGCGCCTGCGCCGCCCCGACCAGCTGCGTCAGCCGCTCGGCCGGTTCGGCGCCAAAATACTGGAACGCCGCCAATGCCGCCGTGTCGATGTCCAGCGCCAGCGGCGGATGCGCCACCAGCAGCCGCACGATCTGCAGCTCCAGCCCGACCGGCACCGGACGCCCGGTGCGGGGCGGCGCCTGGCGCGCCACGGCGACCGGCTTGGCCAGCTCGAACAGCACCTCGATCTCGGACGGCGTGCTCTGCGTCAACTGCGCCAGGCCGCGCACGATCTGCAGGCGCAGCGACGTCGGCGTCATCGACTGCAGCATCGGCTTGGCGTCGAACTGGGCGCGGGCCCGGCCCTCCGGACTTTGCAAATCGTGCTCGCCGACCGCTTCCTTGATCAGAAACTGCGACAGCGGCATCGCTTCGTGTATCTCCTGTTCGAACGCCTCGTTGCCGTAGGTGCGGACGTAGCTATCCGGGTCGTGCTCGGTCGGCAGGAACAGGAACTTGATGGTCTTGTTGTCCGTCACGTGCGGCAGACAGGCTTCCAGCGCGCGCCGCGCGGCGCGGCGGCCGGCCTTGTCGCCGTCGAAACTGAAAATCACCGTGTCGGTTTGACGCAACAATTTCTGTACGTGGTTGGTGGTGCAGGCCGTGCCCAGGGTTGCCACCGCTTGCGGGAAACCCATTTGCGCCAGCGCCACCACATCCATATAGCCTTCCGTCACCAGCACATAACCCGCATCGCGGATCGCCTGGCGCGCTTCGAACAAGCCATACAGCTCGAATCCCTTAGAAAATAAAGGCGTTTCGGGAGAATTCAAGTACTTCGGTTCACCGTGGTCGAGGACCCGGCCGCCAAAGGCGATGACCTGGCCCTTGGTGTTTTTAATCGGAAACATCACGCGCTCGCGGAAGCGGTCGTAACGCTTGCGGTTGCCGCCGTCCTCGTCCACCTTGTCGATCACCAGGCCGGCCTCGGCCAGCGCCACCGCCTCGTAATCGGGGAAGATGGAGCGCAGGTTGTCCCAGCCGGCCGGCGCGTAGCCGAGGCCGAAACGGGCGGCGATTTCGCCGGTCAGGCCGCGGTTCTTCAAATAGGCGATGGCGTCGGTGGCGCCGCGCAGCTGCGAGCGGTAAAAATCGCTGGCGCGCGTCATCGCCTCGGTCAGCGCCAGGCTTTGCGCGGCCATTTGCGCGCGCTGGGCCGGCGGTATCTTGTCATCCTGCTCGGGCACGACCATGCCGACGTTCTGCGCCAAATCCTTGACGGCGTCGACAAAGCCCATGCCGGAATACTCGATCAGAAAACCGATCGAGGTGCCGTGGGCGCCGCAACCGAAGCAATGGTAGAACTGCTTGGTCGGGCTGACCGTGAAACTGGGCGATTTTTCGCTGTGAAACGGGCACAGGCCCATGAAATTCGCGCCGCCTTTTTTCAGCTGCACATAACGACCGACGACGTCGACGATGTCGACGCGGTTCAGCAGATCGGAAATAAAGGATTGTGGTATCACTTGGCTATGCGGTCTTGTTATTGATCAGACTATACCGCCGCGCCGATCCGGCTTTGATGCGGATCAAGTCGCGGCAGAGCTCACAACAGAGCTGGGGCATTATGCCGGGGTCAGCGCTTTCTTGACCAGGGCCGACACGACGGTCATGTCGGCGCGGCCGGCCAGCTTGGGCTTGACGATGGCCATGACCTTGCCCATGTCCTGCGGACCGGCGGCGCCCGAGGCGGCGACGGCGGCGGCCACTTCGGCGGCCACTTCCTCGTCCGACAGGCCGGCAGGCATGTAGGCGGTCAGCACGGCCAGTTCGGCCTTTTCGATGTCGGCCAGGTCGGCGCGGCCGCCGGCTTCGAACTGGGTGATCGAGTCCTTGCGCTGCTTGATCATTTTTTCAACGATGGCGACGGTCTGCGCGTCGTTGACTTCGATGCGCTCGTCGACTTCCTTGCGCTTGATTTCAGCGATGATCAGGCGGATGGTGCTCAGTTTGCCCGCTTCCTTGGCGCGCATCGCGGCTTTCATGTCTTCGGTGATTTGTTCTCTCAAGCCCATGGCGTTTCTCTCAGAAAATTAGTGGAGTAAAAATGCGAAAACCCGCCGTGGCGAACCAGAGCGGGTATCTTCCAGATGCAACAAGATACAACCCGAGGCGTAAGCGCCGTACTGCCGGGTTGAATCTGCAAGAGCAGTCTTAGAACAGTTTTTTCGGCAGTTGCTGGCTGCGGATGCGCTTGTAGTGACGCTTCACGGCAGCTGCCAGCTTGCGCTTGCGCTCAGCCGTTGGTTTTTCGTAGAACTCGCGTGCGCGCAGTTCGGTCAGCAGGCCGGTTTTTTCGATGGTGCGTTTGAAGCGACGCATTGCGACTTCGAACGGCTCGTTTTCTTTAAGGCGAATAGTGGTCATGTAAAAATTCAAACCGTTTGAGGTTATAGGGAGAAAGAGACTATAGCAGGTTTTGCAGCAAAATGGAAGACGCTTGGCCATCTGGACGGCCATCGATGCGGCTTTCACTGCAAAAACAACGCGGCGTACTAGACAATCTTTCTACGCCGCCAACTTCCGGGAACCGAATTATATCAGACCGCCTGCCCGGCCGCCACACCCGATGCCCACGCCCACTGGAAGTTGTAGCCGCCCAGCCAGCCGGTCACGTCCACCGCCTCGCCGATGAAGTACAGGCCCGGCACCTTGTTGGCCATCATGCTCTGCTGCGACAGTTCGCGGGTGTCGATGCCGCCGCGCGTCACCTCGGCCTTCTTGTAGCCTTCCGAGCCGTTCGGCGTGATGGTCCACTGGTTGACCGCCGCGCCCAGCTTGCGCAGCTGCGCGTCCGGCAGGTCGGCCAGGCGCGCGTCCAGCGCGAAGCCGTGCGCCAGCAGCAGGCCCTCGGCCAGGCGCGCCGGCAGCCACTGCGACAGCACATTGCCCAGCTGCTTCTTGATCGTGCCCTTGCCCTCGATCAAGGTCGCCGCCAGGTCCAGCTCGGGTATCAGGTTGATGACGATGGGCGTGCCCGGCGTCCAGTACGAGGAGATCTGCAGGATCGCCGGGCCGGACAGGCCGCGGTGGGTGAACAGCAGGTCCTCGCGGAAGCGGCCGCCGGTCGGGTTGCGGCCCTTGAGGGAGCCGGTTTCCACGTCCACCTCCAGCGCGATGCCGGCCATTTCGACGAACGGCGCCCACTGCTGCGGGTCGAAGGTCAGCGGCACCAATGCCGGACGCGGCTCGACCATGCGCAGCTCGAACTGCTGGGCGACGCGGTAGCCGAAGTCGCTGGCGCCGATCTTGGGTATCGACAGGCCGCCGCTGGCGATCACCACGCTGTCGGCCTCGATGTCGCCGCCGTCGGTCTGCAGCAGGAAACCACCTTCGGCCGCCTGCTGCAGGCTGGTGACCTTGCACGGCATGCGCCAGTGCACGTCGCCGCCGGCGCATTCGTCCTTCAGCATGTCGATGATCTGCTCGGCGGAGTCGTCGCAGAACAGCTGGCCGCGATGCTTCTCGTGGTAGCCGATGCGGTGTTTCTTGACCAGCGCGACGAAGTCGGCCGGGGTGTAGCGCGACAGCGCGCTTTTGCAGAAGTGCGGATTCTCGGACAGGAAGTTGGCCGGACCGGCGTTGATGTTGGTGAAGTTGCAGCGTCCGCCGCCGGAGATGCGGATTTTCTCGGCCAGCTTGGTGGCATGGTCGATCAGCACCACGCGCTTGCCGCGCTGGGCCGCCGTCGCCGCACACATCATGCCGGCCGCGCCGGCGCCGATTACCGCTACATCAAACTTTGCCATGTCAAATCCAATCGTCCAAAGGCGTATTGTACTTGACTGGCAGGCCTTACTCGATGGGCTCGCTGACCCGCTGGCGCGACTGCAGGGTGCGCGACACCAGCAGACACTGCGCCACCTGCTCGGCGATCGATGGCGGCACCGGCACCTCGCCCTTCAGCACGGACGCGATCCACGCCGCCGTGGTGGCCGCATCCTTGCCCTCGGGCAGCAGCGGCAGTTCGCCGACCTGGGTCTGCTTCGGCACCAAGGTCGTGCGCAGGCCGCCGTGGAACCAGTCGATCTGCTGCGCCTTGTTGGCGTTGGCCACCGTTTCGCCCTCGGTGCCGCGCATCAGGAAGGCGTCGCCGCGCTCGTGCAAGGCCGCCGTGGTGAAGTATTCGCCCAGCATTTCCAGGTACTCGGGGTGCGTGTACGACACCAGCCGCAGCGCCGGTCCGGCGAACGGCTGCATGATCTTGACCAGCGTGTGGGTCGAGTTGCGCACGCCCAGCCGGCGCCGCAGCGACAGCAGATACGCCAGCTTGGGCGCCAGCGCGTCGATGGTGATGAAGGCCACATGGCCCTGCGCCATCGCCTCCTCCGCCTCGGCGCGGTGGCGCGCGGCCGGCACGCCCAGCGCCTCCAGCACCTCGGCGGTGGCGATGCGGCCCAGGTCGTGCGCGACGCCGTGCACCAGCACCGGCACGCCCTCGCGCGCCAGCAGCATCGCCAGCAGCGCGGTCAGGTTGGCCATCTTGCGGGCGCCGTTGTAGGTCGGGATGATGACCGGCGCGAACTGCCCCGGCGGCGCGGCCAGCGGTTCGAACGAGCCTTCGGCCGCGTCGAGGAAGCCGGCGATCTCCTCCACCGATTCGCCCTTGATGCGCATGGACAGCAAGATGCCGCCCAGCTCCAGGTCGGAAACGCGGCCGTCCAGCATGGCCTGGTAGAGGTCGTGGGCGTCGTCGCGGTTCATGCTGCGGGCGCCGTTTTTGCCGCGACCTATTTCTTTGATGAAACGTGCGGCGAGGAAGGGTTCGTGAGTTGATGTGGTCATGGCATCAGCTTAAACCACTACGCCACATTTCGGCTACACTATCCCTCCCCCGCAATAAATATACGTAGAGAATCATGATCTCCCCAGATATCGAAAACATCAACGTCACCTCGTTCGGCCCGATGCCGTCGCCGGAAGCCTTGCACAGCAAGCTGCCGCTGACCGACAGCGCCTCGGACACGGTGATGAAGGGCCGCGAAGCCCTGCGCAACATCATCGACCGCCAGGACAAGCGCCTGTTCGTGGTCGTCGGTCCATGCTCGATCCACGATCCCGTGGCCGGCCTGGATTACGCCCGCCGCCTGAAAGCCCTGCAAGCCGAAGTGGCCGACACCATGCTGCTGGTGATGCGCGTGTATTTCGAAAAGCCGCGCACCACCACCGGCTGGAAGGGCTATATCAACGATCCGGACATGGACGATTCCTTCCGCGTCGACGCCGGCATGGAGAAGGCGCGCCAGTTCCTGCTGGACGTGTGCGAACTGGGCCTGCCGACCGCGACCGAGGCGCTGGATCCGATCTCGCCGCAATACCTGGGCGACCTGATCGCCTGGACCGCCATCGGCGCCCGCACCACCGAATCGCAGACCCACCGCGAGATGTCGTCCGGCCTGTCCACGCCGGTGGGCTTCAAGAACGGCACCGACGGCGACATCAGCATCGCCATCAACGCCATCCTGTCGTCGGCGCATCCGCACTCCTTCCTGGGCATCAACAGCCAAGGCAACGTGTCGATCGTGCGCACCCGCGGCAACGCCTACGGCCACGTGGTGCTGCGCGGCGGCGACGGCCGCCCGAACTACGATTCGGTGTCGATCGCGATTGCCGAGCAGGCGCTGGCCAAGGCCAAGCTGCCGGCCAACCTGGTGGTCGACTGCTCGCACGCCAACAGCTACAAGAAGCCGGAACTGCAACCGCTGGTGATGGCCGACGTCATCCACCAGATCGTGCAGGGCAACAAGTCTCTGGTGGGCGTGATGATCGAGTCCAACATCGTCGGCGGCAACCAGAAGATCCCGGCCGACCTGAGCCAGCTGAAGTACGGCTGCTCGGTGACCGACGGCTGCATCGACTGGGAAACCACCGAACAGATGCTGCGCGAGGCGCACAAGCAGCTGAAGAACCGGCCCTAAGCCACGTCATTCCCGCTTTCGCGGGAATGACGGTTGGTTCGCTAGCCGAACGCCATCACCCTGGTGGCGACACCAAACGACCCCGCCAGCGCCGCCTCGGCCTTGCTGGCAGGGGCGCTCAGCTCAGCGAGGTCCAGGTAGACCTTGCAATCCTCGACCTTGACCGAATAGCGGCGCGTCGTGCTCTCGCGCGGGTCGACGTCGCCGCACTCGAGCACCGCATGTACGTGCTCTTCGTCGGTACGGAACAGCGCCACGCCCGGCAATTCCTGCCAAGCCAGTCCGCGCGGCACAAGGCGCGCGCCGCTCATGGGCACATCCCTCACTTTGCAAATCAGCTTCCATTGTCCGGACATCGCCCGTCTCCCTAGTCAACTTCTTGCAGTTGTCTAAGCAAAACCGATGCCACGCAAAAGGGTGAAAATTCTGACCATTTGGCAAAATCCCGCACTGCGCGGGTGCGGGCCGGGGCCGCCGTGGTGCATGCTTGCACGCACTTTCCATTACAATGGCGGATTCCCCTTTTGATTTGTGCATTCTTCATGATCGTACTCGGCGTCGAATCCTCCTGTGACGAAACCGGCCTTGCGCTGTATGACACGCAACACGGCCTGCTGTCCCACGCCCTGTATTCGCAAGTGGCGATGCATGAAGAGTACGGTGGTGTGGTGCCGGAACTGGCCTCGCGCGACCATATCCGCCGCGCCATTCCGCTGCTGACGCAGACGCTGGAAGGTGCCGGCAAGTCGCTCGCCGACATCGACGCCATCGCCTACACCCAGGGTCCCGGCCTGGCCGGCGCGCTGCTGGTCGGTTCGTCGGTGGCCTGCAGCCTCGGCCTGGCGCTGGACAAGCCGGTGCTGGGCGTGCACCACCTGGAAGGCCACCTGCTGTCGCCGCTGCTGGCCTCGCAGCCGCCGGAATTCCCCTTCATCGCGCTGCTGGTGTCGGGCGGCCACACCCAGCTGATGCGGGTGGATGGCGTCGGCCAGTACACGCTGCTGGGCGAAACGCTGGACGACGCCGCCGGCGAAGCCTTCGACAAGTCGGCCAAGCTGCTGGGCCTGGGCTATCCGGGCGGACCGGCGATTTCGCGCCTGGCCGAATTCGGCGACCCGGCCGCCTACAAGCTGCCGCGCCCCATGCTGCACACCAAGGATTTCAATTTCAGCTTCTCCGGCCTGAAAACGGCGGTGCTGACGGTGGTGAAGAACCACGAAGAGAAGGTCATCGCCAATATCTGCGAGCAGGACAAGGCCAACATCGCGCGCGGCTTCGTCGACGCCATCGTCGACGTGCTGACCGCCAAATGCGTGTCGGCGCTGAAGCATACGGGCTTGAAACGGCTGGTGATTGCCGGCGGCGTGGGCGCCAACTCGCAGCTGCGGGCGTCGCTGAACGCGGCGGCAGCCAAGAAGAAGTTCAAGGTCTACTACCCTGAACTGGAATTTTGCACGGACAACGGCGCGATGATCGCCTTCGCCGGCGCCATGCGCCTGATGATCAATCCCGACGCCGCGAAGAAGGACTACTCGTTCAACGTCCGGCCACGCTGGCCGCTGGACGACATCAAGGTCGTGTAATTAGCCTTGGGCGAAAGCCATCGAGGCCAGCACCGCCAGGCCGACCAGCGGTATCAGGTACTTGGCCTTGCCGGCGCCCAGGCGCACGCCGCGGGCGGCAATGCGCTCGCTGCGCAGACGGTGTTCATCGGCCGACGATTCGTGGGCCACGGTGCTTGCTTTTTGCTCAGTTGCGGTATTCATAACAGCCTCCATATCCGTTGATGATCTTCCTTTCTGGAAAGTAACGCAATTGTCGTGCCAACAAAATAGGCACAGATTGGCCTATACAGCTTGATTTCAGGCCCTTTTGTGGTGCACGCGCGACACGACGCCCTGTTGCGTGCCCAGCTTCTGCGCAGCCCGCTCCGAGATGAAATCAATGAAGTGGCGCACCCGCAGCGGCATCTGGGTACGTTGCTGATAGTACATGAAGACCCCGTTATTGCACGTTACGGTTCCGGGAAGCAAAGGAATCAGCAGTCCCTCAGCCAGTTCGCGCTCGATCATGAAGACCGGCATCTGGCCGATGCCGGTATCGTTCAGCACCGCCGTCAGCTCCCCCTCCACCGTATTGAAACTGGCCACCGCCGGCACGTCCTGGTAGACGGTGGCGCCGTCCACGTGCAGCTCCCACGGCAGCAGCCGGCCGGTATTCGGATGGCGGAAGCCGGTGCAGCGGTGGTTCGCCAGCTCCGCCACCGTCGTCGGCGTGCCATATTTCTGCAGATAGCCGGGGGTGGCGCAGACCAGCAGCAGCATCTCGCCCAGCTTGCGTGAAATCAGGTTGCGCTCGGGCGGGCTGCCGGCGCGGAAGCCGACGTCGATCTTGCTTTCCACCAGGTCGGTAAAGTGGTCGTCGAGCTGCATGTCGAAATGCGCGCCCGGATAACGCTCCTGGAATTCGCGCAGCAGCGGCACGATGATGCCGTTGCCGATCGACAGGGGCGCCGCCACGCGGATCAGGCCGTCCACCTCCAGCCGGCTGTTCTGGATCTGGTCCAGCGCCTCGTCCAGCAGGCGCAGGCCGGGATTGGCCAGCTCGAACAGGCGCGTGCCCTCTTCCGTCAGGCTCAGGCTGCGCGTGGTGCGGTGGAACAGCCGCACGCCCAGGTGATCCTCCAGCTGGCGCACCGCCTTGCTGATGGCCTGCGGCGTCAGGCCGGCCTCCACCGCCGCCTGGCTGAAACTCTTGGCGCGCACCACGCCGATGAACAGACTGATAACCCGGGCTTTATCCATATTAACAACCAGAAGATGATAATCAAACAGCTTTCCTATGGCTAGTGTAGCAGGTAACGACGACCTACACTGGCCTCTACCAACTCACCCAACCTGAAGGAAACGATCATGACTGCCACTGCACAAAAAGTATGGTTCATCACCGGCGCATCCCGCGGCTTCGGCCTGCTGACGGCGAAAAAGGCGCTGGAACGGGGCGATTTCGTGGTCGCCACCGCCCGCGATCCGCAAACCGTCATCGCCGCCCTGGGCGAGCATCCGAATCTGCTGGCCGTGCGCCTGGATGTGAAGCTGGAAGCCCAGGCCATCACCGCCGCCCAGCAGGCGGTGGCCCGCTTCGGCCGCATCGACGTGCTGGTCAACAACGCCGGCTACGGCCTGCTGGGCGCGGTGGAGGAAGCCAACGGCGAGGAAATCCGCGCGCTGTACGAGACCAACGTCTTCGGCCTGCTCAACGTCACCCGCGCGGTGCTGCCGGTGATGCGCAAGCAAGGCAGCGGCCATGTCATGAACATCTCGTCGGTCGGCGGCTACTCGGCCTACGCCGGCTGGGGCGTGTACAGCTCGACCAAGTTCGCCGTCGAAGGCCTGAGCGAAGCGATGTCGATGGAACTGGCGCCGCTGGGCATCAACGTCACGGTGGTCGAGCCGGGATTCTTCCGCACCGACTTCCTTGACGCGTCGTCGCTGGTGGCCACCCGCGACCGCATCGCCGACTACGCCGCCACCGTCGGCGCGATGCGCGACTTTGCCGAAGGCGCCAACCACCAGCAGCCGGGCGATCCGCTCAAGCTGGCCGGCGCACTGCTGCAACTGGCCGACAGCGAAAAGCCGCCGGTGCGCCTGCAACTCGGTTCCGACACGGTGGAACGCGTGCGCGCCAAGAACCTGTTCGTCGAAACCGAGATGGCGCAATGGCTGGAGCTCGCGGTATCGACCGACCACGCGGCTCCGCTCAAGCAGGCCGCTTAAGGCGACAGCAGGTCCGCTCGCGGATAGCCCCAGCCGGGCACGCCGTCGGGACATTTCAAGGCCTGCGAAAAATGCAGCGTCGTGAAATTCCCGCGCGGCGTGGCGGCGAAGCGGTAATCCGACAATTCGCCGGAGGCCAATGCCAGCAAGGGCGCGCGGCCAAACCGCAGCCACGCGTCGACCTGGCAGTTGGATTGCTTCAGCAGGCGCAGCGCCTGCAAGCCCGCCGACGCTGTGGCGAATTGCAGTACGCCGGGCGACAACGCTTGCGACGGCAGCTGTTCCACCAGCCCGGCCGGACAAGCCAGCGGTGCCAGCCACGCCGGCATGATGCTGGCCACGCCGCGCCGCAAGCGGTAACTGCCCTGCGCCTCATTGCTCTCCACGCTGACAAAGGACCAGCACAGAGGCTGCGACGGAAACGCCGTCATCGCCACATCGAGCACGCGCGATGCAGGATCGATGCCCTGCAACGCCGCCGTGATCTGCTGCCGTCCCGCGTGCGAAGCCACGCCCTGTACCGCGATGAGACCAAGACCGACGCCCAGCGCCAGCAGCAATCCCGCGCGGCCGCGCGTGCCTGCACGCCACTGCGCCGCGCCGCACAGCGCGCCAATCAACAGCAGCGCAGCAAACGACGTCCACCCCAGGTACCCCTTGACGGCAAACGCCACCAGCACCGCCAGCAAACCCGCCAGTCCCGCCATGCGCGCGAAACGCCAGCGCATGACGAGCGCCATCGGCACGCCGAACGCCACCCAGAACAGCGGTTCGACAATGAACACCATGTCGCCGTAGAGCCATCTTCCGTCGAACGGATACCACGGATGGACGCCGTAGGAATTGGTAAAGTCCAGCAGCAGGTGCAGCGCCAGGCCGGCGACTATGCTGGCCGCCAGCCCCCAGCGCGCCGGCATGCTGGCCCTGAGCAGCGCCCGCGCTGAGGGCCAGCATAACCACAACAAGGCTGCCAGCAGCAAGGCCTGCGGCAACGCCATCAAGGCCGTATGCGTGTGGCCGCGATGATAAAGCAGATAGCCCAGCGGATCGGGCAACAGCTTGCCAAGGAACAGATCGAGATCGGGAAAATTACTGGCCAGCGTACACGACACCAGCAGTAGCCGATGCCGCACCCGCTGCGACTGAGTGTCCGCCTCGTCGGGCAGACTGCGATGCACTACTTCTCCAACGCCGAAACCGATGATGCTGTGGGTGATATTGTCCATGTACCTATTCAGGTGTGAGCAGCTGCTCCAGCCGCCGCGGGTAGTGATTCAGGAAGTCGCGCGTGACGGAGTAGTGTTCGGTGTCTTCGTAGGCCACTTCGGAAATGCCGGTGCCGTCGAACAGCAGGATCTTCGCGTTGGGATAAGCCAGCAGGATCGGCGAGCGGCCGCCATAGCCTTGCAGGTAGCCCATCTCGTCCATGTAGGTGGCGACGTTATGGAAGCTCTCGGCGCGGAAGAAATAGCCATCGCGCGGCGTGCGAAAACTCTTGGACAGCTTGAGCGCCTTGTGCAGTGGCGCATACTCCCGCGCGGTGTTGAGCTGCACGCCCTTGGTGCCGCCCTCCATGCTGAAGCCCAGCGCCAGCGCGATCGATTCCAGCACGGTCGATTTGCCGGCGCCGTTTTCGCCGATGAAGAACGTCACATCCGGATGAAAGCTGATCGATTCCAGGTTGCGCACCGCCGGCACGCTATACGGATGGCGTTCCCAGTCGACATCGTCGCCGAACAGCGCCGTGATCCTTTGCAGATACGGCTTGGCCTGTAAGCCCATCGCCTGGCGGCTAGCGCTGCACGTCCACGCCGCGCCAGAAGGACACGTGATCCTTGATCTGGCTGGCCTTCTCGGACGGTTCCGGGTAGTACCAGGCGGCGTTCTCGTTGACCTTGCCGTTGACGTTCAGGCTGTAGTAGCTGGCCAGGCCCTTCCACGGGCAGCGCGACGTGTGCGCGCTGGGCTGCAGGTATTCCGTCTTGACGCTGGCCGGCGGGAAGTACACATTGTTCTCGACGATCTCGACTTCGTCATCGCTTGCCTGCGCGATGACGACGCCGTTCCAGGTTGCTGTAGGCATCAGGTACTCCCTCTCTTGGTCAGACGGGGCCGCACTCCACGCGATTGCGGCCGGCATGCTTGGCGCGGTACAGCGCGGCGTCGGCCTGGCGCAGCAGGCTTTCGGCGTCCGCGATTTCCATATGGTCGAACGCGCCCACGCCAATGCTGGCCGTGACCGGCAGCAGGCGCGGGCCGGCATAATGCAGTTGCGCCTCGATCTTGCCGCGCAAGGTCTCGGCAAACTTGACGGCGCCTTCGAGCGGCGTATTCGGCAGGATCACGCACAGCTCCTCGCCGCCGTAGCGGCCCGGCACGTCGATCACGCGCACGCTCTCGCGCAGCAGGCGGCCGACGTTGGCCAGCACCTGGTCGCCGACCGCGTGGCCGTATTCGTCGTTGATGCGCTTGAAGTGATCGAGGTCGATCATCACCGCCGACAGCGGCGAGCGGAAACGCCTGGAGCGCGCCGTCTCGAACTTCAGCTTGTGCAGCAGCGAGCGGCGGTTGTGCAGGCCGGTCAGCTCGTCGGTGGTGGCCAGCTGCTCCAGCTCGCGCACCGTCGACTCCAGCGCTTTTTCATTCGAGCGCAATTCGATCAGCGCCATCACCTGGCGCGCCAGCTTGACCAGCATGACCCGCTGCGCCTCGCTCAAGCCGCCCGGCTTGGTGTCCATCACGCACAAGGTGCCGATGGCATGGCCGTCCGACGAGGTCAGCGCCACGCTGCTGTACATGCGCATGTGCGGCTCGCCGACAGTCATCGCCATGTGGGCGGTGCGGTGGTCCTGCGTCAGGTCGGGAATTTCGGTGACGGCCTGGCCCAGCACGGCCAGCGAACAGTAGCTGTCGCCGCGCGGCAGCTCGCCCAGCTGCATGCCGGTGCAGGACTTGATCCACACCCGCTCGGCGTCGACCAGCGAAATGAAAGCGTAGGGAACTTCGCACACCTTGGCGGCCAGCTCGGTGAGAAAGCTGAAGTCTTCGCAGGCGGGGGTGTCGAGGATATGGTAACGGTGCAGCGCGGCCAGCCGGAACTGGTCGGCCTGCGGCCGGGCGGTGGAAAGTGTATGTACTTTTTCTGCGGCCAGCATAGGCCTCCCTGTGTAGCGACGGCGATCTTTTTTAGGGTCCCCGCGATGCTGCGGGTCCGAACTGTGGTGCTACCCGGTCAGTTTATCGCAAAACAGGGATGGCGGGAGCACTTGCCCCCGCCCGCGACCGCATTTTTTAAGCCTGCGCCATAATCTCGCGCAGCGCTTTTTCGAACACGGCGGCCGGCTGGCCGCCCGAGATCAGGTGGCGCTCGTTGATGATCACGGCCGGCACCGAGTTGATGCCGTGGCGCTGGAAGAATTGCTCGCGCTCGCGCACCTCGTCGGCGTACTGGTTCGACTGCAGCACCTCGCCGGCCACGCCGGTGTCCAGGCCGACCTGGCCGGCCACGCGCAGCAGCACGTCGTGCGAACTGGGATCCTCGCCCTGCGTGAAGTAGGCGGAGAACAGCGCCTCCTTCAACTCCCTCTGCTTGCCCTCCAGGTCCGCCCAATGAAGCAGCCGGTGCGCGTCGAAGGTGTTGTAGATGCGGTCACGCTTGCCCATCGCGAAATCGAAGCCGACTTCGGCGCCGCGGGCCCGTATCATCTCGCGCGCCTGTTCCTGCTGCGCCGCGGAAGAGCCGTATTTTTCGGTCAGGTGCTCGCCGATGTCCTGACCCTCGGGGCCCATGTTGGGATTCAGTTCGAAAGGCTGGAAGTGCAAGCTCACCGCCGCGTCGTCGCCGATATTGTCCAGCGCTTTTTCCAGCGACTTGAGGCCGATGGCGCACCACGGGCAGGAAACGTCGGAGACGAAATCGATTTTCAGGGGAGTGGTCATGGCGCGCCTTTGCTAAAGTAATTTCCAGCATATGGCGACACCCGGCGCAAAATCAAGCGCCGGGCACAGGGGACGAAACTACTTTTTTTTGCTTTTCGGCGCAGCCTGGGCGGCGTCCTTGCTCTTGCTGCCGATGCGGCTTTCCTTGCCGGCGATCAGGTTCGAAATGTTCTTGCTGTGACGGAAAGCCAACAGTGCGCTCATGACGAACACGGCCAGCAGCTGCGGCTCGAGGCCGAACAGCAGGCCGTAGTAAAACGGCGCGAACAGCGCCGCCACCAGCGCCGCCAGCGACGAGTAGCGGAAGGCGAACGCCACCACCAGCCAGGTCACCAGGGTCGCCAGGCCCAGCCAGGGATTCAGGCCCAGCAGCACGCCCAGCGCCGTCGCCACGCCCTTGCCGCCGACAAAGCGGAAGAACACCGGCCACAGATGGCCCAGGAACACGGCGATCGCCACCAGCGCGATGGTGGCGTCGCCGATCTGCAGCTGCTGCTGGTAGCGTATCGCCAGCCACACCGCCAGCCAGCCCTTGGCGCCGTCGCCGATCAGGGTCATGACGGCCGCGCCTTTATTTCCGCTGCGCAACACATTGGTGGCGCCGGGGTTTTTCGAGCCGTACGTGCGCGGATCGGCGATGCCGAACACCTTGCTCATGACGACGGCAAATGAGATCGAGCCGATCAGGTAGGCGGCGACGGTCATCCAAACTGTATTCATTATTTCCTCAAAGTCGTATCAATTCCCCTGCGGGAGGGTGAATATACACTGCCGGCGCTCAGTCGGCCAGAGCGCAATGCACCGGCTTGGCCTGCAATAAATCGACCAGCACCCGCGGCGCGATGCCGACCAGGTAACCGCGCCTGCCACCATTGATATAAATCGTTTCCAGCGCAAGGATGCTATCCTCGACATACACCGGCATGGCTTTCTTGGTGCCGAACGGCGAGGTGCCGCCTATCATGTAGCCGCTGTGGCGCTGCGCCACCTCCGGCTTGCACGGTTCGACGGCCTTGCAGCCGATGCCGCGCGCCAGGTTCTTGGTGGAGACCTTGCAATCGCCGTGCATCAGCACAATTAAAGGTTTGGCGGCGTCGTCCTGCATCACCAGGGTCTTGACCACGTGATGTTCGTCGACGCCCAGTTCGCGCGCGGACACCGTGGTGCCGCCGTGTTCTTCGTAGTCGTAGGGGTGCTCCGTAAAGGCCACCTTGTGCTTGCGCAGCATTTGCGTTGCGGGGGTTTCGGAGATGTGCTCTTTTTTGGCCATGCGTGATACGCTGTTGATGAAGTCTGTTGATTCCGGGAGTTGCCCATTATGCAGCAGGAAATTCGCTTTGCCACTTTCAATGTTTGCAATCTTTCCCAACCTGGGGCGAAATTGTACGACAATCTGCCGCCGCTGACCCCGGCGGAATACGAAGCGAAAGTCGCCTGGACCGCGCAGCAGCTGGACCAGCTCGACGCCGACGTGATCGGCCTGCAGGAGATCTTCTCGATGGACGCGCTGCGCGACGTGCTGGCGCGCAGCCGCCGCTACCGCGAGGCCGCGCTGGCCGGCTTCGATGCCGCCCCCGATCCGGACACCGGCGCGCCGCGCCTGATGCCGCAGGTGGCGCTGGTCTCGCGCCTGCCGCTGGCCGTGCCGGCCGCCGTCTACACCGACTTCCCCGACGGCGTGGCGCTGCCCGCCGGCAGCCGCGACGCCGGCCGCTTCGCCCGCGCGCCGCTGCATGCGCAGGTGGTGCTGCCGGACCGGCGCATCGCCGACGTCATCGTCATCCACCTCAAATCCAAGCGCCCCGACTACCGCAGCGGCGACGACTTCGCCGATCCGATGCAGTACGCGCAAGCCAACCTGCGCTCGCTGATACGGCGCGGCACCGAGGCGGTGGCGCTGCGCGCGCTGCTGAGCAGGCTGGAGGACCAGGCCCGCCGCCCGCGCATCGTGCTCGGCGACTTCAACGACACGGCCGATGCCGTCACCACCGCCATCGTCATGGGCTCCGGCGCGGCCGGCCTGCCGGGCGAGGAACTGAGCGGCCGCATGTTCGACTGCAACCAGATCCAGCAGGGCCGCGACACCTTGCGCCACATCGGCTACACCAACATCCACGAGGGCCACTACATGACCATCGACCACGTGCTGGTCTCGGAGGAATTCAATCCGGCCTCGCGCTACGCGGTGGGCGAAGTGCTGGACGTGACCTATCTGAACGACCACCTGCTGCAGCACAAGCCGGAAGCGTCGGACCACGGCCAGGTGCTGGTGCGCCTGCGCCTGTACGGCGCGCGCGACTTGGCGGCGGCGATGTAATCGTCATGCGCCGTCCAGCAGGCCGTTGAGGCCGTCGAGCTGGCCGTCCTGCCGCGCATAGTGCCCCTGGTACTGGTCGCAGCCGTGCCGCCGCAGGAAATGCAGCTGCGCCTGCGTCTCCACCCCCTCTGCCAACACCGTCAGACCCAGGCTGCGCGCCATCGCAATGATGGTCGTGACGGCCGGCGCCGCGCCGTCGCCATCGGGGATGCCATCGATGAAGGTCTGGTCTATCTTCAGCTTGTCGAACGGGTATTCGCGCAGATGGCCGACGCGCGTGTAGCCGGTGCCGAAATCGTCGATCGCCAGCCGCACGCCCAGCTCCCGCAAGGCCTGCAAGGTGGCCGGCGCGCTGGCGCTGTGCTTCATGATGACGGCCTCGGTCAGCTCCAGCTCCAGCCACTGCGGCGCCAGCCCGGACAATTCCAGCGCCTCGCGCACGCTGTCGGCCAGGTTCTTTTGCAGGAACTGCGTCTGCGACAGGTTGACCGCCACCGTCAGCGCATGGCCGGCGTCGTGCCAGCGCCGGGCCTGCAGGCAGGCCTGCTCCAGCACCCAGCGCCCGATCGGCACCATCAGGCCGCAATCCTCGGCCACGCCGATGAAGCGCTCGGGGCGCAGCAGGCCCAGGGTCGGGTGGCGCCAGCGTATCAGCGCCTCGGCCGCCAGCGGGCGCGCGCTGGCGATGTCGATCTGCGCCTCGTATTCCAGCACGAACTGCTGCTCGCGCAGCGCGCGCCGCAGTTCGTTCTCGAAGGCCACCCGCTCGACGATCTGCGCGTTCATCTCGGGACTGAAGAACTGGAAGCCGTTGCGGCCGCTTTCCTTGGCGTGGTACATCGCCAGGTCGGCGTTGCGTATCAGCGTGTCGATGTCGGCGCCGTCGTCGGGATAGATGCTGACGCCGATCGAGGTGCTGACATGCAGCCGGTGCGGCTCCAGCACGAACTCCTGGCTGATCGCGTTGAGCACCGAGGCCGCCACGTGGGCCGCCTGGTCGACGCCGCCCAGCTCGGACAGGATGATGACGAATTCGTCGCCCCCCTGGCGGCTGACGGTGTCGACGCTGCGCACGCAGCGCACCAGCCGCGCCGCCACTTCCTGCAGCAGCATGTCGCCCACGTGGTGGCCCAGCGTGTCGTTGATGTTCTTGAAGCGGTCGAGATCGAGGAACAGGATCGCCAGCCGGGTGCGCTTGCGGCGCGCCGTCGCCAGCGCCAGGCTGAGCCGGTCAAGCAGCAGCACGCGGTTGGGCAGGTCGGTGAGGAAATCGTGCTCGGCCAGGTGGCGGGTGCGCTCCTCGGAACGGCGGCGCTCGCCCACGTCGCTCAGCAGGGCCAGCGACAGCGCCAGCTGGTCCTGCTTGCGGGCGGAAATATCGTGCATGGTCGCCACCACCAGGTCCGGCGCGAGGGCCGTCAGCAGCACCTCGGCCCAGAACGGGCCGCCGTTGCAGCCGACGCAGTACCATTCGAAGCGGCAGTTGCCGTCGCGCCGGGCGGCGGCCATCAACTCGGCCAGCGCCCGCTCCGACAGCACGCCCTCGGCCTGCTGCAATGGTGACAAATCGGCAAGCCCAAGGCCGAACAGCCGCGCCACCCGGTCGCACTCGAACAGCGCCAGCGCCGCCGGGTTGGCCCCGCCGATGCGCCCGTTTTGCAACAGCAGCATCGCATCGCCGGTCTTTTCGTACAATGCGCGGAAATCGATTGCAGTCCTCTCCGCGCCCTCTTCCGCACCGTCATCCTGTTCGTCCACTTGGCCCTCTCTGGCGTACGCCTTTTCAGGCCTCATTCATTCTTGCCGCCCTCAGGAATCGACCATTGACCTTGCGCAAACGCGCTTGATCCCGTTTTTCTGCAGTTCAGCCGTGTTTTCTGACCGCCCGTCGCATTCCGGTGGCCGCCGGCCTTGCATTTTCATAAAGTGCCAACATGCGCAATCCCCGCTGCGGCAACCCTAGACCAGAAGAACGATATGAAACTTGAAACCTTGCCCATGTCCCCACAGCCCGTCGTCCGCAGCAAGCGCTGGCGCAAGCCGGCCGCGGCCCTGATCGTCATCGCCCTCGCCGGCGGCGGCTGGACCGTGATGCAGGCGAAGAAGGCCGCGCCGCCGGCCGCCGCGCAGGCCGGCAAGGACGACAAGAAGAAACAGGAAGTCTTCGAACTGGCCAGCGGCGACGTCGCGGCCATCGATGCCCGGTCATTGGCGGTCAGCTTGCCCTTATCCGGCTCGCTGGCGCCCCTGAGTTCGGCCACCATCAAGTCCAAGATCTCGGGCGTGGTGGAGGTCACCACGGTACAGGAAGGCATGGCCGTCAGCGCCGGCCAGGTGCTGGCCCGCATCGACCAGGCCGACCTGCGCGCGCGCCTGCAGCAACAGCAGGCCATGCTGGACGAGGCGCAGGCCAAGCTGTCGCTGGCGCTGAAGAACGAAGCCAACAGCCAGGCCCTGCTCAAGCAGAAATTCATCGCGCAGACCGCCTACGACACCACGCAGAACGCCGTCGACCTGGCGCGCGCCAACGTCAAGTCCACCGCCGCGATGGTGGAGATCGCCCGCCTGGCGCTGAACGACGGCATCATCAAGGCGCCGATCAGCGGCGTGGTCAGCAAGCGCCACGTGCAGGCGGGCGAGAAGCTGGCGCCGGACATGCCGGTCTACAGCATCGTCAACCTGTCCGAGCTGACCCTGGAGGCACAGGTGCCGGCGTCGGAAATCCCCCGCGTCAAGGTGGGCCAGGACGTCAAGTTCAAGGTCGACGGCTTCCAGCAGCGCGATTTCCACGGCAAGGTGGCGCGCATCAATCCGGCCACCGAAGCGGGCTCGCGCGCGATGCTGGTCTACATCTCGGTCAGGAACGAGGACAGCGCGCTGCGTGCCGGCATGTTCGCCAAGGGCAGCATCGTCACCGACCGGTCGGCCGTCGCGCCCATCGTGCCGCTGGCCGCCGTGCACGCGGACAAGAACAAGCAGATCGTCTACAAGGTCGAACAGGGCAAGCTGGTCGCGCAGCCGGTCAAGCTGGGCCTGCGCAACGAGGACGAGGGCTACGCCGAAGTGGTGGAAGGCCTGCAGGCCGGCGCCAACGTCATCGTCTCGCGGCTGGACAGCCTCAAGCCCGGCGCCTCCGTCAAGCTGCCTGCCGGCGCGGGCGGCGCGCCCACGGCCGAACAGGCCAAAGCAGCTGAACCAGCGAAAGGCTGATCATGTGGATTACCAAAATCAGTATCCGTAATCCGGTCTTCGCCACCATGGTGATGGTGGCGCTGATGGTGCTGGGCCTGTTCTCGTACAAGGGACTGGGCCTGGAAGCCATGCCCAACATCGACATCCCCGGCGCGGCCATCGAGGTGCAGTATCCGGGCGCCTCGCCGGAAGCGGTGGAGAACGACATCACCCGCCCGATCGAGGAAGCGGTCAACACCGTCAGCGGCATCAAGAACCTGCGCGCCAATTCGTGGGAAGGCCGCGCCGGCGTCTACATCGAGTTCGAGCTGACCACCAATATGGACCGCGCGATGCAGGACATCCGCGACAAGGTGGCGCAGGTGCGGCCGCGCTTCCCGCGCGAGGCCAAGGACCCGTTCATCGTCCGCTTCGAAGGCGAGAACGCGCGCCCGATGGCGCAGATCGGCATCACCGCCACCAACACCTCGGTGCGCGACATGTCGACCCTGGCCGACCAGGTCATCGCCAAGCGCTTCCAGGGCGTGGCCGGCGTCGGCCAGGTGCGCATCAACGGCATGACGGCGCGCCAGATCCTGATCAACCTGCGTCCCAACGACCTGAACGCGCAGGCGGTCGGCGTCGACGAAGTGCTGGCCGCGATCCAGAACACCAACGCCAACCTGCCGGCCGGCTCCATCAGCTACGGCGCCAGCGAGCGCCTGGTGCGGGTCGAAGGCAAGATGAAGGACCCGCGCGACTTCAACAAGATCATCGTGGCGCGCCGCGCCAACGGCCCGGTCTATCTGGAGCAGGTCGCCACGGTGGAGGACGGCGCGCAGGAAGAGCTGTCGATCTCGCGCATCAACGGCCAGCGCTCGGTCACGCTGGACATCATCAAGGTGCAGGACGCCAACGTGGTCGAAGTGGGCAAGCGCATTCAGAAAGTGGCGGCGGACCTGCAGAAGACGCTGTCCTCCGACATCAAGGTCGAAGTGCTGAACGATGAATCGCTCAAGGTGCAAAGCCAGCTCGACAACGTCAAGGAGACCATCATCGAAGGCGCGGTGCTGACCATGATCATCGTGTTCTTCTTCCTGCACTCGTGGCGCTCGACCATCATCACCGGCCTGACCTTGCCGATCGCGGTGATGGCCAGCTTCATCGCCATGAAGGCCTTCGGCTTCACGCTCAACTTCATGACTCTGATGGCGCTGTCGCTGTGCATCGGCCTGCTGATCGACGACGCCATCGTGGTGCGCGAGAACATCGTGCGCCACCTGGGCATGGGGAAGAATCACCACAAGGCGGCCGAGGACGGCACCAACGAAATCGGCCTGGCCGTCATGGCCACCACCTTCGCCATCGTCGCCGTGTTCGTGCCGGTGGCCTTCATGCAGGGCATCATCGGCCGCTTCTTCCTGCAGTTCGGCGTGACGGTGGCGGTGGCGGTGCTGGTGTCGCTGTTCGTCAGCTTCACGCTCGACCCGATGCTGTCGTCGGTGTGGCCGGATCCGGTGCAGGACCGCTTCAAGTACGTGCCGTGGCTGGGCCGCTTCATGCACTGGCTGGAAGGCGGCGTCGAAGCGCTGCACAAGGTGTACGGCAAGGTGCTGGCGCTGGCGCTGCGCTGGAAGAAGCTGACGCTGGCCCTGGCCTTCTCGCTGTTCGCCGGTTCGCTGCTGCTGGTGCCGATGATAGGCGGCGAGATGATGCCCGACCAGGATAGCGGCTGGGTCAACCTGCTGATCAAGACCCCGGTCGGCTCCAGCCTGGAATACACCGACAACAAGGTGCACCAGGTCGAGGACGCGCTCAAGGCCTTCCCGGAAATCGCCAACGTCATCGCGGTGGTGGGCACGCAGGACGGCCGCAACACGGCGCAGATCGACATGAAGCTGCTGGACCGCAAGCTGCACAAGCGCCGCTCGCAGAAGGAAATGGAAACGGCGATCCGCGCGCGCCTGGGCAAGATCGCCGGCATCACGCTGACGGTGGGCTGGAAGCCCATCTTCATCGCCATCCTGGGCACCGACGAGGCCAAGCTGGACGACGTGGCCCACCGCCTGATGGACAAGATGCGCAAGATCAAAGGCATCGCCGACATGGAATACAGCCAGGAGGGCGCCAACCCGTCCACCAACATCAAGATCAACAACGAGCTGGCCAGCGACCTGGGCCTGACCACGCAGCAGATCGGCGCCGCGCTGCGTCCGTTCGTGGCGGGCGACACGACCTCGCACTTCCTGGCCGCGGACGGCCAGAACTACGACGTCAACGTGCAGCTGCCGAAGTCCGGCCGGCAGAAGGTGGCCGACCTGGCCGACCTGTCGCTGGCGTCGAGCAAGCTGGGACCGGACGGCCGTCCGGTCATGGTGCCGCTGCGCCAGGTGGTCGAGTTCGTGCCGGCGTTCAGCCCGCAGGTGCTCAAGCGCCAGGCCCTGCAGCGCCGCGTGGCCGTGTACGCGGGCGTCGAAGGCCGTCCCGGCGGCGACGTCGACAGCGACGTCAAGAAGGCCATGAAGGAAATCGAGCTGCCGGCCGGCGTGCGCTTCGACGTCGGCGGCAACGCGCAGGACATGGAAGAGAGCATGGGCTCGGCCATGATCGCGCTGGGCATCGCCGTGATCTTCATCTACCTGGTGCTGGCGTCGCAGTTCGGCAGCTTCCTGCAGCCGGTGGCGATCATGATGTCGCTGCCGTTGTCGCTGATCGGCGTGCTGGTGGCGCTGCTGGTCACGGGCACCACCTTGAACATCTTCTCGGTGATCGGCTTCATCATGCTGATGGGCCTGGTGACCAAGAACGCGATCCTGCTGGTGGACTTCACCAACCATGCGCAGAAGGAAGGCATGAGCCAGCTGGAAGCGCTGATGTGCGCCGGCCAGGTGCGGCTGCGTCCCATCCTGATGACCACGCTGGCCATGGTGTTCGGCATGCTGCCGATGGCGATCGGCATGGGCGACGGTGGCGAGACGCAGGCGCCGATGGGCCGCGCGGTGATCGGCGGCGTGCTGACCTCAACCCTGCTGACCTTGGTGGTGGTGCCGGTGGCCTACACCTACCTGGACAGCCTGGGCAAACGCTGCGCGCGCTTCTTCAAGGGCAAGCATGAGGATGAACACAAGGATGACGGCGAACACCTGCATCAGGTAAAGCAGGAAGCCGAAGTGGCTTAAGCTAAAAACACAAACAAACACAAACCGGGCTGGCAGCCCGGTTTTTTTATTCCTCGGCAGGAGCGGCGTCGCCGGCTTCCTCGCCGTCGTCGTCCAGCTCACCAGGCTCAGCCAGCCCGGGATTCTGCTTCAGCTCGGCCTTGCGCCGGGCTTTCTCTTCCGCTTTTTTCTTCTTTTCCAACTCACGCTGCCGTTTTTCGTACGCGAAGTTTGTCTTTGCCATTTGCTACCTCTTTCAGAATTGCACTACGTAAGTCACATTATGACCGAAGTTGGTCATCCACGAGGATGATGTTGCGCATGCAAATGCTTCAGGCGCTCACGGGCGACGTGCGTGTAGATCTGGGTGGTGGAAATATCGGAGTGCCCTAACAGCAACTGTACCACCCGCAGGTCGGCGCCGTGATTCAATAAATGGGTGGCGAAGGCGTGGCGCAAGGTGTGCGGCGACAGCGGCGCCGTGATGCCTGCCTTCAAGGCATGTTTTTTAATCAACACCCAGAACATCTGCCGCGTCATCGCCCCGCCGCGTCCGGTGACGAACAGCGCGTCGTCGACCTGGCCGTTGAGGATCACGCCGCGCGCCTCCTTCAGGTAGCGCTCGATCCACACCCGCGCCTGCTGGCCGAACGGCACCAGCCGCGTCTTGGCGCCCTTGCCGGTGATGCGCAGCACGCCGTCGTTCAGACTCAGCTCCAGCATCTTCAGCGCCACCAGCTCCGACACGCGCAGGCCGCTGGCGTACATCAGCTCCAGCATGGTGCGCTCGCGCAGGCCCAGCGGCGTGGCCACGTCGGGCGCCGCCAGCAGCGCCTCCACTTGAATTTCGCTCAAGGTGTGGACGAAGCGCTGGGGCTGTTTGGCAGATACCAATTTCAGGCTGGGGTCGTCCGTGATGCGGCGCTGGCGCAGCAGCATCTGGTAGAAGCGCTTGATCACCGACAGCCGCCGGTTGGACGAGGTGGCCTTCTTGCTGTCCTCGTGGCGGGCCGCGATGTAGCCCTCGATGTCGTGTGCGCCGGCGGCCGCCAGCCCGGCCACGCCGGGCCGCATCTTTTCCAGCCAGCGGGCGAACAGGCGCATGTCGCGGCGGTAGGCCTCCAGCGTGTTCTTCGACAGGCCGTCCTCCAGCCACAGGCTGTCGCAGAACTCGTCGATCAGAGCAAGGTTGTCTGTTGCCATGCGTATTCTTTGGAACCTTCGTGCGCCAGCAGCCAGCGCTTTATGCCCAGCAGGTAGCCGTTGGGGTCGTCGCTGTTGGCGAAGCCGCCCAGGCCGGAGGCCGAGGTCACCCGGTGGCAAGGCACGACCACCGGAAACCAGTTGGCGCCGCAGGCCTGGCCAACCGCGCGCGGCGCCGAACCGATGTACCGGGCCAGTTCGCCATAGGTGCGCACGCTGCCGCGCGGGATCGAGCTGATGGCGTCCCACACGGATTGCTGGAAGGCGGTGCCGGCGCGCTTGAGCGGCAGGTCGAACTTGAAATCGGCGTCGGCGCAGTAGCGCCCGATCTGCGCCATCACCAGCTCGGCGATGGCGTCCTGTGGCGATTTCGCATCAAAATGGGGCGGCAGGTAACACAGCTCAGTTATCAGACCACTTTCCGTACGAACACCGAGTTTCCCGAATGGGAACGCTACCACGGCGGAAAAAATTTCATGCAGCTGTTGTATTTTCATCACAGGGATTTGCACCAAAAGAGAGCTAAAGTTGTCGAAATGCACCATGCCGTCGCATTCCCGCTACAGCATAAAAACCACAACATTCCGTGCCTTGGCCAGCATTGTAGAACGCCGGCCAAAAAAAAACGCACCTCGCGGTGCGTTTTCAAATCCTGCTTCACGTTCCCGGTCGTTTGCCTGTCCTCGTAGCGCGCTTGTGGCGGCTTGCAAGGGCTATAGCAACGACATTCTGTAAAACGTGTGTCTCCTCGATCTCGCCGGTATTCATTACCGTTTCTCTACACACTCCCCACCTACAATTCTTTGCTCTTGCTACCGGGCTGCATATCGATATGCATGGATCCCTGAGAGCGACGCAATCATAACGTATCTTTTTGGCTTTTTCCGCATTTTTTTCCGTACCGAGCCGCGCATGTTTTAAACATCAAACAAATTTGACGCGTATCAAGAAAGTTGTGGTATTAGCCTCGCTGTTGGCAACACTCTTGGCAAAACACCTAGTAGTACCCCTCATTGCCACGATGCCGGCAAAAATATAATTTATGGGCAAATGTCAGATTTCCTGGCATCAATAAAACCCATGAGACAACCTATGTTTACAAAAATACTGGATCATCTGGAGGAGTGGATCATCACCCTGCTGATGGCAGGGGCGACCCTGATCATCTTCCTGTCGGTGGCGCACCGCTACGGCACCGGCCTGCCCATCCCCGGCGTGCAGGACTACCTGCTGTCGCTGCACTTCGAATGGGCGCAGGAACTGGCCATCATCATGTTCGTGTGGATGGCCAAGTTCGGCGCCGCCTACGGCGTCCGTATGGGCGTGCACGTCGGCGTCGACGTGCTGGTGAGCCGGCTGCCGACCGCCTGGCGCCGCCGCGCCACCTATGTCGCGCTGATGTGCGGCATGCTGTTTACCGGCATCATCGGCACCCTGGGCCTGACCTTCGTCTGGGAAAACGGCATGCACTACGCCATCTTCAACAAGCTGGGCATGGACATGACCGACCTGACCGAAGGGCCGACCACGCCCGACCTGGAATGGCCGACCTGGTTCATCTACTCGGTGGTGCCGATGGGGTCCTACCTGATGTGCTTCCGCTTCATCCAGGTCTCGCTGATCTACTGGCGCACCGGCGAAATGCCGCACCATGACGAATCGCACGTCGAAGGACTCGACGATGCGGAAGACGACGACATGTTTGCCTCGGTCGCCCCAACCCCAGCCCACGGAGGTGCCAAATGAGCACATCGGCTATCGAACCAGGCAATGTCATGTCCAAGAAACGCGCCGCCACCTGGCTGATCGGCATCGCCGCCATCCTGCTGGCCGTGTGCGTCATCGGCGGCAAGGTCGGCATCGTGTTCGCGCTGCTGCTGGCGCTGATGCTGACCGGGATTCCCGTCTCCATCGCGCTCGGCCTGACGGTGCTGATGTTCATGTACCTGCTGACCCATGTGCCGGTCGAGGCGGTGGCGCTGAAGCTGTTCAGCGGCATCGAGAAGTTCGAGATCATGGCCATCCCGCTGTTCATCCTGGCGGGTAACTTCCTGACCCACGGCGGCGTGGCCAAGCGCATGATCAAGTTCGCCACCAGCCTGATCGGCCACTGGCACGGCGGCCTGGCGCTGGCCGGCATCATCGCCTGTGCCATGTTCGCGCTGGTGTGCGGCTCGTCCGTGGCCACCGTGGTGGCGATCGGCTCCATCATCCTGCCGGCCATGGTCAAGCAGGGTTATCCGAAGAAATTCGGCGCCGGCGTCATCATCACCGCCGGCTCGCTCGGCATCCTGATGCTGCCGTCGATCCCGAAAGTGATCTACGCGATCTCGACCAACACGTCGATCGGCGCGCTGTTCCTGGCCGGCCTGTTCCCCGGCATCCTGCTGACGGTGATGCTGTGCACCACCACCTGGGTGCTGGCCAAGAAGAACGGCTACCCGCGCATGCGCAAGGCCACCTGGGGCGAGCGCGTCAAGGCGTTCAAGGACAGCGTGTGGGGCCTGATGCTGGTGGTGATCATCATCGGCGGCATCACCAAGGGCATCTTCACGCCGACCGAAGCGGCGGCGATGAGCGCGGTGTACGCCTTCATCATCTCGGTGTTCGTCTACAAGGACATGCCGCTGAAGAAGACGCCGGAAGTGCTGAAGAAATCGGCCAGCCTGAGCGCGATGCTGCTGTACATCATCACCAACGCCGTGCTGTTCTCCTTCCTGATGGCGCACGAGAACATCCCGCAGGCGATGGCGGACTGGATCCTGGCCAAGGACCTGGGCCAGGCCGGCTTCCTGTTCTTCACCAACATCCTGCTGCTGCTGGCCGGTAACGTGATGGAACCGTCGTCGATCATCCTGGTGATGGCGCCTATCCTGCACCCCGCCGCGATCCGCCTGGGCATCGACGCCGTCCACTTCGGCATCATGATCGACGCCAACATGGAAGTGGGCCTGTGCCACCCTCCGGTCGGCCTGAACCTGTACGTGGCCAGCGGCATCTCGAAGATGAGCATCTCCGAGCTGACCGTGGCGGTGATGCCGTGGCTGCTGACGATGCTGGTGTTCCTGGTGATCGTGACCTACTGGCCCGGGCTGTCGTTGTGGCTGCCGAAGGCGATGGGACTGATGTAGCAACGTCACGCGCCGCAAGTAGCACGGAAGGGCAGGCCATCGCGGCCTGCTCTTTTTTATTCGCCGTCCGGCGGCACGATGCGGATCGGGCGGGTGCCTATCTTCGCGCCGGTCGCCTCGTCGATCGCCACCGCCCTGATCTCCGTGCCGGCTTCCTCGTCGAAGAAGCGTATCAGCTTGCCGCCGCCGCGATGCCGGCGCCCCCACTCCCCCATCACGAACAGCACCGGCAGGAAATCCTGCCCGGCCGCCGTCAGCACGTATTCCTCGCGCGGCGGGCGTTCCGAATACTGCCGTTTCTCCAGCATGCCCTCCTCCGTCAACGTCGCCAGCCGCCGCGTCAGGATGGTCGGCGCGATGCCCAGGCTTTTGCGAAACTGGTCGAAGCGCGTCAGGCCGGCATGGGCGTCGCGCAGGATCAGCATGCTCCACGCATCGCCCAGGAAAGCCACGCTGCGCGCGATCGGACAAGGATTTTCGTTGTTCATATCGTTTCGATAGTGATTTATTTTCAAATGAGTGGTACAGTCACTACGCAATCGATACTAACACCGATTACGTTGTCGCACAATCAACCACACGTGGAGAACCAACTATGAGCAAGAACGATATGGGCGTCGCCCTGGTGACGGGCGCCTCCTCCGGCATCGGGCGGGTCACGGCGCAGGCGTTGCAGGCGGCCGGCTACCGCGTCTTCGGCACCAGCCGCAAGGCGGCGCAAGCGGGCGACGGCATCACCATGCTGGTCTGCGACGTGACCGACGACGCCTCGGTGCGGAACGCGGTCGCCCAGGTGCTGGCACAGGCGGGCCGCATCGACCTGCTGGTCAACAACGCCGGCATAGGCCTGCTGGGCGGCGCGGAAGAGTCCTCCGCCGCGCAGGCCCAGGCTTTGTTCGACGTGAACGTCTTCGGCCTGCTGCGCGTCACCAACGCCGTGCTGCCCGCGATGCGCCGCCAGCGCAAAGGCCGCATCGTCAACATGAGTTCCATCTTGGGACTAATCCCCTCCCCCTACAACGCGCTGTACGCCTCGACCAAGCACGCGGTGGAAGGCTATTCGGAATCGCTGGACCATGAATTGCGCGCGGCCGGGATCCGCGTCGTGCTGGTCGAGCCGGGCGTGACCCGCACGGCATTCGAGGAAAACCTGACGCGGCCGGACCGTCAGCTGCCGCTCTACGATGCGGAGCGCAAGCGGATGGAGGAATTGATGCGCAGCTGGATAGAGGCGGGAGACGCGCCCGAAGTGGTCGCCGCGGCGGTGGTGAAGGCGGCGGCCGCGCGCACGCCGAGACTGCGCTATGCCGCCGGCAAGCAGGCCAGCCAGGTGAGTTGGCTGCGCCGTTTCATGCCCGAGTTCCTGGTGGATCGCAGCCTGAGGAAGTTCAACGGATTCCCCGCCTGAACGGCAGGGAATCCGGGATGGAGCCGACGCGTGATTACTTCGCCGCTTCCTTGTTGATCGCGGAGATCAGGTCCTTGCCGATACGGCCTTCCATATCCTTCTGCACCGGCAGCAGCGCCTTGCGCCACTCGGCCTGTTCTTTCACGCTAGGCGTATAGACCTCGGTCTTGCCGGTCTTCTTGATCGCTTCCAGCGCCAGGTCGTTGTCGCGCTGGGCGATGGCTTTTTCAAACGTCGTGGCCTCCTTCATCGCCTTGTCCAGCGCGGTGCGGATGTCCGGCGGCAGGCCGTCCCAGAACTTCTTGTTGACGATGACCGCATAGCCCAGGTAGCCGTGGTTCGATACCGTCACGTGCTTCTGCACCTCGTGCATCTTCTGCGTGTACATATTCGACGGCGGGTTCTCGGTGCCGTCGACCACGCCGGTCTGCAGCGCCTGATACACCTCGGAGAAGGCCAGCACCTGCGGGTTGGCGCCCAGCGCGCGCATCTGCGCGTCCAGCACCTTGGACGACTGGATGCGCATCTTCAGGCCCTTGAAGTCGGCCACGGAGTGCAGCGGACGGTTGGCCGACATGACCTTGAAGCCGTTATCCCAGAACGCCAGGCCGGTGATGCCCTTCGGTTCCAGCTTCTTCATCAGGCCCTTGCCGATCTCGCCTTCGGTCACGTTGTACAGTGCGGTCTTCGACGGGAAGATGTATGGCAGGTCGAAGGCTTCGAATTCCTTCACGCCCAGCGGGCCGAACTTGGCCAGCGACGGCGCCAGCATCTGCACGGCGCCCAGCTGCAGCGCTTCGAGTTCTTCCTTGTCCTTGTACAGCTGGCTGTTCGGGTACACCTCCACCTTGACGCGGCCGTTGGTGGCTTTCTCGGCAAGCTGCTTGAAACGCTCGGCGGCCTGGCCCTTCGGCGTGTCGGTGGCGACCACGTGGCTGAACTTGATGACGATGGGCGCTTGGGCGTAAACGTTGAAGCTCAGGGCGGCGCTCAGCACGAGCAGGACGGATTTCAGTTTCATGGAGTCTCCAGAGGGGTTTATAGTTACACTATTGTTTTATTCTGGAAGATTCTCACGAAACATCGGCCCGCTGGCAACTGTGGAAAACCACAATGCCCGCTCCCGGTGCCGATCGCGATACCCTGACGCCCCATGAGCAACCCGCCAGCCACGCCATCCGCCGCGCGCAGACCGTCCTCCAGCACGGCGCTGCGCTGGCTGCTGCCCATCATGCTGGTGTTGTTTTTCCTGGCGATTTTGATCTGGCTGCCGTGGCAGGCGCGCCAGATGGAAAGCAACGAGCGCCAGGAACAGCTGATCGCCGACACGCTGTGGGTCGAGCAAACCATCCGCTTCCAGCTGGGGCGCGACGAGGAAAGCCTGCGCGGCCTGGCCGCCGAGATCAGCGGCGGGCACCTGACGACGGCCCAGCTGCACGAGCGTCTGGCGCGGCTGCTGAAGAACGGCCACGAGCTGCTGCGCGTGGTGTGGCTGCACCCGGACGGCAAGCTGGCCGCCAGCAGCGACCCGCAGGCGGCGTCGGTGGAACTGACGGCCGCCTCGCGCGCCACCATGGAGCTGGCCCGCAAGACCCGGCACGCCAGCTACACCCAGCCGGAAGCGCAGACGCCCGACCAGGCCGCGGCGCCGGCTGCCGTGCTGATGGACTACCACGTGCCGCTGTACCGCGGCGACGAATACCTGGGCGACCTGGTCGCCACCTACCAGACCGCCACCATGCTGGAGGAGATGGTGCCGTGGTGGTTCGCCCAGGACAACCAGGTCTCGCTGATCGACCGCGACGACAAGGTGCTGGCGCGGCGCGCGGCGGCCGGTCCCGGCCACGGCGTCTACACCCACAAGCGCGCGCTCGACCTGCCGGGCGCCTCGATCACGCTGGTGACGGACAGCGTCAAGAGCGAGCCGCAACTGCTGCCTAATTTACTGGTCGGCTCGGTGATCGTGCTGTCGCTGGGATTGTTATGGAGCCTGCTGGCCCTGTGGGGCCACATCTCGCGGCGGCTGGCGGCCGAGGGTGCGCTGCGCCAGCAGATGTCGTTCCGCACCGCGATGGAGAACTCGCTGGTGACCGGCCTGCGCGCGCGCGACCTCGAAGGCCGCATCACCTACGTCAACCCGGCGTTCTGCCAGATCGTCGGCTATCCGGCCGAGGAGATCGTCGGCAAGCTGCCGCCCATGCCCTACTGGGCGCCGGAAGCGATGGCCGAATACCAGACCCGCTTCGCCTCCGTCCTCGCCGGCAAGGTGACGCCGCAATTCGAAACCATCTTCCAGCGTCCCGACGGCGAACGCGTGCCGGTGCTGATTTTCGAAGCGCCGCTGGTCGACAAGGACGGCAAGCAGACCGGCTGGATGGGCTCCATCCTCGACATCTCCGACCGCAAGCGCATCGAAGAACTGAACCGTCAGCAGCACGAGAAGCTGCAGGCGTCCGCGCGCCTGGCGACGATGGGCGAACTCGCCTCGATGCTGGCGCATGAACTGAACCAGCCGCTGGCCGCCATTTCCAGCTACACCACCGGCGCGCTCAATGTGCTGGGCCGCGCCGGCAGCGACGGCACGCCGGTCGATTGCGATATCCTCAAGCCGGCGCTGGAACAGGCCAGCGCGCAGGCGCAGCGGGCCGGCCAGATCATCCGCAGCGTGCATGAATTCGTCAAGAAGCGCGAGCCGCTGCGGCAGGAGATCGCCATCGCCTCGCTGCTGGACGGCATCCGCGCGCTGATCGAGCTGCAGGCGCGGCAAGCCTACGTCTCGTTCCAGACCAACATCCCGGCCGACTTGCCGCCGGTGCGCGCCGACCGCGTGATGATCGAACAGGTGCTGCTGAACCTGACCCGCAACGCCATCGAGGCGATGGCGCACATCCCGCCGCAGCGGCGCATCCTCAACGTGGTGGCGGCGTATGATGCGGCCACGGCGCAGGTCAGCGTGGCGGTGATCGACCAGGGGCACGGCATACCGAAGGAAGTGGCGGAACGTCTGTTCTCGCCCTTCTTCTCGACCAAGGCGGAAGGCATGGGCATGGGGCTCAATATCTGCCGCACCGCGATAGAATTCCACGGCGGCGCGCTGACCCACAGCGCCAATCCGCAAGGCGGAACCATATTTACGTTCGTGCTGCCTGCGGTGCTGGCGGCAACGGAACAGGAGACATAAAACAATGCTGCATATCGTCGATGATGAAGCGGTCGTGCGCGACTCCCTGACCTGGCTTGCCACTTCGCGCGGCATACCCTCGCGCGCCTACGACTCGGCGCCGCAGTTCCTCGCCCAGACCGAGGGCGGCCAGTTCGACGCCGACGGCGACTGCGTGCTGCTCGATGTGCGCATGCCGGACATGAATGGCGTGGCCGCGTTCGACCAGCTGTCCGCGCGCGGCCTGACGCAGCGCATGCCGGTGATCTTCCTGACCGGCCACGGCGACGTGCCGATGGCGGTCGATGCGCTCAAGCGCGGCGCCTTCGATTTCTTCGAGAAGCCGTTCAACGACAACCAACTGATGGACCGCGTGCAGGAAGGCCTGGCCAACTCGCGCAAGGCCGGAGCGATGGCGGCGGTGCACGCGCGCCTGGCCACGCTGTCGGCGCGCGAACGCGAGGTGCTGGACCTGATCCTGGCCGGCAAGATGAACAAGGTGGTGGCCGACCAGCTGGGCATCAGCATGCGCACGGTGGAAGTGCACCGCGCCCACATCTTCGACAAGATGCAGGTCAAGACCGCTGTTGAGCTGGCGGGGCTGCTCAAATAACCCACACCTCACGCCGCTTGATTCCCCTCAAGCGAACGCCTACTATGAAGTGACAAGATCGTCCCATGCTTACCTGGGACGAAAACAAGCGCAAGGATAACCTGAAGAGGCATGGCATCGACTTTGCCGAGTTGGAGTCGGTATTTGATTTACCGATGTACACCAACGAAGACAAGTCGGCAGCGCATTCCGAAAAGCGTCTTCGTAGCTTCTGCTTGTTTAAAGGCAGAGTCGTAGTCTTAATCTGGACCTGTCAGGGTGAGCTTACGAGACTAATTTCTTGTCGATATGGTGATAGACGTGAAACGCGAACCTACTTCCAAAATTCCCCCTTTTAGCCGTGAGGAAATCGAGGCGATCATCGCTGCGGCACCTGAGCACGTGGATGATCCCGATTGCCCATACGACACTGACGACCCAGTTGCCTTTGAAGCATACTGGTCAAACGCAAAAATGATTTTGCCTGGCGAGCACGTTTTCCAAAAAGAAGAACGCAAATCCCAGACAAGGAAATCGACGTTGACCAAGGAACAGCTGGAAGCGGCCATCGCGGCCGCCCCGGAATATGTCGATGATCCGGATTGCCCTTACGATCCGAACAACGAGGCTGAAGTGAAAGCATATTGGTCGAGAGCCATCGTCACATTCCCAGGCGAACATCCACACCAGAAGCCGCTCAGGAAATCCAAGGGATGAAGCTCCCGCACCTGAAACAGACACGACAGCCTGCAAACGCCCATTGCGGAAGTTCAACAGACCAGATCAGACTCATCACCGGACGGCAGACATCCAAGGTGGTAACCTGTCGGCCGCCCACTAAGCTGACGTAGCCGCTTGCTTGCCTATTTATGTTTGCTTGGCATCCAATAATCGACAAAGAGCAAACTTAATTCGTTCTTGTTGATATGGTTTTTGAATGGCATATATGCCTGCGACAACACTCACTGCCGCGGCAATGAGGACCAGTGCTGCTTTGAATGCCCTGAGGTTCATGGATGCTTTCTCCAGTTCGTAGATGGTTCGTTCTTTGATGGCAAACAGCGCGCTTTCAGCAATCCAACGGACTACTTCTCGCCGTGATTCGATATATGCGCACTCGTTGAGCATTGCCTGCGCCCATTCCTTACGATGCGGCGGCACTATCCAAATCGCCCGCCGAACCACAGCGCCGAGAAACCTATTGGCGTCTCTGGACATCAGGCTCGGCCTGGCGAAGGGAGTCGGGGGCTCATGCCTTCGAGCTCCGAATGCTCAATCGCATAAGAGACTCCTTCAGCATTAAGTCGATACAACTTTCTAGGCGGGCGGCCTTCATGCTGAGATGGCTCCCACTTGGATTCAAGCATGCTTCTGTCACTCAGCCGCATGAGGATAGGATAAAGTGTTCCCGAGCTGAGGCCAGTCTGCTCGGAAAGGTCATATCCGTGCTGCCATTGAACACGTTGCGACAGCAGAGCCGCAAGAAGCAACTTGGTCTGGGGAGAAGGTGATCTGATTCGTGTCATGCATCAATTCTATATATGTAGACTTAATGCGTCAAGCTCTCGCGTCGGTACTAACCCGCCAGCTTGGACAGAAAGCGCCGCATATGCGGGTCGCTTCGTTCGAAGGGTACTTCATCAAACGGAAACCACCGTATGGATTGAAATTCTTCTTCGTCATACTGAATCCGCTTTGTCCGGTCCGCATTGACCACATACCAGAGCGAGACATCCGTGTGGCCCGCGGTGAGCCCCACCGTTGTAGTGACGGTCAGCATCAGCGGGGCGCATATGGGATGCGAGGCCGCCATGCCCAGTTCCTCCGCAAGTTCGCGCGTCACGGTATCGCGCGGATGCTCGCCAATGTCGACATGTCCGCCGGGAGGCAGCCAGAGTTGGGCATTCCGATGGTCGACCAACAGCACGTGTCCACCATCCACCACCACGAAGTAAGACACGAGGTGTTTTGGTGGCGTGGCCGGTTTAATCAGGCGGTACAACTCTGCGCCTGAATCGATCCACTCAAGTGCATCGGTAATCTGGCATCGTTCCAGGTCGTCCAGGGGAACGATGGCGGACAATTCTTCGCGTATTTTATGACGCATCTGTGACTAGCCGGCCTTCTGTTTGGAGATCCACTCATCCACCATCTGCTCCAGCACCGGCAGCGGCACATTGCCGGTCTCCAGCACGACGTTGTGGAAGCCCTTGATGTTGAACTTGTCGCCCAGCGCCTTCTGCGCCTTGGCGCGCAGGTCGAGGATGCGCATCATGCCGATCTTGTAGGCGCAGGCCTGGCCCGGCATGGCGACGTAGCGGTCCACCTCCGCCGGCGGGATGCCGTAGTCGATGCCCTGCTGGCGCGTCCACTTCATCGCGTGCAGGCCGGTGTCGACCACCAGGCGGCGCGCGCGGAACAGTTCCGCATCCAGCTGGCCCAGATGGCCGACGACATCGCTGCCGTACCAGTTATTTTCAGCCGCCAGCTGCTCCGCATACAAGGCCCAGCCTTCGCCATACGCCGAGCCGACCGAGAACACGCGGTCGCGGCGATAACGCGGCAGTCCTTCGTTCTCCTGCTGCAGCGCGACCTGGAAGTGGTGGCCCGGCACGCCCTCGTGATACACCAGCGTGCGCATGCCGACGATGCGGAACACAGGCCCCGGCAACGGCGCCCAGAAGATGCCGGGACGCGTGCCATCCTTGGCCGGCCCGGTGTAGTGGGCGGCGGCGGTCTTCTCGGTGAACGGCGGCTCGCGCTTGACCACCACCGGCGCTTTCGGCGTGGCGTCGAACAGTTCTTTCGAACGCGCTTCGGCATCGCGCAGGATCTCGTCATAGCGGTTCAGCAGCGCCGGACGCGGGTCGGCTTCCTTCGGCTGCGAATCGACTTCCAGCTTTTCCATGCGCTGCTTGATGGTGCCGTCCTTGTACCCCAGCGACACCAGCAAACCGTCCATCTCCTTTTCGATGCGCGCCACTTCCTGCAGACCGATATTGTGGATCTGCTGCGGCGTGTAGGTGGTGGAGGTCATCTGCTTCAGCAGCACGGCGTAGGCCTTGTCGCCTTTCGGCAGGCGCCACAGGCCGGCGTCGTTGGTGGTGCGCGGCAGCTGCTCCTGCAGCAGCGTGCGGGTACGCAGGAACACCGGGATGATCGAGTCCTTGACGATGCCGGTCGCCTCGGCCGCGAACTTGGCCTGCTGCTCCGGCGTCACGTCCTTCAAGCCGCCCATGCGCTGCACCAGCGTGGCGACGAACACGTTGTTCTCCGGCGCGCCATCCAGGAAGCGATCCAGCTGCCCGATGGACGCCTGCGTCAAAAAGGTCGGCATCAGGATGCCACGTCCGGCGGCGCCGCGCGATTGCAGGATGCCGGTGTCCATCTTGCCGGAGACGGCCTTCAGGCGCTCCAGGTAGTTTTCGATATCGCGCTGATTGCGGATCGGGTGCGCCTGCGTCAGGAAGTTCACGATCTGCACATGCAGGCCGCCGAACTGGTTGAACACGAAGTTGTAGTCGGCGTACGGATAGGCGTCGACCGCGCCCTGCAAGCTCCAGGCGATGCTGGCGGCGCTGGCGCGCTGCTGCGGCGTCAGGTTTTTCTGGTCGATCTTCTTCAGCTGCGCCAGCGCCGCCTTGGCGCTGGCCACTTCCCCGGCGCGGAACACCACCGAGTTCGGCGTCAGCTTGCGGTCCAGCTGGTCCTGCTCACTGCCGCTGAAGTACTGCTTCTGCGTGGCCTGCTCCGGATCGTTGCGCACCTTGGCGTTGGCGACTTTGTCGGCCCAGTCGTCGAAGCTCACGGCATGTGCGGCGAGGGTAAGGGAAGCACCGGCAAGCAGCGCAATGAATCTGGTTGAAGTTTGCATGGGACGTGGGCCTTTTAAAAAGAACCGCACGAGTGTAGCGCAGTTCAAGCGTGGCAGGCCAGCGCCCATTCGACATGCTCGCGCACCAGTTCCGACGGGTCGTCGCGCCGCGCCTGCAGCGCCGCGACGATGGCCGCGTCGCCCCTGGCGCCTGCCGCCGCCGCGTTGCCCAGGCCGACGGCGATATTGCGCAGCCAGCGTTCGTGGCCGATGCGACGTATCGGACTGCCTTCCATCTTGCGGTTGAATTCTTCCTCGCTCCACGCGAACAGCTCCACCATCGAGGCGCTGCCCAGCCCATGGCGTTCGTCGAAGTCCGGCAGCACGGCGCGCTGGGCGAACTTGTTCCACGGGCAGGCGGTCTGGCAATCGTCGCAGCCGTAGATGCGGTTGCCGATCAAGGGCCGCATCTCCAGCGGTATCGCGCTTTTCAATTCGATGGTCAGGTAGGAGATGCAGCGCCGCGCATCGAGCCGCCCCGGCCCGAGGATGGCCTGGGTCGGACAGACGTCGATGCAGGCGCTGCACTGGCCGCAGTGGGCGCCGGTCGGCTGGTCCACCGGCAGCGGCAGGTCGACCAGGAATTCGCCCATGAAGAACATCGAGCCGGCGGTGCGCGACAGCAGCAAGGTGTGCTTGCCGCGCCAGCCCAGCCCTGCCTTCTCCGCCAGCGGCAGTTCCATCACCGGCGCCGAATCGGTGAACACGCGGTAGCCGAAATCGCCGATCTCCGCCTTGACCTTGTCGGCCAGCTGCTGCAGGCGGGCGCGCAGCACCTTGTGGTAGTCCCTGCCCCGGGCATAGACCGAGATGACGGCGGCGCCGGGGTCGGCCAGCCGCCGCTCCTCGCGCTCGCGCCAGTCATGTGCCCCACCCGTTTCCGTGTCCCTCGGCAGGTAGTTCATGCGGGCGCTGATCACCCGCACCGTGCCCGGCACCAGCTCTGCAGGGCGGGCGCGTTTCATGCCGTGGGCGGCCATATAGTCCATTTCACCGTGCATGCCGGCGTCCAGCCACGCCTGCAGGCCGGCCTCGGCGTGACTGAGGTCGATGTCGGTGATGCGGATTTCGGCAAAGCCCAGCTCCACACCCCAGCGCTTGATGCTGGAGGCAAGTTCGGCTAAATTGGATTCGGACAGGGACATCAGCGGTGTAGGTAGTGCGGTGGCGGTTACAATGGCTGGCGATCCAACCAACATGACATTCTAATTGATGCAGCACTTTACAGCCCATCTCCACGACGAAGCCGGCACCGCCGCCCTGGGCGCGGCGCTGGCGCGCGCGCTGGCGCCCGGCCTGGCGATCTACCTGCACGGCGACCTCGGGGCCGGCAAAACCGCCCTCACCCGCGCCCTGCTGCACGCCGCCGGCCATGCCGGCACGGTCAAGAGTCCGACCTACACCCTGTCCGAACCGTACGCCATCCAGCTGGATGGCCGCGCCGTCAACGTCATCCATTTCGACCTGTACCGCATGGGCAGCCCGGAGGAATTCCTCGACGCCGGCTTCCGCGAAGACTTCAACGGCGACAACATCTGCATCGTCGAATGGCCCGAAAAGGCCGACCGCGTGCTGCCGCCGGCCGACATCAACCTGTTTTTGACTGTGTCCGGCAACGGCCGTGATGTAGAATTGCAGGCATCCACCGCCCTGGGTAACTCATGCCTTCAACGCCTCAAATTCGCTCCCAACATGTGAGCGGCAAACCAGTCTCGCGCCGCACCGTCCTCAAGGCCGGCGCCACGCTGCTGCTGTCCGTGGTGGCGCCGATGCGCGCCATGGCGGCGCAAATCCTGGCGGTGCGGGTCTGGCCGGCGGAAGACTACACCCGCGTCACGCTGGAAAACGACGCCGCGCTCAAGGCCACCCACTTCATCGTCAAGGACCCGGAACGCATGGTGGTCGACATCGAAGGCCTGGAACTGAACCCGACGCTGAAAAGCCTGGTCGCCAAGATCCAGTCCAACGACCCGTACATCAAGCAGGTGCGCGTGGGCCAGAACCGGCCGAACGTGGTGCGCCTGGTGTTCGACCTGAAGGAAGAAATCACGCCGCAGGTGTTCACGCTGCCGCCCGCCGGCAACTACAAGCACCGCCTGATCTTCGACCTGTACCCGGTCCAGCCGGTCGATCCGATCGCCGCGATGATTGAAAAAGGCGACTGGTCCAGCGACGGCAAGGAAAAGGCCAGCACGGCCAAAACCGAGATGGCGCCGCTGAAGCCGGGCGAAGCCGACGTGGCCGCCGCCGCGCCGCAGCCGCCCAAGGAACAGCTCGAAGCGCTGAAGCCGGACACCAAGGCCGATCCGCGCGCCGAACTGAAAAACGAACTGAAGACGGCCGAAGCGCAGAGCAAGGCCAACGACAAGACCGGCAAGCTGGTACGCATGCTGACCGTGGTGCTGGACCCCGGCCACGGCGGCGAAGACCCCGGCGCCTCCGGCAAGAACGGCAGCCGCGAGAAGGACATCGTGCTGGCCATCGCCAAGCGCCTGAAGGGCAAGATCGAGGAATTCCCCAATATGCGCGTGATGCTGACCCGCGACGGCGACTACTTCGTCCCGCTCGGCACGCGCGTCGAGAAGGCCCGCAAGGTGCAGGCCGACCTGTTCGTCTCCATCCACGCGGACGCGTTCGTACAGGCGTCCGCGCGCGGCTCGTCGGTGTTCGTGCTGTCGGAAAAAGGCGCCAGTTCGACCGCCGCGCGCTGGCTGGCCGACAAGGAAAACCTGGCCGACACCATCGGCGGCGTCAACGTCAAGAACCACGACAAGCAGCTGGCCAGCGTGCTGTTCGATCTTTCCACCACCGCGCAGATCAACGATTCGCTCAAACTGGGCAAATCGGTGCTGGGCGAGATCGGCGGCATCAACCGCCTGCACAAAGGTTCGGTCGAGCAGGCCGGCTTCGCGGTGCTGAAGGCGCCGGACATTCCGTCTATCCTGATCGAGACCGCCTTCATCTCCAATCCGGAAGAAGAAGCCAAGCTGCTCGACGACGGCTACCAGAACCAGATGGCCGACGCCATCGTCAAAGGCATCCGCCGCTATTTCGCGAAGAATCCACCGCTGGCCAAGAACCGGCTGACTTAGTTAAAACAGACATTGGAAGAGACATGGCCGTAGTAACAATGACCCAGTATGGCGCCCTGCCCGCAGTACAGATCACCGCCGCCGACGGCGCCGAAGCGACGGTGTCGCTGTTCGGCGCGCACCTGCTGTCGTGGAAGACCGGCGACGGCAAGGAGCGTCTGTTCGTCAGCTCGCAGACCCCGCTGGACGGCAGCAAGGCCATACGCGGCGGCGTGCCGGTCATCTTCCCGCAGTTTAATGTGCGCGGCCCCGGCCTGCGCCACGGCTTCGCGCGCGTCAGCACCTGGCGCCTGACCAACAGCGGCGGCGACGGCGGCAAGTCCTTCCTCGAATTCAGCCTGAACCGGAGCGACCTGGCGCCGGAACACGCGCAAGCCTGGCCGCACGCCTTCGAGCTGTCCTTGCGCTTCACGCTGCACGGCGACGCGCTGGAGTTCGACTTCAAGGTGCGCAACAGCGGCGAGCAGACCTTCCCCTTCGGCGTCGCGCTGCACACCTATTACGACGTCGGCCACCTGGCGGCCACCAGCATCAGCGGCCTGCAGCACCAGCGCTACACCGATCATCACCTGAACACGCTGACGCAGGAGCACCCCGCGCTGCACTTCACCGAGAAGCACGACCGCCTGTACCAATCGACGCCGGCGCTGACGCTGAACACGGCCAACGCCACGCTGCGCCTGGAACAGCAGGGTTACGACAACTGGGTGGTGTGGAATCCGGGACAGGCCGATGCGGCCGCGCTGGTGGACCTGGCCGATGACGAGTACCTGCGCTTCGTCTGCATAGAACCGGCCCGTATCGACCAGCAGCCGCTGGATGCGGGCGCCGTGTGGACCGGCACCCACCGCATCACGGCAGATTAATTCGCTTAGTTCGACTCTTTGATGATGCGGCCGCCGCCGGGCTGGATCGGCCGCGCATTCAATGGATACAGGCGGCTGAACAGCGCCAGCTGCGCCGGCGAGGCCTGCACCGGCTCCTTCATCACCAGCCACAGCACGCCCTCCGAGCAAGGCGGCGTGGTCAGCGAACCCATGAAGGTAAAGTAGTCGCGGCGCGCCGGGATCAGCTCCATCGGATCGAGCACGGTCGACGGCGCCAGCGTCTCGAGTTTTTCCAGCGGCAGGTTGTTCCACACCTGCTGGATCACCGGCTGCGGACGGCCGCGCTCCAGCAGCAGCGCCACCACGGCCAGGCGGCCTTCGCCATCCTTGTGCACCAGGTGCATCACCATCTCGTAACCCTTGCCGTTGACGCGCTCCTCCGACGGCCGGTGGAAGTGGAACTGCACCAGCTCATACATGCGGTTGTTGACCGTGATGAAATTCCCGCCGCTGACCATCACCTGCACCGTGTGCCCGTTGTCGGTCACGTTGAACGAGGACGGATGGTAGTCGAAATTGATCTGCTCCAGCTCCACCTTCATGCCGTCGCGGATGTCGATCGGCGACTGGCGGCTGCCGGTGCCGCACTTGGCCCATTCCGGATTGATCTTGCCCCAGTTGGCGGGACCGTTTTCGCCTTCATACGACCAGTGGTTGCTGTACACCTTGGGCGCCGGCGGCGCGGCGGCGGCAATCGCCGCGGCCTTCTTGGCCTTGGCGGCGGCGGCCGCACGGGCGGCCTGGTTGGCGCGCATGATCGCCAGGCGGGCCGCGATCTTGGCCGACAAGTCGGCTTCCGCCTCGGCCTCGCGTTCGCGTTCGCTCAGCTTGCGCGTCGGGCCGGAGGCAGACGACGACGCCGAGGCGCTGCTACTGCCGGGACTGTTCGGACGGATCGACGAAATCGGGCCCGTGCCTCCCCCCACCGCTATTTTCGCCGACGGCGAAATGAGCGGATCGTTTGCAGCAGTGGCCATCGCGACGGCGCAGCAGCAGGCAATCAGGGTGAGCAGAGTACGCATGGGGATCCAGAAGTAAAAGAATTACATACTGGTTTACGGATGCATTTGGGCAAAACTTGAGAGGTGCGATCGAGGCGGGAAAGATTTATTTATAAAACGTCACACCGCGCGGGGAGCGCGGCGTGTTTTTTTAAACGGCGAAACGGCGGCTCAGCGGCCCAGCATGCGGCGCGACAGCTTCCACATGCCGCCCAGCGCCATCGGCACCACGGCCACGCCGACGCCGAACAGCACGATCTCGGTCAGGTGCTCGCGCACGATGGCGATGTTGCCGAAGAAGTAACCGGCGGTGGTCAGCAGCGCCACCCACAGCACGGCGCCGGTGATGTTGTACATCTGGAAGCGGGTATGGGTCATGTCCGACACGCCGGCCACGAACGGGGCGAAGGTGCGCACCACAGGCACGAAACGCGCCAGCACGATGGTCTTGCCGCCGTGCTTTTCAAAGAAATCGTGGGTGCGGCGCAGCGCATCCTTGTTGAGCCAGCGGTAATCGTGGGTGAACACGCGTTGCCCGATGGCCTCGCCTATCCAGTAATTGAGGGTGTTGCCGGTGACCGCCGCCGTAATCAGCAGCAACATCAGCAGGAACAGATTCATTTCGCCCAGCGCGCACAGGGCGCCGGCAATGAACAGCAGGGTGTCGCCCGGGAAGAAGAACAGCACCACCAGACCGGTTTCGCAGAAAATAATCGCGAACAGCACGGCGTAGACCAGGGTACCGTATTGCTGAATCAGAACTTCCAGTGTTTTGTCGACATGAAGGATCATGTCAAAAAATTGCATAAAATCCATATTCTTCCCATAAAGTGTGCGCCGGAATCATACACCACCCGTGGCGCCAAGGCGGAAGTTTCAAGCCCCTGTGTTCCGTCCATCTGATCCAGTTTACAATCCCCGCAGCGTCCGCAGCAAGCGGGCTCGACCAACCAAGGAGATAATGGATGTCCCTGACCCACCCGTTCCGCGCCCTTCCCCTCTCCGCCCTGGCGATCAGCCTGGCCACCCTGGCGCATGCCGCCGACCTGCCCATCAAGCCCAGCGTCGGCGACCTCGTCAAGAAATCCAGGCCGTCGGACTGGCGCCCGCTGGACCCGAACAACACCCTGTACATGGAGCTGCCCACCGGCCGCGTGGTGATCGAACTGGCGCCGGAGTTCGCGCCGCAGAACATCGCCAACATCAAGACCATGGTCAAGGAACAGTATTTCGACGGCCTGGCCATGCTGCGCTCGCAGGACAACTACGTGGCGCAGTGGGGCGATCCGAACAGCGAAACCACGCCCAAGCCGCTCGGCTCGGCCAAGGCCAAGGTGGTGGGCGAGTTCACCGTGCCGATGTCCAATGACAAGCACTTCGTGCGCCAGATGGACTTCGACGGCTACGCGCCGCAAGTCGGCCACTCGAACGGCTTCCCCGTCGGCCGCGATCCCAAGGCCAAGACCACCTGGCTGACGCACTGCTACGGCATGGTCGGCGTGGGCCGCGACAACGACACCGACAGCGGCAACGGCGCCGAGCTGTATGCGATCACCGGCCACGCACCGCGCCACCTGGACCGCAACATCACGGTGGTCGGCCGCGTGGTGGCCGGCATGCCGCTGCTGGCGTCGCTGCCGCGCGGCGGCGAGGCGATGGGCTTCTACGGCGCCAAAGACACGCGCCTGCCGATCAAGACGGTGCGGCTGGAGGCCGACGTGCCGGAGGCGGAACGCAGCCACCTGGAGGTGATGCGCAGCGAAGCGCCCATCTACAAGGACGTGATCGAGGCGCAGCGCAACCGCGGCGGCCCGTGGAACAAGTACGCGGCCAACTACGTCGAGCTGTGCAACGCGCCGATTCCGGTGCGCGAGCATCCGAAGGAGTAATTCTTTCCCGGGGAATCGGGCGCGGCGAACAGTTATAATCTCGTGATGAACGCGCCCGACACCACTCCCCGCACCCCACGCCCCATCCAGGCCCTGCCCGACCAGCTGATTTCGCAGATCGCCGCCGGCGAGGTGGTCGAACGGCCGTCCGCCGTGGTCAAGGAACTGCTGGAGAACGCGCTCGACGCGGGCGCCTCGCAGATCACCGTGCGGCTGGAGGAAGGCGGCGTCAAACGCATCGCCATCACCGACAACGGGCGCGGCATCCCGCCCGAGCAGATGCCGCTCGCGCTGGCCCGCCACGCCACCTCGAAGATCGCCTCGCTGGACGACCTGGAAAACGTCGGCACCCTGGGCTTCCGCGGCGAGGCGCTGGCCTCGATCGCCTCGGTGGCCGCCGTCACGCTGACTTCGCGCACCGCCGACGCGGCCCACGCATGGGAAATCGTCGGCTCGCACAACGGCGCGGTGGCGCCGTCCTCCGGCGCCCAGGGCACCACGGTCGACGTGCAGGACCTGTACTTCAACACACCGGCGCGCCGCAAGTTCCTCAAGTCCGAGCAGACCGAGTTTGGCCATTGCGCCGAAGTCGTGCGCCGCATCGCGCTGGCGCGGCCGGACGTGTCGTTCTCGCTGAGCCACAACGGCCGCACCATCGACCACTGGAACGTCAGCGAAATGGCCAAGCGCAGCGCGCACATCCTGGGCGAAGGCTTCGCCGAGGCGCGCCTGGCCATCGACGAGAGCGCAGGCCCGCTGCGCCTGCACGGCTACACCGGCCTGCCGACTGCCTCCAAGGCGCGCGCGGACGGCCAGTTCTTCTACGTGAACGGACGCTTCGTGCGCGACAAGGTGCTGGTGCACGCCGTCAAGGCGGCCTACCAGGACGTGCTGCACGGCGACCGCTTCCCTTCGTATGTGCTGGCGCTCGATCTCGATCCTGCGCTGGTCGACGTCAACGTGCACCCGTCGAAGATCGAAGTGCGCTTCCGCGACAGCCGCGCGGTGCACCAGTTCGTGTTCCACGCGGTGCAGCGCGCGCTGGCGCAGACCTCGGCCACGTCGCACGGCAGCGTGCCGTCGCCGCTGCCGGCGGCGGAAAGCCTCGGCAGCGCGACCTGGCGCGGCGAGCAGACTTCGTTCGGGCCGCTGCTGGCGCCCGACTACTCGCCGACCTTCTCGCCGTCGCCGTTCGGCCAGCGCGATGGCGGCGGCGGCAGCGCAGGTTTCGGCGCGCCGCGCTTCGGCGGCAACGAAGGCGGCGTCGCGCAGAGCACCGAGAAATACGGCGCCCTGTTCGGCGGCTCCGGTCCGGTCACCGGCTACCGCGCCGAATCCGACATGGCGCTGCCGCAGGCCAGCCCGTTCACCGTCTCGCCGGCCGCGATGGCGCAGGAAGAGTTCCCGCTCGGCTTCGCGCTGGCGCAGCTGCACGGCATCTACATCCTGGCCCAGAACGCCAAGGGCCTGGTGCTGGTCGACATGCACGCCGCGCACGAGCGCATCCTCTATGAACAACTGAAAACCGCGCTGGACAGCCGCGTCGCCGGCGAAGAGATGCAGGTGCAGCCGCTGCTGATCCCGGTCACCTTCTATGCCGACGCGGTGGAAGTGGGCACCGCATCGGAACATCAGGAAACGCTGCAGGCGCTGGGCTTCGACATCGCCACGCTGTCGCCGACCACGCTGGCGGTGCGCTCCGTGCCGGTGCTGCTGAAAAACGCCGACGCCCAGACGCTGGCGCGCGACGTGCTGCGCGACGTGCGCGAATTCGGCGGCTCGCGCGTGCTGATCGAGCGCCAGAACGAGCTGCTCGGCACCCTCGCCTGCCACACGGCGGTGCGCGCCAACCGCATCCTGTCGACGCAGGAAATGAACGCGCTGCTGCGCCAGATGGAAATCACCGAACGCGCCGACCAGTGCAACCACGGCCGCCCGACCTGGGTGCAGGTGGAAATCGGCGCGCTCGACAAGCTGTTCCTGCGCGGCCAATAACATGGGCAACACCGCATCAAAACCGCTGGCGGTCGCCATCATGGGACCGACGGCGTCGGGCAAGACGGCGTCCGCGCTCGCCATCGCGCAGCGCATCCCGTCCGAGATCATCTCCGTCGATTCGGCGCTGGTGTATCGCGGCATGGACATCGGCACCGCCAAGCCCACGCGCGAGGAACGCGCCGCCGCGCCGCACCACCTGATCGACATCATCGACCCGCTGGATTCCTATTCGGTGGCGCAGTTCCGCACCGATACGCTGCGGCTGGTCGGCGAGATCGCCGCGCGCGGCAAGCTGCCGCTGCTGGTGGGCGGCACCATGCTGTACTTCAAGGGCCTGGCCGACGGCCTGGACGACCTGCCCGGCGCCGATCCCGCGCTGCGCGCCGAACTGGAAGAGGAAGCGGCCCGCGTCGGCTGGCCGGCGATGCATGCCAGGCTGGCCCTGCTCGATCCCGAAACCGCCGCCCGCCTGGCGCCGGCGGACGCCCAGCGCATCCAGCGCGCGCTGGAGATCTGCGCCCTGAGCGGCAAGCCGATGTCCGAGCTGCTGGCCTTGCGCGAGAAGACCGAGCTGCCGTTCGAGCTGCTGTCGTTCGCGCTGGAGCCGTCGGACCGCGCCGTGCTGCACGAGCGCATCGCGCGCCGCTTCGACATCATGCTGGAGGAATCGGCGGACGGCAGCCTGATCACCGAAGTGGAAGCGCTGCGCCGCCGTGGCGACCTGCATCCGGGGCTGCCATCGATGCGCTGCGTCGGCTATCGCCAGGCGTGGGAATACCTGGACGGGACCATCAACTACCAGACCATGCGCGAAACCGGCATCATCGCCACCCGTCAGCTGGCCAAGCGCCAGCTGACGTGGCTGCGTTCCATGCCGCAGCGCGTGGTGCTCGATTGCCTCGCCCCCGCCCCGGCCGCCGCCATGCTGGCGCAGATCGGCGACCGGCTGGGTTAATACCAATCTGCCAATTTTTCGCGCCGCGATGCATTTTTTTGGAAAATTTTGGGGAACCATCCTTGACAGCCATGGCTCCAACCCCGATAATGCTGGGCGTTGCAGGTGATATAGCTCAGTTGGTTAGAGCACAGCATTCATAATGCTGGGGTCGGTGGTTCAAGTCCACCTATCACCACCAAAGAATACCCCACACAATTCAAGGCTTAGCTCACACCGAGCTAGGCCTTTTGTGTTTGTAGTCTGGTGAAATATGCAGTTCAGACTGCTTTTTCAGCATCTCGTCGCAAGGGCATGGCAAGGCCGGCTCCATCCGATACGATGCAAGACATGGAACCCACTCTATCCGCCCGGCCTGCCATGCTGCGTGTCCTCCTGTTGACCGCGGCGGCAGGCAGCGCGTCGCTTGCCGCGGCTGAATTCGATATCGGCGCGCGCATAGGCGATGGCCTGCAGCAGCGCGTGGCGATTGCCGGCGAGCCGGCAGCGACTTTTAATATTCAACAGCGCATGCAGCGCTATCGGGTTGCCAGCGTCAGCGTGGCCGTTATTCGCCATGGCAAGATAGCCTGGGCCGGCGTGTACCAGCAGCCCGCCGCGCCACGGATCGACACCGATACGGTTTATCAGGCGGCATCGATCAGCAAAGGCATCGCCGGAGCGCTGGCGCACCGGCTGGCGCGCGGCGGCAAGCTTGAGCTCGATGCGCCGGTTGACGGGTGTCTGAAACCGTTGGCTCTGCCGGCAGGAAAGCAGAGCACAGAGCATCCGGTGACCTTGCGCAACCTGCTCAGTCACAACGCCGGCGCGACGGTCTCCGGCTTTCCCGGCTATCCTCCGTCACAGGCGATCCCCACCGCTGTGCAAGTGATCAAGGGCGAGCCGCCATCGGTCACGCCGGCTGTCGCCATCCAGACCGTTCCGGGCAGCGCGCACGCCTATTCCGGTGGCGGCTACACCATTGCCCAAGTCGCCATGGAGCAATGCCTGAACACGCCTTTTGCCGAGTTGATGCAACAGCAGGTGCTAGAGCCGCTGTCGATGCGCCGCAGCAGCTTTGCCCAGCCGCTGCCGGCCGGAGAGCGCAATCGCGCACGCGGCCACTACACTGATGGCAGCGAGGTCGAGGGTGGCGCCCTTGTCTATCCGGAACTGGCGGCCGCCGGATTGTGGACCACTCCCAGCGATTTGGCCCGGTTTGCCATCGCCCTGCAGCAGTCCTGGAAAGCCGGCACGGCGTTCCTGAATACCGTTCAGGCACACGATCTTCTGAAGCCCGGTTTGAACAATTATGCGCAAGGCCTGTTCGTTGTCGGCGAGGGCGAACACCTGCGTTTCATGCATTCCGGCGGCAATGCCGGTTTTAAAAGTACCTATGCGATGTATCTCGAAAGCGGCGATGGCGTGGTGGTCATGACGGATGGCGACAACGGTTCTTATTTGGGCGGCGAGATCGTCAAGGCCGTGTCGTCGGCATATGGGTGGCCGGACTTCAAACCGCGTCCGGTGCAGCCGGCACCGCTCGATATCGCCGTGGCCAGGCGCTATGCGGGCACTTATCGCCTGGATGTATTCGAGGGCCGCTACGCCAACCGCTATGACTTGCAATTCGATGGCAAGGACTGGATGCTGGTGATGCCCGACATCGGCGCCACCCGCCTGGTGCCGACCGGAGCCGCCAGCCTGGTGGCCCCGGAAACCGGAGAGAGTATCGAACTGGCGCAAGATGGAACACAGGACGTGGTACTGATTGGCGGCCGCAAGGCTCACCGCGTCCCGCACAGTAAACTGCTGTAGTTGACAGCGCCCGCATTGCAGGGCAATCTGGCAGCGACCGGCGCAAATACGGCCGACTATCCGCAAGGCGCCGATGATACAACGAGACCAATTCTGGGAACGGCCGAACTGGCTGTTCTGCATGCTGCTGCCACTGTTCCATTTCGCCAGCGTCAAGCTGACTTTTTTCTGTGCCGTCACGCCGGAAAACGTGGTGGTGGTGTGGCTGCCCAACGCCGTGCTGCTGGCCGCGCTGCTGCGCTTCCGCGGCCAGCGCGCGCCGCTGCTGGCCGCCCTCACCTTCAGTTCCGACGTCCTCGCCAACCTGCCCGTCTTTCCATGGTACGAGGCGATACTGCTCAGCGTCGTCAATCTGCTGGAAGTCGTCTTCACCTACCAGCTGATGCGCCGCAGCGGCGCCTCGTTCCGGCTGCAGCGGCTGCAGGACCTGATCAAGTTCATCCTGTCCGGCCCTGTCGCCGGCGCGCTGCTGGCCGGACTGATGGCCGCCTTCGTGCTGCAGAAGGCCGGCGGCGTCACCACCTCCTACTTCACGCTGGCGCGCCTGTGGTGGTTCGGCGACGGCCTGGGCCTGTTGATCTATACGCCGCTGCTGCTGGCCTTCACCCATCCGTCCCAGCAGCCGCTGAAGCTGACGCGCCTCGACGACCTCGCGCTGGCCCTGACGCTGATACTGGCGGCGGCCGTGCTGTCGGCGCACGGCGGCGAAATCGACGGCGTCTCCGTGACGCCGACCTTGCTCATGCCGGCGGCGGCGGTGATCGCGTTCCGCTTCGGCCCGCGCCTGACGACGCTGTTCGTGGCGCTGGTCTCGCTGTCCACGGCGATGATGATGACCACCGGGATGAAGCCCTTCGGCGACGTGCCGGTGCACCTGGAAACGGTGCGCGCGCAGGAATTCATCCTGACGCTGTGCATGGTCGGCATCGGCTTCGCGGTGCTGCTGAACGAGCTGCAGACGCGCGAGCGCGAGCTGGAGAACCGCGTGCGCGAGCGCACCCGCGAACTGGAGGTGTCCAACCGCGCGCTGGCGACGATGAGCATCACCGACAGCCTGACCGGCATCGCCAACCGCCGCCGCTTCGACGAGATACTGGCCGCCGAATGGAGCCGCGCGCGGCGCGGCAAGCAGGCGCTGACGCTGGCCATGCTGGACGTCGACCTGTTCAAGCAATACAACGACAATTACGGCCACCAGGCCGGCGACGAGGCGCTGTGCAGGGTGGCTGAAGCGCTGACCGCGCACATCCGCCGCAGCGGCGATTTCGTCGCCCGCTACGGCGGCGAGGAATTCGCCATCATCTCGCAATCGAACGCGGAGGACCAGTCGCTGGAGATGGCAAGCATGGTGTGCCGATCGGTCGAGGACCTGGCGCTGCCGCACGAAACGTCGCCGTTCGACGTGCTGACGGTGAGCGTGGGAGTGGCGGTGATCACGCCGGACGAGGGAGACGCCATCGCCTCGTTCCTGAAAGCCGCCGATACGGCGCTGTACCGCGCCAAGCAGCTGGGCCGCAACCGCGTCGAGCAGGCCGACGTCGGCATGATGATTTAAGCGGACGAAGCGGACGTCTGCAGCTGGCGGTACTGGGTCGGCGTGACGCCGGTGGTGGCCTTGAACTGGCGCGTGAAGGCGGAGTGATCGCCGTAGCCGCAAGCCTGGGCGATCTCCGCCACGCTGGCGCCGCCCTTCAGCAGCCGCGAGGCGGCATCGACACGGGTCTGGATGATCATCTGGCGCGGCGTCAGGTGGAAGATGCGCAGGAAGTAGCGCTCGATCTGCGCCACCGACATATTGGCCGTGCGCGCCAGCTCCGCCAGCGGCAGCTGCCGGCCGTACTCCTCATGGATCAGCGCCACCGCCGCCGCCACCTTGCGGTAGGCCGGATTCTTCTTATCCGCCATCGCCAGGTCGCGCGACACGCCGGTCAGGCCGACGATGCGGCCGGCGGCGTCGCGCAGCGCAGTCTTGCGCGTCAGGCACCAGCCGGGATCGCGGTTCGGGTACAGGTGCAGTTCCAGCTGGTCCTCGATACTGGCGCCGCCGGCCAGCACCGCCATGTCCTGCGCCAGGTAGGTCTGGCCGAACGGACGGGCGAACACCTCCGCCGAAGTGCGGCCGAGCAGCGCGGCCTTGTGCCGCTGCCCGCAGCGCTGCACCAATGTCTGGTTGACCACCACATAGCGCCCCTGCACGTCCTTGACGAAGAACACCACGTCCGGCAGCGCGTCGAACAGCGCTTCGGCGAAGAAGGGATCGGCGATGCCGGCGCCCAGCGCGCGGCGCGCGCTGTCGTCCTGATGTGGGTTGGTGTGCATGGATTCGATTGTGCCAGCGGTGCCGGGCGGCGTCTCCAGTTTTTTGCCGATTGTGCAGAAATCGTCATCCATCGTGCGCAGACGGTGCAAGACGCGGCGGCGCCATGAGCATAAGATTTATGCATGAAAACCATCTCCATCATCGATTCCCACACCGGCGGCGAGCCGACCCGCCTGGTCGTCGCCGGCGGCCCGGAACTGGGCGCCGGTCCGCTGTCCGAGCGGCTTGCGCTGCTGCGCGCCGGGCATGACAACTTCCGTTCGGCGGTGGTGTGCGAGCCGCGCGGCTCGGACGTGCTGGTCGGCGCGCTGCTGTGTGAGCCGCACGCGCCCGATTGTGCGGCAGGCGTCATCTTCTTCAACAATGTCGGCTATCTCGGCATGTGCGGCCACGGCACCATCGGCCTGGTGGCATCGCTGGCCTTCATGGGCCGCATCGGCGCCGGCCGCCATCGCATCGACACGCCGGTCGGGGTGGTCGAAGCCGAACTGCACGCCGACGGCAGCGTCACGGTCGATAACGTGGCCTCGTACCGCAGCCGGGCGCAGGTCACGGTCGACGTGCCGGGCCACGGCCCCGTCACCGGCGACGTGGCCTGGGGCGGCAACTGGTTCTTCCTGGTCTCCAGCCACGGGCTGGAACTGGGCGTTCACAACGTCGAGGCGCTGACCGTCTACAGCGTGGCCGTCGGCGCGGCGCTGGAGCGCGCCGGCATCACCGGCGAAGGCGGCGCGCTGATCGACCATATCGAACTGTTCGCACCGTCGCGCAGCGGCGCCGACAGCCAGAGTTTCGTGCTCTGCCCCGGCAAGGCCTACGACCGCTCGCCCTGCGGCACCGGCACCAGCGCCAAGCTGGCCTGCCTGGCGGCGGACGGCAAGCTGGCCGAGGGCGCGCTGTGGAAACAGGAAAGCGTGATCGGCAGCGTGTTCGAAGCGTCCTACCGTTATCGCGGCAAGCAGCTGATCCCCAGCATACGGGGACGGGCCTGGGTCAACGCGCAGGCGCAGCTGATCCTCGACCCGACCGATCCCTTCGTGTGGGGCATACGGTGAATAAAACCGACGTCATCGTCATCGGCGCCGGCATCGTCGGCGCGGCCTGTGCCGACGCGCTCAGCGAACGCGGGCTGCGGGTGATGGTGATCGAACAGGACATGCCGGGCGGCGGCGCCACCGCCGCCGGCATGGGCCACCTGGTGGTCATGGACGACAATGCGGCGGAACTGGCGCTGTCGGCGTATTCGGTCTCGCTGTGGAACGACCTGGTGGGCGACCGCCCGCAGCGCCACGAGTACAGCCGCTGCGGCACCATCTGGGTCGCCGCCGACGAGGAGGAAATGCAGGCCGCGCGCGACAAGGCGCAGACCTTGTCGGCCCACGGCCTGGCTTGCGAGCTGCTGGCGCCGGCGGCGCTGTATGCGCGCGAGCCGCAACTGCGCCCCGGCCTGGCGGGCGGCCTGCTGGTGGCCGGCGATGGCCTGGTCTATCCGCCCAAGAGCGCGCGCATCCTGCTGGACCGGGCGATCCGCCGCGGCGCCGCCACGCTGCGCGGCAGCGTCGCGGCGGTCGAGCACAACGGCATCGTGCTGGCGGACGGCGCGCGCCACCAGGCGCAGTACGTGGTGCTGGCCGCCGGTTCACGCTCCGCCGCCTTGCTGCCCGAGCTGCCGCTGCAGCAGAAAAAAGGACATATCGCGATCACCGACCGCTATCCCGGCTTCGTCCACCATCAGCTGGTGGAACTGGGATACATCAAGAGCGCCCACGCGCCCAGCGGCGACACGGTCGCGTTCAATTTGCAGCCCCGTCCTACCGGACAAGTATTGATCGGCTCCTCCCGCCAGTTCGACACAATCGACCTGGCGGTGGAGCCGGCCATGCTGCAACGCATGCTGCGACACGCTACGACATTCACCCCCGCGCTGGCACAACTGAACGTGCTGCGCTGCTGGACCGGCCTGCGCGCCGCCACGCCGGACGGCCTGCCGCTGATCGGCCCCCACGCCGCGCGGCGCGGCCTGTGGCTGGCCACCGGCCATGAAGGATTGGGCATCACCACCTCGCTGGCGACGGCGCAGCTACTGGCAAGCCAGATGACCGGCACCGGCACGCAGATCCCGGCGGCCCCTTACCTGCCGGCGCGCTTCCATGCCTGATACCGTGAACATCATCGTCCTCAACATCAACGGCCGCGACATCGGCGTGGCGCGGGGCGTCAGCGTGGCCGCCGCGATCGCGATGGCCGGCAGCGCCGTCACCCGCCGCTCGGTCAGCGGCGCCGCGCGCGCGCCCTTGTGCGGCATGGGCGTCTGCCACGAATGCCGGGTGACCATCGACGGCCGCATGCACCAGCTGTCCTGCCAGACCTTGTGCGCGGACGGCATGCACGTCGTCACCGGCGCCGGCGCGGAAGAGGATCCGGCATGAATCACCACGACATCCTGGTCGTCGGCGCCGGCCCGGCCGGACTGGCCGCCGCACATGCGGCCGGCGCGCACGGCGCGCAGGTCGGCATCGTCGACGACAACCCTTTGGCCGGCGGCCAGATATGGCGCGGCGGGCCGTCGCAGCAGGACGACCCGCGTGCGCAGCGGATGTGGGCCGATCTGCAGGCGGCGTCCAACGTCAGCTTCCTGCCGCAGACGCGCGTGTTGTACGCGCCCTGCGCCGGACAGCTGCAGGTGCAGACGCCGTCGTCGTCGGCCACGCTGAGCTACAGGCAACTGATACTGGCCACCGGCGCGCGCGAGCGCCTGCTGCCCTTCCCCGGCTGGACGTTGCCCGGCGTGACCGGCGCCGGCGGCCTGCAGGCGCTGGCCAAGGGCGGCTATCCGCTGCGGGGCAAGCGCGTGGTGGTGGCCGGCAGCGGTCCGCTGCTGCTGGCGGTGGCCGCCACGCTGCGCGCGCGCGGCGCCGAGATCGTCGCCATCGTCGAGCAGGCGGCCTTGCCGGCGCTGGCGCGCTTTGCCGCCGGCCTGCCGGCGACGCCGGCCAAGCTGGCGCAAGCGCTGCAACTGGCGGGCCAGCTGCGCGGCATCCCGTATCTGCGCGACAGCTACGTGCGCTCCGCGCATGGCGACGGCACGCTGCAATCGATACAGCTGCAACGCGGCGACGCGCGCGAGCTGGAAACGCTGCAGTGCGACTACCTGGCCTGCGGCTACGGCCTGCTGCCGAATGTCGAACTGGCGCAGGCGCTGGGCTGCGCGACAAGCTCGCACAACGGACAAACATCGGTGACGGTCGACACCTGGCAGCAGACATCCATTGCCGACATCTACTGCGCGGGCGAAGGCACCGGCATCGGCGGGGTCGACCTGGCGCTGGCGGAAGGCCATATCGCCGGCCTGGCCGCCAGCGGCCATGTGACCGCGTCGCACGCGGCCTTTGCCGAGCGCACCCGCTGGCGCAAATTCGCCTCCCGCCTGGAGCGCGCGTTCGCGCTGCGTCCCGAGCTGCGCGAGCTGGCCGGCGACGACACCATCGTCTGCCGCTGCGAGGACGTCTGCCACGGCGAACTGCGCACCCACGGCAGCTGGCGCAGCGCCAAGCTGCAAACCCGCTGCGGCATGGGCCCCTGCCAGGGCCGCATCTGCGGCGGCGCCACCGAAGTGCTGTACGGCTGGCGTCCGGACGCGGTGCGCATGCCGATCTCGCCGGCCCGCATATCCACCCTCATCGATTAACGAACCACACCAAGGAGAACCGCAATGGCAGCAGCAAAATGGGAAGGGGTCTTCCCCGCAGTAACGACCAAGTTCAAGGAGAACGAGGATCTGGACCACGCCGAGATGGAAAAGCACTTCGCCTTCCAGATCGACAGCGGCGTGCACGCGCTGCTGACCTGCGGCTCGCTGGGTGAAGCCAGCACCTTGTCCTTCGACGAGAAACTGGCCGTGGCCAAGACCGCGCTGGACGTCGCCGCCGGCCGCGTGCCGGTGCTGCTCAACGTCAGCGAAACGCGCACCGCCACCGCATGCCGCTTCGTCGAGAAGGCGCACGAGATGGGCGTGCAGGGTTTGATGGTGATGCCGTCGGTGCTGTACGCGGCCGATTCGCGCGAGGCGATGGACAACCTGCGCACCATCGCCAAGGCGGCGCAGCTGCCGATCATGGTCTACAACAATCCGGTGTCGTACAAGGTCGACCTGACGCCGGACGACTTCAAGGAACTGGCCGATTGCGAATGGATCGTCGCCATCAAGGAATCGACCGACAACGTGCGCCGCATCACCGACCTGCGCAACGCCGTCGGCCACCGCTACCAGCTGTTCATGGGCGTGGACGACCTGTCGTTCGAGGGTTTGGCGGTGGGCGCGGACGGCCTGCTGGCCGGCCTGGTGGTGGCCTTCCCGAAGGAGACGGTGGCGCTGTACAAGCTGATGAAGGCCAAGCGCTGGGATGAGGCGCTCAAGCTGTACCAGTGGTTCATGCCGCTGATGCACCTGGACGTGTCGAACAAGCTGGTGCAGAACCTGAAGCTGGTCGAGACGCTGGCCGGCGTCGGCAACGAGAACGTGCGCCGCCCGCGCCAGCCGCTGCAGGGCGCCGAGCGCGCGCGCGTCACCGCCGTCGTCGAAAAAGCGCTGGCCAACCGTCCGGACGTCGGCGCGCTGTTTTAAAAAATCTAACGCCTGATGGTCGAGGCCCGCAGGATCAGCTGCGGGTCGATGGTGACGGTGTCGGTGGCGGGCTTGCCGTCGATGGAGGCGAGCAGTTTCTCCATCGCTTCCTCGCCCATGCGTTCGCTCTGCAGGTCCACCGTGGTCAGCGCCGGCGAGGTGTACTGGCCGTACAGGATGTTGTCGAAGCCGGCCACCGATATGTCCTGCGGCAGCTTGAAGCCCAGCGTCTGCGCCTCCTTCATGAAGCCCAGCGCGATCAGGTCGTTGTAGCAGATCAGCGCATCCGGATGCTCGGCGCCGAGCATGATGGCCGAGCATATGCGCTCGCCTTCGGCCGCCGTCGGCGCGCCGGCTTCATGCAGCGTCAGTTCCAGCTTGTGCGCGGCCAGGCATTCGCGTATGCCGCCGAGGCGCTCGCTGTCGCGCCGCGAACGCGGGAAGCTCAGGTAGGCGATGCGCTTGTGGCCCAGCGATACCAGGTGCCGCGCCAGCATGTAGCCGCCGCGGTGGTCGTCGCTGATTACCCACGGTATATCGAGCCGCGTCAGGCTGCCGAAGTAGACCAGCGGCTTGCCCAGCCCCATCACCCAGTCCATCTCCGGCTCCAGCATGCGCGAGAACATGATGATGCCGTCCACGCGCCGGCTCAGCGCCTCCAGCAACGGCCGTTCGCGGTCCGGGTTTTCCTCGGTGTCGACCAGCAGCACGGTGTAGCCATGCGCCTGCGCGACGCGGTTGACGCCCTTGACGATGCTGGTGAAGTGGGGATTGGCGATGTCCAGCACCGACAGGCCGATGCTCTTGGTGCGGCCGGTGATCATCGACGCCGCCAGCGGATTGGAGCGGTAGCCCAGCTTGTCGATCACTTCCTTGATGGTGGCCTCCACCGCCGGCGAAAACCGCTGCGCGCCGTTGACGTACTTCGACACGGTGGCGGTCGAGACTCCGGCCGCCGCCGCCACATCGCGTATGGTCGCTACATTTTTTTTCATGTTCAGACTATCGTAAGGCTCGGCGACAGCGCCGCCAAAGGAACAATCTTATCATGTCGGCATGAGCGCTCAGTCGCGGCGGCGGCCAGCCGAAAAGCGAAAGCTGGTCAGCGCGTGAAAAACCTGGCCCGGATACAGCGCCGTGGTGGGGAATTGCGGGTGGTTGGGACTGTCCGGCAGGTGCTGGGTTTCAAACGCAAAACCGTCGTAGCGGCGGTAGCCCACGCCTTCGCTGCCGATCTCGCCGCCGTCGAAGCCACTGGCGCTGTTCAGCTGCAGCGCCGGCTCGGTGGTGCGCACTTCCATGCGCCGGCCGCTGGCCATGTCCTCGATCAGCGCCACCCGCTGGTAAGCGCCGGCCCGCTTGGAAAACAGCAGGCTGTGGTCGATGCCCGGCAGGCCGCCCGGCGGCGCCAGCAGCGGCACCTCGGCGGCCGTGCGCAGACGCTCGCTGATGCCGCTGGGGCGGCGGAAGTCCAGCGGCGTGCCGGCCACGCTGGCCAGCGCGCCGGTGGGGATGCGGTTGCCGTCGGTCTCGGCGTAGCGGTCGGCGGCGATCTGGAAGCGGTGCGTGGCCATGCCGCCCGTGCCGGCGCCGGCCAGGTTGTAGAAGGCGTGGTTGGTCAGGTTGAGCACCGTCGGCGCGTCGGTCGCGGCGCGGTACTCGATCTGGAATTCGTCGCGCTTGCGCAGCAGCCGGTAGGTGACGCTGACGTCCAGCGCGCCGGGGAAGTTCTGGTCGCCGTCTGGGCTGTGCAGGCGGTAGATCGAGCCTATCGATACGGCGTCGGCGAAATCCTGGCGCCGCCAGACGCGCTTGTCGTAGCCGTCCGGGTCGCCGTGGATGGCGATGCCCTTGGCGTTGGGGATCAGCTGTACGGTCCTGCCGTCCAGCGTGTAGCGGGCGTTGGCGATGCGGCCGGCATAGCGGCCGATGACGGCGGCGAAGCGGCGCTGCGTGCGTTCGTAGGAAGCCAGGTCCGGCAGGCTGAGGATGATGTTGCGGCGCCGGCCGCGGCGGTCGGCCACTTCGGCGGCGACCAGCGTGGCGCCGTAGTCGATATAGGCCAGCCGCATGCCGCGATCGTTCTCCAGCACCACCTTGTCGACCGGCTGGCCGGCGCGGCTGGTGCCGAACGGCTCGACGCGGATGCCGGCGGCCGCCGGTGCCGGTCCGGCCACGGCCAGTAACGGCACCAGCCACAGCGCCACGCGCATCATGACGGTCACAGGTCGGTGATTTCCTTGTGCCGCGGGACCAGCACCTTCATCACACACCACGCCACCAGGTAGGCCAGCGCGCAGATGGCGAACATGATCATGTAGCCGGTATGGATGTCGTTGACCGTCTTGTAGTAGTCGAACACCCAGCCGCCCAGCTTGGTCAGCAGCACGCCGCCGATGCCGCCGGCCATGCCGCCGATGCCGATCACCGACGCCACCGATTTTTGCGGGAACATGTCCGACACGGTGGTGAAGATGTTGGCCGACCAGGCCTGGTGCGCCGAGGCGCCGACGCCGATCAGCAGCACCGGCACCCAGAAGCTGATCGCGCCCAGCGGTTGCGCCAGCAGCACCACCAGCGGGAAGAAGGCGATCACCAGCATGGCTTTCATGCGGCCGTCGTAGGGCGCGTAGCCGCGCGACATGAAGTAGGTGGGGAACCAGCCGCCGCCGATGGAGCCAACCATCGTCATGCTGTACAACACGGCCAGCGGCACGACGATGGCGTTGCCCTTCATGCCGTATTGCGCCGACAGGTAGGTCGGCAGCCAGAACAGGAAGAACCACCAGACGCCGTCGGTCATGAACTTGCCGAAGGCGAAGGCCCAGGTCTGGCGGTATGTAAGCAGCTGCAGCCACGACACCTTCCTGGCTGCGGCCGCCGATTCTTCCTCGGTCTTCTCGACCGGCGCCGCCTGGTCGCTGCGGATGTAGGCCAGCTCCCTGGCCGACAGGCGCTTTTGCTGCTCCGGTTTTTCGTACAACGTGATCCACACGCTCATCCAGATGAAGCCCAGCATGCCGATCATGACGAAGGCGGTCTGCCAGCCCCACACGCTGGCGATCAGCGGCACGCAGATCGGCGCCAGGATCGCGCCGACGTTGGCGCCGGAGTTGAAGATGCCGGTGGCGAAGGAGCGTTCTTTTTTCGGGAAGTATTCGGCGGTGGCCTTGATCGCGGCAGGGAAGTTGCCGGCCTCGCCGATGGCCAGCACGGCGCGCGAGATCATGAAGCCGACAATGGACGGCACCACCACGACGCCGGCCGCGCCCAGCAGCACGCGCACGCCCTCGCCCATCGGCACCGAGAACGCGTGCATCAGGGCGCCCAGCGACCAGATGCAGATCGCCAGCACATAGGCGGCCTTGGTGCCGATCTTGTCGACCACGCGGCCGGCAAACAGCATCGAGATCGCGTAGACGAACTGGAAGGCGGCGGCGATGTTGGCGTAGTCGGTGTTGCTCCAGCCGAATTCCTTGGACAGGTCCGGCGCCAGCAGGCTCAGTACCTGCCGGTCCAGATAGTTGACGGTGGTGGCAAAAAACAACAGGGCGCAGATGGTCCAGCGGTATTTACCGACGGTTTGTCCAGCCGCTTGCGCGTTCACAGGCTCGCTCAGGTTCATGGCATCACTTATTTTCTGGTTTTTGGTGATGATCTCTCGGTCTCCACGAGATCACTCTAGTCGTATGTCATCGTACAACTATAAAACAGCTTAAGCAAGCGGAAAGATGCGGCCGCTTCAGGGAATGCGTAGAACCTTGCCGGCCGCGCCGCCCGCGCATGGCGGGCGGCGCGGCCATTGTTATATGATGACTTTTATTGCAACTTCTTGCTGTCGCCGCCCGGCGCCAGCAGCAGCGCCACCAGGCTGATCACCGCCGCGCCCGACAGATAGTAACCGACGTATTGCAGGCCGTAATTGGTCGCCAGCCAGGTGGCGATGTACGGCGCCAGCGAGGCGCCCAGGATGCCGGCCAGGTTGAACGTCAGCGAAGCGCCGGTGTAGCGCACCTCGGCCGGGAACAGCTCGGACAGGATGGTGCCCAGCGGGCCGTAGGTCATGCCCATCAGGCCCAGGCCCAGCGACAGGAAGATGGTGACCTGCACGCTGCTGCCGGAGCCGAACATCGGCGCCATCGCCAGGCCGAACACGGCGATCGCGGCCGAGACCCAGATCAGCGTCGTGCGGCGGCCGTAGCGGTCGGCCCACAGCGCGGCCACCGGTATCGTCAGGCCGAAGAACACCACGGCGAACAGCTGCTGGATCAGGAAGTCCTTGCGGCTGAACTTGAGCGCGGTGGTGCCCCAGCTCAGCGCGAACACCGTCATCAGGTAGAACAGCACGAAGGTGGCCATGGCGATCAAGGTGCCCAGCACCAGCACGCGGCGGTGGTCGCGCCACACCGTCACCACCGGCACCTTGACCCGCTCGTTCTTGTCCAGCACCTTCTGGAAGTCCGGCGTTTCATGGATCTTCAGGCGGATGTACAGGCCGACGATCACCAGCAGCGAGCTGGCCAGGAAGGGAATGCGCCAGCCGTAGCTGAAGAATTCGGCGTCGCTCAGGGTCTGGCTCAGCAGCAGGAAGATGCCGCCGGACAGGAAGAAACCGATCGGCGCGCCCAGCTGCGGGAACATGCCGTACCACGCGCGCTTGCCCGGCGGCGCGTTCTCGGTGGCCAGCAGCACGGCGCCGCCCCACTCGCCGCCCAGCCCCAGGCCCTGGCCGAAGCGGCACAGCGCCAGCAGCGCCGGCGCCAGCGTGCCGATGGTCGCATAGGTCGGCAAGGCGCCGATCACCACCGTCGACAGGCCCATGGTCAGCAGCGCCGCGACCAGCGTGGCCTTGCGGCCGATGCGGTCGCCGAAGTGGCCGAACACGGCCGAGCCTACCGGGCGGGCGAAGAAGGCGATGGCGAACGTGGCCAGCGATTGCAGCGTCGCGGCGGCCGGATCGCTGGCCGGGAAGAACAGCTTGGGGAACACCAGCACGGCGGCGGTGGCGTAGATGTAGAAATCGAAGAATTCAATCGTGGTGCCGATCAGGCTGGCAAACAGCACGGTGGCGGGGGAATTGGTCTTGGGCGATCCGGGGTGGGACTGACTCATGCTTGACGCTCCTGCGATGGATGGTGCGGGCCATCATACACACCCCCTCCGCAGGTTGCCAAGCAGATATGGTCAGCCCTTGGGATCGATCTGGGCCAGGGCGGCGCCGATGGCGTCGGCCTTCAGCGGCCGCACCAGGCGCGCCACTTCCTGGCCGTCGCGCAGGAAGATCATCGTCGGCCACAGCTTGACCCGGTAGGAGCGGCCCAGCGCGCGGCCGGGGCCGTCCTCCACCTTGTAGTGCCTGACCTGTTCGTGGCCGGCAAAGGCCTGCTCCAGCGGCGCCTGCGCGGCCATGCAGTGGCCGCACCAGTTGGCGCCGAACTCCAGCAGCGTGGCGCCGCTCATGGCGTCGACGGCGGCCCGCTCCGGCGCGGCGGGGATGTAGACTTTTTCCATGCTGTCTCCGTTACGATTGGGATTTCATTTGGGTTTCACTTGCGCGCACGGGTCGGCGCGCGGCTGCGGCGGCACACTGTGCACGGCGTCGTAGCGCCCGGTGCCGTCGGTGCCTTCGACAAATCCTTCGCTGCGCACCGTCAGCGCCGGCGCCACCTCGTTGATCCAGTGCGCCACGCCGATGTCTTTGCGCACGTGGCCGTTGCCGGCGATTAGCACGACGTCGCGCGGCTGCTGGTCGCGCACGATCTTGGCCATCCAGATGTCGCGCGCCACCTGGGCGTTGACCATGCCGCCGATCATCATCTCCGGCAGCATATTGCAATGACCGGCCATGATTTCCTTATACTGGCCGCCGCGCACGTCGGCCGGCAGCGGCTGGTCCAGCCGGTAGTCCTTGATGCTTTGCGGATCGAAGGTGGCGGTGATGCCGTCGCGCACCACGCGCGAGGCGTCGCTGCGCGACAGGTTGGCGGCGATCAGCGGCAGCTGGTAGGTCAGCGCCAGCTGGATCACCGGATAGTACAGCTGCCAGTCCCAGCGCGGGCCGCCGACCACGCGGATCACGCATTGCGCGTCCAGGCAGCCTTTTTGCGCCTTGCTCAGCACGTCCTGGTTTTCCCGGTCGAACTGCTCCATGACGATGGCCGGGCGCCAGCCCGCTTCGATCCGCTGGCGCAGCAGCTCGTAGCGCAGCTTGTGGCCCTGCGCATTGTCGTGCACCTCGCCCAGCAGCAGCACCTGCGGATTGACGGACGCGGCCGCCACGGCGGGAGCGGCGGACGGGGGCGCTGCCGCCGGCGCCCTGGCCCCGCTGGCACAACCGGCCAGGACAGCCAGCGTGGCGACGGCCAAGCTTGGTTTAAATGTAGAATTCATCGGCGGCGACTGTTGTTGCGATGCAAAAATAAATTGTTTTGAGAGAAATAGAGATGGCAATGTGTCATGAAACATGTTCTAATATCAAAACAGTAGAGCACGGTACACCCAATCCGTGCCACACGCAGTATTAATATCCTGCCCATGCAGCATTGCCAGGAGTCATTTTGAAAATTTCGACCTTAATTACCGCCATTTTGCTGGCCGCAGGCCTGTCCGCCGCCGCATTGGCCCAGGCGGAAACGCCGGCAAAAGACAAAGTTGCAACCGCAACAATTGTACTCGCTCACTGCGACGCCAACGGCGCCGCCCCGTGCGACATCAACAACAACGCCGCCGCCACATCGCCTGAAGACAGCGATCCGGCCGCCCTGCCGCCCGACGATCCCAAGCGCCAGCAGCCGGTCGAGCCGATGACCCAGGTGCCGGAACCGCAAACCTTCATTTTGCTGATGCTGGGCTTGGTGGTACTGGGCTTTGCGTCGCGCGGCCGCAAAGTGTCGGAGAAGTTCGGCGACTGACGCCGGCGCCGGGCGCTACAGTCCGCATACCGCGTGGATATTGGTGATGGAAACGCCATGCAAGATGGCGCGCAGGATGCAGTAGAGTTTTTGCACGCCGTTGTCGGTGGCCAGCACCAGGAACACCGCCAGCGCCAGCGCCACGCCAGCCAGGATCAACAAACCTTTAATCGTGTCTTTATTCATGCGGCATTCTAGCGTGGCGCCGCCTGCTTAAGCAACGGCGGGCAGCGCATAGTCGAAATCGTAGTAGTGCTTGCCGCCCTCGATACGGATCTGCAGCTTGCCGCTGAGGCCGGCCAGTTCATCGCGGCCCGAATCGGCCACCACCAGCACCGCTAGGCCGGCCGCGCCGCGCTCCATGGTGCCCGTATGATGCAGCAGGAAGCTGCCGCGCCGCCCTTCCAGCGTCCCCTGCACCAACTCCATCGCCACATAGGCACCCGACATCAGCGCGCGGTCCATGAAGGCCAGCATCTCGCCCTTGCCGCTGGCCTCCAGCGGGCCGTGGTACTGCTTGTCGAGCGACATGCGGCCGAGGCCGGTTTCGGCCGCCACCGTGGACATCGCCTCGGGCGCCATCTTGACGCTGAATTCACCGCTAACGGTAGTCATGCTGATCCTGTCTAAGTATGCAGATGGGCTTCGGCCGCCTGCGCGGCCTGTTCGTCGACCGGCGTCACGCACGGCATGCGCAGCACGAAACTGGCGCCCTGCCCCAGTACGCTGGAGACGGTAATGGTGCCGCCAAACTGCTTGGCCATCAAGTTGAACACGATATTCAGTCCGAGCCCGGTGCCCCCCTGCCCGCGCCGGGTGGTGACGAACGGGTCGAACACCTTGTCGATCATGTCCGGCGGGATGCCCTTGCCATTGTCGGTCACCTGCATCTCGATCCAGTCCGCCTGCTGCGCCACGCCGATGGTGATGCGGCCCTCGTCGTCCGGATCGAACGCGTGCTCGACGCAGTTCAAGGTCAGGTTGGTGATCACCTGCGCCAGCGCGCCGGGATAGCTGTCGAGCATGATGTCCGGCGGACAGGCGATGCTGACGACGATGCGGGTCTTCTTCAGCTTGGGCTGCAGGCTGGACACCACCTCGTTGATGTAGTCGCGCAGCTCGAAACGGCGGCGCGCCTCGCTGACCTGGTCGACCGCGATCTGCTTGAAGCTGTGGATCAGGTGCGCCGCGCGGTAGGCGTTGTTCATGATCAGGCGCGTGCTCTCGGAAGCCGTGTCCAGGTAGCGCATGATGTCGGACTTCTTGATGTTGCCGCCGTCGACCGACTGCTTGACCTTTTCGGTGGCCTCCATCAGCACCGAGGCGCTGGTCAGCGCGATGCCGACCGGCGTGTTGATCTCGTGGGCCACGCCGGCCACCAGCCCGCCCAGCGAGGCCAGCCGTTCGGCCTGCAGCAGCGATTCCTGTGTGCGGCGCAGGTCGTCGAGCGCCTTGGCCGTGGTCTGCGCCGACTTGCGCGCCTCGTCCTCGGCCTCGCGGATGCGCTGGATATTCGATTTGACCTTGCGCTGGATGGCGTTGAAGCCGCGGATCACCTCGCCCAGTTCGTCGTGGCGGCTGTCCGGCAGTTCCTCGACCTCGTCGCTGCCGCGCGTGGCCAGGTCGAACAGGCCGTCGCGCAGCCGCTTGAGCGGATCGAACACGATGCGCAGCGACAGCGCCAGCGCGGCCACCAGGATCAGGTCCAGCAGCAGCACCTCGGTGACCTTGCGGCGCACTTCGGCGGCCAAGGTGGCGTCGATCTGCGCGCGGCTGAAGTTGACCACCACGCGGCCGACGATGACCGGCTTGAGCGAGGCGCCGGCGGCGCCGGAATCGCGGTAGGCCAGGTCCGCCACCACCGGCGAGCCGCCGACGGCGGCATCGTTCTCGATCGAGCTGACGCTGCCGTTTTCATTGCGCAGCTTGCCGGAGAACAGGCCGACCGAGGTGTCGTAGACGCGGATCGACACCAGCTCCGGCGGCAGCATCTCGGCGGCGACGATGTTGTCGACCTTGGCCTTGTCCAGGTCCCACAGCGCCGACGGCAAGCTGGTTTGCAGCCGGGTCAGCACGCCCTGGCGCAGCCGCTGGCTGCTGACTTCCAGCTCGTGTCCCAGGCTGTATTGGGCATACGTGCCGGAAATGCCGAGCACCAGCGTCACGATGACCACGAAAAGCAGCGTCAAGCGGCCTTGAATCCCGAACATCGGCTAACCTCCCTGGCAACATGGAATTGACGGCAACGTCCCAATGTACGGTATGGCATGAGACTTGGCAAGAATTAGGACATAACCCTTGGGACAAAACCGCCGGCAGACTTTGCCCGCTTGCAATGGTAAGATCAGGCAATGTAGATCAGGTGGCAAAACGGAGGACGTCATGACTAGCAATTATCAACCCTTGAACCTGGCGCAGGTGCGGCCGGGGATGGTCTTGTCCGACGAATTGCTGGACGTGCAGGGCCATGTGCTGTTGCCGCAGGGCACGGTCTTGACCGAGGCCATGCTGGCGCTGATGCCGCGCCACGGCATCGCCGTGCTGCCCATCCTGCAGCAGGAGGTGTCGCCGGAAGCAGTGCAGGCAACGCTGAACCATCACGAGGCCCGCATCGCCCAGCTGTTCCGTAAAAACGACGCCGACAGCGACAGCGACTGGGCCACCGCCACGCTGCGCCGCTTCGTCTCGGACTTCCGCCTGGGCACAGAGGAGACGCCGGAGCATGAGTAATACGCTGAGTTACGACGACGTCGTCCGCACGCTGGACGACCTGCCATCGCTGCCGGCGGTGGTGATGGAGCTGCTCAACAGCATAGACCAGGACGATGTCGATATTTCCGTGCTGGCCAAGAAGGTGTCGCACGACCAGGCGCTGACGGCCAAGACCTTGCGCCTGGCCAACTCGTCGCTGTACGGCCTGCAGGTCAAGGTGACCACGATCCAGCAGGCGATCACCTACCTGGGCTTCCAGACCACGCGCAACCTGATCACGGCGGCCGCCGTCACCGGCTGCTTTGCCGAGGGCCATTGCCCGGGCTTCGACCACAAGGCGTTCTGGCGCCATTCGATCGCCACCGCCGCCTGCGCCAAGGTGCTGGCGCGGCAGATGCGTTTCAACCAGGATTACGCCTTCACGGCGGGCTTGCTGCACGACATAGGCCGGCTGGTGCTGGTGTCCTGCTTCCCCAACCAGTATTCGGAAACCATCGCCTACCGCGCCGACCACGACTGCTACCTGCTGGACGCGGAGCGCGCCGTGCTGGGCATCGATCATGTCGACGCCGGCCTGGCGCTGGCTGAACACTGGAATTTTTCCGATACGATGCGGCTGGCCATCGGCGGCCATCACGATCCGGAGGCGCCGGGCGCAGGGTTCCTGGCCGCCATCATTCACGTGGCGGACGCCATAGTGCATGCGCTCGATCTGGCGCAGGTGCAGGACGATCTGGTCCCGCCCGTATCCACCGTGGCCTGGACTGCGCTGGGCCTCGATGAAGAAATCTATCTGCAATTGTTCCGCGAGACGGAACTGCAATATGAAGAAATTTCCATGGTGCTGCTGAGCTGACGAATCAGCTGTGAAGCGGCGGCTGGCTGCCGGCCGGGCTGGGGTCAGCCACGGCGACGGCAGCAGCGGATGCGCGGGCGCATCAGTGACGCGCGTAGGTTCCGGCTTCGGCCTTTTCAGTGCGTTCCTCTGGCTTCGGACGGCCCTGGGCATCGGACAGACGATACTTGGTGCGGCGGTCGCCCATCAGATCGCGCAGGTCGCGGATGCTCATGCCGGTCACTTCATGCATGCGGATCAGCAGCGAGGCGCCCACCGGCAGGCGGTGATGGCGGATCTTGCTGATGACCGGCGGCGCGACTTCCAGCAAACGCGACAGCGCGGCATCGTTTTTCAGTTGCATCTTGCCGAGCAAGATATCCAGGAGGTGGTTCGGGTTGTAGCTTTCCTGGGAAGCGAGAGCGTGGTGTGCCATGATTTTCCTCGTTGAGTTGGGTGATCGGATAGTGCTGGTTCGAACTTAAGGACAACTTAGATACTTTCAATAAAGTTCGTTACTGCTGAATTGCCTTTCGTGCAAGATTATTCTATGCTTAAAAGGGCCTGTTCCAGCCGGTACGCGCAGAGCGAAGATTGTTCGACATCAATCGCCGGCTAGAAACCTTAGCAACAATGCTATTTCATCACATGGGGCCCGAGGGTGTCGCACGCAAGAACTTGTAGGAAACTGTTACACAAAGCAAGTTCGTCTTTACACAGACGGGGGAAGGCGAAATGAGGCGGCAATGAGGCGATAACGCGGCGCGGACGGCGTTGCCGCCGTCCGGCGAAAGCGGGGTTTATGCGGTGGTGTCGATGTTGCGGCCGAGCGTGGTGTTGCCGCTGTCGCGGCGTTGCAGTTCGGCACGCTGGTCGGCCGCTTCGGCCTCGCGGCGCTGGGTCGCCGTGGCGTCCTCGTTAGCCTGGGCGCGGGTGCGCTGGGCGTCGGTATTTTTTTCCACGCGGTTTTGCACCGCACGCTCGGCCTCGCCGCTGCGCGCCAGGCCTTCGGCGCGTTCGGTCTGGCTGGCCTGCTGGGCGCGCTGCGTATCGCGGTTGGCGCGCGTCTCGCGCTGGTTGGCCGCCTGGATGCCCTCCAGCGGCGTGCTGATGCGCGACGACGAAATCGAATTAACCGCCATGAAACCCTCCGGAGTGCTGATCGATAGTGACGAATAATGACTATTGGCCACGCTTTAAATGTAGAAGCGCGGCGCGGCAAAATCAAGCACTATCGCGGTTGGCGCAGGCAAATTACGTTAAACTATCGGCTGCGCCGGTCCCGCCGGCCTCTCTCATAAAGCATTCCATTGAAAACCAAAACCCCAGTCCAGCCGTACTACTTTGTTCCGGAACCGCTCGACAACGCGCGGCTGGCACATTTGTGCGGCCCCCTCGACGAAAACCTGCGCCAGATTTCCGCCGCGCTGGACGTCACCATTTTCCGTCGCGGCGAGAAATTCATCGTCAGCGGCCACAACGCCGAACGGGCGGTGCAGATCCTCGAACAGTTCTACGCGGTCGCCAACAAGATCGTCCCGATTGAAGAAGTGCAACTGGCGCTGGTCGAGCAGCGCGCCGGCCTGGCGGTCGCCTCCGCCGCGATCGCCGCCGCCGCCGCGCCCGACCAGCCGCGCCCGCTGGAGGCGCCGTTCGTCGAACCCGAGATCAACAGCCCCATCCTGAAGACCCGGCGCGCCGACCTGCGCGGCCGCACGCCGCACCAGATCCGCTACCTGCGCAACATCCTCGAGCACGACATCAGCTTCGGCGTCGGCCCGGCCGGCACCGGCAAGACCTACCTGGCCGTGGCCTGCGCGGTCGACGCGCTCGAGCGCGACGCCGTCAAGCGCATCATCCTGACCCGTCCCGCCGTCGAGGCCGGCGAGCGCCTGGGCTTCCTGCCGGGCGACCTGGCGCAAAAGGTCGATCCCTACCTGCGCCCGCTGTACGACGCGCTGTACGACCTGCTCGGCTTCGACCGCACGCAGAAAATGTTCGAGAAGCAGGTGATCGAGATCGCCCCGCTGGCCTATATGCGCGGCCGCACGCTGAACCACGCCTTCGTCATCCTCGACGAGGCGCAGAACACCACCGTCGAGCAGATGAAGATGTTCCTGACGCGCATAGGCTTCGGCAGCAAGGCCGTGGTCACCGGCGACGTCACGCAGGTCGATCTGCACAAGAGCCAGAAGAGCGGCCTGGTCGACGCCATCCAGGTGCTGAAGGACGTGCGCGGCATCGCCTTCAGCCACTTCAACAGCGAAGACGTGGTGCGCCACCCGCTGGTGGCGCGCATCGTCGACGCCTACGAGACGGCGCACAACCACGAAGCGGAAATCGCTCCCCTACTCAAAGCCACGGCTCTCAAAAATGTCCGTAAAAAATAAACTGACGCTGTCGGTGCAGTATCCCGACGCCCGTTTGCAGGAAACCATCCCCCGTCCGAAGATCCGCCGCTGGGTGCAGGCCGCGCTGTTCGCGCCGGCCGAGCTGACGATACGCTTCGTCGACGCCGAGGAAGGCCGCACGCTGAACCGCGAATACCGCGAAAAGGACTACGCCACCAACGTGCTGACCTTCGCCTACAACGAAGGGGAGGAGTTGCCGGACGATGCGCCGACCCAGGCCGACATCATCCTCTGCACCGACGTGCTGCAAAAGGAAGCGGCCGAGCAAAAGAAGACCGTGGAGGAACATACGGCCCACCTGATCATCCACGGCGTGCTGCACGCCCAGGGCTACGACCACATGGACGACGAGGAAGCGGCCGAGATGGAAGGCATCGAAACCGAGATCCTGGCCGGCCTCGGCATGGCCGATCCCTACGCCGATTGACGCGCCGGGAGCTGTCTTTTTGACAAAAACGGCTCCTGCTCCCCATTTCGTGTATCCTATACCCCTTCGAAACAACGGCTCACGCCTCCTATGCAAGAGCACTCTAGTGGCGTCAAGACTGACGCCAAACCCCATCGGTCGCTGTTTGAACGCCTGACCGCACTGATTTCCCCCGAGCCAGAGAACCGCGCGGAACTGCTCGAAGTTCTGCACGACGCCCACGAACGCAACCTGATCGACGCCGACGCCCTGTCGATGATCGAAGGCGTGTTCCAGGTGTCGGACCTGTCCGCCCGCGACATCATGATTCCACGCTCGCAGATGGACGTCATCGACATCTCCAAGCCGATCGAGGAATGGCTGCCACTGGTGCTGCAGACCGCCCACTCGCGCTTCCCCGCCATCGAAGGCGAGCGCGACAAGGTGATCGGCATCCTGCTGGCCAAGGACCTGCTGCGCTACTACGCCGAGGAATCGTTCGACGTGCGCGACATGCTGCGCCCGGCCATCTTCATTCCCGAATCGAAACGCCTGAACGTGCTGCTGCGCGACTTCCGCGCCAACCACAACCACATGGCCATCGTGGTGGACGAGTACAGCGGCGTGGCCGGCCTGATCACCATCGAGGACGTGCTGGAGCAGATCGTCGGCGACATCGAGGACGAATACGATTTCGACGAGGAAGAGGACAACATCCTGTCGATCAAGGAAGGCGTGCACGGCCCGCGCTGGCGCATCAAGGCGCTGACCGAGATCGCCCAGTTCAACGAAGAACTCGACACGGCGCTGCCTGAAGACGACGTCGACACCATCGGCGGCCTGGTCGCCAAGCACCTGGCGCGCATGCCGCACAAGGGCGACGTCTTCGATTTCGAAGGCATGCGTTTCGAAGTGCTGCGCGCCGATGCCCGCCAGATCCATGTGCTGCTGGTGGAGAAACTGCCGCCTGCCGCGATCGACGGCGACGACGCGTGATGCGCTTTCGCCGCGCCAATCCGAACGATCCCCCCAAGCCGCAACGCCCGACCCGAGGCCGGATGATCATCACCGGCCTGGCCGGCGCCCTGTGCGTGTTCGCCTTCGCGCCGTTCGGCTGGTGGCCGCTGGAGATCCTCGGCCTGGCGACCCTGTTCTACCAGGTGCTGCGCAGCAGCGACGTCAGGGCCGCCGCGCTGATCGGCTGGGCCTTCGGCTTCGGCTGGACCGCCGCCGGCACCCACTGGCTTTACGTTTCCCTGCATACCTACGGCGCCATGCCGGCGCCGCTGGCGGTGGCCGCCGTGCTGCTGCTGGCCGCCGCCATGGGCCTGTACGTCGCGCTGGCGATGGGCGGCGCGGCCTGGCTGCGCAAGCGCTGGGCGCTGCCGCTGCCGGCCGCCAACCTGCTGGTGCTGCCGGCCATGTGGTCGCTGTTCGAATGGATACGCGGCTGGCTGTTCACCGGTTTCCCGTGGCTGTCGGCCGGCTACGCGCACAATCACAGCCCGCTGGCCGGCTACGCCCCGGTGATCGGCATGTACGGCCTGGGCTGGCTGGCGGCGGTCGTCGCCGGCGCCCTGCTGTTGCTGGCGCACCGCACCCGTTTGAAGGCGGCCGCGCTGATCGTCGCCATTCCGGCGGCCGGCTTCGGCCTGAGCCTGCTGCACTGGACCTACCCTGAAGGCAAGCCGATCTCGGTGCGCCTGCTGCAGGGGAATATTCCGCAAGATGAAAAATTCAACGGCGCCCACGTGCAGGCGACGATGAAGCTGTACCAGGACGCCATCATGGCCGCGCCGGCCGACCTGATCGCCACGCCGGAGACGGCCATCGTCATGCTGCCGCAGCAGCTGCCGCCGGACTACCTGCCGGGCATCGCCCAGTTCCTGAACAAGACCAACAGCAACCTGATCCTCGGCATCCCGCTGGCCGACAGCCAGACCGCCTACTTCAACAGCGTGATCGGCATCCCGTCCAAGCTGGGTTCGAGCTACTACCGCTACGACAAGCACCACCTGGTGCCGTACGGCGAGTTCATCCCGTTCGGCTTCCGCTGGTTCGTCAACCTGATGTCGATCCCGCTGGGCGACATGACCAGCGGGCGCGACATCCAGCCGGCGTTCGCCATCAAGGACCAGCGCGTGCTGCCCAACATCTGCTACGAAGACTTGTTCGGCGAAGAGATCGCCGGCCAGCTGAACAACCCGGCGCAGGGCCAGAAACCGGCCACCATGCTGCTCAACACCTCGAACCTGGCCTGGTTTGGCGACACCATCGCCATCCCCCAGCATTTGCAGATCTCGCAGATGCGCACGCTGGAAACGGGCCGCCCGATGCTGCGGGCGACCAATACCGGCGCCACCGCCATCATCAATGGCCAAGGCACCGTCGTCCAGCAACTGCCGGTGAACACCTACGGCACGCTGGCGGCGCTGGTGCAGGGCATGGCCGGCAGCACGCCCTACATCCTGTGGGGAAACAAGCTGTTCCTGGCGTTGGCCGCGCTGTCGCTGGCTGGCGCCTGGTTTTGGGCCCGGCGCGCAAAAAACCAGCCAAAAGCCGCTTAATCTCTACAGGCTCCCTGTAAAACCCGCTAAAATTGCCGCTTTAGCGAAACTGCAACCGCACGCCCCGATGTGTGCCACCGACTACACAAGATGCTGACATTTCAACAAATTATCCTGACCTTGCAAACCTACTGGGACCAGCAAGGCTGCGCCCTGCTCCAGCCCTACGACATGGAAGTCGGCGCCGGCACCTTCCACACCGGTACCTTCCTGCGCGCGATCGGCCCCGAGCCCTGGCGCGCGGCCTACGTGCAGCCGTCGCGCCGCCCGAAGGACGGCCGCTATGGCGAAAACCCGAACCGCGGCCAGCACTACTACCAGTACCAGGTGGTGATGAAGCCGGCGCCGGAAAACATCCTGGACCTGTACCTGGGTTCGCTGGAAGCGCTGGGCCTGGACCTGAAGCAGAACGACGTCCGCTTCGTCGAGGACGACTGGGAATCGCCGACCCTGGGCGCCTGGGGCCTCGGTTGGGAAGTCTGGCTGAACGGCATGGAAGTGACGCAGTTCACCTACTTCCAGCAAGTCGGCGGCCTCGATTGCAAGCCGGTGCTGGGCGAGATCACCTACGGCATCGAACGCCTGGCGATGTACCTGCAGGGCGTCGAGAACATGTACGACCTGGTGTGGACCACGTGGGAAGAGAACGGCGTGACCAAGACGCTGAAGTACGGCGACGTGTTCCACCAGAACGAAGTGGAACAGTCGGCCTACAACTTCGAGCACTCGAACACCGAGCTGCTGTTCGCCCAGTTCAACAACCACGAGTCGGAAGCCAAGCGCCTGATCGAGCTGCAACTGACCTTGCCCGCCTACGAGCAGATCATGAAGGCCTCGCACAGCTTCAACCTGCTCGACGCGCGCGGCGCCATCTCCGTGACCGAGCGCGCCGCCTACATCGGCCGCGTGCGCGCCCTGTCGCGCCTGGTCGCGCAAGCCTACTACGATTCGCGTGAGCGCCTGGGCTTCCCTATGGCTCCCGCCGCCGTCGCCGTTGCTGAATAAACGATATAAATAATATGACTCAAACTCTGCTCATCGAACTGCTGACCGAAGAACTGCCGCCGAAGGCGCTCGCCAAACTGGGCAAGGCTTTCGCGGACGGCATCGTCAACGGACTGAAATCGCGCGACTTCCTGGAAGCCGACAGCGTCGCCACCTCGTTCGCCTCGCCGCGCCGCCTGGCCGTCTCCATCACCAAGGTGCGCGCCACCTCGCCGGACAAGTCGATCCGCGAAAAAGTGCTGCCGGTCTCCGTGGCGCTGGACGCCGCCGGCAACGGCACGCCGCCGCTGGCCAAGAAACTGGCAGCGCTGGGCTTCCCCAACCTGACCGTGGCCGACCTGGAGCGCGCACAGGACGGCAAGGCCGAAAGCTTCTTCTACACCTACACCGCGGCCGGCAGCGCGCTGCAAGCGGGCCTGCAAGCCGCATTGGAAGACTCGGTCGCCAAGCTGCCGATTCCCAAGGTGATGAGCTACCAGCGTCCGGACGGCGCCACCGTGCAGTTCGTGCGCCCGGCGCACAGCCTGATCGCGCTGCACGGCGCCACCGTGCTGCCGTTGACGCTGCTGGGCCTGACCGCCTCCAACGTCAGCGAAGGCCACCGCTTCCTGACCGCGCCGGGCAAGCGCCTGGTCACCATCGCCGACGCCGACAGCTACGCCGCCACCCTGGCCACCGAGGGCAAGGTGCTGGCCAGCGTTGAACAGCGCAAGGAAAAAATCCGCGCCGAGCTGCTGGCCAAGGCCGGCGCCGACCAGGTGCTGATGCCCGAAGCGCTGCTGGACGAAGTGGCCGCGCTGGTCGAATGGCCGGTGGTCTACGAGTGCAAGTTCGAGGAAGAGTTCCTGGCCGTGCCGCAGGAATGCCTGATCCTGACCATGCAGACCAACCAGAAATACTTCGCGCTGACCGACACCGCCGGCAAGCTGCGTTCGCGCTTCCTGATCGTCTCCAACATCGCCACCGACACGCCGGCCGCCATCATCGACGGCAACGAGCGCGTGGTGCGTCCGCGCCTGTCCGACGCCAAGTTCTTCTTCGAGCAGGACAAGAAGAAAACGCTGGAATCGCGCCTGCCGCTGCTGGAAAAAATCGTCTACCACAACAAGCTGGGCACGCAAGGCGCGCGCGGCGAACGCGTGGCCGCGCTGGCCGCGTTCATCGCCACCGCCATCGGCGGCGACGCCGCGCTGGCAAGCCGCGCCGCCAAGCTGTCGAAGGCCGACCTGGTCACCGAGATGGTGGGCGAGTTCCCCGAGCTGCAAGGCATCATGGGCACCTACTACGCCCGCAACGACGGCGAGCCGGAAGACGTGGCGCTGGCCGCGTCCGAGCACTACCAGCCGCGCTTTGCCGGCGACGCCCTGCCGTCCACCGTCACCGGCACCGCCGTGGCGCTGGCCGACAAGCTGGAAACCCTGGTCGGCATCTGGGCCATCGGCCTGGCGCCAACCGGCGACAAGGATCCGTTCGCGCTACGCCGCCACGCGCTGGGCGTGCTGCGCATGCTGATCGAGAAGCGCCTGCCGCTGTCGATCTCCGGCCTGCTGGCGCACGCCTCGCAGCTGTTCGCCTCCGTGGCCGGCTTCAAGGATCCAGGCGCCGATGTCTATACCTTCATGATCGACCGCCTGCGCGGCATCCTGCGCGAGCGCGGCTTCTCGCCGAACGAGATCGAAGCGGTCGTGGCGCAGAATCCGGACCGCCTGGACGACATCGTGCAGCGCCTGGAGGCCGTGCAGGCCTTCGCCGCGCTGCCGGAATCGGCCTCGCTGGCCGGCGCCAACAAGCGCATCACCAACATCCTGAAGAAGAACGAGGAAGCGCTGGCAGCCGCCGGCAACAGCGGCGTCAACGTCTCCCTGCTGCAGGACGCGGCCGAGAAGAACCTCAACACCGCCGTGGTGCGCGTGCTGCCTGAAATCGACGCGGCGTTCAACCGCGGCGACTTCGCCGGCACGCTCAAAACGCTGGCGCAGTTGCGCGAGGAAGTCGACGCCTTCTTCAACGACGTCATGGTCATGGCCGAGGATGTCGCGCTGCGCAACAACCGCCTTGCGTTGCTGTCGTCGCTGCACGGCATGATGAACCGCGTGGCCGACATTTCGAAACTGGCGGCGTAAATGGGTACGCCGTCCATGAAACTGATCATCCTCGATCGCGACGGCGTGATCAACCACGATTCGCCGGACTTCATCAAGTCGCCGGCCGAGTGGATCCCCATTCCCGGCTCGATGGAAGCGATCGCCCGCCTGAACCAGGCCGGCTACCGCGTGGTCGTGGCGTCGAACCAGTCGGGCATCGCCCGCGAGTTCTTCGACATGACCATTCTCAACGCGATACACCAGAAGATGCACAACCTGGCGCAGCAGGTCGGCGCCGACATCGACGCGGTGTTCTTCTGCCCGCACGCGGCGACCGACAACTGCGATTGCCGCAAGCCGAAGCCGGGCATGTTCACGGAAATCTCGCAACGCTATAAAATCAGCCTCAAAGGCGTGCCGGTGGTCGGCGATTCGTTGCGCGACCTGCAAGCCGGCTATGTGAGCGGCTGCGTGCCCTACCTGGTCCTGACCGGCAAGGGTGAAAAAACCCAGGCCACAGGCGGCCTGCCGCCCGGTACAATGGTTTTCCCGGACCTGGCGGCCATGGTCAACCACCTGCTTAAAACCAGCGCCCCGCCGGTGCTGCAAGTCGTCAGCTAAACAGTTTTTGGAGTCTGCATTGGGTCATCCCGTCTTGTTTCTGCGTTCCCTGATTTTCACCATCGTCATGGTGGTATCGACCATCGTCTGGGCCTGCGTATGCTTCCTGGCAGCGCCGCTGCCGTACAACCAGCGGTTCTGGGTCACCTCCCGCTGGAACGTGTTCATGATCTGGTGCCTCAAGGTCATCTGCGGCATCCGCTACCAGATCAAGGGGGCCGAAAATTTCCCTGACGCGCCGGCCGTCGTGCTGTCGAAGCACCAGTCGGCGTGGGAGACCATCTTCCTGCTGCCCAACCTGCCGCGCCCGCTGGTGTTCGTGTTCAAGAAAGAGATCCTGTACATTCCATTCTTCGGCTGGGCGATGGCGCTGCTGCGCATGATCCCGATCGACCGCAAGCAGGGCAAGCACGCGTTCGCGCACGTGGTGCGTCACGGTAAGCGACGCCTCGCCGACGGCCAATGGATTATCATGTTCCCCGAAGGGACGCGCATTCCCGTCGGCCAGGCCGGCAAGTATAAAAGCGGCGGCACGCGTCTCGCCATCGAGACCGGCGCGGTGGTTGTACCGATTGCGCACAACTCCGGCGAGTGCTGGCCAAAAAATTCTTTCATCAAACGCCCAGGGCTTGTTACAGTATCGATAGGCAAACCGATTTCTCCGGAAGGTCAAACCCCGGACGGCATGATGCAACAGGTGGAAAATTGGATAGAATCAGAAATGCGCGTCATTTCGCCCCACGCCTACAACGCTGGCTAGATGATCTGGCCACGCTGGTGAAGCCGGCGTCGCCCAGCGACGCCAGCCAACTGGACCTGTTTGGACGGGAGGCGCAGTCGTCTCCCAAAGCTGTCTACACCGCGCCGGTATGGTCGGTTCCATCTCCCTCTTCCTCGAATACCCCGGCGCCGGTTTCTCCCTACGTCGATCCGCCGCAAACCGCCGTTCCCGTCAAGCCGCGCGCACTGGTGGCGCCGCCGACCGACCAGCCGCCCAAGCGCCAGCTGATGGTCGGCGAATTCATACTCGAATATGAACTGCGCCGCTCGACGCGCCGCTCGATCGGCTTCATGATCGACGACGACGGCCTGCGCGTGACCGCGCCCAAGCGCATCAGCATCGCCGAAATCGACAACGCCATCCGCACCAAGCAGCACTGGATCCTGGACAAGCTGAAGGAACGGCGCGAACGCCGCGCCGCGCGGCTGGAGAAACCGCCGGTGGAATGGAACGACGGCGCGCAGCTGCCCTATCTCGGCGCCGACATCACGCTGCGGCTGCTGGTCGGCGGCCGCAACCGCACCAGCTACAACCCGGCCACGCGCGAGCTGTCGATGGTGCTGATTCCCGGCGCCACCGAAACGCTGCTCAAGGAGCGGGTGAAGGCCTGGTACCAGCAGGAGGCCAAGCTGCTGTTCGAGCAGCGGCTGGACCTGTACGCGGCGCGGCTGGGCGTGCGCTACCACTCGTTCGGCCTGTCGTCGGCCGGCACGCGCTGGGGCTCGTGCACGGTGGACCGCAAGATCCGCCTGAACTGGAAGCTGATCCACTTCTCGCTGCCGCTGATCGACTACGTCATCGCGCACGAGCTGTCGCACATCCTGGAGATGAACCACAGCGCTCAGTTCTGGAGCACGGTGGGCCTGATCTATCCCGAATACGAAGAGGCGAAAAACCTGCTGCGCAAGCGCGCACAGGAGTTGCCGGTGCTGTTTGCGTAAAGTCGCTGAATTCCACACTGGCCGAATCAGTGCAAGCAAGTCGTCGATCTATGGAAAATCCTGGCGGGTGTGAATGAGCCGAATAATTTCCACCACCTGCCGTTTGGGACGAACGCGATATACAAGCACTATGTGATCCGCCACACGAAATTCAAGCGTGCCGTTTATTCGACCTTTGTGGCCGAGTGTCGGAAAGTCTGCGAGCAGTTTTGTCACTCGTCCGATTTCCACGTCTACTGATATCGTGCCCTGAATGCTACGCGACTCAAGATAGTCAAACAGGCGCTCCCGGTCTCGTATCGCACGAGCTCTCCAGTGCGCGATCATCGCTCAAACCCTGGCGAGTTTCTTTAAAAGTTCGGTGCGCCGCGCGGCGAATTTCTCTTCGACGACAGAATCGGGGATGGTTGGGCTGGAATCGTTCAGCGATTCCTGCACTTGCTGACGAAACCACGCATCATATTCTGCGGCTTTTTGGGCTTCACCCAATCTTTCGGCCGTCGCTGGGTCGCTGGCAGACCTGTCGAGCCCGCCTATGTCGACCAAGAAATGCGATATCCCACGCTCGCGAAGATAGTCATCCAGCCCGGCTAGGGCACGAAATAGCCGCAGGCTGCCGTCTTCTGCGGCGAGCGCCTTCGCCACCTTGCCGCGCCGAACCACCAAATGCCATCCTTCCCTTAACCCATAAGCGTATAAGTGAGATTTGTTGGCGTCCAACAGCGCCAGGAATGCGGCCTGATCTGTGGGTTTGAATGCAGCATCCATGATGCCTCCAGAAGACAACCAGCGGACTTTTGAGTATATCAAGAAGTGCACTGGACGGAGTCGAGCTACGTCAAGCCTGCGGCAGCGGCGGGTTGACCGGCGCCTTGACCTCGTGCAGCACGAACGAGGTGTAGATTTCCTTGATGCCGGGCAGGCCGTTGATGTGGGCTTCGGCAAACACGCCGTAGGCCGCCAGGTCTTCCGCCACCACCATCAGCTGGTGGTCGTAGCGGCCGGAGATGCGGTGGCAGGCCAGCACCTGCGGAATCGCCGCCACCGCGCGTTCGAAGACCTGCAGGTTCGCGGTGTCCTTCATCTCCAGCGAGATGTGGACGAAGGCCGTTACCTGGTAGCCCAGCTTGCGGGAATCCAGCCGCGCCTGGTAGCCGCGTATCACCCCCTCCTCCTCCAGCCGCTTGACCCGGCGCCAGCACGGCGAGGTCGTCAGCGATACCCGTTCGGCCAGGTCGGCACTTGAAAGCCTTGCATCTTCCTGCAGCGCCTCAAGTATCTTCATATCGATGCGGTCCAATTTCATTTCAGCACATCCATTTCATTCCCTCGTCAAAAGCATAGGATTTATTGCGCAAATTTACTTTCCTACAGAACAAATATAGCAAAATATTGTTGATTTCACCAGCTACAATCTTTGCATTCATTTCATTCATATAGCCATCTGGGAGAGTCAAGCATGTCCGCACCGCGATTAAAAATATCCAAATCCGCCTACGCAGTTGCCACCGTGCTCGGCTCCGGCCTGATGCTGCCGCACCTGGCCGCCGCGCAAGCCGACACCGAGGCGCCGAAAATGGAACGCGTGGTCGTCACCGGTTCCTCCATCAAGCGCATCGACGGCGAGACCGCGCTGCCGGTGCAGATCCTCAAGCGCGAAGACATCGAGCGCACGGGCGCCGCCACCACCGAGGAACTGGTCAAGCAGATCAGCGCCTTCAGCAGCGCCGGCAGCGTCAGCACTTCCGCCGCGGCCGGCACCCAGACCGGCTCGATCGCCGCGCTGTCGCTGCGCGGCCTGGGCAGCGCGCGCACGCTGGTGCTGATCAACGGCCGCCGCGCCTCGGTCTACGGCGGCGGTTCCGGCGGCCTGGCCGGTGCCTCGGTGGACGTCAACAGCATTCCGCTGTCGGCCATCGAACGGGTCGAGGTGCTGAAGGACGGCGCCTCCGCCGTCTACGGCAGCGACGCCATCGCCGGCGTGGTCAACTTCATCCTGCGCAAGGACTTCACCGGCGTCGAGCTCAACGCCATCTACGGCGCGCCCGTCGTGGCCGGGCCGCACGGCGGCCAGAAGCGCTTTTCCGTGCTGGCCGGCATCGGCGACGACAGCTACAACGTCACCTTCGGCGCCAACTACCAGACGGTTCAAGCCATCCTCGGCGCCGACCGGCCTTACGCGTCGCGCCTCAACGCCGGCCAGCAGAACGACCTGCTGTCGAACATCGCCTTCCCGTCCAATGTGAGGATTCCGGCCACCGGCGCGCTGAAGAACCCCAACCTGGCCAATTGCGGCCCGGTGTCGCAGGTGTCGCCGTACACGCCCACCATCTGCAGCTTCGACAACAGCCCCTACGTCTCCATCCTGCCGGGCTCGACGCACGCCAACCTGATGCTGAACGGCCGCAAGACGCTGTCGGCCGACGCCGAGGCCTACTTCGAAAGCGCCTACAGCCAGAGCCGCACGATGACGCAGACCCAGGCGGTGCCGATCGCCTTCAACACCAACCTGCCGGCCAACAATCCCTACAACGCCTACCTGGCCAACCTGGTCGCGACCAAGTATCCCAGCCTGGCCACCAAGCCGTTCACCGCCACCTTCGGCGCGCAATATCCGAGCGCCTTCCTGCTGCCGCCGTCGAGCCCCTACTACCCGCAGGCGTTTGCCGCCGCCAATGGCCTGGCCGGCCAGCCGCTGATCATCAGCTACCGCGACATGGCCAACGGCGTGCGCAACCAGACCGACCAATCGGACGCGGCCCGCGTCGTGGCCGGCGTGCGCGGCAAGCTGGCCGGCTGGGACTACGACGGCGGCTTGCTGTACAGCGAAAGCAAGGTCAAGGAGCTGCTGTATTCCGGTTTCCCGCAGTATTCGAAGCTCATGCCGCTGCTCGACAGCGGCGTCATCAACCCCTTCGGCGACACCACCGACAAGGCGGCGCTGGACGCGGCCAAGGCGGCCGAATTCGTCGGCGCCGTGTACCGCTCCAAGACCTCGATCACCAGCATCAACGCCACCGCCACGCGCGAGCTGGCGACCTTGCCGGCGGGCCCGATGAACGTGGCCTTCGGCGCCGAGGCGCGCCAGGAAAAATTCGCCTACGACCCGTCGCTGGCGGTGCAGACCGGCGACATCGCCGGCCAGGGCGGCAACCAGCTGCCGGTGTCGGCGCGGCGCAATGTGGAGTCGGCCTTCGTCGAGCTCAGCGTGCCGCTGCTGAAAAAGCTCGACGCCGACCTGGCGGTCCGCTACGACAATTACCAGAACGTCGGCGACACCGTCAATCCCAAGGCTTCGCTGCGCTGGCAGCCGACCGAATCGGTGCTGCTGCGCGGCTCGGCCGGCACCGGCTTCCGCGCGCCGTCGCTGACCGACCTGTACGCCGCCCAGGCGTCGAGCGTGACGGCCAACGGCACGCGCGACATCCTGCGCTGCCCGGATACCAAGACCGGCCTGCCCACCGACTGCAACAACCAGTTTCCCACCATCACCGGCGGCAATCCCGACCTGAAGCCGGAAAAATCCCAGTCCTTCACCGTGGGCGCGGTGCTGGAGCCGGTCAAGAACATGTCGCTGTCGATCGACGCCTTCCGCGTCAACCTGAAGAACGCCATCGTCGGCGGCGGTCTCAGCGCCACCTACATCCTCGGCACGGCGGCGCGCGAGCAGCAGTACGCCAGCTACATCCGCCGCGGCCCGGCCGATCCGTCCAACCCGAGCGGCCTGGGCGCCATCACCGCCATCCTGCAGACCAACGCCAACCTGTTCAAGACGCAGATGGCCGGCATCGACATCGACGGCAAGTACGACTGGCGCCTGGCGCCGGCGCAGAAGGTGACCTTCCAGCTGTCCGGCACCTACATGAGCAAGTACGACGTGCAGGGGCCGGACGGCAGCTACACCAGCTCCATCAACCAGGCCAGCTCCGCCGCCAACGGCGTGATCCTGCGCTGGAAGCACAACGCCAGCGCCACCTGGGCGCGCAAGGACTGGAGCGCCTCGCTGACGCAGAATTTCCAGCAGGGCTACAACGACATCCCGGGCAACAAGTCGGCCGCCGCGCTGCACAAGGTAGACGCCTACCAGACCTTCGACGCGCAGCTCAGCTACACCGGCTTCAAGTCCACGCGCCTGCAGCTGGGCGTCAAGAACCTGACCGACCGCAACCCGCCCTACACCAACTACTCGCCGAGTTTTGTCGGCGGCTACGACCTCAGTTATGCTGACGTCAACGGCCGCTACGTTTACCTGAACGCGACCTACAAGTTCTGATCCACCCCATGACCGATACAAGGAAACACATGAAGTTCTCGCATAAACTTGCCCTGCCGGCCGCGTTGCTGCTGTGCGCCGGCGGCGCCTGCGCGGCCGACGCGGAGCCCAACATCGCCGCCCACCAGGCGCAGATCGACCAGATCGTCAAGGAGATTTCGCCGCAGCGCATCGAAGGCTATGTGCGCAAGCTGGTCGGCTTCGGCACCCGCCACACCATGTCCGACACCGTCTCCGACACGCGCGGCATCGGCGCCGCGCGGCGCTGGATCAAGAGCGAACTGGAACGCTGCGGCGCTGCCGCCGGCGGCCGCCTGCAGGTCGGCTACGACAGCCACGTGCATCCGGTCACGCCGCGCCTGAGCCATCCGACCGAGATCGTCAACGTGGTCGCCACCCTGCCCGGCACCCAGGCCGAATCGGTGGACCGCATGTACGTGGTCAGCGGCCACTACGACTCGCGCGTGACCGACGTCATGAACGCCACCAGCGACGCGCCGGGCGCCAACGACGACGCCTCCGGCACCGCCGCCGTGATGGAGATGGCCTGCGTGATGGCGCGCCACAAATTCGACGCCACCCTGGTCTTCATGACGGTGGCGGCCGAGGAACAAGGCCTGTTCGGCGCCGAGCACTGGGCCGAGCAGGCCAAACAGAAGAACTGGAACATCGCCGGCATGCTCAACAACGACATCATCGGCAGCTCGCGCGCCGACGACGGCCATGTCGACAATACCCAGGTGCGCCTGTTCGCCGAGGGCGTCCCGGCCGTCAAGGAGATGTCCGACGCCAACCGCGCGCTGGTCGCCACCGGCGGCGAGAACGATAGCGTCACCCGCCAGCTGGCGCGCCACATCAAGGAAACGGGCGAGCGCTACGTCGACAAATTCGCCGTCAACGTGATCTACCGGCGCGACCGCTACCTGCGCGGCGGCGACCACAGCCCCTTCCTCGACCGCGGCTACGCGGCGGTGCGCTTCACCGAGCCGAACGAGGACTTCAACCACCAGCACCAGGACCTGCGCGAGGAAGGCGGCAAGAAAATCGGCGACCTGCCGGAATACGACGACTTCAACTACATCGCCCAGGTGGCGCGGGTGAACGCGGCGTCGCTGTCCTCGCTGGCGCTGGCGCCGGCCGCGCCGCAGCAGGTCAAGGTGCGCACGGCCAAGCTGGACAACAATACCGAGCTGACCTGGCAGGCCAACAAGGAGCCGGACCTGGCCGGCTACCGCATCGTGTGGCGCGACACCACGGCCGCGCAGTGGCAGGGCGCCGTCTTCGTCGGCAACACCACGCAGTACACCATCAAGCGCTCGAAGGACAACTTCCTGTTCGGCGTGCAGGCGGTCGACAAGGACGGCAACGTCAGTGTCGCCACCTACCCGCTGCCGCAGCGCTGAGCAAGCCGTCAACGAGCTGCCGGCCTTGTTTCCCCGACAATGCCGGCAGCATCATTATGGTTTTTTCGAATGTCCATTATCAGTTAAAAAAAGTTGCCGCACGGCATTTTCCATGTTAGTTTGTGCTGCATTGCAACATGGAGAATCCTCATGACTCAACTCAAAGTAACGAAGAAAACAGGCCTGGTGCTGGGTGGCGGCGCGCCGAATTCGCCGCTGATCGCGGGAGCGCTGGCGGCTTTCCTCGACCAGGAAGTAGAGTTCGACGTGATCTCCGCCTCGGGCGCCGGAGTCCTGATGGGACTGCTGTACACGGCGCCGCTGGAAGGCTCGCCGCGCGAGGCGCTGAAGCGCTGGGCCGACGCCGGCGTGGCCGACAGCATCTACAAAATGATGCCGGTCAACTACAAGATCTTCCACAAGCCGGGCAAGGAAGCCGACGCCTTCCGCGGCACGTTCAACCAGCCCGCCGCCGGTCCGGCCTTCCCGGGCATGCAAAACCTGTTCGCCAACGGCAGCGTGCCGTGGGCCGACTGGACCCAATTGATGATGTCGACCATGTCGCCGTCCAACCTGTCGGCAAAAAGCCTGGGGCTGTGCGCGCACGCGCCCTTCCTGGAAGGCGCCGTCGACTTTTCGGCCATCGCGCGGATGAAGCCCGAGTTCTACATCAACGCCTACAACCTGAACCAGCACCGCATGCAGATCTGGGACAAGCGGGAAATCCAGGCGCAGCACGTGCGCGCCGCGCTGTCCTTCCCGTTCCTGTATGCGCCGACGGAGATCGACGGCGAGGACTATATCGAGGGCGCCGCGCTGGAGACGCTCAATTTCGATCCTTTCATCGAGGGCAAGGGCGAGCATCACGACACCGACACCCTGATCGTGCTCGACATCCTCGGCGACGAACGCCTGCTGCGCAAGCCGCGCAACCTGTACGACGCCTGGGTCGGTTCGATGATCACGCCGCTGGTCAAGGTATCGCAAAACCAGCTGCGGCTGTTCGAGCTGGAACACAACACCGACCGCAAAACCGGCCTGCCCAAGCGGCGCCTGCTCAAGCTCGAGCTGATGGCGGCCGTGCCGGAGCAGCACCTGCCCTACACCATGGACTGGTCGACGTCCAACATGCAGCTGCTGTTCGATATCGGCTACAAGGCCGCGACCCGGTTCTGCCGTCAGCACTCCAGCGTGCTGCGCTACGCCGAAGAGACCGAGCTGGCAAGCTGAGAGACTCCGCGCTTTATGGCTTGAGCAGCGCAGGCAACAGCGCCAGTGTGCGGCGGGTGGCGCCGCGGTGCTGGTTGGCGAAGGCCAGCGCGCTGCGGCCCATCGCATCGCGCGCGGCGGCGTCGCCCAGCAGGCGCGCCGCTTGCGACATCAGCGCTGCGGCATCGGCGACGCGCTGTGCGCCGCCGGCGGCCAGCGCGTCTTCCGTCACCAGCGCGAAGTTGAAGGTGTGCTGGCCGATCAGCACCGGCTTGCCCAGGGCGGCCGGCTCGATCAGGTTCTGGCCGCCCAGCGGCAGCAGGCTGCCGCCGACGAAGGCGACATCGCAGGCGACGTAGTAGGCGAACATCTCGCCCATCGAATCGCCCAGCAGCACGGTCACCTCCCCCGACAGTACAGCCCCGTCCGACGCCAACCTGCTGCGGCGCTGGACGTTCAGGCCGCGCGCGGCGGTCATCTTTTCCACTTCGTCGAAGCGCTGCGGATGGCGCGGCACGATCAGCAGCAGCACGTCGGCCGGCAACGCCGCCCGCGCCTGCTGGAACGCCTCCAGTATCAGCTCTTCCTCACCCTCGCGCGTGCTGGCGCACAGCAGCACCGGACGGGCGCCGATGGCGCCGCGCAGCGCCGCACCGACGGCCAGCGCCGCATCCGGCACCACCACGTCGAACTTGATGCTGCCGGTGATTTCCACCCGTTGCACGCCGAGCGAGCGCACGCGCTGCGCATCGGCCTCGGTCTGCGCGGCGACCAGCGCAATGCCGCGCGCCGCGTCCAGCATCAGCGAACCAAGCCGCGTGGCCTTGCGCAGCGAGCGCTCGGACAGGCGCGCGTTGGCCAGCACCACCGGCACATTGCGCGCGTTGCACCCGGCGATCAGGTTCGGCCATACCTCGGTCTCCATCAGGATGCAGACGGAAGGCTTGAAATGGCCGATGAAACTGCCGACCATGAAGCCCGTGTCATACGGCAGGTAGGATTGCAGCAGCCGCTCGCCATGTTTGGCGAACAGCGCCTTGCCGGTGGCGCGGCCGGTCGGCGTCATGTGGGTAAGGACGATGCGGGACGACGGATACGCGGCCAGCAGCGCATCGATCAGCGGCTCGGCGGCGCGCGTCTCGCCGACGGAGACGGCGTGCACCCACAAGGTTTGCGCGGTGGATGGCGCGCCGCTGTAGAAACCCAGCCGCTCGCCCCAATGCCGGCGATAGCCCGGCTCCTTGCGTCCGCGCAGCCACAGGCGCGCCAGCACCAGCGGCAAGGCCAGCCACCACATCACGGAATAAAAAAGTCGCATAGTTATCAGTTCAGGCCAGCAGTTGCCTGGCTGCCGCCAGCACTTCGGACACCGGCGGCGGCGCGCCCTTGTCGCCCAGGTTGATGATGCGCGGCGACCAGTTGCCTTCGGTCTTCCAGCGCGGCGAGTCGGCGTAGATCTCCACGGTCGGCCGCACGAAGGCGGCGGCGATGTGGGTCAGGCCCGTGTCGACGCCGATCACCAGCCCGGCGTGCCGCGCCAGCAGCATGGCGTCGGCCATCGACAGCTTGGGCAGCACGCGCGCGTTCGGCAGGCCGGCGGCGATGAACTCGGCCTCCGCCTTTTCCTTCGGCGAGCCCCATGGCAGCAGGATGGGCATCGGCGCCAGTTCGCGTCCCAGCGCGATCCAGTTGTCCGGCGCCCATTTCTTCGGATCGCGCGCGGTGCCGTGGAAGTAGACGGCGTAAGGCTCGGCCGGCATCCAATCCGGACGAGGCTCGCCGGCCGGGACTTGCGGCAAGCCGAAATCGGCCGGCGTGTCGGCCGCATAGCCAAGCGCCGCTGCGGCGACGATGCGTCCGCGCGCCACCGCGTGCGTGCGCGGGTCGGTCGGAATGCTGAGATTGTGGAAGATGCGCGAGACGCCCTCGTAGCCGGAGCCCTCGCTGCCGTTGGCCAGGCCGACCTTGCGGCCGCCCTTCACCACCCGGGCCGCGCCCATGATGATGCCGGTCTTCAGCAGGCCCTGGGTGTCGAACACGTAGTCGTATTGCTGCTGGCGCAGGGTGCGGAAGAACGCCTTGATCTCGGCCCGCGTTTCCGGCTTGCCGAGGCTCTTGCGCCAGCGCCGCAGCGCAAACGGGATGACGGTGCGCACGCGCGCGTTGAGCCGCACCAGGCTGACGTAGCCTTCCTCCACCACCCAGTCGATATTCGCGTCCGGAAAATGGCGGGCGATATCGGCCACCATCGGCAGGTTGTGCAGCACGTCGCCCAGCGAGGACACGCGCACCAGCAGTATGTTCAAGGGCCTGCCGTGGCCACCCGTTTGCGGCGCCATGCGTTTAGAACGGCAGTTCCGCGTCAGGCTTGGCAGCCAGGATCACGCTCTTGAACTGGCCCTGGATGCGCTCCAGCGCGGCCGGGGTTTCCGCTTCGAAGCGCATGACGATCACCGGCGTGGTGTTGGACGAACGCGCCAGGCCGAAGCCGTCTTCGTATTCCACGCGCAGGCCGTCGATGGTGATGATCTGCTTGTGGCCGGGGAACCTGGCGTCGGCGCGCAGTTTGTCCATCACCGAGAAGTTCTCGCCTTCCTTCAGGTGCAGGTGCAGCTCGGGCGTGCTGTCCGATTGCGGCAGCGCGTTCAGCAGCGCCGACGGATCTCTTTCCCGGGTCAGGATTTCCAGCATGCGCGCGCCGGCATACAGGCCGTCGTCGAAACCGTACCAGCGGTCCTTGAAGAAGATGTGGCCGCTCATTTCGCCGCCCAGCGGGGCGCCGGTTTCCTTCAGCTTGGCCTTGACCAGCGAGTGGCCGGTCTTGTACATCAGCGGCACGCCGCCCGACTTCTCGATGTACGGCGCCAGGTGGCGCGTGCACTTGACGTCGTACAGGATCTGCTCGCCCGGATTGCGGCTCAGCACGTCCGCCGCGAACAGCATCATCTGGCGGTCCGGATAAATGATCTGGCCGTCCTTGGTGACGAGGCCCAGGCGGTCGCCGTCGCCGTCGAAGGCCAGGCCGATCTCGGCGTCGGTCTCCCGCAGGCAGCGGATCAGGTCCTGCAGGTTTTCCGGGTGCGCGGGATCCGGGTGGTGGTTGGGGAAGGTGCCGTCCACTTCGCAGAACAGCTCGATCACTTCGCAGCCCATGCCGCGGTACAGGTCGCCCGCGAACGCGCCGGCCACGCCGTTGCCGCAGTCGACGGCGATCTTGATCGGCCGCGAAATCTTGACGTCGCCGATGATGCGCTGCAGGTACTGCGCGCAGATATCGTGGGTGCCGTAGGCGCCCGGCGTGGCGGCCGCGCTGCCGTCATGGGCAACGATGCTGTCGTACAAACCGGTGATCGCCTCGCCGTGGATGGCCTCGCCGGCCAGCACCATCTTGAAGCCGTTGTAGTCGGGCGGGTTGTGGCTGCCGGTCACCATGATGCCCGACGCCGCGCCCAGCACATTGGTGCCGAAATACACCATGGGCGTGGCCACCACGCCCAGGTCGACGACGTCGACCCCGGCCGCCTGCAATCCCTCGGCCAGCGCCGCCGCCAGCGACGGGCCGGACAGGCGGCCGTCGCGGCCGATCACGACCTTTTTTTCGCCCTTGGCCAGCGCGGCCCTGCCGAAAGCTTGGCCGAGCTGGCGCGCCACGCCCGCGTCCAGGGTTTTATCGATGATGCCACGGATGTCGTAGGCTTTGAAGATCGTTTTGGATAAGGAGACCATAATGTAGGGAAGAGAGAGATGATGAGTGCGGCGCCGGCGACAGGCCCATCCTGCCGCCTTGTTGTCAGAACTTCAGCAGTTTAAACCTTTAAGCCGGCAATGTCTTTACCGGCCTCGAGCCATTCCTTGACCCACTTCGGTTGGCGCCCCCGGCCAGTCCATTGCTGGGACGCGTCGGCGGGATTGCGGTAGCGCGGCGCCACGCTGCCGGTCTTGGCGCGCGTGCCCGGGCCGGCCACCAGATCCTTCAGCGGCACGCCCACGCTCTGGGCGATCGCCATGATCTGTTCGCGCGCCTTGGCCAAATCCTGGCTTTCGCGCTGTTTTAATTCGCGTTTAACTTTTTCCTGCAGATCGCGCAATTCCGCAGACGACATATTAGACAGATCCATTGCATTTCCCTTTATGTGAGGTGATATAAAGCTTGGCCGGAATATATTACATCAACATAAAAAAATCAGTCTTTCTTATGACGTATCATCCAGCGCGGCGCTTTAAATCGGACGATGCGCACATAAATCCAGATGTAACTGCTGATAAACAAAATACAGAAACACATTAATGCCCAGGTATAGCGCCAGAATACGGTCGCCGGAATGACCGCCATCAGCGAAAACAGCCACAGATAAGGCGACGTCAGCGAATTGCGGCGTATCAGCGCGCGCGCCTCCTTGCGGCCGACCGCCCATTGCACGATGCGGCGGAAGATCAGGCTATGCAAATGGATGCCGTCCGGCATGGCCGGAGATTTTCCACGGACAAACATTCGTCGATAGACGGAAAATAAAGTTTCAAATGTCGGATAGATTAATAACAACGCGGCATACCAGGTGGAAACCTGCGGATTGCGCATCACCAGCAATAATGCCAGTTCGCCCAGCATGAAACCGATAAAATACGCGCCGCCGTCGCCGAGGAAAATCATGCCGACCGGATAATTCCAGATCAGGAAGCCGGCGGTGGCGCCGGCCACCATCAGCGCGGCGATCAGCACGAACATGTCGTTGACCTGCAGCGCCACGTAGCCGAGCGACAGCAGCATGCAGATGCAGACCACGCTGGCCAGGCCGTTAAACCCGTCGATGATGTTGACCGCGTTGGCGATGCCGGCCACCGCCAGCACCGTCAGCGGCAAGGTCAGCCACATGTATTGCAGCGGCCAGGCGGAAAATGCCCAGTCTATGCGGTCGATGCGGGCATCCAGCAGGAAATAGCCAAGCGCGGCGGCCGCCATCGTCAGCAGCAGCCGGCGGGTGGCGCTGACCTTGCCGGTGTAATCCTCGACGATGCCGCCGACAAATGCCACAGCCGAACACGCCAGCAGCGACATCAGCCAATGCGTCATGGCCGGCACGCGCCAGATGGAAATAAAGGAACTGAGCGCGACCGATAAAAAAATCGACAGGCCGCCGATACGGGCGACCTGATGCGCGTGCACTTTTTGCACGCCCAGGAAATCGGAATCGAGTGCCGGACCGTGCAATCTCGCTTCTTTAATGACCAGCAGGGTTAGTAGCGCGGAAGCGATAAAGCTCAGCAAAAATGAAAACATATCTTATCTATACAAAGTATCGGATGCGCTAACCGATATGTGACTTGGCGCCTTGCGCCGGATTGTCAGCACGCTAACCCGCGATTGTACCGGATTGGCAAGGCCGGTCTTGAATTGATAGCCGCTTATTGCCATTTCTCAGCCCGCTTGGGACGCATTTGCAACGTTGAAGGCCATACAAATGAATATGCCGGCGCCGCTTTCGCGGTGCGCCGGCATCATAGCAGCAGATAATTGGTGAGGCGGGATTGCTTACCAATCGATACAAATCAGCGCATGCACAGATGCAGCGCCTCTTTCCAGTCGGGCAAGCGGCAGAAGCGCGCCATCAGCCGCTCGGACGACATCACCGAGTACTGCGGCCGCTTGGCCGGCACCGGATATTCGGCGCTGGCGATCGGCAGCACGCGGCACGACAGTCCTGCTTCCTCGACGATGGCCCGGGTGAAATCGAACCAGGTGGTCTGGCCCTGCGCGCTCAGGTGGTAGACGCCGCTGTTCTGCACCCACCACTCGCGTCCGCCCGCATGGGCCTGCGACAGCACCAGCGCGGTGGTGTCGGCGATGGTGCGGCTCCAGGTCGGCGCGCCGTGCTGGTCGGCCACCACCTTGAGCTCGTCGCGCTCCTTGGCCAGGCGCAGCATGGTCAGCAGGAAGTTCTTGCCGCGCGTGCCATACACCCAGCTGGTGCGGAAGATCAGGTGCGGAATGCCGGCCGCAGCGATGGCCTGCTCGCCGGCCAGCTTGCTGGCGCCATAGACGTTCAGCGGGCCGATCGGATCGTCCTCGCGGCGCGCCGACGGCTGGCTGCCGTCGAACACGTAGTCGGTCGAATAATGCACCATGGCCGCGCCCAGCGCCTTGGCTTCCTGCGCCATCAGGCCCGGCGCCTCGGCGTTGACGCGATGCGCCAGCTCCGGCTCGCTCTCGGCCTTGTCGACCGCCGTGTAGGCGGCCGGGTTGACGATCAGCTGCGGCTTTTCGCGGCGGATGACGTCGCGCACCTGGTCCAGGTCGGACAGGTCCATGACGCCGCGGTCCACCGCCACCACCTCGCCTATGCCCTGCAGGCTGCGCGCCAGCTCGTAACCCACCTGGCCGGTACTGCCGGTCAGCAGGATTTTCATGCGAACACCTCGGCGTCGGCCAGCAGCACGGCGGCCGCGTCCTTGCCGGACAGCAGCGGAGCCGCCAGCTCGGCCGGCCATTCGATGCCGATCGCCGGGTCGTTCCACAACACCGAGCGCTCAAACTGCGGCGCCCAGTAGTCGGTGGTCTTGTACAGGAACTCTGCGTGCTCGCTGGTGACGCCGAAACCGTGGGCGAAGCCGGGCGGTATCCACAACTGGCGCTTGTTGTCGGCCGACAGTTCGAGGCCGTACCACTGGCCGAAAGTCGGCGAACTCTTGCGCAGGTCGACGGCCACGTCGAACACCGAGCCGGCGGTCACGCGCACCAGCTTGCCCTGCGCCTGCTGGATCTGGTAGTGCAGGCCGCGCAGCACGCCCCTGGCCGAGCGCGAATGGTTGTCCTGCACGAAGGCCAGATCGACGCCGGTCAGTTCGGCGAAGGTGCGGGCGTTGAAGCTTTCATAGAAAAAACCGCGGTCGTCGCCGAAGACGCGCGGTTCCAGCACCAGCAGGCCCTCCAGCGGAGTCTTGATCACATTCATCGTGGAATCACCTTATCTTCAAGAATCTGCAGCAGGTATAGTCCGTAGTTGTTCTTCTTCAGCGGCTCGGCCAGCTTGCGCAGCTGCGCGGCATCGATGTAGCCCTTGCGGTAAGCGATCTCTTCCGGGCAAGCCACTTTCAGGCCCTGGCGCTTCTCGATGGTGGCGATGAACTGCGACGCGTCCAGCAGCGAGTCGTGGGTGCCGGTGTCGAGCCAGGCCATGCCGCGGCCCATGACTTCCACGTTCAGCTGCTGCTTTTCCAGGTACACGCGGTTGACGTCGGTGATCTCCAGTTCGCCCCGCGCGGACGGCTTGATGCTGGCCGCGATGTCGCACACCTGCTTGTCGTAGAAATACAGGCCGGTGACGGCGTAGTTCGATTTCGGCTTGAGCGGTTTTTCCTCGATCGACACCGCGGTGCGCTTGCCGTCGAACTCGACCACGCCGTAGCGTTCCGGATCCTGCACGTGGTAGGCGAACACGGTGGCGCCGTCGACCTGCTCGGTGGCGTGGCGCAGCAGCGCGTCGAGGTCGTTGCCGTAGTAGATGTTATCGCCCAGGATCAGCGCGGACGGCGAATCGCCGACGAATTCCTTGCCGATGATGAAGGCTTGCGCCAGGCCGTCCGGCGAAGGCTGCACCGCGTAGCTGATGTTGATGCCCCACTGGCCGCCGTCGCCCAGCAGGTCCTGGAAGCGCGGCGTGTCCTGCGGCGTCGAGATGATCAGGATGTCGCGCATGCCGGCCAGCATCAGCGTGGTCAGCGGATGGTAAATCATCGGCTTGTCGTAGATCGGCAGCAGCTGCTTGGAGACGCTCATCGTCACCGGGTACAGACGGGTGCCGGAGCCACCGGCCAGGATAATGCCTTTACGGTTAGGGATGCTCATTGCTGGCCTTCGCGGTTAAAGTAATTGGTTTCCACCCACTTGGCGTAGCTGCCCGACTGCACGTCGGCCACCCAGGCCTGGTTGTCGAGGTACCACTGCACGGTCTTGGCGATGCCGGTCTGGAAGGTCTCGGCCGGTTTCCAGCCCAGTTCGCGTTCCAGCTTGCGGGCGTCGATGGCGTAGCGGCGGTCGTGGCCGGGACGGTCCTTGACGTAGGTGATCTGCGCGCGGTAGCTGCTGCCGTCCGCCTTCGGTTTCAGCTTGTCGAGCATGTCGCACAGCGTGTGCACGACGTCGAGGTTGGCCATCTCGTTCCAGCCGCCGACGTTGTAGGTCTCGCCCAGGCGGCCCGCTTCCAGTACGCGGCGGATCGCGGCGGCGTGGTCGCTGACGTACAGCCAGTCGCGCACCTGCTGGCCGTCGCCGTAGATCGGCAGCGGCTTGCCCGCCTGCGCGTTGGCGATGATCAGCGGGATCAGCTTCTCCGGGAAGTGATACGGACCGTAGTTGTTGGAGCAGTTGGTGGTCAGCGTCGGCAGGCCGTAGGTGTGGTGGTAGGAACGCACCAGGTGGTCCGACGCGGCCTTCGATGCCGAGTACGGGCTGTTCGGGGCGAACGCGGTGGTTTCGCTGAACGGCGCATCGTCCGGACCCAGCGTGCCGTACACTTCGTCGGTGGACACGTGCAGGAAGCGGAAGGCGGCCTTGTCGTCATCCGGCAGCGCCGACCAGTAGGCGCGCGTGGCTTCCAGCAGGCTGAAGGTGCCGTTGATGTTGGTGTTGATGAATTCGCCCGGCCCGAGGATGGAACGGTCGACATGGCTCTCCGCGGCGAAGTGCACGATGGCGCGCGGCTTGTGCTGCTGGAACAGGGCCAGCACCTGGGCCTGGTCGCAAATATCGCCACGGACAAAGATATGGCGGGAGTCCTGCTTCAACGAGGCCAGATTGTTGAGATTGCCTGCGTAGGTCAGTTTATCAAAATTGACTACCGGCTCGTCGGACTGGGCCAGCCAGTCCAGCACAAAGTTTGAACCGATGAAACCGGCACCACCCGTAACAAAAATCATTTAGTATCCCGTCGAGTAAGTAAGTAAAATTTGGCAATAACTGCAATTTTATGTGATCTTTCGAACACGAGTGAGAAAAATCGCTTGTGTGTAAGACCTTTCTGCGAATTTTTCACATCCCAAAAAAAATCTACGGCATATCGATGACAACCTACCTGATCGGCGACCTACAAGGTTGCCATGAGCAAACACTGGCGCTGCTCAAACTGGTTAATGCCGACGCCGCGCGTCGCGACAGCGATGCCGAACACACTATATTTTTTGCGGGTGACCTGATCAATCGCGGCCCTGATTCGCTGGCCACCTTGCGCCATGTGCGCGCGCTGTGCATGGCCAGCGGCGGCCGCATCGACAGCGTGCTCGGCAATCACGACCTGCACTTGCTGGCCGTCGCCTACGGCATCCGGCCCGAGCACAAATCGGATACGCTGGCCGAGATCCTGCACGCGCCCGACCGCGCCGAGCTGATCGACTGGCTGCGGCGGCGTCCGCTGGCGATCCAGGTCCAGGGGCATGTGCTGGTGCACGCGGGCCTGCTGCCGCAATGGACGCCGGCGCAGGCGATGGCGCTGGCCGGCGAGGTGCAGGACATGCTGCGTGGCCCCGAGTCGACGCTTGCCGATTTCCTGGCCGAGATGTACGGCAACCAGCCCGATCAATGGAACGACGCGCTGCAGGGAGCGGACCGGCTGCGCTGCATCATCAACGCGATGACGCGGCTGCGCTTCTGCAGCGCGGACGGCGTGATGGATTTCAAGATGAAGGAAAGCGGCAAGGCCGACGAAGGCTCGGGCCTGATGCCGTGGTTCGACGTGCCGGGTCGGCGCTCGGCCAGGACCACGGTGGCGTTTGGCCACTGGTCGGCGCTGGGCCTGACGCTGAAGCCCAACTTGATCGGACTCGACAGCGGCTGCGTCTGGGGCGGCCAGCTGAGCGCCGTCTGCCTGGAAGACCGGCAACTGCTGCAGGTGCAGTGCCCGGAGTTCCAGCAGCACGGCGGCAAGAAATAACTAATGCACGGCAGCCGTCACGCCCAGCGCGGCGGCGACGGCCTGGTGCGCCGCTTCGGCCACGTCGCGCCGGTGCGCATCGATGGTGGCGATGGCCGGCAGGATCGCCAGCTTGGCCCTCACCGGCGGACCGTTCAGTATCAGCATGATGCTCTCGGCGAACGAGGTCTCGCCGATGAAATCCACCGACGGATGCGACGCCCCGGCCGGATCCTCGTACGACAGCGCAAACGGCTGCACCGGCACCTTGGCGTCGATCGCCGCTTCGAACAGGTTGGCGTGGAACGGCAGCAGGCTGCCCTGCGCCGCCGTGGTACCCTCGGGGAAGAAGGCCACGCGCTCGCCGCGCTGCAGGCTGTGCACCAGTCCCTTGAAGATATGCCGCAGGTCGCGCCGGTTGCCGCGCGCGATGAACACGGTGCCGGCCTTCTCCGCCAGCCAGCCGGCCAGCGGCCACGCGCGGATCTCGGCCTTGGCGACGAAATGGCAGGGATGCAGGCTGTGGATGACGAAGATGTCCAGCCACGACACATGGTTGGCCACCACCGCCGCCCGCTCCAGCACCGCCGCGCCGCCGGCGCGCTGCTCCACCGTCACATTGCACATGCGCAGCAGCCGGGTGGACCAGCGACGGATGTGGCCGTTACGTTTTTCCTGTCCGAGCCACGGAAACACCGTGGCGCAGATCGCCATCCCAAGCAGCACGTGCAGGAACACCCGCACCAGGCGGAAGATCGTCAAGATGTTCATGCGGTGCGATCAGCTGCGTTGCCAGGCCACGTGACCGGCGACGATGGTGGTGTGCACTTGTCCCGCCAGGTTGTAGCCGAGGAAAGGCGTGTGCTTGCCCTGGCTGGCCAGCGCCGACGCTTCCACCGTCCAGCGCGCCTCCGGATCGAATAGGCAGACGTCGGCCGTGGCGCCGACCGACAGGGTGCCGGCGTCGAGGCCGGCCACGCGCGCCGCGTCGGACGTGATGCGGGCCAGCGCGCGCGCCAGCGGACGCACCGCGCCGGTGTCCTGGCTGGCGGCGTAGTCGTCGGCCCATTTCAAGGTCAGCGACAGCAGCAGCTCCAGGCCGGTGGCGCCGGGCGAGGCTTCGCCGAACGGCAGCAGCTTCTCGTCGTCGTCGACCGGCGTGTGGTCCGAACACAGCGCGTCGACGGTGCCGTCGAGCAGGCCGAAGCGGATCGCGTCGCGGTCGCGCTGGCTGCGGAACGGCGGCGTCACGCGCGCGTTGGAATCGAAGAAGCCGATGTCGGCGTCGGTCAGGTGGATGTGGTGGGCGCCGACGTCGCAAGTGACCGGCAGGCCTTCCTTCTTGGCGCTGCGCACCAGCTCGAGGCCGGCGGCCGACGACATGCGGCACAGGTGCACGCGCGCGCCGGTGGCGCGCATCAGCTCGAAGATGGTGTGCAGCGCGATCGTTTCCGACATCACCGGCACGCCGGACAGGCCCAGGCGCGAGGCCAGCGGACCGCTGGCGGCGATGCCGCCGCGGCCGATGTGCGCATCCTGCGGACGCAGCCACACGGTGTATTCAAACGTCTTGGCATACTGCATCGCGCGCAGCAGCACGTTGGTGTCTTCTATCGGCTCCTCGGCCTGGGCGAAGCCGATGCAGCCGGCTTCGGTCAGCTCGGCCATCTCGGTCAGCGACTTGCCCTTCAGGCCGACGGTCAGCGCGCCCAGCGGGTGCACATTGGCCTGGTTCAGCGTCTTGGCGCGGTGCTTGAGCATTTCCACCAGGCCCGGTTCGTCCAGCACCGGATCGGTGTCCGGCGGGCAGATCAGGCTGGTCACGCCGCCTTGCATGGCGGCCTGCATTTCCGATTCCAGGGTGGCCTTGTACTCGTAGCCAGGCTCGCGCAGGCGCGCGGACAGGTCGACGAAGCCGGGTGAGACGATCAGGCCGGCGGCGTCGATGGTCCGGTCCGCAACGAAGCCCGCAGGCGCCGAGCCCACAGCCAGCACCTTGCCGTCGGCGATATACAGGTCGTTCTTGGCATCGATGCCGTTGGCCGGATCGATCAGGTGGCCGTTTTTAATATGAAGTTTCATCCCTGCGTTCATCCCTGAGTCCCTGCCACTATGCTCATTACCGCCATGCGTACCGCAATCCCGAAAGTCACCTGCGGCAAGATCACCGCCTGCGAGCCGTCCGCCACCGCCGAGTCGATTTCCACGCCGCGGTTCATCGGACCGGGGTGCATGACGATCGCGTCCGGCTTGGCCAGCGCCAGCCGCTCCGGCGTCAGGCCGTAGCTCTTGAAGTATTCCTGCGCCGACGGCAGCAGCGCGCCGCTCATGCGCTCGTTCTGCAGGCGCAGCATGATGATGACGTCGACGTCCTTCAAGCCTTCGTCGATGTTGGTGAAGGTGCGCACGCCCATCTGCTCGAGGCCGCCCGGCAGCAAGGTGTGCGGGCCGATGGCGCGCACTTCCGGCACCCCCAGGGTGGTCAGCGCATGGATGTCGGAACGGGCCACGCGGCTGTGCAGGATGTCGCCGACGATGGCCACGCGCAGGTTGGTGAAGTCCTTCTTGTAGTGGCGGATGGTGTACATGTCCAGCAGGCCTTGCGTCGGGTGCGCGTGGCGGCCGTCGCCGGCATTGACCACGTGCACGTGCGGCTGCCTGGTCTCCATCAAATGCTTGGCGATCAGGTAGGGCGCGCCGGATTGCGCGTGGCGCACGACGAACATGTCGGCATGCATGGCCGCCAGGTTGTCGATGGTGTCGAGCAGCGACTCGCCCTTGCTGGCCGACGAGGCCTGGATGTTCAGGTTGATCACGTCCGCCGACAGCCGCTTGGCGGCGATCTCGAAGGTGGTGCGGGTGCGGGTGGAGTTTTCGAAGAACAGGTTGAACACCGATTTGCCGCGCATCAGCGGCACTTTCTTCACATCGCGGTCGGAGATGCCGACGAACGACGAGGCGGTGTCCAGGATGTGATTGAGGATGGACTTCGGCAGTCCCTCGATCGACAGCAGGTGCTGGAGCTCGCCGTGTTTATTCAGTTGCGGATTAAGCATAGTGGTGATTTAGGCGTTGTCTATGGTGAGCGTGAATTTTCCGTCGCCGGCGCGTTTCAGCACCAGCGCCTGCCCCGGCGGCACCTGCACGTGGCCGGCGACGAAGTCCGCAGCGACCGGCAACTGGCGCTCGCCGCGGTCGACCAGCGCGGCCAGCATGATGCGCGCCGGGCGGCCGTAGTCGAACAGTTCGTTGATGGCGGCGCGCGTGGTGCGGCCGGTGTACAGCACGTCGTCCACCAGCAGGATGTTGGCGGCGGCCACGTCGAAGGTGATGTTGGTCGGCTTGACGTCGGCCGGCAAGCCCTTCTTGGCGTAGTCGTCGCGGTAGAAGGACACGTCCAGCACGCCGCAGCGCGCGCTCAGGCCGAGGTCGGCGGCCAGGCGTTCGGCGATCCAGGCACCGCCGGAGTGGATGCCGACGATGGCGACATCGCTGACGCCGGCCAGGCCGGCCTTGACGTCGGCCAGCAGCGTCGCGTACAGCGCTTCGGCATCGAGTTGGTTGGGGTTCAGTGTGGACATGATTTTTTAGTTAGCGTCGAAATATTGTTGCAGGATGATGGCGGCGGCGCGGTCGTCGATGAGCTCGCCGCGCCGGGCCGAAATCACCGCCGAGGAGTAGCGCTCGTCGACCAGCTCCACCGGCAGGTTGAAGCGGCCGTGCAATTGATTGGCGAACTTGCGCGCGCGCGCGGTCATCTCGTGCTCGGCGCCGTCGGGATGCATGGGCAGCCCGACCACCAGCCGGGCCGGCTTCCATTCGTCCAGCAGCGCCTGGATGTCGGCAAAGCGGGTGGCGTTGTCGATGGCGGTAATGACTTTGACCGGTTCGGCCTGGCGTATCATGGTATTGCCCATCGCCACGCCGATGCGTTTGACGCCGAAATCGAAGGCGAAGACGGTCTCAATGCTCATTTAGGCATGACCCGCCTCGGAGGTCAGCATCAGCGGATCGATCCCCAGCAGGCGCATGGCGGCGGTGTAGCGCTCTTCTATCGGCAGGTTGAACAGGATGTCCGGATCGGCGCTGACGGTCAGCCAGCCGTTGCGGCTGATCTCGTCTTCCAGCTGGCCCGGGCTCCAGCCCGAGTAGCCGATCGACACCAGCATGCGCTGCGGACCGTCGCCGGCGGCCACGGCCTCCAGCACGTCGATCGAGGTGGTGAACGCCACGTCCTTGGTCACCGTCAGCGACGACGAATAGCGGCTGCCCGGCGTGTGCAGCACGAAGCCGCGGTCGTCCTGCACCGGGCCGCCGAACATGATGGGCTCGTCCACATCCACGTCCGATTCCAGCTTCAGGTCGATGCGCTCGAACAGCACCTGCATCGTCATGTCGGTGGGTTTGTTGATGACCACGCCCAACACGCCGTTTTCATTGTGTTCGCAGACATACACCACCGTACCGCCGAAGACCGGGTCTTGCATCGATGGCATTGCAATCAGGAAATGATTTGCCAGATTCAAGGTACCGGCCGCGCCGGAGCCGGCATCCTCGAGGGGATCGCTGGCTTCCTGCATCAGGCCGGGTACGGGGAGAGTTTTGCCGATTTTGCTTTTCTTCATATACGTGATCTTTCTGTGCTGCTAACAATTACTGTAGTATTCGCGCGGCTGGCAACTCTGTCTAAGCGATAGTTTACACTGAAATGCGGGGGCGGCCATGTTTGCGTTCCGCCACAAGATTGACACAGACCGAATGAAACTGAATTCCTCCCTGGTTTGGCTGCGCCGCGATTTGCGGGTTTTCGACCACGCGGCCTTGAGCCAGGCGCTGCAAAACAGCGCCCTCGTCCATTGCGTATTCATCTACGACAGCACCATCCTGGCCGGCCTGCCGCGGCGCGACCGGCGGGTCGATTTCATCCACGCCAGCATTGCCGAAGTGGCGCAGGAGCTGCGGCAGCTGGGCGGCCACCTGATCGTGCGTCATGCCGATCCGGCCACCGAGATCCCGGCGCTGGCGGCCGAACTGGGCGTGGACGCGGTGTACTGCAACCACGACTACGAACCGAGGGCGATCGCCCGCGACGACGCCGTCGGGCGCGCGCTGCAGGCCGATGGCCGCCGCTTCTTCAGCTGCAAGGACCAGGTCGTCTTTGAAAAAAGCGAAGTGCTGTCGCAGACCGGCGGCGTGTTCTCCGTCTACACGCCCTACAAGAACGCCTGGCTGAAAAAGCTGGAAGCCGATCCCTCGGTGCTGGCGCCCTGGCAGGTCGAACCGTACGCCGCGCATCTGGCGCCGCCTCCGCCCGCGCACGCCCCCGCCCTGCCGACGCTGGCCGAGCTCGGTTTCGAGCCGAGCAACCTGGCCGAGCTGAAGATCCCTACCGGCATGTCCGGCGCGGCCGCGCTGTTCGAGGACTTCCTGCCGCGCCTCGCCGGCTACAAGCAGGCGCGCGACTTCCCGGCAGTCAAGGGACCGTCGTACCTGTCGATGCATTTGCGCTTCGGCACGCTGTCGGCGCGCCACCTGGTGCGCACGGTGCTGGACCTGACGGCGCGCGGCGCCGGTGGCGAAGGCGCGACGGTCTGGCTGGCCGAACTGATCTGGCGCGAGTTCTACGCGATGATACTGTTCCACAATCCGCACGTGGTGGGCGGCGCCTACAAGCCGGCCTACGACGCCATCCAGTGGGAGACCGGTCCCGAGGCCGACGAGCTGTTCGCCGCCTGGTGCGAAGGGCGCACCGGCTATCCGCTGGTCGACGCCGCGATGGCGCAGCTGAACCGCACCGGCTATATGCACAACCGCCTGCGCATGGTCGCCGCCTGCTTCCTGATCAAGGACCTGGGCATAGACTGGCGGCGCGGCGAAGCCTACTTCGCGCTGCACCTGAACGATTTCGACCTGGCCTCCAACAACGGCGGCTGGCAATGGGCGTCCTCCTCGGGCTGCGACGCGCAGCCCTACTTCCGCATCTTCAATCCGGTCACGCAGTCGGAGAAGTTCGACAGCGAAGGCAAATTCATCCGCCGTTACCTGCCGGCGCTGAAAGACCTTGGCGACAAGGAAATCCACGCGCCATGGCTGGTGCCGCGCATGCTGCCGCTGGACTATCCCGGTCCCATCGTCATGCACGACGAAGCGCGCAAGCGCACGCTGGAGCGCTACGCGGTGGTGAAGAAAATTTAAACCCGGGGTCAGATCCGACATTTGGACACGAGCTCTGCCGTAGCGGCTGCTACGGCAGAGCTCGTGTCCAAATGTCGGATCTGACCCCGGGTTTAGCATTTGTGAGCGATTTGTGGGCCGCTCCCGACGACACTGGCAACACCAGGACTGCTGCAAACAGGCCTGAGGTCACCATTCCCAATGTCTACAGGAGTTCCCATGTTGCAAGTTCCAACGATCCCTACCCCGCTGCTCGGCTCGGTCGTCTGCACGCCCGCCGTGGCCGCCATCGGCGACAGCGTCTGCGTCGAAGTCAAGGCGCCGAACGGCCAGTCCTACGATAACAATGAGTCAGGCAACATCTGCATCAACGGCGTGCCCGGCTCGAAGCAGTACCTGGTGTGGAACCGCGCCGGCAAGAAGACCATCAACGTCACGGCCGGCAAGCGCGGCGCCATCGAGAAGCTGAAAGCCGAAGTCCAGATCAACGCCCCGGCCGACGGCAAGCAGCCGCCGACGCTGACGGTGCGCACGGCGCCGCACAATCCCACCGCGATGATACTGACGGTGGAGAACGCGCCGGAGCGCCGCACCCAGGGCACGCCGCGCACCCGTCCACCGATTCACATCGCGCCGCACAAAACGGCCATGGGTCTGCAGACCATCGCCGCGCGCGACGCGGCCACCCATCCCGTCCTGCTGCCGACCACGCAACCTCGCCTCGCCATCAATGCCGGCGGCGGCGCCACCGCGGCGGCCTACAACTGGGAACTGGGCACGGTGGCCATGGGCAGCACGCATCCGACGCTGCAGCACGATTTCGCCACGCAGTTGAATCCGAACCGTCCGCACACGGTGTTCCACGTCAAGGTGACGGTGCAGCAGCCGGGCGATGCGCCGCATGTGATACAGCGCAGCGTCAGCGTGGCCAATCCCTACTTCCTGACGCGCCAGCGCGGCGTGCTGCAGCCGCCGGTGGACAGCAGCGACTTCAGCGCCCAATTCATCGACGGCAGCTACCGCGCCAGCTTCACCGTGCGCAATCCGGAAGCGACCAACCTGACGCTGAGCAGCATGCAGCTGGAACTGGCGTATGAAGAGGGCCCGCGCGAATTCGAACTGCGTCCGGCCGCCGCCAGCGCCATCGTGCTGAAGGCCCAGGGCACGACCCGCATCGACGTGGCGATTCCGAAAGCGCAGGTGCCGCAGCAGGCCATCGCCTTCAGCGTTCACTACAAGGGCACGGCGCCGAACGGCCTGCCGGTGCGCGTCAGCGCGCACTTCGACCTGCCGCAGCACATGAGCAAGAAGCTGCTGGTCAACGCCGCCGCGCAAACCTTGCTGAGCGACCTGGCCAGCCGCCAGCTGGTGGCCAACCCCACATCGATCACGCTGGAGGAAGTGACGCGCCTGGGCAGCTACGGCATGCTGCCGGCCTCCTCCTCGGTGGCGCTGCACGGCCCGACGACGCTCACCGCGATGGACATGCATATGGCGCCGCCGTTCCCGGTCGACGGCCAGGAGTGCGATCCGTGGAACCTGCCGGACCACATCCCCGACGGCATGTTCTGCATGCCGACGCAGGAAAAACGCTGGATGCAGATGCCTGCGCGCTTCATGAACGCCAAGAAGGGCGACTTGATCCTCAATCCCAGCAATGGCAGCCTGATCTCCGCCGTGCTGCAAACGGTGACGCCGCCGCAGCGCTATTCGCACTCCGGCATCATGACCCGCAACCGCGATGAGATCACCCACTCGACGGCGTCGGAAGACCGCCTGATCGAATTCATCGGCGGCGACGGCGCCCGTCCCGACGTGCTCAAATACCTGTGGCCGGGCGTGGTCACGCAAACCGTCGCCCACGCCGTCGACGGCGAGGACATGGTCGATCCGGAGACCGGCAAGAAGTACCCGATCGCCGGCTTCGCCACCATCGAATCGAAAATGGACCTGGGCGGCGTGGCGCCGGAAATCGTGCCGGCCATGGTGGTCAAGCCCGATCCTCTGAGCGAGACGCTGGAAATCCGCCAGACCCTGCACGGCATCGCCGACTTCGCGGCGCAGCAGGCCGGCAAGAGCCACTACCGCTTCTACTGCTACACCAAGCCCGCCATCGGCCTGACCGACAAGGCGCCGGCCAGCGCCAAGTGGGCGGCCAACACCTTCCCGACGGTGTGCTCGTCGCTGCTGTGGATGTCGATCAAACAGTCCGGCGTGCCGATGGAAGGCGGCATGCTGGAACAGAGCGACCTGGCCGGCGGCGCGCAGATCGTGCCGTCGACGCCGGACGGCCTGTACGTCTACCAGTCCGACGAACGCATCGCCGCCGGCGAGATCCTGTATTCGAAGATCCACGAGATGGTGCTCGAGAGCGCCGGCTGGTTCGGCAACGCGCTGACCGACGCCGCCGACGACACCGCCAACCAGATGCTCAACGCCTTCGCCTCCGACTGGTGCGAATCCGACGCCAAGGACTCCGACGCCTGGCGCCAGACCGGCGACGCCAACGCCGTCAGCCCCGCCAACCTGTGCTTCTTCGACGCGCCGCTGTACGGCTACGCCGAACCGCTGATCTACCGCCCGGCGCGCTGGGAGGAAGTGACCATCTACAAATGGAAGAAGGTGGCGCAGACCGGCACGCTGCACGGCGTGGTGCATTTCGACGGCAAGGCGGCCGCCGGCGCCAGCGTGCAGATTTCGCAGAACCAGTTCACGCACAGCGCGGCCGACGGCAGCTTCACGCTGGCCAACGTCCCGGTGGGCAGCGTGCTGGTGACGGCAGACAAACAGGCGCTGCACGGCGAGGCCTCGGTGACCGTCGCGGCCAACAAGACCGCCAACGTCACGCTGGACCTGAAGCAGCCTTCACACCTGTTCCGCCGCCTGACCATCGACGGCTGGATGGCCACCACCGACTACGAATTCGCCGCAGCGACCTATCCGCACAGCGTCGGCGATTTCTACAACATCGCCCAACTGGGACCGTCGTCCAGCACCCACGTGGTCAAGGTGTTCGACCAGGTGGCCGACGACGCGATGGGGCGTCTGATCCTGACGCTGGACCTGCTGGCCAACGACGTCATCCAGGTCAAGGCCACGCTGCGCTGCTACGGCGAGGGCTATGCAGACGGCGACAACTACCAGGAAGGGCACCTGGCGCCGTTCACCATCGGCCCGGGCAAGACCGGCACGTGGTGGATGTTCGTCGACGGCGACAACTACGCGGAGGCGCACTTCACGCTGAGTAACAAGGTCGACCCTGGCTAAGGCAGGGACTTGCAAGGGGCGGCGCCCCTTGCAGTTGTCTGTTGCAAATAAATAGTTGTTGAAATTAAATATTTGTTCTTTTTATAATTAGAATTAAACTAGTGGTTCCTGCGCAGTTCGCTTCGAGGAATCACCATCATGGCATCACTCGCCAAAACCTCCCGTCCGGTCGCCCGCCTGATCGGCCGCCACAGCGCCGTGCAGACGGTGCTCGACTCCCCCGCCACGCTGACCTGGATCGCCGCGCCGGCCGGTTCCGGCAAGACCAGCCTGGGGCTGGAATTCTGCCAGGCCGCCGGTCCCACCGTGGCCTGGCTGCGGCTGGACGAAGCCGACACCGATCCCGCCAGCTTCCTGCTCTACTTCGAACAAGCCATCGTCAACGGCGCCGTGGCGCCCGGCTGGCAACCGCCGCCGCTGCTGCGCGAACACCTGCCGGCGCCGCAGGGCTATCTGCGGCTGTACGCACGCTCGCTGGGCGCGGCGCTGGCGCCGGCCAGCTGCATCGTCATGGACGACGCCCACCGCTGCCAGGACGCGCCGTGGTTCCGCCAGTTCCTCGAAACGCTGGCCACCGAGCTGCCGCCGGCCAGCAAGGTGGTAGTGCTGAGCCGCGCGCTGCCTCCGGCCGCCTGCGCGCGCCTGCTGGCGCATGGCGACATGCATGAACTGGACAGCACGGCGCTGGCCTTCACCCGCGATGAAACCGAAGTGCTGCTGAATGTGCTGGGCGTGGGCCAGGCCGACACCGTCGCCGACAGCGTCTATGCCTTCACCCGCGGCTGGGCCGCCGGCATCGCGCTGGTGGCGTCGTGGCTGAAGCGCCGCCCCGGCGCCGCGCTGGCGGCGGAGGACGTGCTGTCGGAGGCGATGATCGGCTACCTGGCGGAGGAAGTCTTCAGCGCCTACAGCGACGAGGAACGGGCGACGCTGCTGGCTGTCTGCTGGCTGCCGCACTTCAGCGGCGCCTGGGCGGCGGCGCTGTCCGGCGCGCCGCACGCGGCCGACATCGTCGCCCGGCTGGCCGCGCAGGGCGCGCTGATCTACGAATACCCCGGCCGCCAGTACGCGCTGCATCCGCTGTTCCAGGGCTTCCTGCGCAAATGGGCCGCCACCCGCGTCGGCGAAGAGCAGCGCCGCGCATGGATCGCCGGCTGCATCGACGTGCTGCTGGCCGACGGCAGCGGCGATGCGGCCATCAAGCTGGCACTGGAACACGGCATGCCCGAACGCGCGGCCGGACTGATCGAAGCCAGCGCCGAATCGATGTTCGCCAGCGCCCGCCACACCACGCTGGCGCGCTGGATCGACGCCCTGCCCGAAGCGCATCGCAATGCCTGGCATTACTACTGGCTTGGACTGGCCGTCTTCATGAGCGACACCGCGCGCGCCCGCGCCGCGCTGCTCAAGGCGCTGCAGGCGTTCACCGAACAAAACCAGCCCACGCACCGCTTCCAGGCGCTGAGCGCCATCATCAGTTCCTACTTCTTCGACGGCGCCGCCGAACAGCCGCTGCGCGCCTTCCTGCGGCAGCACGTCGATCCGGCGGAGGACTACGACCGCCTGCCCGGCTCCGCGCTCAAGGCGCACCTGACGCACAGCGTGTGGAGCGGCTTGTTCATGACCGATCCCGGCCACCAGGACATGGATTTGTGGGAACAGCGCGCGCAGGAAGTGCTGCGCCAGCCGGGCGAGCCGACATTGAAGGTGAGGCTGGGCGCGATGCTGGGCCAGCACTACTACCAGTCCGGCCGCTACGCCGCCGTGCACGCGGTGCGCGAGCTGGTGGACGCGATGCCGGAAGCGGCCGCGCTGCCGCCCTACGCGCGCTACCTGTCGCATCTGGTGCAGCTGTACGACGCCTTGACCGCCATGGACCACGACCGCTTCGACGCCACCTACGCGGCCTGCCGCGCAAGCTCCGAAAGCAGCGGCATCCGCATCATGGACAGCCACTACGCGCTGCTGCACGCCGCCGCCTGCCTGCTGCGCGGAGAGCCTGGCAAAGCGGTCGCCGTCATCGCCGAAGTGGCGGCGCAAACGCCGCCGCAGCACCACAACCTGGTGGCCCACCTGCAGCTGACGCGAACCTGGCTGGCCAGCTATAACGGCGACGGCCACAGCGCGCTGGCCCATGCCCACATGGCGCACGAGGCGGCGCTGCGCTTCGGCAGCGTGCCGTACGAGGTGTATGCGCAGGCCGCCGGCTGCGTCGCCTACACGCTGCTCGACCGCGAGCGCTGCGCAGCCGAAACCGCCGTGCTGCGCCGGCATGCCGTCGACTACCGTTCGCCGCTGGCGCAAACCTGGGCCGACCTGCTGGAGGCCTGGCTGTTCATCGCCGGCGCCGACGGCCACGCCCAGCCGCTGGCGCAGCTGCAGCGCGCGCAGCCGGTGCAGCTGCTGCTGGCGCAGGACAAGCTGCGCCGCGCGCTGAACCACGTCGCCGCTCAGGGCGGCGGCTACCTGACCTTCGCCACACCGCATATCCTGCAACCGCTGTGCGCCCATGCGCTGGCCGCCGGCATCCTGCCCGGAGCCGCCTGCATGCTGGTGCGCGCCTGGCGCCTGGCGCCGCCGCCCGACGCCGGCGACAACTGGCCATGGCCAGTGCAGGTGCGCACTTTCGGCGGCTTCGAATTGCGCATCGCCGGCGAGCCGTTGCGCTCGCAAGGCAAGTCCAAGCACCGCCAACTCGACATCCTGAAGCTGGTCGCCGCCCATGCGCCGGGTAGCGTCACGCTGGAACGGGCGGCGGAATTGCTGTGGCCCGACGCCGACGGCGATACCGCCCGCCATGCGCTGGAGACCACGCTGTCGCGATTGCGCGCGACCATCGGCGCGGGCAGCATCCTGCTGGAGCAAGGAGTACTGTCGCTGGCGCCACAGCAGTGCTGGAGCGACACGGCGGCACTGGAGCAACTGCTGCCACGCTTGCAGGAACTGACGCGCGCCTGGGGCGCCGATGCAGGTGCGGGTGCGAATGCGCCGCTGGAGACCGCGCTGCTGATGGCCGCCACGCAGGCGCTGTCGCTGTATCGGGGAGAATTGCTGGCCGGGGACAGCGCGCCATGGCTGCTGGCGCGGCGCGAACTATGGCGCGGCAAGCTGGCGCGAACCCTGGGCGACGCCGGACGCCAGCTGGCGCAGGCCGGCCGCACGGCCGCCGCCGTGCAGTTGCTGGAACGGGCGCTGGAAGCGGACCAATGCTGCAAGGCGTTGAACGCAGACCTGATGCGCATCCATCTCGACGGTGCGCGCTTTGAAGAGGGACTGGCGGCCTACCGGCGCTACCAGCGCGTGGCATTGAGCACGCTGGGCGCGCCGGTGGCGCCGGAGATCGAGGCGCTGGCGCAGCAACTGATCGCCGGCGCAGTTGCCGCGGCGAGGTCCGGACCTGCGCAACACGCAGTGCAGGCCGGACCCAAGCGTGCTACATGATGTATTTCAAATGCTCGGCCGGGATGTTCATGGCCCTGGCCAGTTCCGGATTGGCGCGCAGCTGTTCGGCGACGCCTTCCATCACCGGCACCTCGTGCACGTCCAGCCGCGCGGTGCGTGCTTCCGCCGCGCCTTCTTCGGTGCGGCGGCCGACCTTCTGCATGTCCGGCGACATCCGCAGCACCACGCCGCTACGTTCGCGGGTGGCGTTGAGCAGTGTGCCGTAGTGATCGTTCTGCACCGTCAGGCCGGTGTAGCCCGCCTCGCGCAGCAGCGCGCTGATATCGCTGACCAGTTTTTGATCCTTGTCCATTTTCGTTTTCCTTTAAGCTAAGAGCAGGCCGAGCGACGCGTCGCTGCTGGCGTTTTGTACGAAGGTGCCGGCCGTCTTGGTGCCGTTACCCGGCAAGAAGTAAGGCTTGGCGAATTTGACGCCGGAGATGGCGGACGTCAGCTGCGGCAGCAGGTCCTGCACCTGCTTGCGCACTGCCGGCATAGCCTTCTTCAGCGCATCCTTGGCGGGACCGGCGCAGAAAGGCGCGCCGCCGTCGAACGAGAACCAGGTGCCGTCGACCGTCACGTGCAGATGCTTCTGACTGTCGAGGAACATGAACAGGAACACCGAGATGGTGCCGTCGATATCGCTGCAGAACCACGGCGTTTCGATATGGAAGTCGAAATTGACTTTGGCTAGCATGTCGAAAGGCTTGTGCGCGGCCGGCGACTGCATGAAGTAGGGAACGCTGATCCAGGGCGTGGCCTGCACCCGCAGGCCGCTGGTCAACGAGGCGCCGGAGCTGATCAGCTGTGTGGCGACCATGCCGACGTTGGCGTTGGTGTTAATCAGCTTGCCCAGATCGACCAGGTTTTCGCCGTTGGGACGATGGACGACGAACACGCCGCTGCCCGGAGGCGATTCGGAAAACGGCTGGTCCGCCGCCTTGACGGTATTCTGGCCGACAAAGACTCCATTAAAGAAGCCCTGTATGAATGAGTAAGTGCTGGTGACTGACATGATGCTTTCTTCCTGTAAGAGAGCGCCACCGATGGAATATCGATGACCGCAGGAAGAAAGGTAATCTTGTACTACCCACAAATGGCTTGCAAATGCCTTACTGTTTCAGCAGCCCTTCGATCGCGTCCAGCAGCACCGGCTCCTGGAACGGCTTGCCGAAGTAGGCGTTCACCCCCAGTTGCAGCGCGTAGTTGCGGTGCTTGTCGGCGCTGCGCGAGGTAATCATGATGATAGGGATGTCCTTGGTGCGGTCGTCGCCGCGCACGTTGCGGGTCAGGTCGAAGCCGTCCATGCGCGGCATCTCGATATCGACCAGCATCAGGTCCGGCGCGCTGCCCTGCAACTGCTCCAGCGCGTCCACGCCGTCCTTGGCCAGGACGACGGTGTAGCCTTCGCGCTCGAGCAGGCGCTGCGTCACGCGGCGCACCGTCATCGAATCGTCCACCACCATGATGGAACGTCCGCGCTGATGCGCCGCCCGATCGCGCCCGTCCGCCTGTGCGTGCTGCGCCTTCAGTTCCGGATGATGCGCCAGGTGCTGCGCCAGCGCCACCGGGTTCAGTATCAGCACGATATCGCCGGAACCGAGCACCGTGGCGCCGGCGATGCCGACCATGCGCGCCAACTGCGGGCCGATGTTCTTGATGACCACCTCGCGGTTGCCGAGCACCTCGTCGACCTGCACCGCCAGCCGCTCGTTGCCGTTCTTGAGCATCATCACCGGCGAGGAGCGCTGCACCGGCGGTTGCGCACCGCCGGCGCCGAGCAAGACTGGCAGGTAATGCAGCGCCGCCTGCTGGCCCTGGATCGGCACGTGGCCGTTGCGGTGCGCTTCCGCCAGCGCGGCTTCCTTCATCTGCAGCACCTGCTCGACCAGGATGGCCGGCAGCGCGTATGTCTTGCCGCCCGCGGCCAGCAGCACCACCTGGGTGACGGCCAGCGTCAGCGGCAGGTGGATGGTAAATTTTGTGCCCTTGCCGCGTTCGGAGAACATGTCGACGCGGCCGCCCAGCGCTTGTGCTTCGGACTGCACGATGTCCATGCCGACGCCGCGTCCCGACAGCTCGGTCAGCGATTCTGCGGTGGAGAAACCGGGTTCGAAAATCAGGTCGGCGATCTGGGCATCGGTGACTTCCTCGTCTTCGCGCAGCAGGCCGTTGCTGACCGCCTTGGCGCGGATGCGCTCCAGATCGAGGCCAGCGCCGTCGTCGGTAAATTCGATGACGACTTCATTGCCCTGCTGGGCCACCTGCACCAGCAGTTCACCCGTTTCGTTCTTGCCCGCCTCGCCGCGGCCGGCACGGCTTTCCACGCCGTGGGCGATGGCGTTGCGCAGCAGGTGCTCGAACGGCGCGGCCATGCGTTCCAGCACGCTGCGGTCGATTTCAACGGCGCTGCCACGGATATCGAGGTTGACGCGCTTGTCCACTTCCTTGGCGCTTTGGCGGGCGACACGGAACAGCCGCTCCGAGATGCTGGCGAACGGCACCATGCGCACGCGCATCAGGTCGCGCTGCAGGTCGCGCGTCAGGCGCGCTTGCAGCACCAGGTCTTCGCCGGCGTTGTCGACGCTGCGGGTCAGGCTTTCATGGAAGGAGGCGACGTCGTTGACGCTTTCCGCCATCATGCGGGTCAGCTCCTGCAGGCGCGTGAAGCGGTCGAATTCGAGCGGATCGAATTCGCGCTCGCTGGAGATCGACATGCGCGAGGCGATCTGCGATTCGGCCTGCATTTCGACTTCGCGCAGTTGACGGCGCAGCCGGGTGAGGTTTTCCGAGAAGTCGAACAGCGAGGAGCGCAGCGTCTCCACTTCGTTTTCCAGCTTGGAGCGGGAGATCGAGACTTCGCCGGCCTGGTTCACCAGGCGGTCGAGGATGTCGGCGCGAACGCGGACCAGCGGCGATTTGGCGCCGGGCTGCGGATCGTCGATTGTTATCGGGGCCGGAGCGGTGGGCTTGGCGGTGTCGCCGGCGGGCGACTCGACGGCGGCACCGGCGTAGGCATCCACGTCGAGCGCGACGACGCCATCGGTGCCTGCGATCGCGGCGGCGCCGGCGTCCATGCTGCCGACATCGGCGGCCAGGCCGGAAGTGCCGGCCTGCTGCAGCGCCTCCGGGTGCTGCAGTTGTTCGAACAACAGCAGCGCGTGGTCGTAGTGTGCCAGCAGTTCGTCGAACGCTTGCGGCGTGGTGGAACCGGCGTGCACCATGTTTTCAATGTGGGTTTCGATTTCGTGCGCGTGCTGGCCGAGACGCATCGCGCCGGCCATGCGGGCGCTGCCCTTGACGGTGTGCAGCAGGCGCAGCAGGCTTTGCGCATGTGAGGGATCGGCAGGCTGATGCTGCCAGGCGCGCAGCGATTCGCCCACTTGCGGCAGCAGGTCGGCGCCCTCCTCCAGGAATACCGGCAGCAGGTCGGCGTCCAGTTCGTCGTGGAAGATCGCCGGCGCGGCGGTCAGGATTTCCGCTTCGGCGGGCGGCAGCTCGATGATTTCCGTGTCCAGCTCGGGCATCGGCTCGGGCGTTGAGTCAAGCGCCGGCGCGGCGGCTTGGGGCTCGGGTTCGGCCGCTTGCGGCTCTGGCTCTGGCTCGGGCTGAGGCTCTGGCTCCGGTTCGGGCTCGAGCGCGAGGACCGGCGGCACAGGCTCCGGCTCCGGCGCGAGTGGCGCGGCGATCTTGAGCGGCGGCTCGGCAAAGGTATCGTCGAAGGCGGCGTTGAACAAATCGTCTATGTCATCCGCAGGCGCCGGTGCTTTTTTCGGTGCCGGCTGCTCGGGCGCCTCCACGTCAGACTCCGGCACGCTGCCGCTGATTGCGTTATACGTCTCGCGGAACAGCTGATCCAGCGCCGACTCGACCGGTTCCGGCGGCGACGTGATGTTGTCCATCGTCTCGGCCACCAGATCATCCAGGCGCGCCTCGATATCGTTGCTGGCCGCGGGCGGCGTGGCCGCCAGTTCCTCGCGCAGGTCATGCAAGGCGGTCAGCAGCTCCGGCTGCGAAGCGGGCATTTCGCCGGCAGCAAAACTGTGCAGCATCTGGCGGATGCGTTCAATCGTAAAGTCCAGCAGGTCATGCTGCACCTGGTCCAGGTGCGGCGCCGGCGGCAGCAGCGCCTGCAGCGTCGACTCCAGCGCCAGCGCCAACTCGCGCAGCGCCTTGAACCCCACCGTGCCCGAAGTCCCGGCCAGCGTATGCGACGCCTGCAAGGCCGCTGCGTTCACCGGACGGCGCGGCTCGTGACGCCATTCGCCGAAGTCCTGCGTCAGCAAGCGAACCAGTTCGTCCGTCTCGTGCAGATAGATGTTGTACAGCGGCAGGGCGATCTCCAGATCGCCGATATGCTTGACGTTGTCGTCGCGCGGCACCGCCGGCGTGATGGTCGGGAATTCGATGACGTTGCCGCTGACGACCAGCGGCGCGGGAGCGATTTCCTCAACGGCCGGCACCTCGTCCTCCGGCGGCGGTGCCACGGCCTCGATCTCCTCGACCGGTGGCGCCGCGCCCTCGGCAGAAGGCGCCTCGTCGATGGTGAAATCGCCCCCCTCCTGCACCCGGGCAGCGGCTGCGACCAGCGCATCGGCATTGCGCGACGAAACGCCGCTGGCGACCAGCTCCGCCACCCACGCCCCCATGCCCTGCGCAGCCCTGCCGAGCAGGTCGAACAAGGCATCGCTAGCCGGCCGGGCTTCCGCCAGCCAGACATTCATCACCCGCTCTATCGCATGCGCGGCGTCGGCAAACTGGTTCAGGCCGACCATGCGCCCGCTGCCCTTGAGCGTATGGAAGGAGCGGCGCAGCATGGCCAGGCTCTCTTCGCCGCCCGACTCCGAACGCGGCTTGGCCAGCGTCCCATCGACAAACTGCAAAACCTCGCGCGCCTCGGCGATAAATATCTCCAGCAGTTCAGCTTCCACCGCCGCATCGCTGGGCGCAGGCGCGGGCGCCGCCAACGGCATCGACGACGGCGCAGGTGCCGGCACCTGCTCTTCCAGCACAGGGATCGATTCCGAAGCCGGCATCTTCTTGAACGGCACCGAGCGGAAGCTGCCATGCTCCGCGTCGAAGGCAAAGCGCTCGCGCGCACCCGGCGCGTTCTGCGCCAGCATGTCGACAAAGAAGCCCAGCGCGCCGACGTTCTGCGCAATGTCGTCCAGCGTCTTCGGCTCCAGCGACGGATCGCCGCCGCCGGCCGCCAGGCCCTGCACGGCGGCCTTCACATGCTGGGCCGCGCGCATCGCGTCTTCCTGGTCGAGGATCGCCAGCGCGCCTTGCAGCTGGTGCAGCACCGGATCCAGTTCCACCAGCGACGGGCGACGGGACGGATCGACGTAGTACTCGTCGAGCACCTTCTCCACCTGGCGCAGTCCGGTCTTCATTTCCATCGCCAGCGCGACCACCGTGTCGTCCTGCTGCAGCTGGCGCGCCAGGCCGTTCTGCCATTGGGCAGGAGCCGGCGGCGTATCGCCGGCCACCAGCGCCAGCAGGCGCGCGCCTATCGTGTCGGCATGCGCGGCGAAATCGTCCGGCAGGTGGCGGATCTGTTCCAGACCGTGTTCGGCGAACAGCAGCGCGGTCGCCATCTCCAGCGCCAGCTCCTCGCTGCGGCCGGCGGTGACCGCGGTGCGCGCCACGTCGGCCAGCTGGCGCAGCAGGGTGCACAGCGCCGGCAAGGCCAGTTTTTCGCATTCGGCGGCGGCATCGGCCAGGGCCACGCCGAAGGCCGCATCCAGTTCAGGATCGATCACCGCGTCGGCCAGCCTGTCCCATGCGGCCTTGGCTTGCGCCATGGCGGTCCTGGCGCGTTCCAGCGCTTCCAGGTCGATCTGGCCGTAGCGGCGGGCTTCGTAGTCGGCCGGCACCAGTCCATCGAGCGCAAAGACGCGGCGCAGCTGCTGTACGGTTTCCGACGCCGACGACGGTCCGGCGGCGGCGATGAAGAACAAGGCGTCGCGCAGCATCGCTTCCGGCTGGGCGGCGGCGCCCTGGCTCAGACGACGGATCTGCAGATTGATCAGGCCAAACAGCTGCTTGACGTACAGGCCGCCCGCCAGCTCGGCGCTGGCCACCAGCTCGGCGAAGCCCTGCATCGCCAGCCAGAAGGCGCGCGCCTTGCCGTCCTGCTGCGCGTCGGCCACCAGCTTGACCGCGTCGCGCAGCGCGGCGGCATGTTCCTGCTGCTGCGCCGCGTCGGTACTCTTCAGGTAAGGCAGCAGCGATTTTTCAAACCGCTGCCGGAATGCCGCATAGTCGGCGGCGCCGGCATCGGCCGCCAGCGGCAGGCCGGCCCCGCGCGACAGGTCCGGATAGAACAGGTCGGCCGGATGGATGCGCTCCACGCCCATCATCTGCTGCACCGCGCGGTAGTAAGGGAACAGCTTGACCGGCTGCGGCGGCGCGCCGTCCAGCAGCTCCTGCAGATACTCCGCCAGCGCCTGATACAGCTCGGCCAGCGTCTGCGCATGGTCGGTGCTGCACTTGAGCGTGCCGGCCTTGAAGCGGTCCAGCGCCTCTTCCGCCACCTGCGTCATCAGTGCCACGCCGTCCACGTCGACGATCTGCAGGGCGCCGTGCGCCTGGTGCAGGTGCGACTTGGCGTGCTGCAGCTGGGTCGCCTGATCTTCCGGTGCCCGGCCGCCCGCTTCGAACAGCGCGGTCTTCGAGCGTGCCAGCGACTCGCGGATTTCCACCATTACCCACGACAGGGGGCCGGTATCGAATTGCGGTTGCGGCGGGTTCGAAAAATCAGTTGTGGTCATGCTTGCCTCGGCCTTTCAATGATGGGCGGTTCAGGACGCGATGCGGAATCGCGCCACCGAGTTTTTCAATTCCTGCGCCAGCACTGACAGCTTATGAATCGATTGTGCGGTTTGCTGGGTACCGTCCTGCGTCTGCTCGGTCACCGTCAAAATGTGTTGGATGTTCTGCGCCACGCCGGTGGCCGACGTGGCCTGCTGGCCGGTCGCCAGCGAGATGCCGGAGATCAGTTCGGCCAGGCGGTTCGACACCTGCGAAATGTCGCTCAGCGCCGCGCCGGCCGCGTCGGACAGGCGCGCGCCCTCGACCACGCCCTGGGTCGACTTCTCCATCGCGGCCACGGCGTCGTGGGTATCGGTTTGAATCGTCCGCACCAGCGCGCCGATCTGCTTGGCCGCCTCGGCCGAGCGTTCCGCCAGGCGCTGCACCTCTTCCGCCACCACCGAGAAGCCGCGTCCCGCCTCGCCGGCCGACGCGGCCTGGATCGCCGCGTTCAGCGCCAGCACGTTGGTCTGTTCGGTAATGTCGGAAATGAGCTCGGTGATCTCGCCGATCTCCTGCGACGATTCGCCCAGCCGCTTGATGCGCTTGGACGTGTCCTGGATCTGCTCGCGGATCTCGTGCATGCCCTTGATGGCGTTTTCCACCGCCGTCGAACCCTGCTGCGCCGCCGCCACCGACTGGCGCGCCACGTCGGCCGATTCGCTGGCCGAGCGCGACACGTCGGTGATCTCGTTGGCCATCTTGACCACGGTGGCCGACGCATCCTGGATCTCGCGCGACTGCTGCTGGGACGCCAGCAGCAGGTCGCTGGAAATCGTCTGCGCATGGGTGGACGCCTTGGTCACCTGCTCGGCGGTGGCGGTGACGCGGCCGACCAGCCCGCGCAGCTCTTCGACCGTGTAGTTGACCGAGTCGGCGATGGCGCCGGTGATGTCCTCGGACACCGTGGCCTGCACCGTCAGGTCGCCGTCCGCCACTTCCTGCAGCTCGTTCATCAGGCGCAGAATCGCGGCCTGGTTCTGGTCATTCATGGCCTTCGCTTCTTCTTCCTTGCGCTGCGATTGCTGGCGCATGGCTTCCGCTTCCTGGCGGCGGCGGTCCGCGCCGCGGGTGCGGTTGTACGAATCCATCAGCAGCACGCGGCCGATGGCCGCCGCCGAGATCAGCGTCAGCATGCCGCCGACCACCATCAGCCAGAACGTCAAGCCCAGGGAATCCTGATCTTCGCGGTAGGCTTGCTGCAGCACCGACAGGCGCTGGCGCAGCGCTTCGTTGTCGTTAAAGATCAGCTCTTCGGCGGCCTTGGCGGCGCTGAACTTGTCCAGCCTGTCGAGGATGGCCGTGACCAGCTTCTGGTATTCCTCGAATTCGGTTTTCAGCACGATGATTTTTTCGCGCAGGTCCGGCTCGCGCACGGCGGCCAGCCCCAGCGGCGCGCTGCCGTTGAGGAAGCCGTCGACGGTGTTGCGGAACACGGTGGTGTCGCGGCCCAGCTGGAACGCGCTTTCCGATTTGACGCCGCCGCCGAGGAGGAACTCGCTGGCGCTGCGGCTCATGCGCTGGGTCAGCATGGTCAGCTTGCCGAGCGCCGCGATCTCGCGCGCCGAACCGCCGCGCTGCAGCTTGAGGGCGGAGATTTCCTCGGCGCGTGTCAGCAGTTCGGGCGACATCGCGTTGAGCTTTTGCAGCGTCTTGTCGACGCCGCTCAGGTCCGCCTTCAGCAGCAGGATGGTGTTGGCCGCCTTGTCCGTCTGGTTCCACTGCTTGCGCGCCGCGGCGACTATGGGCGCCAGCGACGATATCGGCTGGCCGATCTCGCGGCCCTGATAGCGGCCGCCGCGCGTCATCAGCGTGAAGTCGTTGTTCAACTCCTTGCGGCTTTCCTCCAGCTGGCGGAAGCCTTCGGCACTGCCCTGCACCGCGTTCGGCGTGGCCTTGCCGATGCGCTGCGAGTGCATCAGCGCGTCGCTGGCGATCTGGGTCTGGGTGGAGCGGTTGCCGCTGTGGATGGTGTTGAGGGCGACGAAGGCGGCGCTCAGCGCCAGGCTGACCGCCAGCGCCGTCGACAGCACGCTCAGTTGGCGCTGCGCCGGCAGGTGGCCGATCAGCGGCAGCTTGAAACCGCCCCCCGCCTCGGCGGCTGCGACGGGCGCGCCGCGACGGCCCAGCGCATCGCGCAGGCGCAGCGGCGCCGCGCTGTCGGTGCCGGCGTTGTTGTCGGGATGGTCGTCCTGTCCGGCGGCGGGGGCGGCGGAAGCTGCCGCTGCCGCGGCAGCTCCCTTGCCCGCCTCGGCGGCGTTCTGCATGAACTGTGAATCGCCGGCTTCGCCGAATTCTGAATTCGCTGCCATGTCCTGGCCGGCATTCCGGTTGCCACGCGAGAAAATACCCATGTTGAAAGCCATTACACCCTCTCCGGATTAGTTTTTACTACTCAGCTACACGAGACCAACTTGACTGAAACGGGGTTCGCGCACCAGTTGCGCGAGGTCGATACGGATCCACTGCTGGCCATCGGCGTCGGTGAACTGGTCGGGCGCGTCGCTGGCGGCCGTCATGTCGGCCAGCTTGCGCAGTCCCAGCACGCGCTCGACCAGCAGCGCGCAATTGAAGCCCAGCACGGGCGAAAATGTGATCAGGCGCCGCTCGGCCGCCGCCGTGTCGCCGGCGGACAGGCCCTGGTAGCGCGCCAGGTCGATCACGCCGGTCAGGTTGCCGCGTATATTGGCCAGGCCCTGGTACCAGTCCTGCGCCAGCGGCACCGGCGTCACCGGTTGCGGCGGCACGATCTCGCTGATCTGGGTCAGGTCCAGCAGGCAGTGGCGGCCGCCCAGCAGCACGCCGAGTTCACGGCCGCCGGCAGCGGCGCCGGTCTTGGCTGCCTGCATGCGTTCGAGCAGCTGCACCTGGTACTGGCGCAGGCGGCTGCGGCGTTCCGGGCCGGTCGCAGGGACGGGGGTGTCGGGCGTGTGGCTGCTCATCGCGCTCGTCGATTAACCGAGAGCCGCGATTTTGGCCAGCAGCTCGGCGGCATCGACCGGCTTGACCAGGTAGTCGCGCGCGCCCTGGCGCAGGCCCCAGATACGGTCGGTCTCCTGGTTCTTGCTGGAGCAGATAATCACCGGCACGTCCTGCAGTTCGGGATCGCGGGCGATCGAACGGGTCACCTGGAAGCCGTTCGCGCCCGGCATGACCACGTCCATCAGGATCAGCTGCGGTTTGTCGGCCTTGATCTTGGCCAGCGCCTCTTCGCCGTTCTCGGCGGTGGAGACGGAAAAGCCGTTCTTGACCAGGATGTCGGTCAGGTAGTAGCGCTCAGTGGGCGAATCGTCGACGATCAGAATTCTTTGTATGGCCATGGTATCCCCTGGGGCTTTCTTATTCGGGTGCGGCAGCGCCGCCGCCGGTGTGCTCGCGCACGGCGGCCAGCAGGCTGTCTTTGGTAAAAGGTTTGGTCAGATAGGCGGCCGAGCCAACCATGGCACCGCGCGCGCGGTCGAACAGGCCGTCCTTGGAGGAGAGCATCAGCACCGGCGTGGCGTGGAATTTGGCGCTCTTTTTAATCAGCGCGCAGGTCTGGTAGCCGTCCAGGCGCGGCATCAGGATGTCGCAGAAGACCAGCGCCGGATGGTGGTCGTTGATCTTGGCCAGGGCGTCGAAGCCATCCTCGGCCAGCACCACCTGGTAGCCGGCCTGGGTCAGGAAGATCTCGGCCGATCGACGAATCGTGCTGCTATCGTCGATCACCATGATTTTCAATGCCTTGTTTGTCAATTCAGCGTGCGGCGTGGTCGTCATAATCAGTTCGCAGGAATGGTGCTATACCATAGCACAGGAGGACGGCGACGGGCGCGGCGCTGGCAGGGCCGATCAGATGGCTACCATCTCGAAATCGTCCTTGCGGGCGCCGCATTCCGGGCAGCTCCAGTTCATCGGCACATCGGCCCAGCGGGTGCCGGCGGCGATGCCTTCGTCGGGCAGGCCGGCTTCTTCATCGTAGATCCAGCCACAGATCAGGCACATCCAGGTTTGGAACTCCTGCGTTGTTTCATTGCTACTCACGTTCTGCCACCCTTCAATCAAGTAAAATGCTGAATTAGGTATCTTAATCTACCCGCCGTGCAAAACCAAACTTCTCCTCTCATATTAAGCTTCGGCGCTGCCGATCCGGCCGGCGCGATAGGCGTCCAGGCCGACCTGGCGGCATTTTCCGCCCTCTCCTGCACCGGCCTGGCGGTGACCACCGCGTTGCTGATCGGCGACAGTGCCCGTGTCGAAGACATGCAGGAAATCGATCCCGACTGGGTCTCCGACCAGGCCCGTGTGGTCCTCGAGGACATGACGATGGCCGCCTTCAAGGTCGGCGCGCTGTCCAATGTCGAGCAGGTGGCGGCGATCGCCGAGATCCTGTCCGACTACCCGGACGCCCCGCTGATACTCGATCCCTTCAGTTCCCGCCTGCCCGATCCGGCCGACGCCGACGACGCCGAGGAACTGCTGACCGCCCTGCGCCAGCTGCTGGTGCCGCAGGCGACGCTGCTGATGCTGTCGCAAGTGGAGCTGGGCCGCCTGGCCGAAACCTGGCGCGAAGGCGGCGAGGACACGCTGGAATCGGATGTCGAGCACCTGCTGGCCCTGGGCTGCGAATTCGTGCTGGTCACCGGCACGGCGGCCGGCGCCGCGTCGGGCGACGCGGCCGCCTCTCCGCTCGGAGCGGCCACGCTGGCCAACACGCTGTTCGGCGCCGACGGCATGATCAGCCACGACGCCTGGCAGCACATGGCGGGCCCGTTCATCGGCGCCGGCGGCACCTTGTCGGCGGCGGTGACGGCCTACATGGCGCGCGGCGCCGACGTGCCCGAGGCGGTGGCGGCGGCGCAGGAATACACCGTCGGCGCGCTGGCGCATGCGCAGCGCTACGGCATGGGGAAATTCGTGCCGAACCGCTTTTTCCATCTGCAGCAGGCTTTACCAACTTGATATTGAAGATGCCATCATGACCACGATTTCGAAAAACGACGTGCTGTTCGAGCGCGCCCAGAAAACCACGCCAGGCGGCGTCAACTCGCCGGTGCGCGCCTTCCGCTCCGTGGGCGGCACGCCGCGCTTCATCACCCGCGCCGAAGGTCCGTACTTCTGGGACGCGGACGAGAAGCGCTATATCGACTACATCGGCTCCTGGGGCCCGGCGATCGTCGGCCACGCGCATCCGGTGGTGGTGAAGGCGGTGCAGGAAGCGGCCGCGCGCGGCCTGTCGTTCGGCGCGCCGACCGAGGGCGAGGTGCTGATGGCGGAAGAGATCTGCCGCCTGGTGCCGTCGATCGAGCAGGTGCGGCTGGTCTCGTCCGGCACCGAGGCGACCATGAGCGCGCTGCGCCTGGCGCGCGGCGCCACGGGCCGCGACAAGATCGTCAAGTTCGAAGGCTGCTACCACGGCCACGCCGATTCGCTGCTGGTCAAGGCCGGCAGCGGCCTGCTCACCTTCGGCAATCCGACGTCGGCCGGCGTGCCGGAGGACTTCGTCAAGCACACGCTGGTGCTCGACTATAACAACGTGCAGCAGCTGGAAGAGGCGTTCGCCTCGTTCGGCGACGAAATCGCCTGCGTCATCGTCGAGCCGGTGGCCGGTAATATGAACCTGATCAAGGCCAGCGAGGCCTTCCTCAAGTCGATGCGCGAACTGTGCACCAAGCATGGCGCGGTACTGATCTTCGACGAAGTGATGTGCGGCTTCCGCGTGGCGCTGGGCGGCGCGCAGCAGCTGTACGGCATCAAGCCGGACCTGACGGCGCTGGGCAAGGTGATCGGCGGCGGTTTGCCGGTGGCGGCTTTCGGCGGCAGCACGGAGTTGATGAGCAAGATGGCGCCGCTGGGCGCCGTGTACCAGGCCGGCACCTTGTCGGGCAATCCGGTGGCGGTGGCGGCGGGCATGACGACGCTGAAGATCATCCAGGAGCCCGGCTTCTACGACAAGTTGAGCGCCTCGGCGGCGCGCCTGGCGACCGGTTTGACCAAGGCGGCCAGGGATGCGGGCATCGTGTTCTGCGCCGACTCGGTGGGCGGCATGTTCGGCCTGTACTTCAGCGAGACGCCGCCGAACAACTACGCCGAGATGATGGCGGGCGACCGCGCGCGCTTCAACGTGTTCTTCCACGCGATGCTGGATGAAGGCGTCTACTTCGCGCCAGCCGCGTTCGAGGCGGGCTTCGTCTCGGCCCAGCACACCGACGCGGTGATCGACGAGACCATCGCCGCCGCCAGCCGCGTCTTTAAAAAGCTGGCGTAAGAATCCGGGGTCAAAAAGCGGGGTCAGTTCCGGCAACCTGCCACGCGTGGCAGGTTGCCGGAACTGACCCCGCTTTTTTTTAAACTTCGTCTTCCTCGTCTTCCTCGGCCAGCTGGATCACGCCGGTGTTGAAGTTGTATTCGAACAGATCGCCGTAGCGGCCCCATTCGATCGCCATGCGCAGCGCGCGTTCGGCTTCTTCTTCGCTCAGCGTGAAGCGCAACAGCTTCAGGAACAGGTCTTCCGGCAAATCGCCGGACTTGTCCTGCTCCAGGCCGTGGCAGATGTAGGCGATCAGCGGCACGTGCTCCAGCAGCTGCTTGCCGAACACTTCCTGGCGCTCGGTGTTGGTCGCGGCGACGTAGCGGCCGCCCAGCTCCGTCAGCAGGATGTCGCCGTTGGTCAGGTAGGCAAAGCCCAGCAGGATCAGCGCGTTCAAGACTTCCAGCAGCTCGGCGTCGGTCAGCTCGGTCTCTTCGGCCAGCTGCGGCAGGTCGGCGCGGCCGGAGAACGGCTCCTCGGCCAGCAATTCCAATATCCCCTCCATGTGCGCGATGTCGGCCTGCGGCAGGCGGTCGCCCAGCTGCAGCTTGACTTCCTTCTCGCTGATCAGCCCCCGCTTGCCGGCGCCGGCCGTCATCAGCTCGTACACCTTGTCGATCAGATGGCGCACTTCGGCGCCTTCGGCCTTGCGCGGCTGCGGCAGCGAAATCGGCAGCTCGGCGCGCACGCGGCCCGGATCGCTGGCGAAGATCAGCACGCGGTCGGCCATCATCACCGCTTCCTCGATGTTGTGCGACACCACCAGGATGGCCTTGGTCGGGATCTGGCCCGACTGCCACAGCTCCAGGATCTCTTCGCGCAGGCGCTCGCCGGTCAGCACGTCCAGCGCGGAAAACGCCTCGTCCATCAACAGCACTTCCGGCTCCATCACCAGCGCGCGGGCGATGCCGACCCGCTGGCGCATGCCGCCGGACAGCTCGCGCGGCAACGCGCCTTCGAAGCCGGACAGGCCGATCAACTCGATCACTTTTTCCGCGCGGCGCGCGCGCTCCTCGGCCGGCATGCCCTGCGCTTCCAGCCCCAGCTCGACGTTCTTCTGCACCGTCAGCCACGGGAACAGCGCGAACGACTGGAACACCATGCGGATGCCGCGCGCCGTGCCGTACAGGGGCATGCCGCGATAGAGCACCTGGCCGGCGTCGGCCTGGATCAGCCCCGCCATGATGCGCAGCATAGTCGACTTGCCGGAGCCGGACTGGCCCAGCAGCGCGACGATCTCGCCTTCGTTCAGCGTGAAGTCCACGCCTTCCAGCACCGAGCGCGCGGAGCCGTCGGCGCCGCGGAAGTGCTTGCCGACCGATTTCAATTCGACGATAGGAGTGCTCATGATTCTGTTCCTAGAAATGCAGCCGGCTTTCGGCCAGGGTGTACAAACGGCGCCAGACAAAGTGGTTGAAGCCCATGACGAAGATGCACATCACGCCGATGCCCAGCGCGATGCGGGGGAAGTCGCCGGCCACGGTCATCTCCTGGATGTAGCTGCCGATGCCGTGCGCCTTCAGCGTGGTCGGGCCCCAGCTGACGAATTCCGCGACGATGGCCGCGTTCCACGAACCGCCGGACGCGGTGATCGCGCCCGTGACGAAGCTGGGGAAGATGGCCGGCAGCAGGTAGCGGCGCCATTTCAGCCATCCGGTCAGGCCGAAGTTCTTGGCGGCGTGACGCAGCTCGGTCGGGATGGTCGAGGCGCCGGCGATGACGTTGAACAGCAAATACCACTGGGTGCCGAGGATCATCAGCGGCGACAGCCAGATGTCCGGATTCAGGTGGTAGCGCACGATCAGGATCACCGCCACCGGGAACACCAGGTTGGCCGGGAAGGCGGCCAGGAACTGCGCCACCGCCTGCGTGCGCGAGGCCCAGCGCGGATTCATGCCGATCCAGACGCCGATCGGGACCCATACTAGCGCGGCCAGCGCCAGCAGCAGCACCACTCGTATCATCGTGTACAGGCCGAGCGTGATCACGTGGCCCACTTCGCTCCAGCCCACTTCGGTGCTGATGAAGTGCACCAGGCTCCATAGGGCGTAGAACACGACGGCGGCGATCACCGCGTCCCAGACGCGCTGCGGCACCACCGATGCCTGGTCGCGGCGGGCGCGGATCGAGGTGCCGTCATGGCCGAGGCGGAACAGCGCGATGGAGCGCGACAGCATATTGCCGAACCATTCGACCAGCGCCTGCGTGCGCTCGGTGCGGCGCAGCCAGGTCAGCAGCCACGATTGCTGGCCGGCGTCGCCGCCGGTTTCCTCGAAGCGGAACTTGTCGGCCCAGGCCAGCAAGGGACGGAAGAACAGCTGGTCGTACAGCAGCACGCCGATCAACATGGCGGCGATGGCCCAGCCGATCGCGCCCAGGTTGCTTTGCTCGATCGCCAGCGCGATGTACGAGCCGATGCCGGGCAGCTTGATGTTCTGGTTGGAGACCGAGATCGCCTCCGACGCCACGACGAAGAACCAGCCGCCGGACATCGACATCATCATGTTCCACAGCAGGCCGGGCATGGCGAACGGCAGTTCCAGGCGCCAGAAGCGCTGCCAGCCCGACAGCTGGAACACCCGCGCCGCTTCCGACAATTCAGCCGGCACGGTGCGGAAGCCCTGGTAGGCGGAGAACGCCATGTTCCACGCCTGCGAGGTGAAGATGGCGAAGATGGCCGCGCATTCGACGCCCAGCAGGTTGCCGGGGAAGAGCGCGATGAAGGCCGTGACGGTGATCGACAGGAAGCCCAGGATCGGGATCGACTGCAAGATGTCGAGCAGCGGCACCAGCACTTTTTCCGCGACGCGGTACTTGGTGGTCAGCGCGGCGAACACGCAGCTGAACACCACCGACGCGCCCAGCGCGATGAACATGCGCAGCGTGGTGCGCAGCAGGTAGTACGGCAGGTAGCTCGGATCGAGCGACAGCGGCAGCGCCTGCCCCAGTTCATAGGGGCGCGCCATTTGCTGGCTGCCGTACGCCATCAGGACGAACACCGCCAGCACGATGGGCAGCAGCGCCCAGTCCCAGCGGTTACCGCCGGCTTCCACCACCTGGCGGGGGAAAAATTGCCGTTTTTTTGTCATTGCTTTGTACTTTCTCTGGCAACGGGCGTCGCGTGGAGACGGGGAAGGAAAATCCGGCCAGTATATGAGAGGCGGGTGACCGGATGGTGACACAGGCCGCCATTCTAAAGGAATATGGCCTTAAATATATTACGGTCGTGAAAGTTGGTGACTATTCAGCGGGGTTAACAAGCGCATAATAATGTGATTGATTTAGCCATGTTGCAGCAATATGAAACTGATCGCCGAAAAACGTTCCAGAACCGACAAATACGATGTGCTGCGCTTCGTGCGCAACAACGGCAGCGTGACCGAGGCGGTGATGCCGCGCCAGGGCATCCTGCCGCATGACCTGGTGCATTACGTGGTGGAGTCCGCGCTGCCGCTGCGGCATGGCTTCCTCAGCCTGCTGGCGCGCGGCGCCGATGCGCAGTTCGTCATGGTGGCGGTGCACGACCGGGCCAACAAGGAGGTCGAGACCGAGGCGGTGCAGGCGGAAGCCATCGTCGAGGGCTTGCAGACCCAGTTGTGGTCGGGCGCGTTCGACGAGCAAGCCTTCCTGGCCGGCGCCGCCAGCGCCTGCACGGCGCGCGACAAGCAGCCGTTCGACTTCAAGCGCTTCGGCGTCGACATCAAGGCCGCGCTGTACGACCGCGCGCTGGCGCTGCACCAGCAATGGAACAGCGCGCCCTACTACAGCACCTTGTCGCTGGAATTCAGCCCGCAGCCGGTGTGATTACCGGTGTGATTACTTCAGCCAGCCGCGGCGGCGGAAGTACCAGAACGGGGCGATCGCGCTGGTGATCATCAGCACGATGGCGAACGGATAACCGAGCTGCCATTCCAGCTCCGGCAGCCACTTGAAGTTCATGCCGTAGATCGAGGCGATCAGGGTCGGCGGCAGGAAGGCGACGCTGGCCACCGAGAATATCTTGATGATCTTGTTCTGGTTGATGTTGATGAAGCCGACCGTGGCGTCCATCAGGAAGTTGATCTTGTCGAACAGGAAGGAGGTGTGGCCGTCCAGCGATTCGATGTCGCGCAGGATCTGCCGCGCTTCCTCGAACTGTTCCGAATTGAGCAGCCGGCCGCGCATCAGGAAGCTGACCGCGCGCCGCGTGTCCATCATGTTGCGGCGGATGCGGCCGTTCAAGTCTTCCTCGTGGGCGATGGCGTTCAGCGCGGCGGCCGCGTCCTGGTCGGTGAATTCTTCCTGCAGCACGCGGCCGCTGACCTCTTCCAGGTTCTGGTAGATGCCTTCGAGCGCGTCGGCCGAATACTCGGCGTCGGTCGCGTACAGGTCCAGCAGCACGTCCATGTAGTCGGCGATCGAGCCGGGACGCGAGCGGGCGCGCATGCGCACCAGGCGGAACACCGGCAGGTCGTCGGTATGCACCGAGAACAGCATCTTGCGCGCCAGGATGAAGGCCACCGTGACGATGCGCGACGGGCCGTCCTCTTCTTCCAGCAGGAAGTCGGTGCGCAGGTGCAGGTCGCCGTTTTCCGCCTCGTAGTAGCGGGCCGACGCTTCGATGTCCTTGACTTCGTCCTCGCCCGGCAGGGTGACACCGTAGATGGCCTTGACCCATGCGCGTTCGTCATCCGTCGGGTCGGTCAGGTCGACCCAGACCGGCTCGACCTGTTCCAGGTCTTCGCGACTGTCGATGGGCACCTGGTTGAGCCGGCCATTCTGGAGAACGAAAACATTAATCATGGGTACGCAAGCCTTCTGGAAACAGCGCAAGTGTACCCGCAAAGCCCCTGCCGAGGCCAGCCTGCCATGCGGTTTTTCACCCTAGCGGGTGGCTTTTTCTATCATTTTGTCGGTGGCCGACTGTGGGGCGCTGTCGGCAGGGTCCGGCTTGGGGACTTTGGGTGCTTCGATGCCCCGGGTGTCGATGGCTTTGACCACCTGGCCGTCCTTGCATTCGACGTCCGACAGCACGGTCTTGCCGTTGATGACGCACTTGCGCAGCACGCCGGCCGGCACCACCGGCACGGCCGCGGCCGCCGATGCGGACGATGCGGCCGAAGCGCCTGCGGCCGGCACCGGCTTGCCGGCCAGCTTGGCCAGTCCTTCGGTGAAAAAGTTGCGCTCGTGGCGGGCCGACATCAGAAACGCCATCGCAATCGCCGCCAGCGTCGCCATGACGATGGCCACCTGGATCAATCCGAGTCCGCGCTGCTTGCTCAACATAGCTGCCTCCTAAGGTAATTCCGCCGATCCCATGCGGCGCAGGATTACGCCGGTGCGTCGTGCCAGGTAGCCCGAGTCGCGGTGCTTGTCGAAAAAGCGCGGATTGGGCAGCATCACCGCCAGCTTGGCGGCCTGGGCCGCGCCCAGGTTGGCCGCGCTGACGCCGTAGTAATGCCGCGCCGCCGCCTCGGCGCCGAACGTGCCGGTGCCGAACTCGACCACGTTCAGGTAGATCTCGAAGATGCGTTCCTTGTCCATCAAGGTTTCCAGCATGTAGGTGATGATCAGCTCCTGGCCCTTGCGCACATAGCTGCGCGAACCGGACAGGAACAGGTTCTTGGCCAGCTGCTGGGTGATGGTCGATCCGCCCGACACCACCTTGTGCTTCTTGTTGTTCTTCTCGTAGGCCTTTTGCAGCGCGTCCCAGTCCACGCCTTCGTGCTCGGAGAAGTTGGCGTCCTCGGAAGCGATGATGGCGCGCTTGAGGTTGTTCGAGATGCGGTTGTACGGCACCCACATCTGCTGGATGTTCGCGTTCGGGTTTTTCTCGCGCAGCGCCGACTGCTGTTCGCGCATGAAGCTGGTCATCGACGGGTTGTGGTCAACCCACCACCAGATCTGCAGGAAGAAATACAGCTGCACCACCGCGACCAGCAGCACCGGCACGATGAAGATCCACTTCACCCAGCGCCACTTGCCCGCCTTGGCCGCGCTCACAGCTTGGCCCGCAACGCTTGCAGTACTTCCGCCGTGTCCGGCCGCACGCCGCGCCACAGGCTGAAAGCCTCGGCGGCCTGCTCGACCAGCATGCCCAGGCCGTCGCGCAGCTTCAACTGTGCGCCGTGCCGGTCCGCGAACTGCAAGAATACCGTGGGGGAGGCTCCGTACATCATGTCCAGGGCAAGCGAACCGGGGCCGAAGATCGATGGCGATATCGGCGGCAGCTCGGCGCTCAGGCTGGCCGAGGTGGCGTTGATGACGATGTCGAACGCGCCTTCCAGCGCGCTGAAGCCACAGGCCGATACCACGCCCTCGCCGCCCAGCGCGGCAAACTGTTCGACCAGCGCTTCGGCGGTTGCCACCGTGCGGTTGGCGATAACCAGTTGCGCCGGACGGTGTTCCAGTATCGGCAGCACCACGCCGCGCGCCGCGCCGCCCGCGCCCAGCAGCAGCACGCGCTTGCCGGTAATCGTCACGCCGGCGTTGCTGACGATGTCCGTCACCAGCCCGGCGCCGTCGGTGTTGTCGCCGACGATGCCGTCCGCGGTGAAGTGCAGCGTGTTGACGGCGCCGGCCGCGCGCGCGCGGATGGTCAGCGCCTGCGCCACCTTGACCGCGTCCAGCTTGAACGGCACGGTGACGTTGGCCCCGAGGCCGCCCTCGGCGATGAAGGCTTGCACGGCGGCGGCGAAGCCGTCCACCGGTGCCAGGCGCTTTTCGTAACTGATGTCTTGCCCGGTCTGCGCCGCGAAGGCCGCATGGATCTCGGGTGATTTGCTGTGGGCAATCGGATTGCCGAATACGCAGTAGCGGTCCATCAACGTCCTCCGCCGCTTAAGTCGGCTTGTAGTTTGTCTTCGCGGGTGAATTTGAAGGTGGTGACGATCACCCACAGATCGTCCTTGTCGGTCGACAGCATGTTCGGCGGGAACTTGCCGAACGGTGCGGAACGGCGCACGATGTTCATCGCCGCCTCGTCCAGCGCCTGGTTGCCGGAACTGCGGTCGACCTTGATGCCGCCGTCCCGCTCATAAATCGTGCCGTCCTGGAACACCGGGATCGACAGCACCAGTTGCCCGTACAGCTTGCGGCCGTTGACGTTGGGGAAGTTCAAGGTCCCGGTGTCCTCGATCTTCTTCTGGATGGTCTTGTAGTACATCGCGTAACCCACGCCGCGCGTGCTCGGCGTGATGAAGGTTTTCTTCGGCCGCTTGTTCTGGTCTTCGATGGTCTCGCTGATCTCGGCGGCGCGGCGGGCGATGGCCTTGCTGGCGTCCAGCAGGTCGGCGCCGGTCGGCAACGGATCGGGTTTGCTCTTTTCCGTGACCGGCGGCGCGGTGAACGGCGTCTGCCTGGCCGCCTGCGTCAGCAGGTTCTTTTGCTGCTCTTCCAGCTCGGCGATGCGGCGCTTGGCGGCCTTGATGCTGTCGCCGGTTTCCATCTTGCGCATGTCCGGCAGCGGCGACTTGGAGCGCCCCTGGTCGACATTGCCGCCGCCGTCCAGGTTGGCCTGGGCCAGCGCCTCGGCTTTCAAGGGCGCCTTGCTGTGCTTGGCGTTGACCAGGATCACTTCCAGCCCCGGATCGGTCGGTTGCACGGGCGTGGGCTTGGGGGCGACAAAATGCACCGCAAGCAACGCGCCGTGGGCCAGCAGCGAGATGCCGGTGGCGAGGTACAGGAACCGATTTTCTTGAAAAGACTTCACGCGAGGCCGGGTTAAGAAAGATAGCGCTGTGATTTTACGTCAAAGCGAGCGCGGGGCTGCGGGTTTTATTCCGCAGCGGGCTCCTCGGCCGCGGCTTCCACCGCCACTTCCGGCGCATCGACCGCGTCTTCCGGGACTTCCTCGTCCTCGTAGTCCAGCTCGGCATCGGCGGCCACCGTTTCGGCGGCCGGGATTTCCAGGATGCGCGCTTCGATGGTCAGGTCGACCTCGTCCCAGCGCAGGATGTCCAGCTTGACCTGGGCGCCGCGCGCCACCTGCGGCATGCCCGGCAGGCGGATGATCAGCGGAATGTCGACCAGGCGCAACACCTCGTCCTTGAGCACCACCGCCTCGACCTGGCGCGCATCTTCCTGACCCAGCCAGCGCAGGCACCAGTAGCGCTCCATATTGGCCTGGTGGTCGCCATAGGCCGCGTAGGCCGCGTCGAACTGCGACACGATCGCGAACAGTTCGGCGTCCTTGGGCTTGAAGTGCGCGACCAGCGGCGCCGTCACGCCATGCTCGGCGCAGGCCAGGATCTGCCACTGGTTGACCAGGTCGGTATAGCGGCGCAGCGGCGACGTGCTCCACGCGTACTGGTCCACGCCCAGGCCCTGGTGCGGCGCCGCATGGGTGACCATGCGCACCTGCATCTTGGCGGCCCAGCCGCCGACGCCCTGGCCCTGGCTGCGATAGATGCCCGGCACGCCGTGGTCATGCATCAGCTTGCCCCAGGTGCTGTTGGCGAAGATCATCAGTTCGGCGACGATCTTGTCCAGCGGCGCGCCGCGCTTGCGGCGGCTGACGGTGACCACGTCGTTTTCCACGTAGAAGTTGAAGTCCACGCGGTTGTTCTGTTCCGGCTTGAGGCCGAAGCCTTCGCGCTTGACCATGCGCGCCGCCTCCAGCACCTGCGCCCATTTCCAGATCAGGCCCAGCTCTTCCTTGTGCTTGTACTCGCCCTCGCCGCTGGCCAGGGTTTCCTCGTTGACCAGGTCGTCCAGGTCGTTGTGGCGCAGGTTGCTGGCGATCGGCACCATCTCGGCGCGGGTCTCGGTGGCCAGCACCGACCAGTCGGCCGGGTTCAGCGTGGCGTACAGCGACAGCGCCGGGCAGGTCTTGCCCTCGGCCAAGGTGAACGCTTCGACGATGGCGTCCGGCAGCATGGTGATTTTGTCGCCAGGCATGTAGACGGTGGACATGCGCGCGCGCGCCATCTTGTCGACCGCGTCGTCCGGCTTGATGCCCAGGCCGGGCGCGGCGATGTGGATGCCGATCTTGACGTTGCCGTCGGCAAGCTTGGTCACGGAGAAGGCGTCGTCGATCTCGGTGGTGGTGACGTCGTCGATCGAGAACGCCTGCACGTCGGCCAGCGGCAGATTGGTCGGCGGCACCGGCACGGCGACATCCGGGAAACCGGCGCCGCGCGGGAAGTTCTCAAACAGGAACTTGGCCATGTGCAGCGCCTTCGGCGACGCCACGCCGCCGGCCGCCAGCATCAGGCGCTGCGGGTTGGTGTGCAGTTCATTGCACGCCGCTTCCAGCGCCTTGTATTCGATGGAGTTCTTGTCCGGCTTGAACAACAGCTGCATGACCATGTTCTGCATCGAGGCCGGCAGCTTGTTGGCCTTCAGCTCCTCGACATATTCGGCCTGGACCAGCGCCTGCTGCTTCTTCTTCTCGATGCCGGCCTGCGCGGCGCGCAGCGATTGCTCGGGCGCGGCCTTGTAGCGGCCACGGCCTTTTTTATAGAAGTAGATCGGCGCCGAATGCAGGCTCAGGATCAGGCCGGCGGCCTCGGCCGGCAAAGGCGCGTGGCCGAAGTATTCGGCGCCCAGCTCGGCAAAGCCGAACTCCTCCTCGCCCGCGACTTCCCACAGGAATTCGAGGTCGATGTCGGCGGCCACGGCCTTGGCCTGTTCCATCAAATCCGTCGGCGACGGCTTCTCGTACTGCAGCAGCACGTCCTTGATCTTGACCTTGGTGCGCTTGCCGCTGGCCATCTCAACCTGGTAGGCCTCGCCGGCTTGCGACATCATGGTGCCGACCTTGAAATCGCCGGATTCTTCGAAAAATAGATTCATTGCTAGCTTCTGTTCGTTGTTATTTGTTTCAATTCCAGTACGGAAGGCAAAAACACTTCCGTCACCAGCAGGGTACCTTGACGGCGCCTATATAGACAGCGCCGCGCATAGAGTATGAGTTCTTCCGGGCTGTCGAGCCCGAGGGCAGTGCGTGCGCGCTGTGCCAAGGGATGCCCTGCGCGCAATCTTGCAAATTCCAACACGCCGCGCCGTACCTGCGGGTCGCCGAACAAGGTCGATCCCAGCGAGCGCTCGCCCAGCGCGCTGAACAAGGGCCAATCCGCGGCCGTGGCCGACATCGGCACCACCGTGTGGGCGAACACCACAGGCGTATTATCACACCGCAGCAGCACTTCCCTCTCCCAAACGCGGCCGGGGCGATGCATGCCGATGGCCGCCGCCTCGTCGCTCAGGCAGCGCGCGGTGGTTTGATGCAGGCACTGCACGCGGAAATCCCGGCTGTGGGCCTTCAGCTTGGCGGTCAGCGAGCCGCCGGCCGTCAGCCACCGGCGGTATTGCTGCGGCGCGTTCAGCGCCAGCACGTGCGGCTGCCATTGCGTTTGCCGCAGCGACGGCGTACGTACCGTCACTGCGCCGCCTCGATGCCGCAAAATTCCAGTACTTCGTCCAGATAGTCGGGGAACTCGGAAATGCCATGGTCGCTGCCCTCGATCACGTGCTGGCGCGCGCCCGCATAGTGCGCCACCATGTCGCGATAGTCCAGCACTTCGTCGCCGGTGGCGGCGATCAGGAAGTAGCGTTGCTGGCGCGTGACCGGATTGACGGCCAGCGCGCGCAGCTCTTCTATATATTCCTGCTTGAACTCGAACGGTTCGTCGGAATGGTACTGGGTGGTGACGCCGACGTGCTGGTCCAGGTCCTTGAGCGGCACGATGGCCGGGTTCAGCAACACGGCGCGGCAGCCGATGCGCTCGGCCAGCCAGGTGGCGTAATAGCCGCCCAGCGAGGAGCCGACGACGGTTAAATCGTGGGCCGGGATGCCTTCTATTAAGGAAAGCGCCAGTTCCATCGCCAGTTTCGGCGAGGCCGGCAGCTGCGGGCAGATGAACTGCTCCGACAGGCCCAGCGCCGCCATGCGCTCGCCCATCACGCGCGCCTTCATCGACTTCGGCGAGGAGCGGAATCCGTGCAGATAGAGAATCATCAAGCCAGCGCTTCCAGGATTTTGTCGTGCACGCCGCCGAAGCCGCCGTTGCTCATGACGATGATCTGGTCGCCCGGCATGGCCGCCTTGACGATGGCGGCGACCAGCACGTCGATGTTGTCGTAGGCGGTGGCGACTTCGCCCAGCGGCGCCAAGGCGTCGCCCAGGCTCCAGCCCAGCGCCTGCTGGCTGCCGAAACCGAAGACCAGGTCGGCGTCGACCAGGCTGCCCGGCAGCGCATCCTTCATCGCGCCCAGCTTCATGGTGTTGGAGCGCGGTTCCAGCACGGCCAGGATGCGGGTTTGCTTGCCGACCTTCTGGCGCAGGCCGCCGACGGTGGTGGCGATGGCGGTCGGGTGGTGGGCGAAATCGTCATACACGGTAATATTGTTTACCACGCCGCGCACTTCCATGCGCCGCTTGACGTTTTCAAACGTGGCCAGCGACTTGGCCGCCTGCGCCACCGGCACGCCGACGTGGCGGGCGGCGGCGATCGCGGCCAGCGCGTTGGCGCGGTTGTGCTTGCCGGTCAGACTCCACTCGACGTGGCCGGCCACTTCGCCGCCGAAGATGACATCGAAACTGCCGTCATCGTATTCGTTCATGGTCCAATCGGCGTCGCCGGCGCGGCCGAAGCTTTCCTTCTCGCTCCAGCAGCCGCGCTTGAGCACGCGCTGCAGCGCCGGCTCGTCGGCGTTGTAGACGATCCGGCCGATGCCCGGCACCGTGCGCGCCAGGTGGTGGAATTGGGTTTCGATGGCGCCCAGATCGGGGAAGATGTCGGCGTGATCGTATTCCAGGTTGTTCATGATCGCGGTCTTGGCGTGGTAGTGCACGAACTTGCTGCGCTTGTCGAAGAACGCGGTGTCGTACTCGTCGGCCTCGATGACGAAGAAGATGGAATCCTTGTCGCCTTGCATGCGGGCCGACACGCCGAAGTTCATCGGCACGCCGCCGATCAGGAAGCCCGGCGCGTAGCCGGCGTCTTCCAGGATCCAGGTCAGCATGGCCGAGGTGGTGGTCTTGCCGTGCGTGCCGGCGACGGCCAGCACCCATTTGTCTTTTAATATGTGGTCGCCGATCCACTGCGGGCCGGAGACATACGGCAGGCCGCGGTTCATGATCTCCTCGATCAGCGGATTGCCGCGCGAAACCACGTTGCCGATCACGTACAGGTCGGGGTTGAGCTGCACCTGCTCCGGGCCGTAGCCCTGTATCAGTTCTATGCCCTGGGCTTCCAGCTGGGTGCTCATCGGTGGATAAACGTTGGCGTCGCAGCCGGTGACGCGGTGGCCCGCTGCTTTTGCCAGGACCGCCAGGCCGCCCATGAAGGTGCCGCAAATACCGAGGATATGAATATGCATAGTAATTAAGACGACGAATGAATACGGGATTTTACCCGACCCGCCGCCCTTTTCCCGGTTCAGAGTATTATCTCGTCCATGACGCCGAATGTTATCGAAGAAGTTCTGCTGCTGCGCGCGGAGATCGCCGCCGCCGCCGCACGCCTGATCGTCCAGGACGGCCAGGACTACAATTCGGCCAAGCGCAAGGCCGCCAAGCAAATCCTCGGCGACACCCAGCCGCCGCTGAACCTGCTGCCCGACAACGCGCAGATCGAGGCGGAAGTGCGGATCTACCAGTCGCTGTTCCATGCCGACACCCAGCCCGCGCGCCTGTTCCGGCTGCGCACGCTGGCGGTCGACATCATGGAAGGCCTGGCCGCGTTCCATCCCTACCTGACCGGCGCCGTCCTGAACGGCACGGCCGGCCCGCACGACGATATCCACCTGCAGCTGTTTGCCGACAGCGCCAAGGAGGTGGAAATCTTCCTGCTGAACCGCAATTTGCAAATCGACATCTCCGAGACGCCGCACTTCAAGGGACCGCGCCACGGCTCGGTCGAGACCGTCAGCTTCATGTGGCACAAGGAAGGCGTGCACGCCGCCTTGTATGAGCTGGACGATTTGCGCGGCGCCGTCAAGACGCGCGGCGACGGCAAGCTGATGCGCGCCGATATCGCCACCGTGCGCGCCCTATTAGTTAACAGTGTCCACCCAACCCCATCCGAACCGTCCACACCATGAACCAAAAACACCTTGCCGCCTACGTTGTTGTCGCTTTGGCATTTGCCGCCTCCGGCGCCTATGTCGGCTTACATAAGCAGGAGGCTGTACCACCTATAAGCACCACCGTAGCACCGGGCGTCACCGGCCCCGTCGCCGACCTGTATAAACAGACGCTGCCGGACGCCAAGGGCGCCGCCACCGCGCTGGCCCAATATAAAGGCAAGCCATTGCTGGTCAATTTCTGGGCGCCCTGGTGCGGCCCGTGCGTGCAGGAGATGCCGGAGCTGTCGGCGCTGGCCGCCGGAGATGAGGGTAAGAAGCTGCAAGTTATCGGAATTGGTATCGATTCGCCAACAAATATCGCCGAATTTAGCAACAAGTTCAAGATCACCTACCCGGTCTTCGTGGCCGGCATGGCCGGCACCGACCTGTCGCGCCAGTTCGGCAACAGCGCCGGCGGCCTGCCCTACACGGTGCTGATCGGCGCCGACGGCCAGGTCAAGAAGACCTATCTGGGCCGCCTGAAGTTCGACGAATTGCGCAAGGACCTCGCAACTCTGTAATCAGTTTCATAAGTTTTTTTCTCTTGCCAATGCCGGCAGTTGGCGGCAAAATGCGGAACTTTCGCGGAAAACGGTCTTGAACCCATGGCAAAAAACCTCCTACTGCTCAACGGTCCCAACCTGAATTTGCTGGGAACCCGCGAGCCCGAGGTCTACGGCGCTAGCACTTTGGCCGACATCGAACGCGCTGCCCAGGCTCAAGCCCAGGCGGCGGGCGCGAGCTTGTCCTGCTTTCAGAGCAACCACGAAGGGGCACTGATCGACCGCATCCATGCCGCCAGAACGGAAGGCGTGGACGCCATCGTCATCAACCCGGGCGGCCTGACCCACACCAGCGTGGCCTTGCGCGACGCCCTGGCGGGGGTGGCGATACCGTTTGTTGAGGTGCATATTTCGAATATTTACCAGCGCGAGTCGTTTCGCCACCACTCATTTCTAAGCGCGATCGCCATAGGTACTATTTGCGGGCTGGGTATCGAAGGATATCGGTTTGCCATCGACTTCGTACTTAAAAACCGTTAATCTACGCGATCTGCGCGCAATTCCGCACGGTTCCGCCCAAAAGGCGCTACCGCTCACACTTACATAACAAGACATTCCTGGGGGTTACATGGATCTACGCAAGCTGAAGACCTTGATTGATTTGGTCGCGGAATCGGATATCGCCGAGCTCGAAGTGACCGAAGGCGAGAGCAAAGTACGCATCGTCAAGTCGTCCGCCATGCCGCAAAACCAGATGGTGATGATGCAGCCGCAAGGCATGCACCAGTACCATGCCGCTCCGGCCCCAGCCGCAGCGCCGGCCGCCGCCGCAGCGCCGGTACCGGCCGTTGCCGCCGAGCCTGTCGGCCACATCGTCAAATCGCCGATGGTCGGCACCTTCTACCGTTCGTCGGCCCCGGGCTCCCCTGCTTATGTGGAAGTGGGCGCCACCGTCAAGGAAGGCGACACCCTGTGCATCATCGAAGCGATGAAGCTGCTGAATGAAATCGACGCCGACAAGTCCGGCACGATCACCCAGATCCTGGTCGAGAACGGCCAACCGGTCGAGTTCGGCCAACCGCTGTTTGTGATAGGCTAAGACCGGCCTGCGCCCTCCCCATCGGTGACGGGCGCGCCGGCTTGGTCCGCATTCCCTCCTCTACCTGACGTTACCGGAGCTACCGGTGCTCACAGACATACGCGAACCTATCATGTTTGAAAAAATCCTCATCGCCAATCGTGGCGAAATTGCCCTCCGTATCCAGCGCGCATGCCGCGAGCTGGGCATCAAGACGGTTGTGGTCCACTCGGAAGCAGACAAAGACGCCAAATACGTGAAGTTGGCGGATGAATCGGTATGCATCGGCCCCGCGCCGTCGACGCTCAGCTACCTGAACATGCCGGCCATCATCAGTGCGGCCGAAGTGACGGACGCGGAAGCGATCCACCCGGGCTATGGCTTCCTGTCGGAAAACGCCGACTTCGCCGAGCGCGTGGAGAAATCCGGTTTCGTCTTCATCGGCCCGCGCTCCGACTCGATCCGCCTGATGGGCGACAAGGTCTCGGCCAAGCAAACCATGATCAAGGCCGGCGTGCCGTGCGTGCCCGGTTCGGACGGCGCGTTGCCCGACGATCCAAAGGCGATCGTGCAAATTGCGCGCAAGGTCGGCTACCCCGTCATCATCAAGGCGGCCGGCGGCGGCGGTGGCCGCGGCATGCGCGTGGTGCATACCGAGGCGGCGCTGATCAATGCCGTGGCGATGACCAAGACCGAAGCGGGCACCGCTTTCGGCAACCCGGAAGTCTATATGGAGAAGTACCTGGAAAATCCGCGCCACGTGGAAATCCAGATCCTCGCCGACGAACACAAGAACGCCGTCTGGCTGGGCGAACGCGACTGCTCGATGCAGCGCCGCCACCAGAAGGTCATCGAAGAAGCGCCGGCGCCGGGCATCCCGCGCAAGCTGATCGAGAAGATCGGCGACCGCTGCGCCGAAGCCTGCCGCAAGATCGGCTACCGCGGCGCCGGCACCTTCGAGTTCCTGTATGAAAACGGCGAGTTCTACTTCATCGAGATGAACACCCGCGTGCAGGTCGAGCATCCGGTGACGGAAATGATCACCGGCATCGACATCGTGCAGGAACAGATCCGCATCGCCGCCGGCGAGAAGCTGCGCTTCCGCCAGCGCGACGTGATGCTGTCCGGTCACGCCGTCGAGTGCCGCATCAACGCCGAAGACCCGTTCAAGTTCACGCCGTCGCCAGGCCGCATCACCTCCTGGCACGTGCCGGGGGGCCCGGGCGTACGCGTCGACTCGCATGCCTATGCGGGTTATTATGTACCGCCGCACTACGATTCGATGATCGGCAAGGTGATCGCCTATGGCGCCACGCGCGAGCAGGCGATCCGCCGCATGCAGATCGCGCTGTCGGAAATGGTGGTCGAGGGCATCCAGACCAACATCCCGCTGCACCGCGAGCTGATGGTCGATGCCCGCTTCATCGAAGGCGGCACCAACATCCACTATCTGGAGCAGAAGCTGGCCGACATGCCGGACCTGCATAAACTGAGTTTGAGCAACAAGGCGCCACAATAATGAGCTGGACTGAAATCGTCATCGAAATCGCACGCGATCACGCGGAAGCCCTGTCGGACGCGCTGATGGACGTGGGCGCGCTGTCGGTCTCCGTGGAAGACGCGGACGAAGGCACCGACGCGGAAAAGCCGCTGTTCGGCGAGCCGGGCATGGAACCGACCGAGGCGGCGTGGGAACACAGCCGCGTGGTGGCCCTGACCAATGAAGATGACGACCAGGCCGTGATCGTGGCGGCCGCCGCCGCGCAGATCGGCCTGGCGACGCTGCCCAAGTTCGCCACCCGCAAGGTGGAGGAGCAGGACTGGGTGCGCCTGACGCAGTCGCAGTTCGCGCCCATCCATATCGGCAAGAACATCTGGGTCGTGCCGAGCTGGCACGAAGCGCCCGACGCCAACGGCCTGATCCTGGAACTGGATCCGGGCCTGGCTTTCGGCACCGGCAGCCATCCGACCACCCGCCTGTGCATGGAGTGGCTGGAGGCGCATCCGGCGCCGGGCAAGACCGTGCTCGACTACGGCTGCGGCTCCGGCATCCTGGCGATGGTGGCCAAGAAGGTCGGCGCCGGCGAAGTGGTCGGCGTGGACATCGATCCGCAGGCGATCGAATCGGCGGCCGACAATGCCCAGCGCAACAAGTGCGAGATCGAGTACTTCCTGCCGGACACGTTCGCGCAATCGCAGCACGCGACGCAGCGTTTCGACATCGTCGTGGCCAACATCCTGTCGAGCCCGCTGAAGCTGATGGCGCCGATGCTGTCGGGCCGCGTGGCCGACGGCGGCGCGCTGATCCTGTCGGGCGTGCTGGCGCGCCAGGCCGAGGAAGTGGCGGCCGCGTATGCGCCGTTCATCAAGCTCGGCGTTTGGGCTGAGCAGGACGGCTGGGTGGCGCTGCATGGCCGCCTCGGCAGCGATGTGGTTCCGGCTGCGCGCTAAGCCCGGCAATGGCACTCGCCACCAAATGCCCCCACTGCAACACGGTATTTCGGGTCGCCCATGACCAGTTGAAATTACGTGGGGGCATAGTGCGCTGTGGCTCCTGCAATGAAGTCTTTGACGGCAACGCGGCGCTGCTCGATCCCTCCAGCTCGCCGCTGAGCCCACCGCCGCCGGCCAGCCCCGCGCCGGCGCCCGTTCCCGAATACCCCGCATCTCCACTGCCCGAGCCGACGCCGCTCGATGAAAAACTGGCCGCGCTGGATACCCGCGCCGCCGAAGTGCTGGGCAGCGAACCGATCTTCACGCTGGAACTCGACACCGCGATGGACGCGGCCGAGATCGCCGGCGCCGACGATGCACCGGTCGCCGACAGCGAGCCGGCGCCCGACCCCGACGACAGCTTCGACGACGAGCCGATCGCCGCCGCGGCCATGCCGGCGATCGCGCTGCCGGCCGAACCGGCCGCCGTCCCGCCCGCCGCCGAGGAAGCGTTCGACCTCGATCTGGACGTCGAGCCGGAGCCGGAGCCTGAAGCTGAACCGGCAGCGGAGCCGGCCGCGGCCGATGCCGAGCCACCGCTCGAAGACGCGCTCACCATCGAAGCCATGTCCGACGAAGAGCTGGAGGCCGCGCTGCAGGCGGAGCTGGCGGTCATGGAAAACCGTGCGCCGGAGCACGAGCCGGAGGATGAGGAAGAACCCTCCCCCGACGCCTTCGCCGACATGCTGGCCGCGACCGACCGCCGCGAGCCGACGCTGGACGAGACGCCGGTCGAGGCCGCCGCAACCGCCGCTCCCGCCCCACGCCACGACGAACTGGACGAGGTGGATGAGGAAGCCCTGGTGCAGCTGTCCTCGGCCGGACTGGCCGAAGCCCAGGCCGCCCGGGTGCACACGCTGTCCGCGCCGGCCGTCGAGGACGCAGCCGTCGCGGACGAGGCCGCCGACCACGCCGATGTGGCGGCCGAGGACGACGCCGACGAGCCCGGCTTCGTCAAGCGCGACCGCCGCCGCCGGAAGTTCGGCAAGGCCGCCACCATCGCCATGAGCCTGGGCTCGGTGCTGCTGGTGGCCGCGCTGATCGGCCAGGGCCTGACCACCTTCCGCAACCAGATCGCCGCCGCGCTGCCGCCGCTCAAGCCCGGCCTGCTGGCCGCCTGCAACGCGCTCGGCTGCAAGATCGAACTGCCCACGCAGATCGACGACCTCACCATCGAACAGGGCGAGCTGCAGACCCTGAGCGAGACCACGTTCTCCTTCACCACGCTGCTGCGCAACCAGAGCGCCACCGCGCAAGCCTGGCCGCACATCGAACTGGTGCTGGACGACGCGTCCGACAAGGCCGTGTTGCGCCGCGTGTTCACGCCGCGCGACTATCTCGGCGCCGACGTCGCGCTGGACAAGGGTTTCGCCCCGCACACCGAGCAATCTGTCAAACTGTACTTCGAGCTGAACCAGCTGAAAGCATCCGGCTATCACATCGCAGTCTTCTATCCATAAAGACCTATCATGACTCAGACCTCCCTGATTTGCGGCTCGATCGCAATCGACACCATCCTGCAATTCCCGGGCCGCTTCGACAGCATCCTGCTGGCCGACCAGCTGCACAAGGTTAACGTCTCGTTCCTGGCGCCGACCATGCGCACCGAATTCGGCGGCTGCGCGCCGAACATCGCCTACAACCTGCAGATGCTGGGCGGCGATCCGCGCATCGTCGGCGTCATGGGCCAGGACAACGCCGCCTACATGGAACGCTTCCGCAAGCTGGGCCTGGCCACCGACAACATCCTGATCAAGCCGGAAGCGTACAACGCGCAGTGCTTCGTCACCGCCGACGAGGACAACAACCAGATCAACGCCTTCCACCCGGGCGCCATGTCATACGCGCACGAGAACGACATCGCCAAGGCGGGTCCGGCGCGCCTCGCCATCATCTCGCCGGACGGCCACCTAGGCATGAAGAAGCACGCCGCCGACCTGGCCAGGCTGCAGATCCCGTTCATCTTCGATCCGGGCCAGCAGCTGCCGATGTTTAACGGCGAAGAGCTGATCGAGTTTATCGACAAGGCCACCTACGTCACCACCAACGACTATGAAATCGAACTGCTGATGGACCGCACCGGCCTGACCGTGCCGGACATCGCCGGCCGCCTGGAAGCGCTGATCGTCACCCGCGGCGAGAATGGTTCGGAGATTTACACCGGCGGCCAGCGCATCGAGATCCCGGCCGTGCCGGTGGCCGAGGCGATCGACCCGACCGGCTGCGGCGACGCGTACCGCGCCGGCCTGCTGTTCGGCATCACCAACGGCTGGAAGTGGGAAACCACCGGCCGCCTGGCCAGCCTGCTGGGCGCGATCAAGATCGCCAGCAAGGGCGCGCAGAACCACAAGCTGACGGCCGCCGAGATCGCGGACAAGTTCGAAGCCGCCTTCGGCTACCGCTACTAAACGGCGCGGCGCATAAAAAAAGGGCAGACCGTCGGTCTGCCCTTTTGCTTTGGCCAGCGCGGTTTCAGCGGCTGAACAGCATGCCCAGCAGGATCTGGGCGATCTGCAGCAGGATCAGCGCCACCAGCAGCGACAGGTCCAGGTTGCCGACCAGCGGCACCATGCGGCGGATCGGCTTCAGCAGCGGTTCGTTGAGCGCGCGCACGAACGGCGCCAGCGGCGCGTGCGGATTGACCCAGCTGAAGATCGCCTCGATCACCAGCAAGGCCATGAAGCCGTACAAAATCCACTGCAGGAAGCGTTGCAGGGCCACCAGCAGCACCGCCTGGGTGGTCCAGCCGGCCAGGAACAGCACCGAGGTGGCCAGCAGCACGATCAGGAAGGCGCCGATCAGGCTGGCCCAATCATAGCCGCCCACACCGGGCACGATGCGGCGCAAGGGGCGCACCAGCCAGTCCGATAATTGAAAAGTGAATTGGGCCACCGACGACGGCGGGCGGACGCGGATCGCCTGCATCCAGAAGCGCAACAGCAAGGCCCCGCCCAACAGGGTGGCGATGGCGTCGACAATCAACATGACAATACTAAGCACGGGGTCCCTCCAATAAAAAAGCCGCTGTGTGATTGTCTCACACAGCGGCCGGTTGCCTCAGCAGGCACCCAAGCTATTTACCAGCTCAGGAAGGACGCGTGCTGGTTGGGAACGGCCATGCTGCGGCCGGTGCCAACACGGTTTTTGCTGCGGGCGCGGCGGCCGGAGCTGGAGCGGCTGGCTTGGCGACAGCTTCCTTCTTCGGTGCAGCCGGCTTTTTCGGCGCAGCTTTTTTCGCGGCAGGCTTGGCAGCAGGAGCGGCGGCTGCCACTGCTGGTGCTGCAGCTGGCGCGGCCGGTTTGGCGGCTACCGGTTTGGCGGCTGCTTTCTTGGCGGCTGGTTTGGCGGCAGCTGGCTTAGCTGCCTTAACCGGCTTTTTTGCTGCTGGCTTAGCCGCTGCCTTTGCAGCCGGTTTGGCTGCTGCTTTTACTGCTGGTTTTTTGGCGACAGCTTTTTTAGCTGCTGGCTTGGCTGCTGGTTTGGCGGCGGCTTTTTTCGCTGCTGGTTTAGCGGCTGCTTTTTTCGCTGCTGGCTTGGCGGCTGCTTTTTTAGCTGCTGGCTTGGCGGCTGCTTTGGCGACGACTTTTTTCGCTGCTGGTTTAGCGGCTACTTTTTTCGCTGCTGGCTTGGCGGCTGCTTTTTTAGCTGCTGGCTTGGCTGCTGCCTTGGCGACGACTTTCTTCGCTGCTGGCTTGGCGGCTGCTTTTTTCACAGCTGGTTTGGCTGCTGGTTTCGCTGCGGCTTTTTTCACTGCTGGCTTGGCAGCGGCTTTTTTCGCGGCTGGTTTCGCTGCTGGTTTAGCGGCAGCTTTCGCTGCTGGCTTGGCGGCGGCTTTCGCTGCTACCGGCTTTTTCGCTGGGGCGGCGGCTTTAGCGGCCGGCTTTTTTGCTGCTGGTTTCTTTGCGGCAGTTGCCATTTTTAGTTCTCCTTCATCGGGGATGGGAAAAATTCATAACAAGATTTAAACCCGTCCGGCCCGGAATTAGGCCAGGCGAATTATTCATCGGCACAAACGGACTACGGTTTGCGCTAATGAATTCGGCACCGGCTGAACTGCTGCCCCTCCTCACGAGTGCAGCACTGCAGCCATCGACCTGGTCGCCGTCCGTGGCCGGCGCGGCGCTCAGGTACAAATCTTGTTGCGACGTTTTGCGGGTGGTCGGGCGTGTACTCAGCTCCATGGACCTACGTCGCAGCCACATCACGGTTTTCGTTTTCAAAGAAAAAACCGCCCAGCCTGAACCTAATCAGGCGAGACGGCTATTCAAAAACGGTGGTGGTCTTGTGCATATCTGTGTGAATCTGTATCCCGTATCGCGATCATTTTGCGTGGCGCGCGCTTTCAAAAACCAGCACATTTACAAACACGCATTTTCAATCTCGTAAAGTACACGAAAACCTTGTCGGTGCGCAACCAGCACGATAGATATTCGCGCGCTTTTTTTCGACTTAAGCTCGCCAATTCACATACGCGCGCCGATTCGGACAGCTCGCTCGCGTCGTCGCGGCGCGATGTGCGCGCTCAATCGAGTTCGAAAAGGCGCTCACCGCGCCGCGCGAAAAAGGATCGCTTCAAAGCGCGCCTTGTGCCGCCTGGGCTTCTGCGATGCCGGCATCGCCGACGAAAAATCCGCACCGCCCGCTTCCGAATTCGAGAGCGCTTGCGCATCGCGTGCGCGCCGTCTCTGCTCACTGTTTTTTATTTCGTCGCGATTATGAGACAGAGTGCGACGAATGGCAAGCAGAATACAGCGGTGCGCCTTACTCGTCGGCGTCTTCGCCGCGTCGGCGCAGCACCCATTCGTTCATGTCGTTGGCGAAGCGCTTCATCAAACGCGCCAGATCGCGACGCTCGGCGTTGGTCCAATCGGCCATCAGTTCGCCGACCAGCTGCTCGCGCATACGGTCGATGGCGTCCGCCATCTCGCGGCCCAGCTCCGTCACCTCGGCTTCGCGCACGCGCTTGTCGCGGGCGCCGGAGCGGCGCACCACCAGACCCAGTTCGTCGAGTCGCGCCACTTGCCGGCTCACCGTGGTGTAGTCGCGGCCGACCAGGTCGGCCAGCTCCACCACGCCGATCGGACCGCGCCGGTCGATGCGCACCAGCAGCGGCAGCAGCGCGCGCTCGAGCGGCATCGACATGTCGGCCATCAGTGCGACGTCGGGCTCGGGACGGCTCATGAAGCCGATGATGTCGAGCAGCGCGTCATGCATATCGCGGATATCTTTATTCATATGTGCATTATACACATAGTTCTTGACACGATTTTCGAGCCGGAATAATATGTGCAAAATACACATATACAGGAGTTCATCATGCAAACCATCCACACCGGCGTTCTCATTTGCGGCGCCGGCGCCGCCGGCCTGACGCTGGCCATCGAGCTGGCGCGGCGCCATGTCGACTTCCTGCTGATCGATAAAACGACGACGCCGTTCGGCGGTTCGCGCGGCAAGGGCATACAGCCGCGCACCCTGGAAATCTTCGAGGCGATGGGCGTGGCCGACCGCATGGTGGCGGCCGGCGGGCGCTATCCGGCGCAGCGCAAGTACCGCGCCGACGGCGGCTACGACGACGTGGCGTCGGTGGAGGCGGCGGCGCCAAGCGCCGCCGAACCGTACGGCGAACCGCTGATGCTGCCGCAGCATCTGACCGAAGGGATACTGCGCGAGCGGCTGATGGAACTGGGCCACGCGCCGCGCTACGGTCATGCGCTGGCCGACTTCGAGCAGGATGAGCAAGCTGGCGTCAGCGCCCGGGTGGCGACGCCGGACGGCGACGTGACGGTGCGGGCACGCTACCTGATCGGCGCCGACGGCGGCCGCAGCTTCGTGCGCAAGGCGCTGGGCATAGACTTTCCCGGCGAGTCGATGAACGCCCGCGCGGTGGTGGCCGACCTGTCGCTGAGCGGATTGGAGGACGATGTCTGGCACCGCTGGAACGGCGGCGGCGCGCAGCAGATCAGTTTGTGCCCGCTGCGCGGCACGCCGCTGTTTCAGTTGCAGATGCCGATCCCGCTCGAAGGCGAATTCGATTTGTCGGACGCCGGCATCGCCGCCGCCATCGCCGCGCGCACCGGGCGTGCGGACATCGTGGTGCATGCCGTGCACTGGCGCTCGGACTATGCGATGAGCTCCCGCCTGGCCGAACGCTACCGGGTCGGCCGCGTGTTCATCGCCGGCGACGCCGCGCACGTGCATCCGCCGACCGGCGGCCAGGGATTGAACACCAGCGTGCAGGATGCCTGGAACCTGGGATGGAAGCTGGCGGCGGTGCTCGGCGGCGCGCCGGATGCGCTGCTCGACACTTATGAGGCGGAGCGGCGCGAGGTGGCCGCCGGCATGCTGGGACTGGCCAGCAAGCTGCTGGACGCGGCGCGTTTGCGCGGCGACCTGCGGCGCGGCCGGGAGACGCAGCAGCTGGACCTGGGCTATCCACTGTCCGCGCTGACGCTCGACGAGCGGGCGCACGACGCGTCGAACAGCGCCGTGCTGCGCGCCGGCGACCGCGCGCCGGATGCGCCATGCTGCGGCGCGGCGGGACAGTCCGTGCGTTTGTTTACGCTATCGGGTGGCGGCGGCTGGTTGCTGCTGCGCTATGAAGCGAGCGGGCCGTCGGCGATCGCCGCGCGCCCCGGCCTGCGCATCGTCGACGTCGGCGTCCGCGGCGAGCTGCGCGACGACGGCGGCTATCTGCGCGATGCCTACGGTTTCCAGCCTGGCGACATCGCGCTGATCCGGCCGGACGGGTACGTCGGCGTGCTGACCGGCGACGAGCACGGCGCGGCGCTGGCCAACTATATAAAGTGGCTGGGGTAAGGAAGCTCCCTGCTCGACAGTGGATTGACGGCCATGCGACAATCGCCGCCAAGTCCACCGGGAAGCTAGCGACAAATTGAAGACCATCCATCAGGCGGTACTGCGCAGTCAACGCTTCTACGCCCAACGCGGTCCACTCATCTTCATCCTGGCGTTTGTCGCCGCCAGCCTGATCGCATCGTTCGCGATAGGCGCGATCTGCGACCTGTTGTCGCTGCCCGGACGTACCGACATGGACAAGTTCGGCCCCGGCGAGCTGCTGTTCGTCGGCCTGATCTTTGCACCACTTACGGAGACCTTGTTCCTGCAGATGCTGCCGGTCGGGATTGTGCGTCGCTTCTTCCGCGCCGGCGACGGCTATTCATTTCTCGCCGCGTCGATTCCGTTCGCGCTGCTGCACGCCGGCGCCGGCCTGTCGACGCTCCTGGCGGCCGGCATTCCATGCGGCGTTTTTCTGGGGCTGGCTTATGTCAGCCTGCTGGACCAGGGCAAGGGACGCGCCTTCCTGATCGTTATGATCATCCACGCGCTGCACAACCTGCCGTCCTGCCTTTTGATGATCGCGGAATCTTGAAAGAGCACCTCAGTCATTGAGAGCCTCAATTCGACTTTTCACCTCCCACCAAAACTTCCCGTCGCGCCAAACGCTCCCTCGCTTCAACAAGTGCGGTATGCAGCTTGCGCTCCAATTCTGCTTTTGGTGGCAACTCAGTCCAATACTCGGCTACGGCGATGCCGTCTTTATGCGTTTGTAACAATTCTATTTGCTCGCGACAGGATTCGGCGCACAAGATCAAACCGATGGGTGCTTCTTCGCCAGACTGGCGCTCATGCTTGTCCAGCCATCTAAGGTACAGTTCCATCTGCCCTTTGTGCGACGCCTTGAAACGTCCAAGTTTTAATTCAATGGCGACTAAGCGGCGCAGACGGCGATGAAAAAATAGCAGATCGAGATGAAAATCCTCGCCATCTATGACCATGCGCTTTTTTCTCTCCACAAAAGCGAACCCGCGTCCCAGTTCCAAGATAAAAGCTTGCAGCTGCAGAAGAATCGCAGCTTCCAAATCGGCCTCGTCGTAGCCCTGGCTTAGCCCCAGGAAGTCCAGAAAGTACGGATCTTTAAAGATAGCGGAAGATATAACCTCGCCGGATACTGGCGGCATGGGTGTATCGGCGAGTTCGCTGCGCTCAAAGCCTTTGCGTTCAATCTGCCGTCGCAGTTCGCGCACGCTCCAGCACTCCACGACACATTGCTGCGCGTAGTACCAGCGGGCAGCTTCCACCTTCACCGGCAACAGTTGCAAGAAATGTGTCCAGCTCAATTGTCGCATCAGCGATGCGACAATTTCCACATCGGGAAAAGCTTGTACAAATTGCACCATGCGGCGCAGGTTTTTGACCTCAAAACCTCGACCAAATTCCCTCGCCAGTTTTTCTCCCAGACCTTGCATAAGTTGGGCGCCGTAGCGCGCACGTTCTCCCGACAGCAGGTCGGTGGATAGGCGGCGCCCTACTGTCCAATATAGTCGACTTAGCTCAGCGTTAACGGTGGAAGACAAACGCTGCCGGCTGGAAGCGATGAGAGCGCGTAATTCTGCGTGCAGAGACTCCAGGCTATTTTCCAGGTCATTTGTTGGCGTCGGATCGGACTTACTCATTAAGTTCTCCCTGGTTACGAAACCTGAGCTCACTCTTACTCGTATTCCCGCGCAGGATATTGACCTGCAATAGCAAAAAGCCTCGCAGTGCGAGGCTTTTTGTTTGACGCTCTATAACTTACAAGCTTAATCCCAGTTCAGCGCGCCGCCGGTCTGGTATTCGATGACGCGGGTCTCGAAGAAGTTGCGTTCCTTCTTCAGGTCGATCATCTCGCTCATCCATGGGAACGGGTTCTCTTCCTGTTCGAACAGCGTCTCCAGGCCGATCTGCGTGGCGCGGCGGTTGGCGATGAAGCGCAGGTAGCCCTTGAACATGGTCGCGTTCAGGCCCAGCACGCCGCGCGGCATGGTGTCTTCGGCGTAGGCGTACTCCAGGTCCACCGCTTTCAGGAACAGCTGCTTGATCTCTTCCTTGAAGGCCGGGGTCCACAGCAGCGGGTTTTCCATCTTGATGGTGTTGATCAGATCGATGCCGAAGTTGCAATGCATCGACTCGTCGCGCAGGATGTACTGGTACTGCTCGGCCGCGCCCATCATCTTGTTCTGGCGGCCCAGCGCCAGGATCTGGGTGAAGCCGACGTAGAAGAACAGGCCTTCCATCAGGCAGGCAAACACGATCAGGGACTTCAGCAGCTTCTGGTCGCTTTCCACGGTGCCGGTGGTGAAGGCCGGGTCGGTCAGCGTGTTGATGAACGGGATCAGGAACTCATCCTTGTCGCGGATCGACTTGACTTCGTTGTAGGCGTTGAAGATCTCCGCCTCGTCCAGGCCCAGCGACTCGACGATGTACTGGTAGGCGTGGGTGTGGATCGCCTCTTCGAAGGCCTGGCGCAGCAGGTACTGGCGGCACTCGGGGGCGGTGATGTGGCGGTAGGTGCCCAGCACGATGTTGTTGGCGGCCAGCGAGTCGGCGGTGACGAAGAAGCCGAGGTTGCGCTTGACCAGGCGGCGCTCGTCCTCGGTCAGGCCGTTCGGGTTCTTCCACAGCTCGATGTCGCGCTGCATGTTCACTTCCTGCGGCATCCAGTGGTTGGCGCAGCCGGCCAGGTATTTGTCCCAGGCCCATTTGTACTTGAACGGCACCAGCTGGTTGACGTCGGTCTTGCCGTTGATGATGCGTTTGTCGTCCGCGTTGACGCGCAGCGCGACTTGCTCGGCGCTGCCTTCGGTGGCGGCCAGAGCGGCTTGATTGACAACTTGCGATGCGGCCGGTGCGGCCTCTTCGTCCCAGGACAGCGACATGGTGGTTTCCTTCTGAATTCGGTGTCAAAAGAACCGCCCGGACGGGCCGGGACGGTTCACTCTATATATTAGTACGTTTTATGGCCAGCTTATTGGCAAGCTTCGCATTCCTCGAAACCGTCGTCGCCCGGACGCAGGTAGCAGGCCGCGCCGTCGGCTTCGGCTTGCGCCACCGACGATGCCGATGCCGCCGAGCCGGCCATGGCCGCCGCGGCAGGACCTGCCGCCGCCATGGCGCTGGCCGACATGCCGCCGTCCACGGACACCGCGTTCAGCGCGCCGGTCTTGGTGGTCGACTTCTCCATGTGGGTGGCGGCGATGGTGCGCAGGTAGTAGGTGGTCTTCAAGCCGCGCAGCCAGGCCAGCTTGTAGGTCTCGTCCAGCTTCTTGCCCGAGGCGCCGGCCATGTAGATGTTCAGCGACTGCGCCTGGTCGATCCACTTCTGGCGGCGCGAGGCAGCTTCCACCAGCCAGGTCGGCGAGACTTCGAACGCGGTTGCATAAATGTCACGCAGGTCTTGCGGGATGCGGTCGATCTTGGCCAGCGAGCCGTCGAAGTACTTCAGGTCGGAGATCATCACCTCGTCCCACAGGTCGCGCGCCTTCAGGTCGCGCACCAGGTAGGCGTTGATCTCGGTGAACTCGCCCGACAGGTTGGACTTCACGTACAGGTTCTGGAAGGTCGGCTCGATGCAGGCCGACACGCCGATGATGTTCGAAATGGTCGCGGTCGGAGCGATCGCCACGCAGTTCGAGTTGCGCATGCCGAACTGCTTGATGCGGTTGCGCACCGGGGTCCAGTCCATGGCGGCCGAGGTATCCTGCTCCAGGTAGCCGCCGCGTTCGTCGGCCAGCAGCTTGATCGAGTCCTGCGGCAGGATGCCACGGTCCCACAGCGAGCCCTTGTACGACTGATAGTGGCCGCGTTCCTCGGCCAGCTCGGTCGAGGCCAGGTAGGCGTAGTAGCACACCGCTTCCATCGAGGTGTCGGCAAACGACACGGCGGCGTCCGACGAGAACGGCACGCGCATCATGTGCAGGCAGTCCTGGAAGCCCATCACGCCCAGGCCGACCGGACGGTGGCGCATGTTGGCGTTGCGGGCCTTGTCGACGGCGTAGTAGTTGATGTCGATGACGTTGTCGAGCATGCGCATCGCGGTGCGGATGGTCTTCTGCAGCTTGACGTGATCGAGCTTGCCTTCCTTCATGTGGGCCGGCATGTTGACCGAGCCCAGGTTGCAGACGGCGATTTCGTCAGGGCCGGTGTTGAGCGTGATCTCGGTGCACAGGTTCGAGCTGTGGACCATGCCCACGTGCGACTGCGGCGAGCGGATGTTGCATGGGTCCTTGAAGGTGATCCATGGGTGGCCGGTTTCAAACAGCATCGACAGCATCTTGCGCCACAGGTCCAGCGCGGCGATCTTCTTGAACACGCGGATTTCGCCGGCGGCGGCCTTGGCTTCGTAGCCCAGGTAGGCTTTCTCGAAGGCCTTGCCGACCAGGTCGTGCAGGTCCGGGCAGTCGGACGGCGAGAACAGCGTCCACTCGCCTTTTTCCATCACGCGCTTCATGAACATGTCCGGGATCCAGTTGGCGGTGTTCATGTCGTGGGTGCGGCGGCGGTCGTCGCCGGTGTTCTTGCGCAGGTCGAGGAATTCCTCGATGTCCATGTGCCAGGTTTCCAGGTAGGCGCACACCGCGCCCTTGCGCTTGCCGCCCTGGTTGACCGCGACGGCGGTGTCGTTGACCACCTTGAGGAACGGCACCACGCCCTGCGATTTGCCGTTGGTGCCCTTGATGTGGGCGCCCAGCGCGCGCACCGGGGTCCAGTCGTTGCCCAGGCCGCCGGCGAACTTGGCCAGCAGCGCGTTTTCCTTGATCGCGTCGTAGATGCCTTCGAGGTCGTCCGACACGGTGGTCAGGTAGCACGACGACAGCTGCGAGCGCAGGGTGCCGGAGTTGAACAGGGTCGGCGTCGACGACATGAAGTCGAAGGTCGACAGCAGGTTGTAGAACTCGATGGCGCGCGCTTCGCGGTCCGATTCGTTCAGCGCCAGGCCCATGGCCACGCGCATGTAGAAGGCCTGCGGCATTTCGATGCGGATGTCGCGCACGTGCAGGAAGTAGCGGTCGTACAGGGTTTGCAGGCCGATGTAGCCGAACTGCAGGTCGCGGTCGGCGACCAGCGCCTTGGCCAGGCGGGCCAGGTCGAACTCGGCCAGCTTGGCGTCCAGCAGTTCTTCCTTGATGCCCTTGGCGATGTATTGCGGGAAGTAGGTCACGTATTCGGCCGCGGCCGCGCCCTGCGCGACTTCCTTGCCGAAGACTTCCTTGCGGATCGTGTGCAGCAGGATGCGGGCCGTCACCTGCGAGTAGGCCGGGTCTTTTTCCATCAGCGCGCGGGCGGCCAGGATGGCGGACTTGTGCAGCTCTTCGACCGGCACGCCGTCGTACAGGTTCTTGACCGTCTCGGCCAGGATGGCGTCGGCGTCGACGTGTTTTTCCAGGCCGATGCAGGCGGCGTTGATCAGGCTCGAGACGCGGTTCATGTCGAGCAGCTTGCGCTCGCCGTTTTCCACCACGTGGATCTGCGGCGCGTCGATCGCGGCGGCGGCGCCTTGCGCCTCCTTGGCGGCGCGGCGCTCTTCCATGTGCTTGGCGCGGTACAGCACGTAGGCGCGGGCGACGTCGTGCTCGCCGGAGCGCATCAGCGCCAGCTCGACCTGGTCCTGCACGTCTTCGATGTGGAAGGTGCCGCCCGATGGCTGGCGGCGCACCAGCGCGGTGACCACGCTGGAGGTCAGCTGTTCTACCAATTCGCGGATGCGGGCCGAGGCGGCACCCTGGCCGCCGTTGACGGCCAGGAAGGCCTTGGTCACGGCAATCGCGATTTTCGACGGTTCAAACGCGACGACCGCGCCGTTACGGCGGATGATGCGGTAGTCACCGAGGTCGCTGGCGGCCGTGATCGGGCTGCTGGCGGTACTCGCAGCGGCTGCTGGTACCAGCGCTGGATTGATGGTGATGTCTTGAGTAGATTGCATTTAAGCTCCCCGATAACAGCGTGCAGTCAGTGCTGCGCGACGTATGTTGTGTAAAAAAATGCCATAAAAGGGTGTGTAACCGGCCCGGCAGGCTTGTCATCCCCACAAGATTCAGTGTCTCGGCAATACGAGAATAACTACTAGATCTAGTGATTGATCAGAACCTATCCACTGATTGTAGTGGTCACACCGTAGCACGGCAAGTGAGAAATTTTGATATTTCCAGCAATTTTGCTCTTGACATTAAAGAAGCCCAATGGGGAAGCCAAGTTCAGCGCTAGCGCCTACTAACATTGCCTCTTTCCTAAGCAGCTTTTGATAGTATTCCCAGTCGAACATCGGCCCCGGATCGGTTTTGCGGCCCGGCGCGATGTGTTCGTGGCCCCGCACCTCGGCCAGCGGGTAGCGCGTTTGCAGCGCCGCCGTCAACCCGGCCAGCGCCCGGTACTGGGCCGCCTCGAACGGCGTGTCGTCGGTGCCTTCGAGCTCGACGCCGATCGAAAAATCGTTGCACCGCTCCCGTCCGCGGAACGCCGAGCGGCCCGCGTGCCAGGCCCGCTCGCCGGCGGCGACGTACTGCAGCACGCGGCCGTCGCGGCGGATGAGGAAGTGGCTCGACACTTTCAGCCCGCGCAGGTCGGCGAACGAGGGGTCGGCATTATAGTCGATCCGTCCGCTGAACAGGTCGGACACGTGCGGGCCGCCGTAGCGGCCGGCCGGCAGCGAGATGTTGTGGATCACCAGCAGCGTGATGTCGTCCGGGTCGGGGCGGGCGTCGCGGTGCGGGCTGTCGTAGCGGCGGGCGGCGGGCCACCAGCCGTCGGCGCCGACCGGCGGCAGCGGCGCGGCGGGCGGCGATAAAACGCTCACGCCTCCGGCTCCTGGATGTTCAGCTTCTGCATCTGGTAGCGCAGCTGGCGGAAGCTGATGCCCAGCAGATGGGCGGCCTGGGTGCGGTTGAACTGCGTCTGCGCCAGCGCGCGCAGGATGATGTCGCGCTCGATCTGGTTCAGGTAGTCGGGCAGGCTGCTGGGCAGCGCGTCCAGGTGCGGCAGCGGCGGCGGGGCCGGGGCGGCCGGGGCGCCATCACCGGCGGCCCCGCCCTCGGGCGCCGGCGTCGGCGGCAGGCCGAGCGCCGCCGCTTCGCTGGCGGCGAAGTCCGGCGAAGGATACAGCGGCGACGGCAGCGGCACCACCGCCTCCACCATGCGCGCGCCCTTGAGCGCCAGGTCGGCCACCTCGATCACGCCGTCGTTGGCGAAGGCCAGCGCCCGCTCCAGGATGTTTTCCAGCTCGCGCACATTGCCGGGGAAGGAATAGCCGCGCAGCGCGTCCAGCACGCCCGGCCCCAGGTGCACCTTGTGCTCGAAAGTGCCCAGCCGCTCCAGGATGGCGGCGGTCAGCACGCGCAGGTCGTCGAGCCGTTCGCGCAGCGGCGGCAGGCTCAGTTCAATCACGTTCAGGCGATAGAACAGGTCCTGGCGGAAGCTGCCCTGCTCCACGCACTGCGCCAGGTTCTTGTGGGTCGCGCTGATGATGCGCACGTCGACCGGCTCCTCTGACGTGGCGCCGATCTTGCGCACGCGCCGCTCCTGGATCGCCCGCAGCAGCTTGACCTGCATCGCCAGCGGCAGGTCGGCCACCTCGTCGAGCATCAGGGTGCCGCCGTTGGCCGCCTGGAAGAAGCCGTCGCGCTCGTCGGCCGCGCCGGTGAAGGCGCCCTTGCGGTAGCCGAAGAACTCGGCCTCCATCAGCGCCTCCGGAATCGCGCCGCAGTTGACGGCGATGAAGGGCTTGCCCGCGCGCGAACTTTGCGCATGGATCTCGCGCGCCGCCAGCTCCTTGCCGCTGCCCGATTCGCCGTTGATGGCGATCGGCGCCATCGAGCGCGCCAGCCGGGCGATCTGCGCCCGCAGCGCCTGGATCACGGCCGAATCGCCCTTCAGCCGGCCGCCCGCCGGCTCGGCGGCCGGCGCCTCACCGTCGGCCGCGGCCGGCCCGGCGCTCAGGCGCAGCGCCGATTGCACCATCACCCGCAGCTGGTCCAGCGCCACCGGCTTGGAGATGTAGTCGAACGCGCCGGCCTTGAGCGCGACCACCGCGTTGTCAGCGCTGCCGAAGGCCGTCACCACCGCGATCGGCGTGTTCTTGTAGGCGGCGCTGACCTCGCGCACCAGCTCCAGCCCCAGGCCGTCGGGCAGGCGCATGTCGGTCAGCACCAGCTGGTATTCGCGCTCCGGCGTGGCCAGCAGCGCGCGCGCCTGCGCCAGCGTTTCGGCGCTGTCGACGTCCAGCCCCATTTTCAGCAGCGTCAGTTCCAGCAGTTCGCGCAGGTCCGCCTCATCGTCGACGACCAGCACGCGCGGGGCGCGTTGGGAACCTCTAGCACTCATGGAACAGCCTTTCCTTGCTTCTGCGCCGGATGGGCGAAGGTGATCACAAATCGGCCGCTGGAGCGGGGAGCGCCATCCGGACTGTCGTTGGCGTCGAAACGGTATTCATAATCCAGCCTGGCCTCGTTATTCAAACACAATTCGCGCGCCAGATACAGCCCCAGTCCCGTGCCCTTGCTGGAGGTGGTGTAAAACGGCTCGAACAGGTGGGCCCGCACTTCGGGCGAGATGCCGGGGCCGTCGTCCTGCACGTGCAGCTCCATCAGCGCCATCCGGCGCGCCCGGTCGCTGACCAGGTCCACGCGGATCGAGCGCGGGCCGCCGCTGGCGTAGCGCACCGCGTTGTTGAGCAGGTTGAGCACCACCTCGCGCAGATGCAGCGCGTCGAAGCGCACCAGCGTGCCGGCCGGCACCGACACGGCGACGATATCCGGCGGCAGGCCGTGGGTCTCGACGAACTCCGTCTTCAGCTCGGCCAGGAACACGTCCAGCGCCAGCGGCTCGCTGTGCGGCTGCACCTTGCGCGACAGCTGCAGGATGTCCTCCACCATGCGGTTGACCCGCGCCACGTTGTCGCCGACGATCTTCAGCAGTCGCAGGTGGACGGCGCTGTCGAGGTCCTCGCCCAGCAGCGACGTCGCGTGGCCGATGGCCGACAGCGGATTGCGCACCTCGTGCGCGATGCTGGCGGTCAGCCGCCCCATCGACGCCAGCTTGAGCTGCTGCGCCTGGTTTTCGATGCCGGTCACGTCCTGCAGGAAGATCACGCTGCGCTCGGTGTCCATGCCGGCCGTGTCGGCCGCCGCGAAGCGCACCTTCAGGTGGGCCGACAGGTCGCGCCGCGCGCTCCAGGCGGCGGTGACGTCCTGCAGCGCGGCCTCGGTGTAGGGCTTGATGGTGACGAAGGCGGTGCTGCGCGCGGCGTCGGCGCGCCATTCGGCATAGGCCTGGGCCAGCGGCGCCAGCGCGGCGGCGGCCGACAGGCGGAAGCGCAGCTCGGGCCCGCCCATGCCCAGCATCTGCGCCGCCGCCGGATTGCCGGCCAACACCTGGCCGTCCGGGTCGACCACCAGGATGCCGTCGCCGATGTTGGCCATCACCAGCCGGTTGACCGCCTGCTGCACGTTGATCTCGACGCCGCGCCGGTTGGCCAGCTCCTCCTGGCCGATCAGCCTGGCGGCCATGCGGTTGACCACCAGCACGGTGGCGAAGAAGGCGGCGCCGTACAGGCCCGCCTGCAGGATCGCGTGGTCGCCCTCCATCATGAAGATTTGCCAGATGCTCTCGGCCAGCAGGAACAGCGCCACCAGCGCCGCGCAGAACAGCGACAGCAGCAGCGGCGCCAGGATGGCCGAGCCGGCCAGCGGGAACAAATACAGGATGGCCAGCCCGCTGCGCGCGCCGCCGCCGGCGATGTACAGCAGCGAAATGACGGTCAGGTCGCAGGCGATCTGCGACAGCAGCTGCAGCAGGAAGCGGCGCTGCCAGTAGACGGCGCTCAGCGCGAAGAACACCGACAGGCCCAGGTACACCAGGCAGATCTGCAGGTACAGATAGGGACCGGAGGCGCGCAGGCCGTGGCTGTCAAAGCTCAGGTAGACCAGCAGCACCAGCGCGATCACCACGCGGGTGGCGCCCAGCGTCTGCAGCGAGCGCCAGAAGGTCGCGCGCGACTCGGCCGACAACGCCGACAGCGCTTGCAGGCGCGCGATCACGCCAGAGGCCTAGGCGGCCGGCAGCGTGGCATGGGCCGCGCTGCAGTAGTCGCGCCCGCGCGCCTGCACGGTCTCGGAAGCGGGATAGAAAATGCCGCAGTGCGCGCATTGCAGCATGGTTTCCGCGTCGGCCGCCTGGGCGGCGCGGGCCGGACGGCCCGGCTGCGGCGGCGGCTGCGGGCCGGCAGCCGGCGGCTGGCGGAACTGCTGTTCGTGGCGCTTCTGCGCCTGGCGGATCTTGCTGCGCACGGCGAAGATCACCAGGAACGCCAATGCCAGCCAAAAGATAATACGGCTCATGCCCAACCCTTATGCAAAACCACTTCAAACACAAAACGGCTGCCGACGTAGGCCAGCAGCAAAGTGGCGAAGCCGGCCAGCGTGAAGCTGAGCGCGGTCTTGCCGCGCCAGCCGCGCAAGCGGCGCCCCGCCAGCAGCGCGGCAAACAGCAGCCACGACATCAGCGTAAACACCGATTTGTGGTCCCACTTGAGCGCCTGGCCGAACAGCTGTTCGGAGAACACGATACCCGACAACACGGTCAGGCTCAACAGCGCAAAGCCGAAGCCTATCATGCGGAACAACAGCTTCTCCATCGTCAGCAGCGCCGGCAGCTGGTCCAGCGCGCCGGACAAGAAGGTCTTGCGGTCGGTGCCGGCGTGCAGGCGTTTTTCCTGCAGCGACATCAGCACCGCGTGGAAGGCGGCGATGGTCAAGGTGCTGTAGGCCAGCGTGGCGATGGCGATATGCCAGCCGAACAGCGGCGACTTGCCTTCCAGCGGAATCACGTTGCCGGGAAAGCCGGCCTGCAGCGCGGCCGCCAGCGCGGCGTTCGGCATCACCAGGCGGCGCAGGCCGTCCAGGCTGAAGTTCCGGTTTTCGATCCAGTAGGCGGCCACCGACACCCACAGCGCCGACGACAACATGGCGGCGAAGCCGATGCGGATGGTGCCGGCGCCGCCGGCCACCTCGGACCACAGGCCGGCGCCGTGCAGCAGCCAGGCGGCGGCCGTCACGGCGGAAATCAGCCCGCCGCGGCGCGACGGCAGCGCGGCGCAGAAGAGATACAGCGCGACGGCTGCGAGGAATAAATAGGTCTGCATGTGCCGCAGTTTACACCATCGCTCAGTCGACGGCTGCCATGCGCAGCTCGTCGTGGTGATGGCGCTGCTGTTCCTCCATCACCAGCTGGCCCAGTTCGCGTTTCAGCGCGTTGAACTCGGCGGCCGCCGGGTCGCGCAGGCGCGGCAGGTCCACCATCAGGTCGCGCTTGACGGTGCCGGGACGGTAGGTCATGACGACGATGCGGTCGGCCAGGTAGATCGCCTCCTCGATGCTGTGGGTGACGAAGATGATGGTCTTCTTCAGCTCGGCCCAGATGCGCAGCAGCTCGTCCTGCAGGTTGCGGCGCGTCAGCGCGTCAAGCGCGCCGAACGGCTCGTCCATCAGCATGATGGGCGAATCGAGCGCCAGCACGCGGGCGATGGCGACGCGCTGGCGCATGCCGCCGGACAAGTCTTTCGGGTAGCGGTTGCGGAAGTCGGTCAGCGACAGCATGGCCAGCAGCTTGTCGACCACGGCGCTGATCTGCGCCTTCGGCATGCCCTTGATCTCCAGGCCGAAGGCGACGTTGTCGGCCACCGTCATCCACGGGAACAGCGCATATTCCTGGAACACCATGCCGCGTTCGGGGCCGGGGCCGGTCACCAGCTGGCCGTCGGCGGTGATGCTGCCCGACGACGGCAGCGCGAAGCCGGCCACCGCGTTGAGCAGGGTCGACTTGCCGCAGCCCGAAGGCCCCAGCAGGCAGACGAACTGGCCCTGCGGGATGTCGAGGTCGATGTCCTTGAGCGCGACCAGTTCGCGCTCGGCGGTCTGGAACACCTTGCTGACCTGCGAGATGACGATGTGGGCTGCGCTCATGTCAGTTCTCCAAACCACGGTGCCAACGCAACAGGTAGTTGTTCAGCTTGTTGACGCCGGTGTCGATGGCCAGGCCGATCAGGCCGATGGTGATCATGCCGGCCATGATCTTGTCCGACCAGAAGTACTCGCGCGCCTCGAGGATGCGGAAGCCCAGGCCGTTGTTGACGGCGATCATCTCGGACACGATGACGACGATGAAGGCGGTGCCGATGCCAATGCGCACGCCGGACAATATATATGGTACGGCGGCCGGCAGGATCACCCGCACGAACAGCGTGCCGCCGGTCGCGCCCAGGTTGCGCGCGGCGCGCAGGTAGATGCCGTCGACCTGGCGCACGCCGGCGATGGTGTTCATCAGCACCGGGAAGAAGGCGCCCAGCACGATCAGGAAGATGGCCGGCGCGTTGCCCAGCCCGAACCACAGGATGGACAGCGGGATGTAGGCGATCGGCGGGATCGGCCGCAGCAGCTGCATCAGCGGATTGAACCAGGCGTAGACGCGCGGCCGCGCGCCCATCAGCAAGCCCAGCGGCAGCGCCAGCGCGGCGCCGATGGCGAAGCCGACCACCACGCGGTACAGGCTGCCGAGCGAATCGACGATCAGCTCGCCCGACACGGCCCACGCCAGCCAGCTGCCCTGGGCCGCGTCGTACGGCTGGATCGGCAGCAAATAGGCGATCCAGCGTTCCAGCACCGCCAGCGGCGACGGCAACATCTGCGGGTTGGCCCAGCCCATCACGGCCACGACCTGCCAGACGGCGATCACCAGCGCCGGCACGATCAGGCCGACGCCGGCCTCCCTCCAGCGCGAACCAGCCGAGGCGCCGGCCATTACTTCACGCCCAGGCTTTTCTTGGCCGCGTCCAGCAGGTCGGTCTTGACCCACTCCTTGGCGGCGGGCGGCTTGGCCATGCGGCCGACGCCGGTCTTGAACATGACGTCGGTGGTGATCTGGATGTGTTCAGGCGTGATGTCGTAGGAATACGGCGAATTGCCGATCGCGTCGTCGAAGTCGTCCTTGGTGATCTGGCCCTTGAACACCGTCTCGCGCACGTATTTCTCGGCCACGGCCGGATTGTCGATGAAGGTCTTGGTGGCCTCGACGAAGCAGCGCATGAACTTCTCGGCCAGCGGACGGCGCTCCTTGTAGAACTTCTCGGTCATCACCATGGTGCGGATCGGCTCGCCGATCGGGGTGTTGTACGGCTTCAGGATCTCGGTGCCGTAGCCCTTGTTGATCGCCTGCGACGACTGCGGCTCGGAATTCATCATGGCGTCGATGTTCTTGCCCAGCATGGCCTGGTTCAGGTCGGCGTACGCCAGGTAGATCAGCTGCACGTCCTTGCCCGGCTGGTCGGCAAAGCTCAGGCCGGCCTGCTGCAGCTCGGCCAGCAGCAGCACTTCCTGGATGCCGCCGCGGGTGACGCCGACCTTCTTGCCCTTCAGGTCGGCAAGCGTCTTGAGCTTGAGATCGGCGCGTCCGACCAGCCGCGCGCCGCCCTTGGCGAAGCCGGCCACGACAAAGATGGGCGCGCCGCTGGCGCGGCCGGAGATGGCCGCCTCCGACGCCGTGGTGCCGACGTCGAGCTCGCCGGCGATGATGCCCTGCATGACGTCCAGCCCCTTGGCGAACACCCGCTCCTCGACCTTGATGCCGCACTTGGGCGCGATCTCCTTGATGTACGAGACGGCGCCGTAGTGGGCGAACTTCAGGTTACCCAGGCGTACCACCTCCTGGGCCTGGGCCGAACCCGCTGCGACGATCGCGGTGATTGCCAGAGTCTTGAACCATGCGTGCAGTTTCATACAGTCTATCTCCCAAAGAATAGTTTTCTCAGCACATCATACCAATTGTCAACAATTTTGCGCTCTTAATCCTTCAGGTATTTATCATAGATCGCACGATAGCGGCCGCTCTTATGCAGGTGCGCCAGGCCGGCGTTGAAGTCGTCGCGGATGGCGGCGTCGCGGAACACGGGACGGTAGTCGTTCGGATCGGCCTGGATGACGCTGTGCTCGTCCACCGCCGGCATCACGAAGCCGGGCTTGCTGCGGGCGTAGTAGCGGAACACGCTGCGGTCGCTCAGCACCACCTCGTAGCGGCCCAGCGCCAGCAACTGCGGCTGCACTTCCTGGTGGTTGTTCTCGACGTAGTCGTTGCGCGACAGCCCGGCCAGCCACACCGGATAGCGGTTGGCCGCGCCGACAAACGACATCACGCTGCGGCCGACCAGGTCCTGCGGCTTGCGGATCACCAGCCTGCGGCTCTTGAGCGTATAAAACACATTGTCGTACACCACCGGCGGCGCGCCGTAGTAGCCGCCGTGCGGCGTCATGTCCTCGCCGACGTCCATCATGATGGCGTCGACCTGGCGCGCCTTGAAGCTGGGCGGGATGCGCCCCATCGGCAAATAGCGCGCCTGCAGCGCGTGGCCGCGCCAGGCCAGCGCCTCGCGCACGATCTCGACTTCGATGCCGGCATCCTCGCGCACTAATATATAAGGCGGCAGGTTGTCGCCGAAGGCCATGCTGACGGTGGCGGCGCCGGCCCGCGCGGCGATCGCCGACGCCAGGGCCAGCGCCGCCGGCCGGAATAATCTGCTTGCTGGGTTCATCCGGCGATGATAGCAGGCTTGCCGCCCGCCGCCACGCCGGCCGCCGCCCCGATGGGGTAAAATGGCGGCCACTGTTCATTCCGGGTCCATCATGCTAGACAATCTTACCCAACGCCTTGCCAAGGTCGTTAAAACCATGCGCGGCGAGGCCCGCCTGACCGAAGCCAACACCGCCGAGATGCTGCGCGAAGTGCGGCTGGCGCTGCTCGAGGCCGACGTCGCCCTGCCGGCCGTGCGCGAATTCATCGCCAAGGTCAAGGACAAGGCCCTGGGCGAGGAAGTGATCTCGTCGCTGACGCCGGGCCAGGCGCTGGTCGGCGTGGTGCAGCGCGAGCTGGCCGCGCTGATGGGGGCCGACCTCGGGCCGGAAGCGTCGCAGTTGAGCTTTGCCCAGCAGCCGCCGGCGATCATCCTGATGGCCGGTCTGCAGGGTGTGGGCAAGACCACCACCGTCGGCAAGCTGGCCAAGTACCTGAAGGAAGAAAAGAAGAAGAAGGTGCTGACCGTGTCGGCCGACGTCTACCGTCCGGCCGCGATCGCCCAGCTGCAATCGGTGACCGCCCAGGTCGGCGCCGACTTCTTCCCGTCCACCGCGCAGGACAAGCCGGTCGACATCGCGCTGGCCGCGCTGGACTGGGCCAGGAAGCACTACCACGACGTGCTGATCATCGACACCGCCGGCCGCCTCGGCATCGACGAAGCGATGATGCAGGAAATCGCCGCCGTCCACGCCGCCGTGAAGCCGATCGAAACGCTGTTCGTGGTCGACGCCATGCTGGGCCAGGACGCCATCAACACCGCCAAGGCCTTCAACGACGCGCTGCCGCTGACCGGCATCGTGCTCACCAAGCTGGACGGCGATTCGCGCGGCGGCGCCGCGCTGTCGGTGCGCCACGTCACCGGCAAGCCGATCAAGTTTGCCGGCGTGTCGGAAAAGCTCGACGGGCTGGAAGCGTTCGACCCGGCGCGCATGGCCAGCCGCGTGCTGGGCATGGGCGACATCATGGCGCTGGTGGAAGAGGCGCGCAAGGGCGTCGACAGCAAGGCCGCGGCCGAGCTGGCCGCCAAGGTCAAGTCGGGCGGCAAGTTCGACATGAACGACTTCAAGGCGCAGCTGGGCCAGATGAAGAAAATGGGCGGCATGGCCAGCCTGGTCGACAAGCTGCCGGCCCAGTTCCAGCAGGCCGCCGGCGGCGCCAACATGGACCAGGCCGACAAGCAGGTGCGGCGCATGGTCGGCATCATCGACTCGATGACGCCGCAGGAACGGGCCAAGCCGGAGCTGATCAAGGCCACCCGCAAGCGCCGCATCGCGGCCGGCGCCGGCGTCCAGGTGCAGGAAGTGAACCGCATGCTGACCCAGTTCGAGCAGATGCAGACGATGATGAAAAAGCTCTCCGGCGGCGGCATGATGAAGATGATGCGCTCGATGAAGGGCATGATGCCGGGCATGCGCTAAGACGGGGAAAAGCCCCGGTTTACGCCCTGTGAAGGTGCGCTAGCCCGGGAAACCCCGTGTTTACGTGGTGTTTCCGGGAAAAAACGCGAAAAACACTTGCATAAGCCTTAAATCACCACCAATATTAGCCGGTGCGATCAATTGCGCAATTTTCCATGTGTTCGTTAAGGAGGCTCGAAGATGGCAACAGCCAAAAAAACCCCAGCAGCACCAGCTAAGAAGGCCGCAGCCGCGAAACCAGCAGCCGCGAAAAAAGCAGCACCAGCAAAAGCAGCAGCCAAACCAGCAGTGAAAAAAGCGGCAGCTCCGGCCGCAGCGCGCAAACCGAACGCCGCCTTCATGAAAGCGATGACGCCGTCGGCAACGCTGGCCGCCGTGGTCGGCGCCACCCCGCTGCCGCGCACCGAAGTGACCAAGAAAGTCTGGGATTACATCAAGAAGCTCGACCTGCAAGATCCGGCCAACCGCCGCATGATCAACGCCGACGACAAGCTGAAAGCTGTATTCGGCGGCAAAGCCCAAGTGTCCATGTTCGAAATGACCAAGCTCATTTCCGACCACCTGAAATAAGCGCAGCGGCCAGTACAGCCGCGCCGGGATGCCTCAATCGCTCACGCGCTTGAGGCATTTTTTAATCCGGGGTCAGATCCGACATTTGGACACGAACTCTGCCGTAGCTTCCGCTACGGCAGAGTTCGTGTCCAAATGTCGGATCTGACCCCGGATTTATTTCCAGTTGTTCCAGGCCGAGAGCACGGCGTTCGGGTAGTCGGGCTTGCCGCGGCTGCCGTTGTAGCGGCCCAGCGCCAGATACAGGTTGCCGGCCTCCATGTCGAGGTACATGCGCAGGATGGCGCAGCCGTAGCGCAGGTTGGTCTGCATGTTGAACAGCGCGCTGCGGTTGCGGTCGCCGATGATGTTGGTCCAGAACGGCATCACCTGCATGTAGCCGCGCGCGCCCACCATCGACACCGCGTACTTGCGGTAGGCCGACTCCACCTGGATCAGGCCCAGCACCATGCCCGGATCGAGCCCGGCGCGGCGCGCTTCGTACCACACGGTGGAGAGGAATTCGCTGCGGGTCTGCTCGTCGGGCAGCTTGCGCTTCAGGCGCGACGACATCTGCGCCAGCCAGCCCTGGTAGCGCAGGCGCTCGGCCTCGGTGCGGAAGGTCGGCTGCGGCGGCGTCGCATCCTTGATCGCGTTCGACAGCGCCAGCCGAACCGAATCGGCCAGCGCTTCTTCCTTCTGGTTGCCGGCGTGGGCGATGCCGGCGGCGGCCGCTGCCAGCGCCACCGCGATCCCGGCCAGCATGCGCTTCACGTTCACGCCGCCATTTTGCCTTTGACGAAGCTGACGATGTCGGCCACCGGCACGGCGGTCGCTTCGGCGTCGCGGCGGCCCTGGTATTCCAGGTTGCCTTCCTTCAGGCCGCGGTCGCCGATCACCACGCGGTGCGGCACGCCGATCAGCTCCCAGTCGGCGAACATCTGGCCCGGACGCAGGCCGCGGTCGTCGACGATGACGTCGATGCCGGCCGCCAGCGCGTCGGCGTACAGTTGCTCGGTCGCTTCCTTGACCGCCTCGCTGCGGTCCATGCCCATCGGGCACAGCACCAGTTCGAACGGCGCCAGCGAGGTCGGCCAGATGATGCCCTTGTCGTCGAAGTTCTGCTCGATCGCGGCGCCCAGGATGCGGGTGATGCCGATGCCGTAGCAGCCCATCTGCAGCGGCGCGGGCTTGCCGTTTTCGTCGAGAAAGGTGGCCTTCATCGACTCCGAGTACGCCGTGCCCAGCTGGAACACATGGCCCACTTCGATGCCGCGCTCGATCGCCAGCACGCCCTTGCCGTCCGGCGAGGCGTCGCCGGCGACGACGTTGCGCAGGTCGGCCACGATGGCAGGCTCGGCGGTATCACGGCCCCAGTTGGCGCCGGTGTAGTGGTAGCCGGCGTCGTTGGCGCCGCAGACGAAGTCGGCCATGTTGGCGACCGTGCGGTCGGCCACGATGGTGACCGGGGCCTTGGTACCGATCGGACCCAGGTAGCCAGGCACGCAGCCGTACACCTCGAGGATCTCGGCTTCGGTCGAGAAGCGGTGCGCCGCCAGGCCGGGCACCTTGCCGACCTTGACTTCGTTGAGCTCGTGGTCGCCGCGCAGCAGCAACATGAAATACTGTTTAGCTGTTTTGCCGTCTTTTTCGGTCTCCACCGTCAGCGCGATGGTTTTCACCGTCTGCGCCAGGTCCAGCTTGAGCAGTTCGGCCACCGCTTCGCACTTGGTGGCGTCCGGCGTGGCGGTCTTGGTCAATGCCTGCGCGGCGGCCGGACGGGTGGCGGCCAGCGGCAGCGCCTCGGCCGCCTCCATATTGGCGGCGTAGTCCGAGCTCGGGCAGTAGACGATGGCGTCCTCGCCGGTGCTGGCGATGACGTGGAATTCATGCGAGCCGGTGCCGCCGATGGCGCCGTTGTCGGCCGCCACCGCGCGGAACTTCAGGCCGAAGCGGTTGAAGATGCGGGTATAGGCGTCATACATGATCTGGTACGAGGCCTGCATGCCAGCCAGGTCGCGGTCGAACGAGTAGGCGTCCTTCATGGTGAACTCGCGGCCGCGCATCAAACCGAAGCGCGGACGGCGTTCGTCGCGGAATTTGGTCTGAATGTGGTAAAAATTCAACGGAAGCTGACGGTAGGATTTAATTTCCGAGCGAACAACATCGGTGATCACTTCCTCGGCGGTCGGCTGGAAAGCGAACTCGCGGCCGTGGCGGTCCTTGATGCGCAGCAGCTCGGCGCCCATCTTGTCCCAGCGGCCGGTTTCCTGCCACAGCTCGGCCGGCTGGATCAGCGGCATCAGCAGCTCTATGGCGGCGGCCTGGTTCATCTCTTCGCGCACGATCGCCTCGACCTTGCGGATGATGCGCAAGCCCATCGGCATGTAGGTGTAAATGCCCGAACCCAGGCGTTTGATCATGCCGGCGCGCATCATCAACTGGTGGCTGACGATCTCGGCGTCGGAAGGCGCTTCTTTAAGCGTGGAAATAAAAAATCGTGAGGCGCGCATACGGTGAATTCTTTTTAAAAAGAGAGAGTTATAATCAACCTAATTTTAAAGGATTAGCTGGCTGATGCGTCCATACTTTATACAAATGCGTTCAATTGATAGCTCCATGGCCGTTTTCGTACCCCGAAAACCCAGCCGTGGCGCGGTTTTGTGGGCAAAAATATAAGCAGGGAGCTCGGTCGCAGAAAGTTTGAGGTGCAATATGCTCGATCGTGAAGGGTTTCGGCCCAACGTCGGCATCATCCTGCTAAACGCCCAGAACGAGGTGTGGTGGGGCAAGCGGGTGCGCGAGCACTCATGGCAATTTCCGCAGGGCGGCATCAAATACGGAGAAACGCCGGAACAGGCGATGTATCGGGAGCTGGAAGAAGAGATCGGATTACGGGCAGAGCATGTCAAGATCGTCGGCCGCACGCGCGACTGGCTGCGCTACGAGGTGCCCGACCACTTCATCAAGCGCGAGATTCGCGGCCATTACCGTGGCCAGAAGCAGATTTGGTTCCTGCTGCGGATGTGCGCCCGCGACAACGACGTCAACCTGCGCCTGACCGACCATCCGGAATTCGACGCCTGGCGCTGGCATGAGTACTGGGTGCCGCTGGACGTGGTGATCGAATTCAAGCGGGAAGTGTATCAGCGGGCCCTGCAGGAGCTGTCGCGCTTCCTGACCTGGCCGGCCAACGGCCACGACCGCCGGCACCACGGCTCGCGCTACCTGCGCCAGCCGCATCCGCCGCGGCCGAATCCGGAACCGCCGGGTTCGACCTGCGGGACGGCCGAGCCGGCAGTGGCGGCCGAACCGGAAAAGAAAAGCGGTTGAAACGATGGGACAGCCTGGCTGTCCCATTTTTTTATTCAAACGATCTTGCAGGCCTCGTCGAACGCCAGCCGCGGCGCGCGCGGACGCACCTTGGCCACGTCGCCGTAGCCGAGATTGCACAGGAAGTTGGACTTGACCGTCGTGCCGGCAAAGAACGCCTGGTCCACCTTGGCGTTGTCGAAGCCGGACATCGGCCCGCAATCGAGGCCGATCGCCCGCGCCGCCATGATCAGGTAGGCGCCCTGCAGCGACGAGTTGCGGAAGGCGGTGGAGCGTATCGCCTCGTCCTTGCCGGCGAACCACGAGCGGGCATCGACGGCCGGCGACAGCTGCGGCAGCTTTTCATAAAACGCCAGGTCCATGCCGACGATGACGGTGACCGGCGCCGCCATGGTCTTGTCGGCGTTGCCGGCGGACAGGGCCGGCAGCAGCCTGGCCTTGGCTTCCGCCGAACGCACGAACACCAGCCGCGCCGGCGAGCTGTTGGCCGAGGTGGGCGCCCATTTAAGCAGGTCGTACAACAGTTCCAGCTGGGCGTTGCTGACTTCGCGGTCCAGCCAGCCGTTGTGGGTGCGGGCGCTGTAGAACAGCGTATCGAGGGCGGATTGGTTCAGCATGGCATATCCATCAAGGTTATTAAATAATTACGACCGAGGCCGCGGACATCGCTTATTTTATCGAGCGGGTACAATATCGGCATGTTTAATCCCTCCTCCGACGACGTCCGCCGTTTCTTCTGCGAGACTTTCCGCAAGCAGCGGGCCAATGAAATCATGACCCCCATCGAGACGATGGCGGCCGACTGGGTGCGCAACCATCCGGAGTACCACGACGTGCTGGGCGACGTCGACGCGGCGCTGGCGCGCGACTACTCGGTCGAGGGGGCGCAAGCCAATCCCTTCCTGCATCTGTCGATGCATCTGTCGATCGACGAGCAGATCTCGATCGACCAGCCGCGCGGCATCCGCGACGCCGCCACCGCGCTGACCCTGAAGCTGGACGACGCCCACGCGGCGCACCACGAGATCATGGAATGCCTGGGCGAGATGATCTGGAACGCCCAGCGCAGCGGCACCCCGCCCGACGGCGAGGCCTACATCGAAGCGGTCAAGCGCCGCCTGTAAAATCCGGGGTCAGATCCGACATTTGGACACGGTCTCTGCCGTAGCGGCCGCTACGGCAGAGACCGTGTCCAAATGTCGGATCTGACCCCGGATTGAAAAAGCCACGCATTGCGTGGCTTTTTCATAGGCATCGAAGCGGATCAGCGGTGTACCGCCAGCGTGCCCGGCAGGCTGTGCAGGTAGGCCGCCAGGTCCTTGATGTCCTGGTTGCTCAGCGGCTTGACCTGGCCGGTCATGATCGCGTTGTTGCGGCCGTTGGCGCCGTCGCCCCGCTTGTAGGCGGTCAGCGCGTGCTCCAGGTAATCCTTGTGCTGGCCGGCCAGCTTCGGATAGCTCGGGTCGATCGGGGTGTTGAAATCCTTGCCGTGGCAGGCGAAGCAGCTGTACTTGTCGGCCAGCGCCTTGCCGGCGTCGATATTGCCGCCAGCGAAGGCGGAGCAGGAAACGGCGGAGCAGAACAGCGCGGTGATCAGTTTTTTCATCATGTCGGTCCTCATTTCGCGGCGGCGGTGGTGGCGGTCTGCTGCGAGTAGAACGCGGCAACATCGGCGATGTCCTGGTCCGACAGGCTGCTGGCGATACCCTTCATCGACGGATGCTTGCGGTCACCTTTTTGATACGCCTTCAACGCGCTTTCGATGTACTTGGCCGACTGGCCGCCTATCATCGGCACCTGGAACACTTCCGGGAAGGTGGCCTTGTAGCCGGGAATCCCGTGGCAACCGATACACATTTCAATCTTGGCTTTGGCGTTCTGGGCATTGCCCACTACGTCGGCCGCCGTGGCGATTTGAGCGATGCCTGCGAGCACGAGGAGTGCGGTGATTTTTTTCATGGTGTCTGCAAGTAAGTAATCGGGTACTACCGCGCGGATGCAAAACTTGACTTTTGCACTATCAGCCTGCGATTCTAACCCAAGTATTTTTTCTAAGCTACAGCGAATCATTGCCAGAACAACATACCAGGGACTGAGCACGCCCTCTATCGAACTCCCCTATACTGCGCAAATCCCCTTCTTTTTGAGACAGAACCGTATGCAAGCCACCCACCGCTTTGAAGGCTCCGACCAGTACGTCGCGACCGATGACCTGAAACTGGCCGTGAATGCGGCCCTGACGCTGCAACGCCCGTTGCTGATCAAGGGCGAGCCGGGCACCGGCAAGACCATGCTGGCCGAGGAAGTGGCCGCCGCGCTGAACATGCCGCTGATGCAATGGCACATTAAGTCCACCACCAAGGCGCAACAGGGATTGTACGAATACGACGCAGTGTCGCGTTTGCGCGACTCCCAGCTGGGCGACGAGCGCGTGCGCGACATCCACAACTACATCGTCAAGGGCGTGCTGTGGCAGGCATTTACCGCGCCGGAGCCGGTGGTGCTGCTGATCGACGAGATCGACAAGGCCGACATCGAGTTCCCCAACGACCTGCTGCGCGAGCTGGACCGGATGGAATTCTACGTCTACGAGACCCGCGAAATGGTGCAGGCCAAACACCGTCCGCTGGTCATCATCACCTCCAACAACGAAAAAGAGCTGCCGGACGCCTTCCTGCGCCGCTGCTTCTTCCACTATATTAAGTTCCCGGACCGCGACACGATGGAGCAGATCGTCGCCGTCCACTACCCGAACCTGAAGAAGGAGCTGCTGGCGCAGGCGCTGCAGACCTTCTACGAGGTGCGCGACGTGCCGGGCCTGAAGAAAAAGCCGTCGACGTCGGAGTTCCTCGACTGGCTCAAGCTGCTGATGGCCGAGGACATCCCGCCCGAGGCGCTGCGCAGCAAGGACGCCAAGGCCATCGTGCCGCCGCTGCACGGCGCGCTCTTGAAGAACGAGCAGGACGTGCACCTGTTCGAACGCCTGGTGTTCATGTCGAGGACCAACCGCTGATGAATCAGCTCGCCCGCCCCGCCGCCCCCATCGCCCCGGTCACGCTGGAACTGAACGGCGTGCGTCTCGAACCACTGGGCCCCCAGCACGCCGACGGCCTGCGCGCGGCCGCCAGCGACGGCGCGCTGTGGCAGCTGCGCGTCACCTCGGTGCCGGAACCGGAGCAGGTCGACGCCTATATCGCCACCGCGCTGGAGATGCGTCCCGCCCGGCTGGCGTTCGCCGTCATCGACCTCGCCGGCGGCGCCGTGGTCGGCACCACCAGCTATCATGACATCGTGCCGACCATCGCGCGCCTGGAGATCGGTTATACCTGGTATGCGAAGCGTTTTCAGCGCAGCCACGTCAACACCACCTGCAAGCTGCTGCTGATGACGCACGCGTTCGAAACCCTGGGCGCGGCGCTGGTCGGCCTGCGCACCGACAACTTCAATTTCGCCTCGCAGGCGGCCATCGAGCGGCTGGGCGCGAAGAAGGACGGCGTGCTGCGCCACCACGCGCTGCGCCGCGACGGCACCGTGCGCGACACCGTCATGTACAGCATCGCCGCCGGCGAATGGCCGGAAATCAAGGCGCAGTTGCGCTACAAGCTGGAACAGCACGGAGCCCGCTGACATGCTGATCGATTTCTTTTTCACTTTGAAAGACGCCAAGATTCCGGTGTCGATCAAGGAGTTCCTGACCCTGCTGGAGGCGATGGAAAAGAACGTCATCGGCGCCTCGATGGACGATTTCTACTACCTGTCGCGCCTGACGCTGGTCAAGGACGAGGCCCACTTCGACAAGTTCGACCGCGCCTTCGCCCAGTACTTCAAGGGCATCAACGCCGCCTTCGAGACCAACAGCGCCATCCCGCTGGACTGGCTGATCAAGCGCATGGAGCGTGAGCTGAGCGACGAGCAGAAGGCCCAGCTGGAGAAATTCGGCTACGACAAGCTGATGGACCGCCTCAACGAGCTGCTGAAGGAACAAAAGGAGCGCCACGAGGGCGGCAGCAAGTGGATAGGCACCGGCGGCACTTCGCCCTTCGGCAACGGCGGCACCAATCCCGAGGGCGTGCGCATCGGCGGCAAGGGCGGCAACCGCACGGCGGTCAAGGTGTGGGAGGCGCGCGCCTACAAGGACTACGACGGCGAGCGCGAACTGGGCACGCGCAACATCAAGGTGGCCCTGCGCCGGCTGCGCAAGTTCGCGCGCCAGGGCGCCGAGGAGGAATTCGCGCTGGACGCGACCATCCGCGCCACCGCCAGCAACGCCGGCTACCTGGACATCAAGATGCAGCCCGAGCGCAAGAACAACATCAAGGTGCTGATGCTGTTCGACGTGGGCGGCACCATGGACGACCATATCGAGCGCACCGAGGAACTGTTCTCGGCGTCGAAGACGGAGTTCAAGAACATGGAGTTCTTCTACTTCCACAACTGCGTGTACGACTACATGTGGAAGAACAACCGGCGCCGCAACTCGGAGCGCTTCCCGACCTGGGACATCCTGCGCAAGTACCCGCCCGACACCAAGCTGATTTTCGTCGGCGACGCGACGATGAGCCCCTACGAGGTGCTGCAGCCGGGCGGCTCGGTCGAGTACAACAACGAGGAGGCGGGCAGCGAATGGCTGGCGCGCTTCACCCACGCCTTCCCCAAGTTCGCCTGGCTCAATCCGGAGCCGGAAGGCGTGTGGCAGTACCGCCAGTCGATCTCCATCATCAAGCAGCTGATGAACAACCGCATGTTCCCGCTGACGATGGACGGCCTGGAACGGGCCATGCGCACGCTGAGCAAATAATTATTTGGCGGTTTCCGGACGCCAGTCGTACTCCATGTAGTTGGCGGCCATCTTCGCGCGGTCGGCGCCCAGCTCGCGCTGCACCAGGGGGCAGCGGGGTCAGGGCAGCGGGGTCAGTTCCGCAGCGGGGTCAGTTCCGGCAATCTGCCAGGCGTGGGGGCAGCGGGGTCAGTTCCGGCAATCTGCCAGGCGTGGCACACTGCCGGAACTGACCCTAATGCCGCTCTGGAACTGACCCTAATGCCGCGCTAATGCCGCGGGAACTGACCCCGTTGTTTCGCGGTTTTAAGGCAGCTGCAGGCGGTAGCCGACGGCGGTTTCGGTCAGCAGGTAGCGCGGCTGGGTCGGATCGGCTTCCAGCTTGTGGCGCAGGTGGCCCATGTAGATGCGCAGGTAGTGGCCGTTCTCGGACTGCGACGGCCCCCACACGGCGCGCAGCAGCTGCGGGTTGGTCATCACGCGGCCGGCGTTGCTGACCAGGACCGCCAGCAGGCGGTATTCGGTCGGCGTCAGGTGCACGTTCTCGCCGGCGCGCGTCACGCGGCGGTTCTTCAGGTCCACCGCGACGTCGCCGAACTGGATCAGGCCGGAATTGTCGGCGGCCGGCTGGCGCTGGCGCCGCAGGGTGGCGCGCACGCGGGCCAGCAGCTCGCCCACGCCGAACGGCTTGGTCAGGTAGTCGTCGGCGCCGGCGTCCAGCGCGCGGATCTTGTCGGCTTCGTTGACCCGCGCCGACAGCACGATCACCGGCACGCTCGACCACTTGCGCACGTCGGTGACGAAATCGATGCCGTCGCCGTCGGGCAGGCCCAGATCGAGCACGATCAGGTCGGGCTTGCGGGTGCCGGCGTCGATCAGGCCGCGCTGCAAGGTCGCCGCCTCGTGCACCTGCCAGCCCTCCTCCTCCAGCGCGCTGCGCACGAAGCGGCGGATCTGCGGTTCGTCCTCGACCAGCAGGGCGACAGGCGCGGTCGGCAAGGTGGCGGCGTCATTCATGGCGATGTTCCTGTTCCAGCTCCGGCATGGCCGGCGGTGTGCCCAGCGGCAGCGTGATGGCGAAGGCGGCGCCGCCCAGCGGCGATGGCGCCGCCGCAATGCGGCCTCCGTGCGCCTCGACGATGGCGCGGCAGATCGCCAACCCCAGCCCGACGCCCGGCTTGGCCGATTCGCGCTCGCCGCGGGTGAATTTTTCAAAGATCGCTTCTTCGCGCCCATGCGGCAGGCCCGGACCGTCATCATAGACCATGATGTTGATCCAGGCGCCGTGCAGCTCGGCGGAGATCTCGATGCGCGAGCCGGGCGGCGTGTATTTGGCGGCGTTTTCCAGCAGGTTGCACAGCACCCGCTCGATCAGCACCGCGTCGTAGCGCAGCAGCGGCAGCTCGGGCGGCAGCCGGGTGCGCACCTGATGGCCCTTCAGCAGCGAGCCGACGGCGCGCAATGCGCTGCCGACCACTTCTTCCAGCGGCTGCCATTGCAGGTTGAATTTGACCTCGCCGCTTTGGATGCGCGCCATGTCGAGCAGGTTGGACACCAGTGCGCTCATGCGCAGCGCCTCGTCGTGCAGCGCGGCGGCCATGTCCAGCTGCGACGGCGCCAGCGCCGGTTTGGAGCCGGCCAGCGATTCGGACAGCCCGACCAGCGACGTCAACGGCGTGCGCAGGTCGTGCGACAGCGCCGCCAGCAGCGAGTTGCGCAACCGCTCCGACTCCATGTTGACCAGCGCGTTCTGCGCCACCTCGATGTAGTGCACCCGCTCCAGCGCGATGGCGGCCAGCGCGGCGAAGGTGTCGAGCTGCTGCCGCTGCTCGGGGATCAGGATCCAGCGCCGGTGTTCTGGCTCGATCGCCAGCACGCCGCGGGTGCGCATCGGCGCCACCAGCGGCAGGTAGAAGATGCGGCTGGCCGGCAGCGTGTCGGTGCCCAGGCCCGCGCTTTCGGCGCGGTCGTAGGCCCATTGGGCGATGCCGGTGTCCAGCACCGACAAGTGGGCGCTGGTGGCGATGTCGGCCGCGTTCAGCGGCGGCAGCCGCAAACGGCCGGCGTCGTCCGGCACCAGCAAGGTGGCGCGGGCGCGGAAGGCGCGCTGGATGAAGCTTTGCGTGGTCTCGAAAATCTGCTCGGTCTGCAGGGCGCCCGACAGTTCGCGGGCAAACTCGTACAGCGCGCGCGAACGCTTTTCGCGGTGCGAGGCGACGCGCGCCTGGAAGCGCAGGTCGGCCGTCAGGTGGCCGGTGATCAGCCCCACCGCCAGCATGACCACGAAGGTGATCAGGTACTGGAAGTCCGACACCGCGAAGGTGAAGCGCGGCGGCACGAAGAAGAAGTCGAAGCAGGCCACGCTGACGCAGGTGGCCAGCACCGACGGGCCGCGCCCGAAGCGCACCGCCACCAGCACCACCACCAGCAGGAACAGCATGGCGATGTTGGCCAAGTCCAAGTAGGCCAGCAGCGGCGTGGCCAGCAAGGCGGTGGCGAAGCTGGCCGCGCCGGCGACGAGGTAGCCAGCGGCGCGACGGCGCACCAGCGCGGTATCCGGCTCGCCGTCCGGCGAACCGTCGGCGGTGCCGGATGCATCCCAGCCCCAGCCTGCGCCCGCCGCCGCGCGCGGCACACCCGCGCCGGCCTCGTTGCGCGGCTCGCCGATTTCGATCAGGTCGATGTCCGGCGCGTACGCGGCCAGGCGCTTGATGTGCGGCTTGCGCCAGGGCCAGGTCGGATGGCCGCGTCCCATGACGATCTTCGACAGGTTGTGGCTGCGCGCGTAATCGACCGCCGCCAGCGCGATGTCGTGGCCGGAAATGACGGCGGTGGCAGCGCCCAGGTCTTCGGCCAGCTTGAGCGTCTTGAGGATTTGTTCGCGCTGGGCGGCGGGCAGCCGCTGCAGCGACGGCGTTTCGATATAGATCGCGTGCCAGCCGGTGCCCAGCTGGCTGGCCAGCCGCGCCGTGCTGCGCACCGTGTGCTCGCCGCCCGGGCGCGGGCCGACGCAGGCCAGCAGCGCGGCGCCGGTCTTCCATATCTCGGCGATGGACTTCTCCACGCGGTAGGCGCGCACGTCGTCCTCGATGCGGTCGGCGGTGCGGCGCAGCGCCAGCTCGCGCAGCGCGATCAGGTTCCCCTTGCGGAAAAAATTCTTCGACGCGCGTTCGGCCTGCTGTTCCTGGTACACCTTGCCGCTCTTGAGCCGCGACAGCAGCTCGTCGGCCGGAATATCGACCAGCACCACCTCGTCGGCCTGGTCGAACACCGTGTCCGGCACGGTTTCGCCGACGCGGATGCCGGTGATGCCGCCGACCACGTCGTTCAGGCTTTCCAGGTGCTGCACGTTGACGGTGGTGAGCACGTCGATGCCGGCGTCGAGCAGCTCCTCGACGTCCTGCCAGCGCTTGGGGTGGCGCGAGCCGGGCGCGTTGGAATGGGCCAACTCGTCCATCAGGATCAGCGGCGGACGGCGCTCCAGCGCGCCGTCGAGGTCGAATTCGGCGATGCGCTTGCCGCGATAGTCGACCGCCTTCGGCGGCAGCACGTCCAGTCCGGCCAGCATGGCCGCCGTCTCGCTGCGGCCATGGGTTTCCACCACGCCGACCAGCACGGCCTGGCCGTCGGCCTGCAGCTTGCGGGCGGCGGCCAGCATGGCGTAGGTCTTGCCGACGCCGGCCGAGGCGCCGAAGTAGATGCGCAGCTTGCCGCGCGCCGCCTTGCGCTCCTGCGCCTGCACCTGCGCCAGCAGCGCATCGGGGTCGGGTCGCACACTATCGTTGGGGAACATGGCCATCCGTCGATTTTACTGCTTCGTTGCCGGTTTTGCCCGGTCCAGCGCGAGATTAAGCTCCAGCACGTTGACGCGCGGTTCGCCGAAGAAGCCGAAATACTGCTTCAGCCGGCTGCCGTCTATCATCGCCAGCACCTGTTCGGCGGGCATCCGGCGGGCGGCGGCGACGCGGCCGGCCTGGTAGCGGGCGGCGGCGACGCTGATCTCCGGATCGAGTCCGCTGCCCGACGCCGTCACCAGGTCGACCGGCACCGGCAGCGTGTTGCCCGGGTCGGCGGCCTTGAGCGCGTCGATGCGGCCCTTGACGGCGTCCAGTTGGGCCGCGTTGTTCGAGCCCAGGTTGGAGCCGCCGGAACCGGCGGCATTGTCGGGCATCGGCCCGGTGGCCGACGGCCGGCCCCAGAAGTACTTCGGCGACGAGAACGACTGGCCGATCAGCGTCGAACCGACCGCCTTGCCGTCGATCTCGACGATGCTGCCGGCGGCCTGCGCCGGGAACGCCACGGCGCCGATGCCGGTGACGGCCAATGGGTAGATCACGCCGCAGATCAGCGTCAATGCGCCGAAGACGACGACGGCGGGGCGAAGATGGGACGACAGGGATGATGACATGATGACTCCTTAAACCAGGTTGAACGCCGACAGCAGCAGGTCGATCGCCTTGATGCCGATGAACGGCAGGATGATGCCGCCGACGCCGTACAGCAGCAGGTTGCGGCGCAACAGCGCGACGGCGCCGATGGCGCGGTACTGCACGCCCTTGAGCGCCAGCGGGATCAGCACGACGATGATCAATGCGTTGAAGATCACCGCCGACATGATGGCCGACGACGGACTGGCCAGGTGCATGACGTCGAGCGCCTTCAGCTGCGGATAGGTGCCGACGAAGGCCGCCGGGATGATGGCGAAGTACTTGGCGATGTCGTTCGAGATCGAGAACGTCGTCAGCGAGCCGCGCGTCATCAGCATCTGCTTGCCGATTTCGACGATCTCCAGCAGCTTGGTCGGATTCGAATCCAGGTCGACCATGTTGCCGGCCTCCTTGGCGGCCTGGGTGCCGGAGTTCATCGCCACGGCGACGTCGGCCTGGGCCAGCGCCGGCGCGTCGTTGGTGCCGTCGCCGGTCATGGCCACCAGGCGGCCTTCGGACTGGTAGCTGCGGATCAGTTTGAGCTTGTCCTCCGGCGTCGCCTCGGCCAGGAAGTCGTCCACGCCCGCCTCGGCGGCGATGGCGGCGGCGGTCAGCTTGTTGTCGCCGGTGATCATCACGGTCTTGATGCCCATGCGGCGCAGCTCGGCGAAACGCTCCTTGATGCCGCCCTTGACGATGTCCTTGAGCTCGACCACGCCCATCACCCGGCCGGCATCGACCACCACCAGCGGCGTGCTGCCGCGGCGGGCGACATCGTCGACGGTGCGCGACACCTCGGCCGGATAGGGCTGGCCCAGCGACTCGACATACTGGCGCACGGTGTCGGCCGCGCCCTTGCGAACAGCGCGTACCGAACCCGATTCGCCGATGTCGACGCCGCTCATCCGGGTCTGCGCGGTGAACGGCACGAACACGGCGTGCAGCGACGCCATCTCGCGTTCGCGGATGTTGAACTTCTGCTTGGCCAGCACCACGATGCTGCGGCCTTCCGGCGTTTCGTCGGCCAGCGAGGCCAGTTGCGCCACGTCGGCCAGCTGCTGGTCGGTCACGCCCGGCGCGGGGAAGAAGGCCGAAGCCTGGCGGTTGCCCAGCGTGATGGTGCCGGTTTTATCGAGCAGCAGCACGTCGACGTCGCCGGCCGCTTCGACCGCGCGGCCGGAGGTGGCGATCACGTTGGCCTGCATCATGCGGCTCATGCCGGCCACGCCGATGGCCGACAGCAGGCCGCCGATGGTGGTCGGGATCAGGCATACCAGCAGCGCGATCAGCACGGTGATGGTGATCGGCGTTCCCGAGCCGGCGGCGGCCACCGAGAACAGAGAGAACGGCAGCAAGGTCACGGTGACGACCAGGAACACGATGGTCAGCGCCACCAGCAGGATGGTCAGCGCGATTTCGTTGGGGGTCTTCTGGCGCTTGGCGCCTTCGACCATCGAGATCATGCGGTCGAGGAAGGTCTCGCCCGGATTGGCGGTGACCTTGACCACCAGCCAGTCCGACAGCACGCGGGTGCCGCCGGTGACGCTGGAAAAGTCGCCGCCCGACTCGCGGATCACCGGCGCCGATTCGCCGGTGATAGCGCTTTCGTCGACCGAGGCCACGCCTTCGATCACTTCGCCGTCGATCGGAATCACGTCGCCCGCTTCGACCAGGATGTAGTGGCCCTTGCGCAGGTCGAGCGCGGGCTGCGGCAGCCAAGTGGTGCCGTGCTTCGGCGTGGCCAGTTTCTTGGCGACGACGCTCTGCTTCAGGCTACGCAGCGAGGCCGCCTGCGCCTTGCTGCGCCCCTCGGCCATCGCCTCGGCGAAGTTCGCGAACAGCACCGTGAACCACAGCCAGATGGAGGTGGCCAGGATGAAGCCGGGCCGCGCCTCACCCTGGCCGAACAGCGCCTGCACGTACAGCAGCGTGGTGATGATGCTGCCGACGTAGACCACGAACATCACGGGGCTGCGCAGCTGCGTTGCGGGACTGAGCTTGCGGAACGAGTCGGCGATGGCCGGCATCAGCAGCTCCGAGTCGAACAGCCGCAGCTTCTTCGCAGGCGGATTGACAGGTGAACTGGAAGGTGGATTGGTAAAGAGGGTCATCTCTTTTTGCGTTGTGTCTGACATGGCGATTCCTTATTTTGCAAACAGCTGCAGGTGTTCAACCACAGGGCCGAGCGCCAGCGCCGGCACGTAATTCAGCACGCCGACCAGGGCGACCACGCCGCACAGCAGGCCGATGAACATCGGACCGTGGGTCGGCATGGTGCCGGCGTTGGCCTCCAGCCGCTTCTTGCCGGCCAGCGAACCGGCGATGGCCAGGATCGGCACGATCATCGCGAAGCGGCCAAACCACATGGCGATCGCCAGCGCGATGTTATAGAACGGCGTGTTGGCGGACAGGCCGGCAAACGCGCTGCCGTTGTTGTTGGCGGCCGAGCTGAAGGCGTACAGGATCTCCGAGAAGCCATGCGCGCCCGGGTTGAGGATGCCGGCCTTGCCGGCGTCGCACATGACGGCGATGGCGGTGCCGGCCAGCACCAGCGTCGGCGTGACCAGGATGGCGATCGAGGTCATTTTCATTTCATAGGCCTGGATCTTCTTGCCCAGGTATTCAGGCGTGCGGCCTATCATCAGGCCGGCGATGAACACCGCCATGATGGCGAAGATCAGCATGCCGTACAGGCCTGAGCCGACGCCGCCGAAGATCACTTCGCCGAACTGGATCAGCAGCATCGGGATCATGCCGCCGACCGGCATGAAGGAATCGTGCATGGCGTTGACCGCGCCGCACGACGCGGCCGTGGTCACCGCCGCGAACAGGGCCGAGGCGCTGATGCCGAAGCGGGTTTCCTTGCCTTCCATATTGCCGCCCGATTGCAGCGCGCTCATGGTCTGGTCGACGTGCAGCGCCTGCAGCGCGGGATGCGCGGCCTGCTCGGCGCCCAGCACCACCACCGTGCAGGCGACGAACAGCACCGTCATCGCGCCCAGCACCGCCCAACCCTGGCGCTTGTCGCCGACCATGCGGCCGAAGGCGAAGCACAGGCCGGCCGGGATCACGAAGATCGCCAGCATCTGCATGAAGTTGGCCAGCGGCGTGGGATTTTCATAGGGATGGGCCGAGTTGGCGTTGAAGAAGCCGCCGCCGTTGGTGCCCAGCATCTTGATCGCTTCCTGCGAGGCGACCGGGCCCATGGCGATGCTTTGCGTGGTGGCGGTCAGCGTTTCCGTGACCGGCTCGCCCTTGGCGTCCTTCAGCGGCTGGCCGTCGGCGCCCACTTTGGGCTGGGTGTAGGTCACGGCATCGAGCAGACGCACGTCCTTGTAGGCCGAGAAGTTCTGGATCACGCCCTGCCCCATCAGGAACACGGCGAACACCAGCGACAGCGGCAGCAGCACGTACAAGGTGGAGCGGGTGACGTCTGCCCAGAAGTTACCGATGGACTTGGCCGAGCGCGACGAAAAGCCGCGGATCAGCGCATAGGCCACGGCGATGCCGGTGGCGGCCGAGAAGAAGTTCTGCCCCGCCAGCACCAGCATCTGGGTCAGGTAGCTCATGGTCTGTTCGCCGCTGTAGCCCTGCCAGTTGGTATTGCTGACAAAGCTGACGGCGGTGTTGAACGAGGAGTCGGCGCTGACGTTGGCCAGGCCCTGTGGATTCAGCGGCAGGAAGGCCTGCACGCGCTGCAGGGCGTACACGGCCAGCGCGCCGATGCCGTTAAACAGCAGCAGCGCGATGGCGTAGGCTTTCCAGCCCTGGCCTTCGACCGCGCCATCCTTGCCTGCCATCCCGGCCAGGCGGTACAGCAGCTTTTCGATCCGGCCCATCCAGCCCATGCCCGGAATGGCGCTGCCGTCGCCGACGCGGGTCAGCAGGATGCCCAGCGGCCAGGCCAGCGCCAGCAACGCGGCCAGGAACGCCACCAGCAGTAGTATCGATTGCATGGTCATCACAGTTCCTCCGCTTTCAACAGCGCCACGACCAGGTACACCAGCAGGCCGGCGGAGGCGATTGCGCCGATCAGATAGAAGATGCTCATGGCTGGCCTCCCAGCTTGTCGCAGCCGGCGGCAAACGCCACGGTTACGGCAAAGAACACCACCATTGCACCGATAAATACTATGTCCATCACACCCTCACAGGTCTTGTTTTGATAATGAGAAGGTTAGCGGGAAGGGTCTAAAGATTTTGTAAAGACTTGGAGAGCGGGTGTAAACAAACCGTAAAAATCGCGGGGAGGATATGTATGGGGTGTTCGCGCGGAGTCCCTGTTCTGAAGTCTTCTGCTATTTCTTCTGAACCCTTCTGGCGGAACCTATTTCCGGAACAGAACAATCAGTGTGCAGTTAGCAGCCCATACCCTGCTCGATCTGATCGAACAGGCCGGCAGGAATGGGGCATCGCAGGATCCATCGGCGATCGTATTAACCGCCGTGGAAAGAAGCCACGCTCCGCGGAACCCGGCCCGGGTTGGACGCTGCCTGAGCGTCGCAAGTACCGCTTCCGTCTGGAGGATGTCGCCTTCGATTGAAGACCGTTTTTAAAAGGTTTTGTTAACAATCACCTGCAGCGCGGTCTTGCCGAGGAACTTGCCGTTGGCCGGCGAAGCGTAGGCGGTCTTGCTGGCGTTGGTGCCGATGACGGCCAGCGCGCCGGTCACCACGCCGAAGTCCCTGGTCACGCCGATTTTCCAGTCGGTGTAGCTTGCCGCGTCGTTGCGCCTCACTTTCTGGTGGCCCGCATGCAGGTTGACGGTATAGCCCTCGCCCGCATCGATATTGGCGCCGATATCGAGATAGCCGCTGTTCTTGCTGTCGACGAAGCCGAACAGGTTGGTCACCGCGTGCGAATACTTGACGTAGGCCGGCCCGTAGCCCAGCTGGCCGTAGATTTCGGCGGTGTTGGCGTCGACGAAGCCGGACACCTTATCGAGGCCGTTCGACGGGTACACATAACCCAGAACGCCGACGTCATACGACACCGCCTCGCTCACCTGTCCACGCTGGCCGGCGTAGATATCCCATTCGACGTCGCCGCCACCGCCCGCGTCCTTGGTCCACTTGATGGTCGACAGCCAGGTGCCGGCATAGAAGCCGGTCGGGTTGTTGACGTAGTCGAAGCCACCCTGCAGCGCCGGCTGCAAGCGGGTTTGCGAAACGCCGCGATATCGGTAATCGCTGACGACGGCGGCGTTGAAGCTGGTCTCGTTGTCCGGCTTCGCCGCCGGCGCGGCATCCTGCGCGCGCACGCTGCCGCCAAAGACAGCGGCAAAAATTGAGGCGGAGAGTATTAACTTCTTCATGATGCGGTCTTTCTGCTAGTGGGTAAAAACTTCGTGATAGAGGGACTCCATGTCGCCGTTGGCGCCCGCGTGCAGCACGGTGTGGGCCAGCGTCGCCGACATCACATGCGCCACATAAGCGCGCACCGCCGCCAGTTCGGCCGCATCGGCGTCGCCGACGAGCACGAACAGCACCCGCAGCCCCGGATTGAACATGCGCGCCGCGTTCAGCCGCGCGATCAGCGCATACTGCCCCGCCAGATCGGCCTGCGACGGCGCCAGCGGCACCACCGCCAGCCGGGCGGCGATCAGCGCCGCCCGGTTATCGGCGGAGTCACGGCCCGCGGTGTCGATGACGATGTCGCAGCGGCGGCTGCGCAGCCGTTCCAGCTCGGCCACCAGCTCGCGCCCCGAAACGGTGCGCGCGGCGGTGTCGATCAGCGTCACGGTATGGCCGCTGCGGGCGCGCAGCCGGGCCAGATGGGCGGCCACTGCGGCCCTGGCGGCGTCGTTCTGGTTGGCGATGGCGATGATCATGCAAGCCCCTGTTTTGATCGTTGCGATACAAAACAGCTTATCGACGCCGCCGTAAAAACGGTCTAAAAAGGCGGGCCGTCGTTGTAAACATCGTGTATAAATTGGCCCGCGCCTTTTTTTTGGCCCTTTTCCGCCGCGATTACGCCCGGTTGAGGATAGAATACGCAAACGCCCGCATAAAACTGTACATAAACCCAGTATTAAACCTCAAGCTTGATCACGTATGGCCACTAAAAAACCAGTTTCCGACTACAGCGAATCATCCATCCGGGTCCTCAAGGGCCTGGAACCCGTCAAGCAACGCCCGGGGATGTACACCCGTACCGAGAACCCGCTGCACATCATCCAGGAAGTGATCGACAATGCCTCCGATGAGGCGCTGGGCGGGCATTGCAAAAACATCATCGTCACGCAGAACGCCGACGGCAGCATCACCGTCGAGGACGACGGCCGCGGCATCCCGGTCGGCCTGCATCCGGAAGAAGGCGTGCCGACGGTGGAAATCGTCTTCACCCGCCTGCACGCCGGCGGCAAGTTCGACAAGGGTTCGGGCGGCGCCTACGCGTTCTCCGGCGGTTTGCACGGCGTCGGCGTGTCGGTCACCAATGCGCTGTCCAAGCGCCTGGAGATCACCGTCTGGCGCAAGGAGCCCGACGGCACCGGCCTGCACAAGCTGGCCTTCGAGCACGGCGACGTGGTCGAGCCGCTGTCCTCCATCGTCGCTCCGCGCGACGGCAAGAAGTCCGGCACCCGCGTCACCGCCTGGCCGGACGCCAAATATTTCGACTCGCCGGCCATCTCGCAGACCGAGCTTCAGCGCCTGCTGCGCTCCAAGGCCGTGCTGCTGCCTGGCGTCACCGTCACGCTGGCCAACGCCAAGACCGGCGAATCGCAGACCTGGCAGTACAACGACGGCCTGCGCGGCTACCTGACCGAGGCGCTGGCGCAATCGACCGACGGCGAAACCCTGATCCCGCTGTTTGAAGGCGCGCAGTTCGCCGGGCCGGACGCCGAAGGCTTCGCCGAGGGCGAAGGCGCGGCGTGGGTGGTGGCATGGACCGAGCAAGGCGCCGTGGTGCGCGAATCCTACGTCAACCTGATCCCGACGCCGAACGGCGGCACCCACGAATCGGGCCTGCGCGACGGCTTGTACGGCGCCGTGAAGAACTTCGTCGAGATGCACTCGCTGCTGCCCAAGGGCGTCAAGCTGCTGCCGGAGGACGTGTTCGCGCGCGTCTCCTTCGTGCTGTCGGCCAAGGTGCTGGACCCGCAGTTCCAGGGCCAGATCAAGGAACGCCTCAACTCGCGCGACGCCGTGCGCCTGGTGTCGACCTACTCCAAGCCCGCGCTCGAGCTGTGGCTGAACCACCACGTCGACTACGGCAAGAAGCTGGCGGAGCTGGTCATCAAGCAGGCGCAATCGCGCCTGCGCTCGCTGCAAAAGGTCGAGAAGAGGAAATCGTCCGGCGTGGCCGTCCTGCCGGGCAAGCTGACCGACTGCGAATCGACCGACGTCACGCGCACCGAATTGTTCCTGGTCGAGGGCGACTCGGCGGGCGGTTCGGCCAAGATGGGCCGCGACAAGGAATTCCAGGCCATCCTGCCGCTGCGCGGCAAGGTGCTCAACTCGTGGGAGACCGACAAGGACCGCCTGTTCGCCAACAACGAGATCCACGACATCTCGGTGGCCATCGGCGTCGATCCGCACAACGCCGACACCATGCCGGATTTGAGCGGCCTCCGTTACGGCAAGATCTGCATCCTCTCCGATGCGGACGTCGACGGCTCGCACATCCAGGTGCTGCTGCTGACCCTCTTCTTCAAGCACTTCCCAGGGCTGATCGCCAACGGGAACATCTGCATCGCCCGTCCGCCGCTGTACCGCGTGGACGCGCCTGCGCGCGGCAAGAAGCCGATCCAGAAGCTGTACGCGCTCGACGCCGGCGAACTGGTGGCGATCGAGGACAAGCTGCGCAAGGACGGCCTGAAGGAAGGCGCCTGGTCCATCTCCCGCTTCAAGGGCCTGGGCGAGATGAACGCCGAACAGCTGTGGGAAACCACGATGAACCCGGACACGCGCCGCCTGCTGCCGGTGTCGCTGGGCGCCTACGCGCACGGCGAATCGGCCGCGCGCTTCAATATGTTGATGGGCAAAGGCGAAGCCGCCGCCCGCCGCGCCTGGATCGAAGAACACGGCAACGAAGCCGAAGCCGATATCTAATTACTGACCGACTATGACTCATCAAGCAAATCTCTTTGACGAACCGGCGCCGGAAACGGCAGCCGGCCAGCAGGCTATCGCTACGCCGCCCGCTCCGCCCGCACCACCGATGCCGCCGCAAGGCGGCGACGGCATGGGCGGCGACGGCGGCATGGGCGCCATGGGTGGTGGCGGTGGCGGCGGCGATGACGCCGGCGGCCCGGGCGCCCCGCTGGGCGACGGCGACGGCGGCGATGGCGGCGACACGCTGACCTTGTCCACCTTCGCCGAGCGCGCCTACCTCGACTACGCGATCTCGGTGGTCAAGGGCCGCGCGCTGCCGGACGTGTGCGACGGCCAGAAGCCGGTGCAGCGCCGCATCCTGTACGCGATGAACGAAATGGGCCTGAACGCCACCGCCAAGCCGCGCAAGTCGGCGACCGTGGTCGGCGACGTGCTGGGTAAATTGCACCCGCACGGCGACCAGTCGGTATACGACGCCATGGTGCGCATGGCGCAGGACTTCTCGCTGCGCTACCCGCTGGTCGACGGCCAGGGTAACTTCGGCTCGCGCGACGGCGACGGCGCCGCGGCGATGCGATACACCGAAGCCCGGCTGACGCCGATCGCCAAGGTGCTGCTCGACGAAATCAACCTCGGCACGGTCGAATTCCAGGCCAACTACGACGGCTCGACCGAAGAACCGTGCCTGCTGCCGGCGCGCCTGCCGATGGTGCTGCTGAACGGCGCCTCCGGCATCGCGGTCGGCCTGGCGACGGAAATCCCGTCGCACAACCTGGGCGAGGTGGCGCAGGCCGCCGTCGCCATGATCCGCAATCCGAAGATCTCGCACAGCGAATTGATGACGATGATACCCGGCCCGGACTTCCCGGGCGGCGGCCAGATCATCACTCCGGCCTCGCAGATCAGCGACATGTACGCCACCGGCCGTGGCAGCATGAAGGTGCGTGCGCGCTGGAAGATCGAAGAACTGGCGCGCGGCCAGTGGCAGGCGGTGGTCAACGAACTGCCGCCGGGCACCTCGTCGCAGAAGGTGCTGGAAGAGATCGAGGAGCTGACCAACCCGAAGATCAAGATGGGCAAGAAGGCGCTGTCGCCGGAACAGCTGGCGCTCAAATCGCTGATCCTCAATTCGCTGGATACGATACGCGACGAATCGGGCCGCGCGGCGCCGGTGCGTCTGGTGTTCGAACCGAAGTCGAAGAACCAGGACCAGACCGAATTCATGCTGCTGCTGTTGGCGCATACCTCGCTCGAATCGTCGGCCTCGATCAACCTGGTGATGATCGGCGGCGATGGCCGCCCGCGCCAGAAGGGCCTGACCGACATCCTGCAGGAGTGGATCGAATTCCGCTTCATCACCGTCACCCGCCGCACGCAGTTCAAGCTGGGCAAGGTCGACGCGCGCATCCACATCCTGGAAGGCCGCGAGACCATCCTGCTGAACATCGATGAAGTCATCCACATCATCCGCAACTCGGACGAACCGAAAGCGGCGCTGATGGAGCGCTTCCGCCTGTCGGAGATCCAGGCCGAAGACATCCTGGAAATCCGCCTGCGCCAACTGGCGCGCCTGGAAGCGATCAAGATCCAGCAGGAACTGGCCGAGCTGCGCAAGGAAAAAGGACTGCTGCAGGACCTGCTGGACAACCCGTCGTCCATGAAGCGCGCCATCATCAAGGAAATCGACGCCGACGCCAAGCTGTATGGCGACGCCCGCCGCACCGTGATCGAGGAAGCGCAGAAAGCCGTGGTCGAGCAGAAGGTGGTGGACGAACCGGTCACCGTCATCATTTCGGAAAAAGGCTGGATACGCGCCCGTACCGGCATCGGCCACGACGCCACGCAGTTCACCTTCAAGGCCGGCGACGCGATCTACGGCGCCTTCGAATGCCGCACGGTGGACAACCTGCTGGCCTTCGGCAGCAACGGCAAGGTGTATTCGGTGCCGGTTGCGGCGCTGCCCAACGCGCGCGGCGACGGCGTGCCGGTCACCACGCTGATCGACCTGGCGCCGGGCGCCCGCATCCTGCACTACTTCGCAGGCAGCGGCGCCACGCAGCTGATGCTGGCCACCAGCGCGGGCTTCGGCTTCGTCGCCAAGGCCGGCGACATGGTCAGCCGCATCAAGGGCGGCAAGGCCTTCATCACGATGGAGGACGGCGACGTCCCGCTGCCGCCGGCGGTAATCGGCGAAGGCGCCAGCGCGGTGGCTGTGTTGTCGGCCAACGCACGGGTGCTGGTGTTCGGCATGGATGAGATGAAGGTGCTGACCAACGGTGGCCGCGGCGTGATCCTGATGGAGCTGGACGACAAGGAAACGCTGATCGCGGCCAAGCCTATCAGCCAGAAGGGCGTGATCGTCTCGGGCATAGGCCGTGGCGCCAAGCCGCAGGAAGAGCGTCTGTCGGCATCGGCGCTGGCGGTCCACTTCGGCAAGCGCGCCCGCAAGGGCAAGGCGCTGGCGACCAAGATCAAGCCAACCTCGCTGACGCCTATCGTCTAAAAAAACCCGGGGTCAGGTCCGGCAATCGGACACGAGCTCTACCGTAGCGAACGCTACGGTAGAGCTCGTGTCCGATTGCCGGACCTGACCCCGGGTTTATCCCGCTGCTAGTTAGTTCTTGGCAGCGGCAGCTTTGACGTCGGCAGCGCCTTTGGCTTTGACGGCGTCGGTCTTGTTGGCGGCGATCGCTTTGTCGGCGGTGGCGTCAACGGTTTCCTTGATCGCTTTGGCGTCGGCTTTCACTGCCTTTTTCTCGGCTTTTTCTTCAGCCTTGGCGACCGATTTTTCACCCTTGGCGGCGACCTTGGCTTTGTCTTCCGGATCGGCCTTGGCTACTTTTTCGTTGGCTTTGGCTTTTTCCACTTCAACGTGGGCGGCGGCGGTGTCGTGGGTCTTGTCGGCTTTGGCGATGGCTTTATGAGCCTTCTTGTCGGCCTTGGCGTCCACCTTCATTTCCTTCTGCTCGGCCTTGGCCACGTCCTTGTTCACGTCATTTTCAGCTTTGACGACAGCAGGGGTTTGTGCGAAGGCGGCGGTGGCGAACAGACCGGCGATCAGGGTAGCGATAATTTTGTTCATGGTATTTCCTCTCGATGTTGATTTGGATACGTTCTTATCATATGAAAGCGGGGCTTTCGATGTCACGTATTCAGAATATGCCGACGAGATAAAGCACTCTGTACGCTACCGTACCTAACTTGATTTTACCGCCGAGTCCCGGGGCGCGAGTACAGGTCGATGATGGTGCCGATCGCGTCGGCGCAGACGGAGCAGAACTTCTCGCTGCGGTCGAACATGATGCACTGCATCTGCGGGCGGTAGTAGCCCTTGGCCTCGTAGTTAGCCCCCTCGAACGCGCCCACCGTGTGGAAGTGCGGGTCTTTCGAGAACAGCGCATTGGTCGACTCCAGGTCCTTGCGGAACAAGGCGCTCATTTCCGACTCCGGCCGGTTGGCCGCCCGCAGCGCGGCGCGCTCCTTCTGGTAGGCGCGCGACGCCGTTTCATAGGCCTCCTTCGGCCACGGCGTCGGCAGCGGCGTGCCGGCTTTGACGAACTTCTTCCACTTCACATTGGCCGGATCGCGCAGCGCGGTCGCATTCGGCTCCCACGGCTCCTGGCGCGCGCCGGTCGACTGGTAGGCCACGGGCGAGGTGTAGTACTCGTCGGCCAGGCCGGCGAAGTGGTGGCCGAATTCATGCACGAACAGGTAGTTGGCCCAGTCGTTGTTGGCCGCCGCTGTGCTGAACTGGCCGAAGATGCCGCCACCGCCATAGGTCTCGTTGTTCACCAATATCTCGATGAATTCGTACGGCGCGTACTGCGCCAGCTCGCGCAGGGCGCGGTTGTCGGTGGTCAGCACATAGCGCTCGCTGCCGAAAATGTCGTAGCGCGCGCCCAGCGGCGACGCGTGATGCACGCCGGTCGACGGCCGCGACACGCCCGATTCCTCGGTCGGCAGCGCCAGCGCCCAGACGTTGAAGTCCTTCGCGCGTTCCTTGAACGGCGAGGTTTCAAACAGGTGGTCGGCCAGTTTGCGCGCGGTCGCTTCAAACTTCGCCATCTCCGCCTTGGTGTAGCCGTCGCCCAGGATCAGCAGGTCGACCTTGTCCGGCGATGGACCGTTGACGCGGATGCCGATCGGTTTGGCCAAATCAGGTGGAGGCGTCTGCCTGCGCACCACGTCCATCGCATCGGTGTCGATGTCGGCGGTCCAGACCACGGAGAACGCGTTGCGGTCGTCCCGCTTCAGGATGCGCACGCGCACCGGCCGGTCCGGTTTCGGAAAGCGCACCGACTCCTGGAAGCCGCGATTGGCGTGATTGGCCTCCTCGGTGCTGCGCCATTCGGCGAAGATGGTCGAGAAGCCGCGCGAGTACAGCAAATCGCCGGTCTTGGCGTCGACCACCTCCACCATGTTGTTGCCGCGATTGGTGTCGTCGATGGTGCGGCTCATGTCGCCCGGCCACGGCAACGGCTCGATCACCACGCGCTCCATCGCATACTGCTCGTTGAGCGCATTGCCGCTGTGAAGATAGTCGAGGCGGACCGTGGCCGGCTGCGCGGCAGCGGCCAATGCGGGCACAGTGACGGCCAGCGCCAGCACGTAAGAGATAAAGCGGTTCATGGGACTCCCGGCGGTCAGTGAAAAGTGACCGCCATTGTAATCCCGCGCCTGGCCAAAATGCGCTTCTATGTCCGCCATTTTCCGTTGCGGACCAACTCGGCCACGGCGTCGGCGAACACTTTCGGCGCCTCCTGCGACAGATTGTGGCCTGCTCCGGGAACGCGCCGATGGCTGCGCGGACCGCTGAATTTTGCCGCCGACGCGCTGCCGTCGGTGGCGCGGATCACGCCGTCATCAAGGCCGTCGAGCGTGATCGCCGGTACCGGAATCACCGGCCCGGTGGCCAGCTTCGCTTCCTGCTTTTCATAGTCCGGATAGCCGGGCGCCGCGCCCAGCCGGTGACGGTACGAATGCAGCACCACGTCGACGTAGTCCGGATTGTCGAACGCCTTGGCCGATCGTTCGAAGGTCGGGCCGTCGAAGCGCCAGCTCGGCGAATTGTTCTCCCACAGGATGCGGGCGACGTCGTTGCGGTTGGCCGTCAGTCCTGCGCGACCGCGTTCGGTCAGGAAGTAGAACTGGTACCAGAAGCCCGCCTCCACCTTGGCCGACGCCGGCAAGCTGGCCTTGGCGATGTCCTGTATCAGATAGCTGTTGACCGACACCAGCCCGACCACGCGCGTGGGCCGCAGCGCCGCCGCCACGCAGGCGGCGCGGCCGCCCCAGTCGTAGCCGGCCAGCACCGCCTCCGGTATGTGCAGCGCGTCCATCAGGTCGATGACGTCCTGGCCGATGGCCGCCTGCTGGCCCGAGCGCGGCGTGGCGTCGTCGAGGAAGCGCGTGGTGCCGTGGCCGCGCAGGTGCGGCACGATCACGCGGTAGCCTTGCGCTGCCAGCATCGGCGCCACTTCGACGTAGCTGTGGATGTCGTACGGATAGCCGTGCAGCAGTATCACCGGCCGGCCGTTCTCGGGCCCGGTTTCGTGATAGCCGACGTCCAGCACGCCGGCCTCCACCTGGCGCACAGCCATCACCGGCAGCGGGCCGGTATTCGGTTTGACGGGTGGTGGCAGGTCCTTGCCCTGCGCGGCGGAGGCCACGCCGCCCAGCGACAACCCGGCGGCGCCGGCGGCGGCCGACAGCAAAAAGCCGCGGCGGTTCAGTACAGAGTCAGACATGGTGAAGCTCCTTTGAGGTGAATGCGGTCATGCCGCGTCGATACCGGTAATCAGTTCACTGGCCAGCCAGCTGGCCAGCAGTTCGCCGGCCCTGGTCACGCCCCATGCCTCGCCCAGACGTTCGACCAGCCAGTCGCACAGCTCCGTAAAACTGCCGCAGGCCTGCAGGCGCAGCAGCGCCTCGTGCTCCAGCGCGTCGACCTGCTTCAGGCAGGAGGTATAGCCCCGCCGCCAGACCAGCAAGCCGACCGGCCGCGCCAGCATTTCGCTTTCCGGCGGCGTCTCTTCGGCCCACAGCGCCGACCAGATTTGTTCGGCGTTGGTGATGGCGACGGCGCTCATGAACGAGGGCGCGACGCTCAGCACAGCCTTGTCCCAGTCGACCTGCGCCAGGCCTTCCAGCGCCAGCGGGCGAGCGTCGGGCGCAATGAAGGTCGCCGACAAGGCGTGCTCTATCCACGCCAGTTCGTACACGTCAGGGTTGTCGGGGAACAGCGCGGCCAGCGTGCGGTCGAAGCCGTCGGCGTACGCATCCAGCGTCCACGCATGCGGCGGATGGCTGTCGATATGCTTGATGGCGGCGGTGCGGAACGCCCCGTCGCCTATCCACGCGCGCAGCCGCGGGTAGGACTGCTCGAGACAGCCCACCAGCTGCGCGCGGTAGTTGTTCTGGTAGACCGCCAGCCCGGCCATCGCGCGCGCATCGGTGCCGATGGAGGCGCTGGGCTCGGCGGCCACCAGCCATGTCTGGAAATCCCGCTGCAGGTCGGCCAGCATCATGCGGCCTCCCGGTGCCATGCGCGCAGCGCGCCCAGCGAACGCGCCGTCGACACCTCCCGCATCAGGTCCGCCAGCGGCGGGATGTCGTCGTCGCGTTCTATCATGGTCGCCACCGGTCCGGCCAGCGCCATCGCCTGCGAATACAGCTGCCACACTTCTTCGCTGACCGGGCCGTCGTGCGTGTCGATCAGCAGGCCGGCGCCCCGGCTATGGCCGGCCAGGTGGATCTGCCGCACATGCTCGAACGGGATGCCGGCGATGAATTCGTTGGCGTCGAAGCCGTGGTTGGCGGCGCTGACGTAGACGTTGTTCACGTCCAGCAACAGCCCGCAGCCGGTGCGCCTGGCCATCGCCGACAGGAATTCCCATTCGGTCATCGCCGCGCCGCCGAAGGCCAGGTAGCTGGACGGATTCTCGAACAGCATGGCCCGGCCCAGCACATCCTGGGCCCGCGAGATATTGGCGCAGACGATGTCCAGCGCTTCCTCGGTGTACGGCACCGGCAGCAGGTCGTGCGAGTTGAAGCCGCCGATGCGCGACCAGCTCAGATGGTCGGAGATGAACAGCGGCTCGATCTCGTCGGCCAATGCCTTCAATCGCTTGAGGTAGTCGGCGCGCAGGCCGTCGGCCGAGCCGATCGACATCGACACCCCATGCAGCGCGACCGGATGCCGTTCGCGGATCTGGCGCAGGATATGGCGCGGCTGGCCGCCGGCGATCATGAAGTTCTCGGAGATGACCTCCACAAAGTCCACCGCGACCCGGGTTTCCAGGAAGTCGCGGTAGTGCTCCTTGCGCAGGCCAAGGCCATATCCCGAGAAATGGGGAGCGGTGGCGCTCATGATTACTTCGTTTCAGTCAGCGTGCCGCCTTCGGCCAGGCAGGCGGTCTTGGTGCGCACCAGCACGCCCTCGCCCTTGCACGAATTCAGGCCCTTGCAATCGTTCTTGGCGGTGGCGCACAGGCTGGTGCCCTTGCAGGTGTTGATGCCGTAGCAGCGGCCCGGCTTTTCGGCGGTGGCGTCTTTTTCAGCGGCGCTGACGTGGGTGCCGATGGTGAGGGAGGCCAGCGCCATCAGGGCGGAAGCGGCGGCGATGCTGACACGGGAAGCGACGGATTGGTTCATGGTGATACTCCTTGGTGATGGTTCAAAAAATTACTGCGCGCGCTGCGCGGCTTCGACAATGACCTGGGCGACTGCTTCCGGCTGCGAGATGTAGACCAGGTGGCTGCCCTTGATCTCGGTCACCTTGGAACCGGCGCGCTTGTACATCCAGCGCTGCAGGTCCGGGCTCAGCGCGCGGTCCTCGGTGGAGACGATGGCGTAGCTCGGCTTGTTCTTCCATGCGGCCGTCGCGATCTTCGTGTTGAAGGCGGCGGCGGTGGCCGGCACCTGCGACGCGGCCAGGAAGTTGGTGCGGTTGGGCGTCAGGTCGCCGGCGAAGTCCGCGTTGAATTTTGCGCGGTCGAAGTACAGGTGGCCGTCCTGCGTGGCGACGATGTCGTTGCTGGGCGACGGCATCGTGCCGATCACCTGTGCCAGCGTCTCGCCCACGTCCGGCAGCACGCCGGCCACGAACACCAGCGCCTTGACCTTGTCGCCGTCGCCGGCGGTGGAGATGACGGCGCCGGCCGAGCTGTGGCCGACCAGGATCGCCGGGCCGTCCTGCTGTTCCAGCGCGCTGCGGGTGGCGGCCACGTCGTCGGCGAAGCTCGTATGCGGCTGCCCCACCACGGTGATGTGGTAGCCCTTGAGCCACAGGATGTCGTGCACCGTGCGCCAGCCGGAGCCGTCGACAAAGGAGCCCGGCACCAGCACGATGTTCTTGGCGCCGGTCGGCACTTCGGCCGCCATCGAGGAGGACATGCCGGCGGCCAGCAGCGCGGCGGCCATGGCGATTGCGTTCAAGGTTTTCATTTCTTGTCCTTCGCGGTCAGCGAGCCGTAGCCCTTGGGTGTCTTGATTTTGGTGCAAGTACCTTTTTCGACCAGGGTCCAGGCGTCGCCCTGGTAGTCGGTGACGGAGGTGCCGGCGCAGCTGGTGCCGGCGCCGGCGGCGCAGTCGTTCTGGCCGGCCAGCGAGACGCCGAAGCATTTTTCGGTCGGCTTGGCGGCGTCGGCGGCGTGGGCGCCGCCGGTCAGTGCGGCCAGCGTCAAGGCCAGCGATGCGGCAAGGGCGGAACGGGAGGTAAGCATGGTGATTCCTTTTCAGTTGAGGTTGAACTACATTTAAACGTGCACGATGTCAGCGGATGCGATGTATTTATTTAAAAAAAAGCCGGTCGAGCGACCACTTGCCGCCGCCCTGCGCGACCAGCGGCAGCAGCACGGCGGTCCACAGCAGGTGGGTGGGCCAGGCGGCGGGATAGACGAAGATCTCGATCACGGCCGTCATGCCCAGCAGCGCCAGCGCGGCGTAGCGGGTGAACAGGCCGGCCACCAGCAGCAACGGGAACAGGTGCTCGGCGTAGGTGGCCAGCGGCGCCGCCAGTTCCGCCGGTATCAGCGGCAGATGGTATTCCGAACGGAACAGCTCGTATGTAAAGGGCTTCAGCGTCAGCCAGCCCTGCACCTTGGTGCGGCCGGACAGGAAGAAGACGGCGGCGATGCCGACCCGCGCCACCAGCAATTGCAGAGACTGCGGCAGCGCCGTTGAGAGGGCGGCGCCCGAGGGCGCGGTTGACTGATTCATGTTCACTCCGGGTTATTAATCGCACCCGCTTTAATCGGATGATTGAATAATACCAGCATTCCGGAGCATGTCAATGGTTGCGATTAAATCGCATGCGTAACATTTTTGTGATACTTCGGCGGCCGCGCGCAGGCGGCAGCGATGGGCGTCTACTTTGGCGCCTACTTCGGCGTCAGCGACTGGCCGATGTCGAGCGGCCGGATGTCGAGCCGCATATTGAGGATGGAGTAGCTTTGCGGCGCCGCCGACGCGTAGCCCACGCTGTCGCGCGTCTTGCTGAAGGTGAACTGGAAGCCCAGCTCCGGCAGCGGCGTATTGCGGCCGCTGGTGGCGATGCCGATCGCCTCGCTGCGGCGGTTGTTCATCAGGTTTTCCATCAGCTCGACCACCGCGTTCTTGCCGAGGATATCGGGCGAGAACACCGGCTCGCGCAGCACCGCCGCATGCGCCTGCAGCTTGCCCGATGCCTTGGCCTCGGACGGCGTGAAGGTATGCGTGGCCAGGTCGTACTTGTCGCCCCGGTCCAGGTAGCTGATGACGGCGTTCGAGACGTTGAAGCCGGCGCTGCCCGGATCGGTGGTGGCGCGCGACAGGTCGATCAGCAGCGCGCCCTTGTGGCCGACGATCTCCACGCGGCGCCGGTTGTCCACCACCATCGCCGTGTTCTCGTCGATGCCGAGGCCGAACTTGTAGCCCTTCTTCAGCATCGCCGGGATCATGCGGGCGAAGCGCCCGCGCACCAGCAGGTGCTGGTCGACGAACACGTCGTCGCCGATGAAGCCCAGCCCCGGCGCGATCTCCCGCCCCTCGGTGACGCCGGCGCGCAGCGTGGCGAACACCGTGTTCGGCGCGTAGAACATGGTGCTGCTCATGATGGCCGCGCCGGCGCTGCTGCCGGCCACCACGCCGCCGTTGCGGTACAGGTCCCACACCGCGTCCAGCACCGCGCTGCGGCTGCCGTCCTCGCGCACCAGCGCCTGCGTGATGCGGGCCTGGTCGCCGCCGACGAAGAACACGCCGCCGGCGCCGCGCACCGCGGCCGCCAGTTCGGGATCGTCGGCCACCTTGCGGAAATCGCTGTCGGCCAGCTTGACCGCCAGCGGCACCAGGAAGGCGCTCGCGCCGTAGGCATTGAGCCGGGCCACGATCGCCTCGCCCACCAGCGTCGGGTCGGACGAGGCCGACGGCAGCACGGCGATGCGCGCGCCCGGGCCGCCGGCCAGCTGCACGATGCGCTGCCAGACCTCGGCATTGTCGGCCCGCAGGTTGCCGCCGATGATGACCAGCGATCCCTTGGGCCCGGCCGGCGCCACCGGCAGCGTCGGATCGACGGTCGGCGCGGCCAGCGCGCCGCCCAGCGGCACCGCCAGCGTCAGCGTCGCCTGCAGCAGGTGCTTCAACAAGGTGGTGGTCATGCCCATGGCGGCTCCGGCAAAAAAAATGGGACGGCGCCTGCCGTCCCATTAAATATAACCGATTTCGCGCGGCCGTCAGCGGTAGCGGTACAGCGGCTGCTGCAGCTGGATCGGCCGGATGTCCATGCGCAGCTTGAGCACCGAGTAGGCCTCCGCCTCGGTCGAGCTGTAGCCGACGCTGTTGATGGTTTTGCTGAAGCGGAATTCGAAGCCGAACTCCGGCGAAACGTCGCGCGGATTGCCGAAGGCGATGCCGATGGCTTCCTGCTGGGCGTTGTCGATCAGGTTGACCATCAGGTCCAGCACCGCGTTGTTGCCGAGGATGTCGTTGGTGTACACCGGTTCGCGGGTATCGGGCTCGTTCGGGTCGAGCTTGTTGTCGGCCTTGTCCGGCGACGGCGTGAACTCGCGCGTCACCAGGTTGAACTTGTCGCCGCGGTCCAGGTAGCTGATGGTGGCGTTGCTGATGTTGAAGCCCTTGACGCCGCGGTCGGTGATCGCCGCCGACAGGTCCAGCAGCAGCGCGCCGCTGTAGCCGATGATCTCGACGTCGCGCTTGGCGTTGACCACCATCGCGCTGTTCTCGTCGATGCCCAGGCCGATCTGATAACCTTTTTTCAACATCACCGGGATCATGCGGGCGAAGCGGCCGCGCACCAGCAGATGCTGGTCGACGAACACGTCGTCGCCGATGAAGCCCAGGCCGGAGGCGATCTCGTGGCCGTCGTTGACGCCCTGCTTGAGCATCTCCAGCGTGCCCTTGGCGTCGTAGAACATGGTGGTGCTCATGATCGCCGCGCCGGCGCTGGAGCCGGCCACCACGCCGCCGTCGCGGTACACGTCCCACACCGCGTCCAGCGCCGCCGTGTGCTTGCCGTCCGGGCGCACCAGCGCCTTGGTGATGCGCGCCTGGTCGCCGCCGGTGAAGTAGATGCCGGTGGCCGAGTGGATCGCCGCCACCACTTCCGGGTCCTCGGCCGCCTTGCGGTAGTCGCTGTTGGGCAGCGTGACGCCCAGCGGAATAAAGAAGGCCTGGGCGCCGTATTGATTGAGTTTGTTGACGGTGTTCTGGGCCGACTTCTCGGGGTTGATCGAGGCCGAGCCGAACACGCCGATGCGCGCGCCCTTGCCGCCGGCCAGCTGCACGATGCGCTGCCAGACTTCCGCGTTGTCGGCCCGCAGGCCGCCGCCGATGATGACCAGGTTGCCCGCAGGCGGCGCCAGCACCGGCTTGGGCGGGGGCACCGCCTTGGCCGGCTTGCTGGCCTTGACCTGCACTTGATGGGTCTTGGCGACCGGCGTCGTGGCGGCCGTCTGCGCAGCGCACACGCCGGCGCCGGAGAACACCAGCATCCCGAGCATGCCAAAGCGCATGACAAGGCGCTGGAGCGCAAAACCTGTAAATTTCATGTTGCCCTTCCGATGAAAACCGGCGCCAGGGCTCTCGCGCGGCGCCGTAATAATGCAGATGATACCAATCTATTCCTCAATCCGACTTAAAGCATCATTACGTTACATTACTTGAAGGCGTAATTGGCGCTGGCATAGAAACGGCGGCCGCGCGGATCGGTGTAGGTCGGATCATAGCCTGAGATGAAGAAATAGGCTTGATTCGAATAGGGCGGCGCGGTGTTGAACAGGTTCTGCACGCCGGCCCGGAACTTGAGCCCCTTGGTCGCCTGCCAGGCGCCCGACAGGTCCCACAGCGAATACGCCTTCACGTGGTTGGACGCCACCACCGAGCCGTCGTCGATGTTGATCGCCGAGTTCTGGTCCTCATAGCCGCTCGAATAGGTGTTCGACAGGCTGGCCGAATACGGACCCCGGTCCCAGTCGAAGGTGACGGTATGGCGCCAGCGCTGCACCACGCCGTCGGTGACGAAGCGGCCCAGATTGCTCAGGTAGACGTCGCCGACCGAGTTCTGGATCTTCGAATTGAGCACATAGGTGCCGGACAGGTGGCCGCCGAAGCGGCCGGCCCAGGTCTGCACGCCGCGGAAGTCCAGCGTCAGGTCCAGGCCCGTGGCCACCTGCGCGCCGCGGTTTTCCTTGCGCAGCTCGATATAGTCGATCAGGCCGTCCTCGTCGCGGTGCACCAGGTTGCCGTACTTGGCCAGGTTGCCGAGGATGACGTCGTCGCCGATCTCGCTGATCAGGTCCGTGCGCTTGATGTTCCAGTAGTCCAGCGTCATCGCCACCTGCTTGCTCGGCTCGAGCACCATGCCGACCGAGTACTGGCGGCTGCGCTCGGGCTTCAGGTCCGGATTCGAATAGCGGCGGGTGTCCCAGTTGTCGGCGCAGTCGGCGAAGTTGTTGTCCACCGTCGCGCAGTACTGCGGATCCGGCAGCGTGGCCGTGGCGCCGTAGATGGTCGGGCGGTACATGTCCGACATCGACGGCGCGCGGAAGCCGCGCCCGGCCGAGGCGCGGAACAGCATGGTCTTGGCCGGCATGTAGGTGACGCCGATCTTCGGACTGGCGGCGCCGCCGACCACCTGGTAATGGTCGTAGCGCGCCGACAGCTGCGCCTCCCACTGTTTGGTCAACGGCAGCAGCAGCTCGCCGTACACCGCCTGCACGGTGCGGCTGTCGCTGGTGGCGCGGCCGCCTTCGGGCGCGGCGTCGTTGTTGATGTTATCGCTCAGCAGCAGCGCCGACGGCGTGAAGTCGGTGCGCTCGTGGCGCACCTCGCCGCCCAGCGCCAGCGCCGCCTCGCCGCCGGCCAGCGTGCCGACCGGATGCGACACCTTGAAGTCGACCGAATCCATCACGCCGCGCGCGTGGCGCACGTCGTCGTTGACCTGGATGCTGTTCAGCAGCGCCACGCCGGCCGCGCCCGACGGGCCGAAGGGATTGATCGTGCCGTCGTAGATCCCCGCCTGCAGCTTGTCGTACAGCAGATAGCCGTGGGTATCCTTGTCCTTGATGGTGTTGACGCTGTGATTGAGGCCGATATCGTAGTCGAAGCCGCGCACGCTGCCAGTCATGCCGACCACGAAGCGCTGGCTTTCGCTGGTCAACTCGCTGGTGCGGCGGCCCGCCTCGGCCAGGCGGATGCGCAGCTCGACATCGCCGACCACGTCGTCGTCCGCGCTGGCTTCCTCCGATTCCAGGTCGTACTTGGCCAGGCCGGGAATCTTCTTGTAGTTGATCGGCGCCCTGACGCGCGCCGACGAGGCCACGTAGCTGGTCTTCGAGCGGCTCAGCGCCACCTCGGCAAACAGCTGGTTGTCGGCGTTCAGCTGCAGCACGCCGCGGCTCAGCAGGTTGACCTTGTCCGACTTCGGATACAGCTCGGTGTCGCCCATGTAGTTGTAGGTGCAGGCATCGACGCCGCCGGTGCCGGTCGGCAGGTACAGGTTGGCCGGCGGCGCGCAGTTCGGCACCGACAGGTTGATGGTGCGGTTGGTGATCGGCTTGCCGTTGATGGTGAAGCCCTGCTCCTGCAGGTAGTCGCGCTGGGCGCCGGTCAGGCGGATGTTGGCCGGACCGGTATAGCCGGACAGCAGGTGCGGCAGGCGCTCGGGGATCTGCAGGTTGTTGATGAACTTGCGCTGCGAGGTGCTCAGCGCGTCGGTGCGCTGCACGTCGAGCACCGCGAACACATTGTAGCCATCCTTGCCCAGGTCGCCCTTGCCGGCGCTGATGGTGGCGGTGCGCTTGCCGGCGCCGCCCTCGTCGGTCTTGCCGCCGTAGGCGTTCAGCTCCAGGCCCTGGAAGTCCTTGCGGGTGATGAAGTTGATCACGCCGCCGATGGCGTCGGTGCCGTACAGCGCCGAGGCGCCGTCCAGCAGCACCTCGACGCGCTGGATCGCGGCGGCCGGGATGTTGTTCAGGTCGACGCCAGTGTCGTCGCCGGGCGAGGCGAAATTGGCCATGCGGCGGCCGTTCAGCAGCACCAGCGTGGACGAGGTGCCGATGCCGCGCAGGTTGGCGCTGTTGAAGCCGCGCTGGTCGTGGCCGTCGGTAATGCTGGCGCCGTCGGTCAGGCCGCCGACGTTGGCCGACACGCGCGCCATCAGTTCCGACGCGGTGGTCACGCCGGCCTTCTCGATGTCCTCGCGGGTGATGACCTGCACCGGCAACGCCGTTTCGGACTCGATGCGGCGGATCGCCGAGCCGGTGATCTCGACCTTGGGCATCGGCGTTGCCGCTACCGCCGCCGGCGCCTCCTGCGCGACGGCCTGCTGGCCCAGCAGCCCGATCACCGCTCCCACGCTCAGGGCGCGCCGTACCGAGTGCGCCATCGTCGAAACCCGCATGCCGTGCAATTCACCCATATATATTCTCTCTGGTAGCAATGTAAATAATTCAATTAAACTAACTGTACGCACATCGCCGTGAAAACTCAAGAAAGCAGGCCGCCTTTCGCCGTGCAGCGATTTACTTTGTGAAAATAGTGCTACATACTCAATCTTTGACCGCAAATAGTGTTAGCTCACCCATGCAAGTACACAAACACCCCCTCTCCGGCCCGCACAGCAACGCCGCATTTGAACTGACCAGTTTCCACTTCGGCAGCGCGGGCACCGGCAAAAAGGTCTATATCCAGGCCTCGCTGCACGCCGACGAGGTACCCGGCATGCTGGTCGCGCAATACCTGCGCAAGGAACTGACCGCGCTCGAACAAGCCGGCAAGATCGCCGGTGAAGTCATCCTGGTGCCCGCCGCCAACCCGATCGGCCTGGCGCAGGCGATCCACGGCGCCGCCTTCGGCCGCTTCGACCTGACCACCGGCATCAACTTCAACCGCTCCTACAAGCACGTCGCCGACGACCTGAAAAAGTCGCTGGAAGGCCTGCTGGGACAAGACGCCGACGCCAACGTGCGTCTGATACGCGAACACGCGCGCGCCTCGATCGCCACCTGGCAGCCGGCCACCGACGCCGAGACGCTGAAGAAAACCCTGATGACGATGGCGGTGGACGCCGACATCGTCATCGATCTGCACTGCGACAACGAGGCCGTGCTGCACGTCTACGCCGGCACGCCGCTGGCCGAAGGCATCGCGCCGCTGTCGGCCATCATGGGCGCGCACGCGCTGCTGCTGGCCTACCAGGCCGGCGGCGAGCCGTTCGACGAGGCCTGCAGCCGCCTGTGGTGGGACCTGGACAAGCACTTCGAAGGCCGCTACCCGATCCCCGCCGCCTGCCTGTCGACCACCGTCGAGCTGCGCGGCGAAATGGAAGTGAGCTACGCGCTGGCCGAGAAGGACGCCGCCGGCCTGCTGCAGTTCCTGACCCTGAGCGGCGTGCTGCTGCCCAAGGACGCCGCAGCCGCGGCGGCGGCCGCGGTGCTGCCCGCGCCGCTGTGCCAGGCCACGCCGCTGGAAGGCGTCGAGCCGCTGTACGCGCCGCACGCCGGCATCCTGGTCTACACCCGCGACCTCGGCGCGCGCCTGGCGCCTGGCGACGCCATCGCCGACCTGATCGACCCGGTCAGCGGCGAGACCACGGTGATCCGCGCCAGCGTGGCCGGCGTGTTCTTCGCCCGCAGCGCGCACCGCCATGTGATACGCGGCATGAACGTCGGCAAAGTCGCCGGCGCCCAGGCCTTCCGCGCAGGCGATTTGCTGAGCCAATAAATCAAAACAACATGACCACCAAAAAATTCAAGCTGCCGCACACCTTCGTCCTGCTGTTCATCATCCTGGCGCTGATCGCGGCGGCCACCTGGCTGGTCCCCGGCGGCAAATACGAGACGCACCTGGTCAATGGCAAGCAGCTGATCGACCCGTCCAGCTTCCACTACATCGCCAGCGCGCCGCAGGGCCTGACGGCGCTGATGAAGGCGCCGATCAAGGGCTTCGTGGACGCGGCGCTGATCATCGGCTTCGTGCTGATCGTCGGCGGCGCCTTCTCCGTGCTGCAGAAGACCGAGGCGGTCGACTCGATGATCAAGTCGCTGGCGCGCGCGCACGACAGCTCGGTGTTCATCCAGAAGGCGCTGATCCCGGTGTTCGTGACCATGTTCTCGATCGGCGGCGCCACCTTCGGCATGAATGAGGAAGCCATACCGTTTATATTGATTTTCGTGCCGCTGGCGCTGGCGCTGGGCTATGACACCGTCACCGGCGTGTCGATCCCCTTCCTCGGCTCGCAGGTCGGTTTTTCGGCGGCGTTCCTGAACCCCTTCAACGTCGGCATCGCGCAGGGCATCGCCGGCGTGCCGGTGTTTTCCGGCTGGGGCTATCGCCTGATCGTCTGGTTCATCGCCACCGCCATCACCATCGTCTTCCTGATGTGGTACGCGGCGCGCGTGAAAAAGACGCCGGAGCTGAGCCCGACCTACGCGCTCGACCTGGAAAAGCGCCGCGAGCAGCCGCACGGCCTGGGCGAATTCCACGGCATGACGGGGCGCCACAAGCTGGTGCTGGCGATCTTCGTCGGCTCGCTGGTGATCATGGTCGGCGGCGTGGTCGGCTACGACTGGTACATCGATGAAATCGCCGCGCTGTTCCTGACCATGGGCATCGTCATCGGCCTGGTGGGCAAGCTCGATTCGACGCAGATCGTCGAAGGCTTCATCCAGGGCGCGCGCGACCTGGTCGGCACGGCGCTGGTGATCGCGCTGGCGCGCGGCACGATGATTTTGGCGCGCGACGCCCACATCATCGACACCATGCTGCACTCCTTGATGCCGCTGGTGCAGTCGTCCAGCCCGATCTTCGCGGCATGGAAGATGTTCGGCATCCAGACGGTGATCAACTTCTTCATCCACTCCGGCAGCGGCCAGGCCGCGCTGACCATGCCGATCATGGCGCCGCTGGCCGACCTGGTGGGCGTGACGCGCCAGACCGCGATCCTGGCGTTCCAGTTCGGCGAATTCACCACACCGATGATACCGACATCCGGCATCACCGTCGGCGTGCTGGCCCTGGCGCGCATCCCCTGGATCACCTGGGCCAAGTGGATGGTGCCGCTACAGCTGATCTACGCCGTGCTGGCGCTGGCGCTGCTGGTGCCGCCGTGCCTGATGGTTTGGCAATGATGGGCTTTAAGTAGCTGCTTCATGAGCGGCGGTCCCTCCCAGCAAACGCGCTATGGCCGCTTTTTGCGCCGACCGGCAGACATCGGCAAGCAGCCATTGATCACTGCCCGGAAGGCGTAGCCAGATGGCTTTCCAGGCGTTGCGGTTGCCGCTGCCTTGCAGATTGGCGAAGCAGGATGGCGAAACTACATGCTCGCCATATTTGATTTCCGCCCCCGCCACCACAGCGAAATAGTACTGGTGATCGAAGCATGCGCGCAGCCTTGTCCCCTCTGGCAGAAAGACTTCCTTCCATTGGTATCCGGCCTCGGATGGCGCCGCCGGCTGCTGTTGGGCTGCCGGGGCCGGTTTCATATAGTTGCGGATCGCCTCGCAAATGAACGGCTCCAGCGCTAGAGAATCGGACCAGAAATGACCTGTGAATTCGCCCAGGGCCTCCAGCACATCGGAGGGCACGCGGATCGGGAATGCGTGAGCATGCATGAGGGGCTCCCAAAAAATCGGTTTTTACTAAGCGCTGCTAACCACCGCTAAAACTTACTACTGCGCGCTATCGATTACTAAAATTGCCAAGACGAACGCTAAACGATACTAATTTTCGGCCTGTATTTGTTAGAGCCGATTAGTACTGTTTAGTTCACGCGATAGTACAAACTCCGACGAAATATCGGAGACTATCGGTGAATAGCAAGGGTTCGCACGTTTTAGTAAAACCCGAAAAAAAGACATACCCGCCGCGTGCGGTCCTGTCGATGGGGAGCCCCAGATCCCCCCTCAACGTCCCCCTGGCTGGCATGAACGGCTAGTTGGCGTAGATGTTCGGGAAGTAGCGCTCCATCAGCGTCGCCGGCCGGGCCGGCGGCGTGAAGCCGAATTGGGCGTACAGGCCGTGGGCGTCGCTGGTGGCCAGCATGAAGCGGCGCAGCCCCTGCAAATCCGGGTGCGCCAGCACCGCCTCCATCAGGCGCTTGCCGTATCCCTGTCCCCGGACCTCCGGCAGCACGAACACGTCGACCAGGTTGGCGAAGGTGGCGCTGTCGGTGATCACGCGCGCGAAACCCACCTGCCGGCCGTCCAGATAAGCGCCGAAACACAGCGAATTGTCGATCGCCCGCTCCACCACGGCGGGGGGAATGCCGATGGCCCAAGTCGACTGCTCGCTGAGGAATTGGTAAATCAAGGGCAGGTCGAGTTCCGCCTTGTCGGTGCTGATGTGCAGAGTAGTCATGTTTTCGGTGATTAAAAAGACAACGTTGACGTATTTTCGAGCATCTACCGGTTTATAATCGATGCCGACAAAACGCGCAAACTACTTTCTTCATTATGACTGCACAACTCTCCAAAAAAGCCGAAGCCTGGTCGGCCCGCTTCAACGAACCCGTTTCGGACCTCGTAAAACGCTATACCGCCTCGGTATTCTTCGACAAACGCCTGGCCAAGGCCGACATCCAGGGCTCGCTGGCCCACGCCGAAATGCTGGCCGCGCAAGGCATCATCAGCGCCGCCGACCGCGCCGAGATCGAACGCGGCATGGCGCAGATCTCGTCCGAGATCGAAGCCGGCCAGTTCGAATGGCTGCTGGACCTGGAAGACGTCCACCTGAATATCGAAAAACGCCTGACCGAACTGGTGGGCGACGCCGGCAAGCGCCTGCACACTGGCCGCTCCCGCAACGACCAGGTGGCCACCGACATCCGCCTGTACGTGCGCTCGGCCATCGACGACGTGGTCGAACTGCTCAACGCCCTGCGCGGCGCGCTGACCGACCTGGCCGAAAAGAACGCCGACACCATCATGCCCGGCTTCACCCACATGCAGGTGGCGCAGCCGATCACCTTCGGCCACCACATGCTGGCCTACGTCGAGATGTTCGGCCGCGACGCCGAGCGCATGGCCGACTGCCGCAAGCGCGTCAACCGCCTGCCGCTGGGCGCCGCCGCGCTGGCCGGCACCACCTTCCCGATCGACCGCCTGCGCGTGGCCAAGACGCTGGGCTTCGACGACGTCTGCCACAACTCGCTGGACGCCGTCTCGGACCGCGACTTCGCCATCGAGTTCACCGCCGCCGCCTCGCTGATCATGACGCACATCTCGCGCATGTCCGAAGAGCTGGTGATCTGGATGAGCCCACGCGTGGGCTTCATCGACATCGCCGACCGCTTCTGCACCGGCTCGTCGATCATGCCGCAAAAGAAAAACCCGGACGTGCCGGAACTGGCGCGCGGCAAGACCGGTCGCGTATACGGCCACCTGATGGGCCTTTTGACCCTGATGAAGGGCCAGCCGCTGGCCTACAACAAGGACAACCAGGAAGACAAGGAACCGCTGTTCGACACCGTCGACACCGTGGTCGACACGCTGCGCATCTTCGCCGACATGGCCGGCGGCATCAGCGTCAAGCCGGAAGCGATGCGCGCCGCCGCGCTGCAGGGCTACGCCACCGCGACCGACCTGGCCGACTACCTGGTCAAGAAGGGCCTGCCGTTCCGCGACGCCCACGAAGCCGTGGCCCGCGCCGTGCGCGCCTGCGACGACCTGAAGATCGACCTGGCAGAAATGTCGCTGGAGCAGCTGCGCGCCTTCTCGGCGCTGATCCAGGACGACGTGTTCGCCGTGCTGACCTTGGAAGGCTCGGTCGCCGCGCGCGACCACGTCGGCGGCACCGCGCCGAACCAGGTGCGCAAGGCGATTGCCCGCGTGCGCGAACAGCTGGCAAAATAAACCCCGCGTCGCTCCCGCGCAAGCGGGAGTCCATGCCGGGCATCCGCAGCCGCTCGGCATGGATTCCCGCCTGCGCGGGAATGACGTCCCGGACATCCCGAACGCCCGCCAGAGGATAGAGGAGACACAAATGTTTATGCCGGTCTCGCGAGCCATCGACAAGCTCAATGAAAAGATCGCCCACGCCGTCGGCTGGTGCCTGCTGGCCGCCGTCACCATCTGCACCGTCAACGCCGTGGTGCGCTACACCCTCAACATGAGCTCCAACGCCTGGCTGGAGATCCAGTGGTACCTGTTCGCGTCGATGTTCATGCTGGCCTCGGCCTACACGCTCAAGCGCGACGAGCACGTGCGCATCGACGTCGTCGCCGGCCGCTTCTCCAAACGCACGCAGGTCTGGATCGACCTGTTCGGCTACCTGCTGTTCCTGATGCCGATCTCGCTGGTGATCCTGTACTACGGCACGCCGTTCGCGCTGCTGTCGCTGCGAAGCGCCGAGATGTCCAGCAACGCCGGTGGCCTGATCGTCTGGCCGGCCAAGATGCTGGTGCCGGTCGGCTTCCTGCTGATGGTGCTGCAGGGCGTCTCCGAGATCATCAAGCGCATCGCCTTCCTGGCCGGGAAAATCGACGGCCACGAATTCGCCAAGCACGCCGCCACGCCGCAGGAAGAGATCGAAGCGATCAAAGCCGCCAATAAGATCAACTAAAGGCCACATACATGGAAGCATTCCTGGTAGCGAACCTGGCGCCCATCATGTTCGGCGCGCTGGTGATTTTCCTCCTCTCCGGTTTTCCCGTCGCGTTCTCGCTGGCCGCCAACGGCCTGTTCTTCGGCATCGTCGGCATCGAGCTGGGCCTGCTGAAACCCGAGCTGCTGCAGGCGCTGCCCAACCGCATCTTCGGCATCATGGCCAACGACACGCTGCTGGCCATCCCCTTCTTCACCTTCATGGGCCTGATCCTCGAGCGCTCCGGCATGGCCGAGGACCTGCTCGACACCATAGGCCAGCTGTTCGGACCGATACGCGGCGGCGTCGCCTACGCGGTGATCTTCGTCGGCGCGCTGCTGGCGGCGACCACCGGCGTGGTGGCCGCCTCGGTGATCTCGATGGGCCTGATCTCGCTGCCGGTCATGCTGCGCTACGGCTACGACAAGAAGCTGGCGGCCGGCGTCATCGCCGCTTCCGGCACGCTGGCGCAGATCATCCCGCCGTCGCTGGTGCTGATCGTCATGGCCGACCAGCTGGGCCGCTCCGTCGGCGACATGTACAAGGCCGCCTTCGTGCCCGGCCTGCTGCTGACGGCGCTGTACGCCGGCTACGTGCTGGCGATATCGATCTTCAAGCCGAAGATGGTGCCGGCGCTGCCGCTGGAAGCGCGCAACCTGCGCCAGCCCAATGGCGACAGCGGCGCCCGTTCGCTGCTGGTGCTGGTGATCGGCGCGGTGGCCGCGTCGTTCGCCTTCGCCCACTACTGGGGCGCCGGCCACCCGGCGCTGGCCGCCGATGAACTGGGCATCTTCTCCGGCGCGGTCGGCATCGTCGGCGCCTTCGCGTTCGCGCTGGCCAACCGCCACCTGAAACTGGGCCTGCTGTCGCGCATGGCCGAGCGCGTGGTGTTCGTCATGATCCCGCCGCTGGCGCTGATCTTCCTGGTGCTCGGCACCATCTTCATCGGCCTGGCCACACCGACCGAGGGCGGCGGCATGGGCGCGATGGGCGCCATCCTGCTGGCGATGTTCAACGGCCGCCTGTCGCTGGACCTGACCAAACAGGCGATGCACTCGACCACCCGCCTGTCCTGCTTCGTGGTGTTCATCCTGATCGGCTCCACCGTGTTCTCGCTGGTGTTCCGCGGCGTGAACGGCGACCTGTGGGTCGAGCACCTGCTGTCCAGCCTTCCCGGCGGCAGCACCGGCTTCCTCATCGTCGTCAACATCCTGTTCTTCGTGCTGGCCTTCTTCCTCGACTTCTTCGAGCTTGCCTTCATCCTGGTGCCGCTGGTGGGCCCGGTGGCGGACAAGCTGGGCATCGACCTGATCTGGTTCGGCGTGCTGCTGGGCGTGAACATGCAGACCTCCTTCATGCACCCGCCGTTCGGCTTCGCGCTGTTCTACCTGCGCTCGGTCGCGCCGAAGGAAGTGAAGACCTCCGACATCTACTGGGGCGCGATCCCGTTCGTGCTGATCCAGATCGTCATGGTGGTGCTGATCATCAGCTTCCCCAACCTGGTGTCGGTGGAGAAGAAGGTCGACATGAACGAGCAGATCGAACTGAAGCTCGACACGCCGCCACCGCCGGCCGAAGAGAAGAAGGACGACGAGGCGCCGCAGCTGAACTTCTCGACCGACACGGAGAAGAAATGACGCGCCCGACGCTGACCTACCGCAAGCCGCAGCTGGGCCGCGACTACTGGGTCAAGGACGACATCCTGCCCAACGCGCGGGAAGTCGCGCAGCGCTGCTTCGCCCGCGAAGACTGGGAGCTCGGCGCGCCGCACCGCCCGGAACCCTGGCCCGGCATGCGCAGCAAGGGCGCGCTGCTGCCGGACGAACTGGCGCTGGTGGAAGCCTGGGTCAAGAAGGTGACGGGAGCGAAGAAGCTGTGGCAGGAGGCCACGCCGCAGGGCAGCACGCTCAATCACAACTACGTGCAGCTGGTGGGCGGGATCGAATCCGGCCCGCGGCCGCATACCGATTCGCTCAAGCTGTGCCGCTACGCGGCGGTGATCTACCTGTCGCCGGACCCGCTGCCGGCGGCCGGCACCTCGTTCTACCGGCTGCGCTATCCGGACGGCACGCTGGGCGGCAACTACTGTAGTCCCCCGCACGCCAACCTGCGCGAGGCGCTGGGCGTGACCAGCCTGCCGCCGCAGGCCTGGCACGAGGACCTGCGCGTCGACAACCAGTTCAACCGCATGCTGCTGTACCGCGCCAACATGGTCCACTCGGCCAGCGGCTACTTCGGCTGCGACCACGACGACAAGCGCATGACCGCTGTGTTCTTCTGGATGGCGTGACGCCCTCGATCAGAGCGTCACCATCTTCGACAGCACCGAAAACGCAGCGCCGGTCTGGTTCTGCTCCAGCAGGATGGTCAGCTCGGTGTAGGTGCAGATCATGTTGACCAGGTTGATCTTGTCCCACGCCAGCTGCTTGAGGATGGCGTGATAGATGCCCGGCGTGCGGCTGGTGTCGGGATTGAGGTGCAGCGTGACCGCGCTCAGGTTGTCCTGCCGCGCCAACAGCCGCTCGCCGACGAACACCTCCTCCACCATGCAAGTGAGCACCCGGCTGCAGATCACCATCACCTCGTTGACGCCGCGCGTCACCGTGACGAAGGAGCCGCGCATCGGCTCCGCGCGCGCCAGCAGCTGGCGGTGGCATTCGTTGACGCTGTCCGTGTAGCGGAAGGTGTATTCGGTCAGCTCGGTGCGGGTGGTCAGCTCGCCGGTCTTCTGCGCCAACGCGATCGGCTCGTTGCTCGCCTCCGGCAGGCGCTCGGCGACGCGGCGCAGCGCCATCACCACCGCCGCCTGGCCGACCGGCTTCCACAAATCGCTCTCCAGCTGCGGCTGCAGCTGGCGCGCCAGCTCCGACAGGTTGATCAGGTTGCGCCGCAGCCCTTCCGTGAGAAAAGACGACTCCATGACGATGCGTTCTACTTTGGTGGCAATCGACAGCATGCAAGTTCCCCTTGTCCGCGCGCCGGCGGACAAAAACTAAGCTGATAGCAGGCGCTGTGCCGCGCGGCCGCCGTGATCGGGGCCGCGCAGCGACGCAATAGCCTCGCCGGCGCCCCGGATAGGGGCGCGGCGGCGGAAGATATGCGGCAAGCGTTGGTCTTTAACTGGGAGCGATGCTAGATCGGCGGCGGGGCCGTCGTATGGGAGGCGCGCAGCGCGCGGGCGGAACTGAAATCGTGCTGTGGGTGTGCGGTCATTTTCTTCTTCCTGTGGTTCCCGATTGCGCTTGTTATCAAGGGTCGTGCCCTGCGCTTTTTATGTGCCGGTCCGGGACCATAATCCCAGCCGGCTGCAACTAGTTTAATTCGCAATATTAAATCTATGCAACTGGGATTTGCTGAATTTTTGGGCATAGTGTTGCGTAGCCACCGAAAATAGAGCGCGGCGTCTAGTTCGTTGTTCATTTAAGACAAAACCCTTCAATCGTGCGCCTTCCAGCGTGCCTACTCTGGTATGCGCCATGGTCGGACAAGGCCGCATGCCCTCCCGGAATTGTCTAAATTCAGACATTTTTTTCTCCCGCGACTAATTTTCCAAGTTTTTTGACTTCGCCATCTCGACAGGAATAGTGTCGCCTCTGCTCGCCGTTTTAGCCGCACAAAAATCGCTGACCAGCCACCCGCCGGGGCAGCGCCGAAGACGCCGAGTTGGCCACGATCCGGCCAGGCAGCATCAAGCGAAATACACCTAGACCCCATGGAGAAGAGATGAATTTACGTAAGACCCTACTTGCTGCATCCGTCGTCGCCGCTTTGCCGATGATGGTATCCAGCGCAGCCCAGGCGGCTGCACAACTGATGTCCGCCCCGGTCAGCCTGGCCTCTCCACAAGAGAGCAAGGGACTGGTCGCCAAGCTGACGGCGCTGGACGCCGAGCACGGCCTGTCGGCCGATCACAGCTTCCGCATCAGCAGCCAGCACCCTGGCGTCGTCGGCCAGAAAATCACCCGCGCGCAGCACACCTTCAAGGGTCTGCGCGTGTACGGTTCCGAATCGGTGGTGGTGACCAATGACGCCGGCGACATCGTCAGCGAATCGGTCTCCGACCGCCGCGCGGCGCTGGGCGCCGACACCAACGGCGTGACCGCCGGTAAAACCGCCGCCATCGCCGACACCACGCCGTCGCTGAGCGCCAGCGACGCCATCGCACTGGTGGTCAAGGCCGTCGCCCCGAGCGGCACGCACCGCTGGGCGCCGAGCGCCGAGCTGCTGATCTACCCAGTGATGAAGTCGGTGCGCATCGCCTCGGCCGTCAACAAGTCCGAAGCCGCGCTGAACGCGATGGACCTGGAAGACGTGGTCGACCACTACGAGCTGGCCTACTTCGTGCAGACCCGCATGGCCAACAAGGGCAAGCCGGTGTACTTCGACACCATCCTCAACGCCAAGACCGGCGCCGTGATCGCCCAATGGCAGGCGCTGCAAACCGTGGTCGGCACCGGCAACAGCCAGTACAACGGCGTGGTGCCTATCCAGACCTCGCTCTCGGGCAGCACCTACAAGATGCTCGATTCGACCCGCGGCACCGGCGGCACCTACGGCGGCATGGCCATCACCGACGCGGCCCACAGCTCGGCCGACAATCCAAATGCCGGCAGCATCTACACCAACACCACCAACACCTGGGGTGACGGCAAGCAGTACATCAATGGCGGCAGCGACACCAACGCCAATGGCCAGACCGCCGCGGTCAACGCGCTGTGGGGCTTGATGAACACCTACGACACGATGAAGAACGTGCTGGGCTGGCAATCGCTGGACGGTAACAACACCGCCACCTACATCGCCGCCCACGTCGACACCGCCTACGACAACGCCTTCTTCGACCCGGGCTGCAAGTGCATGTACATCGGCGACGGCTCCAGCTTCTACAGCCTCGGTTCGATCGACGTGATCGGCCACGAAATGTCGCACGGCGTCACCGACGCCACCTCCAACCTGACCTACTCCGGCGAATCGGGCGGCTTGAACGAGTCGAACTCGGACATCGGCGGCGAGATGGTCGAAGCCTATGCCCGCAACGGCGGCACCGGCGTGGTGATTCCGGCCAGCGGCAACGACTGGATGATGGGCAAGGAGATCAGCAAAACCGGCCAGCCGCTGCGCTGGATGTACAAACCGAGCAAGGACGGCAGCAGCCCGGACGCCTGGAGCAGCACGATCAAGAACCTGAACGTGCACTATTCCAGCGGCCCTAACAACCGCATGTTCTACTTCCTGTCGCAGGGTTCGAACGCCAGCAGCACCAGCGACTACTACTCGAAATACCTGATCAAGAGCCCTGCCGCGATGACCGGTATCGGCAACGACAAGGCATTCCGCATCTGGTTCAAGGCGAACACCACCAAGTTCACCGCCTCGACCAACTACGCCGACGCCCGCAACAAGGTGCTGCTGGCAGCGCAGGAACTGTATGGCGTGGGCTCGAAGGAAGCCATCGCCGTGCAGCGCGCCTACGCCGCGATCAACGTCGGCGCCGACATCGACGAAGCAGCCGGCGGTTCCGCCGTGTCGATCTCGACCCAGCCAGCCAGCGTGACCGTGGCTGCCGGCTCGACCGCATCGTTCAGCGTCGGCGCCACCGGCGGCACCGCGCCATACACCTACAAGTGGTACCGCAACGGCGCGGTGATCAGCGGCGCCACCTCGGCCACCTACTCGCTGACGGCGCAATCGACCGACAACGGCGCGGTGTTCAACGCCGTCGTCAGCGATTCGTCGTCGCCGGTCAAGACCGCGACCTCCGGCAATGCCACGCTGACCGTCGGCAGCACCGGCGGCAGCACCGAGCGCGTGACCAACGGCGGCTTTGAATCGGGCGCCACCGGCTGGAGCGGCACCACCGGCGTGATCGGCACCTTCACCGGCGAAACGGCCTACGAAGGCACCAAGTACGCCTACCTGGGCGGCAACGGCCAGACCGCGTCCGAAACGCTGACCCAGGCCGTGACGATCCCGTCGACCGCCACCTCGGCATCGCTGACCTTCGCACTGCATATCGACACCGCTGAATCGGGCACCACCGCCTACGACAAGCTGGTTGTCACCGTGAAGAACAGCGCCGGCACCGTGCTGGGCACCCTGGCCACGTATTCGAACGCGAACGCGGCCAGCGGCTACCAGATCCGCACCTTCAACATGATCGCGTACAAAGGCCAGACCGTCACGCTGTCGTTCGCCATGACGGAAGACTCGTCGCTGCAAACGTCGTTCGTGGTGGACAAGGTCAGCCTGATCACCCAGTAAGTGAGGTTGTAACACCTGGACAGCCCCGTCCACCCCATCGGGGCTGTTTTTAAAGAGGCGGCAGCGCATCGCCGCCTCGTTTTTTCTGGTTGAGTAAGGCAGTAGCATGCGATGCAGTTCCACCTACAAGTGCAGGGCGGGCCATCCGGCCGGCAAACCATAGCGATCGACGCCGCCAGCGAGGCGGAGGCGATACGGCAGGCGGCGCGCAGCGGCTGGCGCGTGCTGGCCATCATCGGTACCGGACAATCCGGTGCGGGGGAGCGCGCGCACGCCCGCATCAGCAAGCAGCCCTTCCCGCTGCTGCAGTTCAGCCAGGAGCTGCTGGCTTTACTGGAGGCGGGACTCAATCTGAGCGAGGCCACCGCCACGCTGCTCAACAAGGAAACCCGCGGCGGCGCGCGCGCCACCCTGGCCGCCATCCAGCGCTCGCTGCAACAGGGGAAAAGCTTCTCCGACACCCTGGCCGATTTCCCGGCCGTCTTCCCGGAACTCTACGTCGCCACCGTGCATGCCGCCGAACGCTCGGGCAACCTGCCGGAGGCGCTGGCGCGCTTCGTCGGCTATCAGCTGCAGTTCGACGCCATCCGCAAGAAGCTGGTCTCGGCCGCGATCTACCCGACCATGCTGCTGGTGGTCGGCACGCTGGTCACGCTGTTCCTGATGGGCTATGTGGTGCCGAAGTTCAGCGTGGTCTACGAAAGCTCGGGCCGCGAAATTCCATGGGCCTCGCAGATGCTGCTGGGCTTCGGCAAGACGCTGGCGGCCCATCCGTGGCTGTGCGCCGCCACGCTGGCGGCCGTCGTCGGCGGCGTGGTGCTCGGCCTGGGCAACGCCGCCATGCGCCAGCGGCTGGTGCTGGCGCATGGCGGCTGCCGGTGCTGTCGGCCAAGGCGGCCGAGTTCCGCCTGGCGCGCTTCTACCGCGCGCTGTCGCTGCTGCTGCACGCCGGCATACCGCTGTCGAAGGCGCTGGCGATGACCAACGCCATGCTGCTGCCGTCGCAACAGGTGCAGCTGGTGCAGACGCGCCGCGCGGTCGAACAGGGATTGCCGTTTTCCACCGCGCTGGAACAGAACGCGCTGGCCACGCCGGTGGCGCAGTCGCTGCTCAAGGTCGGCGAGAACACCGGCCGCCTGGGCGACATGCTGGAGCGCTCGGCCAAGTTCCACGATGAGGAATTCGCCCGCTGGGTCGATTGGGCCTCGCGCCTGCTCGAACCCGTGTTGATGACGCTGATCGGGGTGGTGATCGGCGGCGTCGTCGTTTTGATGTACATGCCGATTTTCGAATTGGCGGGGAGTCTGTCATGAATGCACGCGAACCGGCTGTGCTCAGCCCTGAGATGCTGCACGGCGCGCGTGCCGCGGCGCTGGCGCAGGGCCGCCCGCAAATGGCGGTGCTGCAGGAGGCCGCCGGCTTGACGCCCGAAGAGCTGACCCGCCAGCTGGCCAACCTGTTCTGCTATCCGGCCTGGCCGATGAGCAAGCTGCAGGCCGCGCTGCCGGCCTTCGACCTGCTGTCGTACACCGACTGCGCCCAGCGCGACTGCGTGCTGCTGCGCGAAGGTGCCGGCGCGGTCCCCGTGCTGGTCATCGGCGATCCCTACGCCGACGATACGCTGCAATGGGCCGACTACGCCATCGGTGCCGCCTACACGGTGGCGCTGGCGCACCCCGACGACCTGACCGCCTATCTGGCGCAGCAGGAAAGCGTGCAGCAGGCCATGCAGGACATGATGGAGGACGGCAGCCACGGCGAGCTGGCGGACCTGGACCAGACCATCGAGGACATCTCGCTGATACGCATCAGCGAAGACAGCAGCCCGGTGGTCAAGCTGGTCAACTCGACGATCTACGACGCGCTGAAGTTCCAGGCCAGCGACATCCACCTGGAATGCGACGCCGCCAGCCTGGTCATCAAGTACCGCGTCGACGGCGTGCTGGTGCAGGCCGGCACGGTGCAGGGCCTGCAGATGGCCGAGCAGATCATCTCCCGCATCAAGGTGCTGGCGGAGCTGGACATCGCCGAGCGCCGCGTGCCGCAGGACGGCCGCTTCAAGGTGCGCGTGAAAGGCAGCGAGATCGACTTCCGCGTCTCGATCATGCCGAACATCTTCGGCGAAGATGCGGTGCTGCGCCTGCTCGACCGTCGCGCGCTGACCGAGGCGGCAGCCGCGTTGCGGCTGGAGAGCCTGGGCCTGAACGCCGACGCCATCGTGCAGATCCGGCGCCTGGCCGCCAAGCCGCACGGCATGCTGCTGGTGACGGGCCCGACCGGCTCCGGCAAGACCACCACGCTGTACGCCGCCATCACCGAAATCAACACGGGGCGCGACAAGATCGTCACCATCGAGGATCCGGTGGAATACCGGCTGCCGCGCGTGCTGCAGATTCCCGTCAACGAGAAAAAAGGCCTGACCTTCGCGCGCGGCCTGCGCTCCATCCTGCGCCACGATCCGGACAAGATCATGATCGGCGAGATCCGCGACGACGAAACCGCGCAGATCGCGGTGCAGGCTTCGCTGACGGGCCACCTGGTGTTCACCACGGTCCATGCCAACAACGTGTTCGACGTGGTCGGCCGCTTCCTGCACATGGGCGTCGATCCGTACAGCTTTGCGGCGGCGCTGAACGGCATCGTCGCCCAGCGCCTGCTGCGGCTCAACTGCGAACACTGCGCGGTGGACGTCGCGCCCGATCCACAAGACCTGCTGGATAGCGGCCTGAGTGCCGATTCCGTGCGCGACTGGCGCTTCAAGGCGGGAAGCGGCTGCCGCCATTGCCGCGGCACCGGCTACAAGGGCCGCAAGGCCGTGGCAGAGGTGCTGATCCTGAACGACGCCATGCGGGAAATGATCTGCACCCGCGCGCCGGTCAGCCGCATGAAGGAGGAAGCCGCCACCATGGGCTTCCGGCTGGCGCGCAGCGCCGGGCTGGATCTGGTACGGCAGGGCGAAACGACTTTACTGGAGCTCAATCGTGTCACTTACTGAACGCCTGTTTTCACGAGCGCCGCTGGCGCGCCTGATGCAGCAAGGCCGCCTGCGCATCCTGTTGACGCCGCAGCAGCTGCGGTGCGTGGTCGTGCAGGGCAAGCGCCTGGTCGAAGACAGCGTCCAGCAGATCGCCGTGGACCATGCCGGCGGCCACTGGCAGGCCAGCGTGGACGCGTTGCGCGCCTTGCTGCAGCAGCCGGCGATAGCGTCGGCCAGGCTGCCGCTGGAAATCAGCCTGTCGGGCCGCTGGAGCCAGATGGTGCTGGCGCCGTGGAGCGACGCGCTTCTGTCCGAGCCCGGCGCCAGCCGCTTCCTGCAGATGCAGCTGGCCGCGCTCTACGGCGACAACGCGCGCGGCTGGAGCATCGCCAGCGACGATGCGCCCTATGGCCAGACGCGCGTGGTCTGCGGCGTCGACAGCACGCTGCTGCAGGCATTGAAGGATGTCGCCACCGAATGCGGTCATCCATGCCGCGCCATCGAACCGTTGCTGGCCACCGCCCTGCGTCCGCTCGACGCGGCGGCCGGCGCGCTGGCGCTGATCGAACCTGGCCGCATCACCATGGCTGCACTGGATGGCAAGCGCATCACGGCGATCCAGTCGCAGCCGGCCGGCGAAGCCTGGCGCCTCGCGCTGCCGCAGGCCTGGCAGCGCTGGACCCTGCGCGCTCCGGAACTGGCGGGGATCGAGCAGGTCGCCGTAGTCGACCTGTCCATGGCGCAGGCGTCGCCGGAACCGTTGCCGGCGCGCTTCCGTTTGATCGACAGTCCGCTTGGCGGCGAGGCGGCAGCCACCGCAACCATCCTGCCGTTCCCCGCACAGTCGGAGGCTGCCGCATGACGCGCCTGAACTTCCTGCCCCGCGCGGTTCCGCTCTCCGGCTGGCGCCTTGTCCTGCTGAGCCTCGGCGTCGTAGCGCTGCTGCCGGCCGCCGTCAACTGGGCATCACATCTGCAGGCCGTGAGCCGTCTGGAGGCTCGTCTGGACTCCCAAGCCGCCGCGCAACCGGTACGGCTGACCCGTCCCGCACTGGCGCCGGCCCAGCAGCACGAACAGGACCTGCAGGTGAAGGCCGTAGCCGAAGCGGTGCGCCAGCTCAACCTGCCCGTCACGCGCCTGATCAAATCCATCGCCGCGCCGGCCGATGTCCGCGTCGCCTTGCTCGCGCTGGATCTGAACGGCCAGCAGCCGCAAGACGGCACCGATGCCGCCGTGCCATCGGGCGCGCTGAAGATCGTGGCCGAAGCGGAAACCGCGCAAGACATGATCAATTACCTGGCCTTCCTCAACCAGCAGCCGATGTTCCGCTCCGTGTATCTGGTCAAGCACGAAATGGCGGCGGGCGGCACCGGCGAACGGCCGTATCACTTTCAGCTGGAGGCCCAATGGCGGCAATAAGATCCGGTGCGCTGCCCAAGCTGAAGCTGGCCGTGCCCCCCAACCTCGCCCCACGGCTGGCATGGCAGGCACGCCGCCTGCTGCGCCAGTGCGGCCCCGGCGTCGTCGGCGGCGTCGCCTGTTTGCTGCTGACGGTCCTGGCGCAATGGCACGCGACGCAGCTGGACCAACGCCAGATCGCGTTGACCCGACAGTTGAACGCTGCGGCCCGCGCAGCTGCCGCGCCGCATGCTCCGGTCGCCACCGCCGCCGGCGGCGTGGCCGCCTTCTACGCTTACCTGCCGGCGCACGACGCCATTCCTGACCAGCTCAAGGAACTGGTGCGCGTGGCGCAGCAAAGCGGCATCGCGCTGAACAAGGCCGAGTACAAGGCCGAACAGGATGGCAAGGCAGGCTTCCTGCGCTACCGCATCACGCTGCCGATCAAGGCGGATTACGCCAGCACGCAAGGCTTCATCATCAATGCATTGCAGGCGCTGCCGACGCTGACGCTGGAATCGGTCGCCTTCAAGCGCGAACAGATCGAAGCGGGCGACGTCGAGACACGCATCCAGTTCGTGCTGCTGGTGCGCCGCCAGGAGGACCGGCGATGAGGAAGATAGTCATCGGCGCCGCCGCCGTCGCCACGCTGCTGGCCGCGTGGTTCGCGCCGGATCAGGATGGCGGCGTCGTCGGCCCGGCGGCGGCAACGACGCGCGAGGCCGCACCGCCCGTCCCCGTCACTGATGTCACCCCGGCCGGCACGCCCGAAGAACTGCAAATCCACCCGCGCGTCGCGGACGACGACATGGGCAACGTCTTCGCCAAGCAAAGCTGGGCGCCGGAAGCGCCGAAGAAGATGATGCAGGAACAGGCGCCACAGCCGCAGGCCGCAGCGACATCCGCATCGGGACCGCCGGCGCTGCCCTTCCAGTTTGTCGGCCGTTTCACCGACGAGGGCAAGACCGCGTGGTTCCTGCAGATCGATGGCCAGAATATCGTCGCCCGTCCCGGCGAGAAGGTCAACGACGACTACATGCTCGACAGCGTCAACGGCGGAACGATGACCTTCATCTACCTGCCGCTCCACCAAAAACAAACCTTAGTCGTAGGGGACACCAATTGAAATCCATCGCCAACCGCCTGCACACGCTGGCCGCCGCCTGCCTGCTGCTAAGCGCCTGCGCCGGCAGCCAGACCTTCAAGGAAGGCAATGCCCTGCTGGACGCCGGCCAGATCGACCAGGGCCTGGCCAAACTGGAACAAGCCGCCCACGAAGATCCGCACAACGCCGAATACCGCATCGTCCTGCTGAACCGCAAACTCAAGCTGGTCAACGCAATGAACAGCCGCGCCGACACGCTGCGCCTGAAAGGCCAGTCCGCCGACGCAACGGCGCTGTATGAACAGGCGCTGGCCATCGATCCGGCCAATCTGATCGCGCGCCAGGGCCTGGCGGCGCTGGCCCAGGACCAGCGCCTGCAGCAGACGATGGCCGACGCGGAAGCGCTGCTGCAGCGCGGCGGCGACGCCAACCTGACGCAGGCGCAGGAGATGCTGCGTCCCCTGCTGGTCGAACGTCCCAACCAGCGCGACCTCCAGCGCCTGAAGACACGCCTCAACGACGCGCAAGCGCGACTGCGGCCGGCCAGCGGCCGCCTGGCGGTCGCCTACCGCAAACCCGTGACGCTGGAATTTCGCGACGTGCCGCTACGGTCGGTGTTCGATTTTCTCAGCAAGATCTCGGGTCTGAACTTCGTCTTCGACCGCGACGTCGATCCTAACCTGCGCGCCACGATCTCGGTGCGCGACACCAGCATCGAGGAAGCCATCGGCATGCTGTTGAGCGCGAACCAGCTGGAGCAAAGCATCACCAGCGATCGCTCGGTCACCATCTACCCGAACAATCCGCAAAAGCAGAAGGACTACCAGCAGCTGCTGGTACGCAGCTTCTTCCTGGCCAATTCCGATGTCAAGACCGTGGCGTTCTCGCTGAAGACACTGTTGAAGGCGAAGGACATCGTCACCGATGAACGCATCGGCACCATCATCATGCGCGACACGCCGGAGATGATACGCATGGCCGAGCGTATCATCGCGGTGCAGGACGTCGCCGATCCGGAAGTGATGCTGGAAGTGGAAGTGCTGGAAGTGAAGCGCACGCGCGGCCAGGAGCTGGGCATCCGCTGGCCCGATTCGGCCGGCCTGACCTTGCTGGGCAGCGGCCAGTATGGCGCGCTCAACGTCGGCGACCTTCGCCGCATCAACGGCAGCAATATCGGCCTGGCGCTGGGTTCCGTCACGCTCAACGCCAACAAGACGGACACGGACAGCAATATCCTCGCCAATCCGCGCATCCGCGTGCGCAACAAGGACAAGGCCAAGGTGCTGATCGGCGACCGCGTGCCCGTGATCACGGTCACCACCAACAACGGCGTCAGCGCCGACAGCGTGAACTATGTGGACGTCGGCCTGAAGCTCGACGTTGAACCCAACATCTACCTGGACGATGAAGTGGCGATCAAGATCAACCTGGAAGTCAGCAGCGTGGTCAAGGAGATCGTCAGCAAATCCGGCACGCAGGCTTACCAGATCGGCACCCGCAGCGCCGCCACCGTGCTGCGCCTGAAGGACGGCGAGACGCAGGTGCTGGCCGGCTTGATCAGCGACGAAGACCGCACCACCGCCAACAAGGTGCCGGGCGTGGGCGACCTGCCGATGCTGAGCCGTTTGTTCGGCTCCCAGAAGGACGACTCGACCCGCAGCGAGATCGTGTTGTCGATCACGCCGCGCATACTGCGCTCGATACGCCGGCCGGAGTTGACGGCGGCGGAGTTCAACTCCGGCACCGAATCCGACATCGGCGGCCGCAGCCAGGTCACCACGCTGGCTTCGGTGGGCGATGCAGCGGAAGCGCCGGAAGCCACGCAACCGCAGCGCGACGCATCCCCGGTTTCCGGCGGATCTTCCATGACCGGCAGTTCCGGCATGACTGGAGGCGACGCACCGCCGGCGCCAACTCCGGCCAAGCCCGAACCGGCTGGCCCGGTTTCCAACTCATCGAAAAAGGTCCAGTAGGCATGTGGCGCAAGGCCGAACGCGGCTTCACCTTCATCGAGTTGATGATCACGCTGTCCATCCTCGCCACGCTGGCGATGGTGGCGGCGCCGATGGCGCAGGTAGCGCTGCAGCGCGAGAAGGAGCACCAGCTGCGCGCCGCGCTGATCGAAGTCCGCGAGGCGATCGATGCCTACAAGCGCGCAGCCGACAACGGCCACATCAAGCTGTCGATAGGCGATTCCGGCTATCCGAAAAGACTCGAAGACCTGGTCACTGGCGTGCCGGACCAGCGCAGCCCGCGCAAGCAGAACATGTACTTCCTGCGCCGCATCCCGCGCGACCCGTTCGCGCCGTCCGAGGCGAGCGGCGGCGGCTGGGCCGTCCGCGCCTACGCCTCGCCGCCGGACAATCCCAGTGAAGGTGAAGACGTTTTCGACATCAGTTCGCGCTCCGGAAAAATGGGCCTGAACGGCATCCCCCTCAAACAATGGTGACGCCATGAACCGCAACAAGGCATTCACGCTGGTCGAATTGCTGGTGGTGTTGGCGATTATCTCGCTGCTGCTGACGATCGCCCTGCCCCGGTATTTCAGCTCCGTCGACAAATCGAAGGAAGTCGCGCTGAAGGAAAATCTGCAAGTACTCCGCAGCGGCATCGATAAATACTATGCGGACAAGGGCGAATATCCGGCCGCGCTGTCCGACCTGGTAAGCCAGCACTACTTCCGCAAGGTGCCCATGGATCCGGTGACGGAATCCGCCGTCACCTGGCAGCTGCTGCCCTCCGCCGACGCCGACAAACCCGGCGTGGCAGACATCCGCAGCGGCGCCAAAGGAAAAACCCGCGATGGCATCCCGTTCGGCCAACTCTAAACCGCCGCGCCAGCGCGGCTTCGCCTATCTGTGGACGCTGATGCTGGTGGCGTTCATGGGCGTCGGCCTGACCATCGCGGCGGACCTGTACGCAACCGCGATGCGGCGCGACAAAGAGCGCGAGCTGCTGTTCATCGGCCATGAATTCCGCCACGCGCTGGAGAGCTACGTCAAGGCCAATGGCCTGAGCCAGTATCCGCTGACGCTCGACGACCTGCTGAAGGACCCGCGCTTCGCCAACCCCAGGCGCCACCTGCGCCGGCTCTACGCCGATCCGGTCACGGGCAAGCCGGAATGGAGTCTGATACTACAGCAGGGCCGCATCGTCGGCATCCACTCGACATCGCCCCTGCGTCCGATCAAACAGGACAACTTCGACGACGACGATGCGGGCCTGGCAAAAAAGTCGCGCTATGCCGATTGGATCTTCACCTATCCCTTCGATCTGTTCACCATACCGCAGGGTGGCGACGTCAAACGCTGACTTTATTGATATAGGACAGTACCTGTCCACCCTCTCCGTTCTAGCGTGACTCATCCGCATTGGCGGAATCGGCGACATCATTCGATACCGCTGGAATGTCGACATGGGAGGATGAGATGATCCTACGTATGCACTTGCTAACGGCCAGCATCGCCGCAGCTGTCTCGATGCTGTCCACCACCGCGTCGCGTGCGGCCGAACAACTGATGGCAGCACCGGTCAACATCGCCTCGCCGCCGGAGGCCGCCGGACTTGTGGCCCGGCTGGCCGCGCTGGACGCCGCGCGCGGGCCCGCCACCGACTACAGCTTCCACATCAGCAGCCAGCACCCCGGCGTGACCGGCCAGAAGATCACGCGCGCCCAGCATACGTACAAGGGCTTGCGCGTGTTCGGCTCGGAATCGGTGGTGGTCACCGATGCATCGGGCGGCATCATCAGTGTCTCCACATCCGACCGGCGGCCCGCACTGAGCCCCAACGCCGCGGCGGCGACGCCGTTGACCGACACGACGCCGGTGCTGAGCACCGATGACGCCATCGCGGTGGCTGCCAAGTCGACCGCGCCGCGCGGTACGCATCGCTGGCCGCCAAGCGCCGAACTGCTGGTCTACCCGTTGATGAACTCCGTGCGCAAGCCCACCGCCGCCGGCAAGCCGGAATCGGAACTGAACGCCACGGACGTCGAGGACGTAGTCGATCACTACGAACTGGCCTACTATGTGAAGACGCGCATGGCGCAGGATGGCAAGCCGGTTTACTACGATACCGTCGTCAACGCGAAAACCGGCGCGATCATCGCGCAGTGGGTGGCGCTGAAGACGGTGGTCGGCACCGGCAACAGCCAGTACAACGGTGTGGTGCCGATCAATACCACGCAATCCGGCTCCACCTTCCAGATGCTGGATGCGTCGCGCGGCACCGGCGGAAAATTCGGCGGCATGGCGATCACCAACGCCAACCACAGCTCGGCCAGTAATCCGAATCCCGGCGCCATCTACACCAACAGCACCAATACCTGGGGCGACGGCAAGCAGTACATCAACGGCGGCAGCACCACCAACGCCAACGGCCAGACCGCCGCCGTCAATGCGCTGTGGGGCTTGATGAACACCTATGACGCCAACAAGAACGTGCTGGGATGGCAGTCGCTGGATGGGAACAACACGTCGACCTACATCGCCGCGCACGTGGACACGGCCTACGACAACGCCTTCTACGATGACAGCTGCAAGTGCATGTACATCGGCGACGGCAACACCTTCTACAGCCTGGGCTCGATCGACGTCATCGGTCACGAAATGTCGCACGGCGTCGCCGCATCCACGGCCGACCTGGTGTACGCCGGCGAGTCGGGCGGCTTGAACGAATCGAACTCGGACATCGGCGGCGAAATGGTGGAAGCCTACGCGCGCGCGGGCGGCACCGGAACATCGATCCCGCTTACCGGCAACGATTGGATGATGGGCAAGGAGATCAGCAAATCCGGCCAGCCGCTGCGCTGGATGTACAAACCCAGCAAGGATCGCAGCAGCCCCGATGCGTGGAGCACCTCGCTGAAGAACCTGGACGTGCACTATTCCAGCGGGCCGAATAACCGCATGTTCTACTTCCTGTCGCAGGGTTCGAACGCCGACTCCACGACCGAGTACTACAGCAAATACCTGGTGAAGAGTCCCGCCGCGATGACCGGCATCGGCAACGACAAGGCTTACCGCATCTGGTTCAAGGCACTGACCACCAAGTTCACCTCGTCGACCAACTACGCCGACGCCCGCGGCAAGGTGCTTGCGTCGGCGCAGGAGCTGTATGGCGCCGATTCGAAGGAAGCCATCGCCGTACAGCGCGCCTACGCGGCGATCAACGTCGGCGCCGACATCGACGAAGCCGGCGCGGGTGGTGGAGGTGGCGGCGGAGGTGACGGCACGGAACTGGTTATCAATGGCGGTTTCGAATCCGGCACCACCGGCTGGAGCGGCAGCACCCGCGTGATCGGTTCCCACACCGGCCAGACCGCCTACGAAGGCACCCGTTTCGCCTGGCTGGGGGGGAATGGCCGCACTTCTACCGAAACGCTGACCCAGAGCATATCGATTCCAGCCGCAGCCACCAGTGCGACGCTGACCTACGCGCTGCACATCGACACCTCGGAAACCCGCGCCGTGGTCTACGACCGGCTGGTGGTCACGGTAAAAAACAGCAGCGGCGCAGTGCTGTCGACACTGGCCACCTACACCAACCTCGACGCGGCAGCGGGCTACCAGATCCGCAATTTCGATCTGCTGCCCTACAAAGGCCAGACCGTCACGTTGTCCTTTGCAATGCGCGAGGACCGGTCGAAGCAGACCTCGTTCGTGCTCGACAAGGTCAGCCTGATCGCCAAGTAAGGCAGGGAGGCGCGCTTACTTCAACGCCACGAATACCGGGTTCGAATAGAACCACAGGCTGCGGTAGTTGCGATCGTTGATATCGTTGAAGCGCGCCGTGTTGTCAGTGGTGCCGGTGCGCTGGTCCGCCAGCGGCTCGCCATCCTGGGTCAGGCCGGCGACATCGGTGCCGAGGTTGGTGCCGCGCAGGCGGTAGTACTGGTTCTTGCCGGCGGTGGTTTCGTAGCTGATGCTGAAGTAGCCGTCCGCATCGACCTTCCAGTCCGCGCTGGTGAAACGCTTCACCACACGGGTGCTGGCATTGGTGGCCACGCTGTAGGCGGCGCTGCCCGGTGTGGCCTTGGCGCCCACGTCGCCCACGATCAGGTCGACGTGGTCGACCACTGGCTTGACGTTGGCGGCCGTACCGCTGTCGACCGGCTTCTCGTAGTTGTTTTTTGCGGGCGACTTGAAGCGGATGGTGATCGTCACCTTGTCGCCGCTGGCGACCTTCAGTTCCCCGCCCATCTCCTTGCGATCGTCCTTGCTGGCCAGGTTGAAGTCCAGCGCGTTGATCAAGTCCCCGTAGACCGAGAACATTTTGCCCGAGCGCAGACCTTGCAGCAGGTCCTTCGCGGCTGGTGCGCCCTGGGCGCTGTTGAAAACGTAGTTCTTCGCGTACTCACCGGGGAAGTAGCCGCTGCTGTTGCCGCCGACGATCTTGAAGTGCGTGTCCGAATCGGTCAAGTTCCAGATGCGGCGGCCCTCGCCGAGCAGCGCATCCCACACGCCGCCGACTTTGGCGACGACGTAGTCGACGCCGCCGTAGGCGCGCAACGGCGCGTTTTCCGGCGTATAGGCCGCCGTGTAGCCGCCACGGTCCGGCTCCATCTGGTTGCCGATCATGCCTTCGATGGCGAATACGATGTTCGGCGCGATATCGTTGAAGCGGCGGAAGTCGTCGACGGTGTAGCTGCCCTTGTTACGCGACGGGTGGTTGACCACGGCGTAGCTGGTGTCCGGGTAGTTGTCCTTCAGCCAGCTGATCGCTTTCAGCGCATCGTCGGCGGAGGCGTTGTAGCGGGTGGCGCCGTACTTGGCCTTCCAGGCGGCGACATCGGCCGCATCGAACAGCGTCGCGTCGCGGGTGGTGAACAGGTATTCGAATTCCTTCATGCCCTTGGTACTGGCGGCCAGCTTGTCACTGCCCTCGAACAGGCCGATCCCGATATGGTCGTGGGTCGGCATGTCCCATTCGAAGCCGGAGAAAATCAGCTTGTCGGCAAAGGTGCCGGCAGCTTGCAGCGCCTTCACGTGTGGAATCTCGTAGCGTTCGACGCCGGTCGACAGTGGAATCGCCGCAGGCAGCGTGGCGCCCTTCTCGTCTCGCGAGGACAGTCGCAGGTGATTGCTGACAGCCATCCAATCCAGGCCATAGTTGGTGAAGGCCTTGCCCAGCACCTTGTCCAGTGTCTGGCTGACATCGGTATCGGGCGACTGGGTGGTGTGGGTATGCAGATCGCCCGCGATCCAGCGACCGCTCGGCAGCGGAGGCGCGGCGACGGTCGGGGACTGGTCGCCGCCGCAGGCGGCAGCGGTCAGCAGGATGGCGATGGCGGTCGGGATCAGCAATTGGCGTGGGCGAAAACGGGAGGAAAACGGCATGATATATGAGTCCTGAAGTGAATGCGGAATTCGGCACATTAACATCGGCGTATTACCTCCTTATGACGAGGTAAGGCGTGTGAAGCTGCTATGATCGCCGGCTGGCGCAGACAAAGATCCGCGCAGCCTCGCAAATCAATTCAGGGATTATAAAAATGACCATAGGCGGAAAAACCATAGAAGAGGCTTTGGCCTCGTTGTCCGACATGACCGCGGGCGCGGTCCCCATCGGCAAGGACGAACACTTGCAGCGCATCGCGCGCGCACAGTCCTACATGCGCGAGCAGGGCATCGCAGCGATCTACGTCAACGCCGGCTCCAACATGACCTACTTCACCGGCACCAAGTGGCACGCCAGCGAACGCATGGTCGGCGCCATCGTACCGGCCAGCGGCCCGGTGGAATACATCGCTCCTGCGTTTGAAGAGAGCACGCTGAAGGATTTCATGCTTGTCGAAGGGAACGTCAACACCTGGCATGAGCATGAAAGCCCATATCAGCTGTTCGTCGAGACGCTCAAGCGCATAGGCATCGCGCCGGCTGCGGCGGGCGGCACGGCACCGCGCGTCGGCATTTGCGAGAGCGCGGCCTTCTTCATCTATGACGGCATCCGTCCACTGGCCGCCGGCTACGCGCTGGAGAACGCGCGCCAGGTGACGGCGCACTGCCGCACCCGCAAGTCGGCCAGCGAGATCGCGCTGATGCAGCGCGCCAAGGACATGACGCTGGCTGTGCACGTCGCTACCGCCAGCATGCTGCGCGAGGGGATCACGACGGTCGAGGTGGAGGAGTTCATCAACCGCGCGCACCGCAAGGTAGGTGCCTCGGGTTCCTACTTCGTGATCGTGCTGTTCGGCGAGGCGACCGCGTATCCGCACGGTGTCAGCTACGTGCAGACGTTGCAGAGAGGCGACACTGTGCTGATCGATACAGGCTGCAAACTGCACAACTACATTTCCGACATCACGCGCACCTACGTGTTCGGTGAAATCAGCGCGCGTCAGCGTTCGGTGTGGAACAGCGAAAAGGCGGCGCAACTGGCCGCGTTCAATGCGGCGCAGCTGGGCGTGCCGTGCGAGGAAGTGGATATGGCGGCGCGGCGTTCGCTGGAAGCGGATGGCTACGGACCGGGCTACAAGCTGCCAGGCCTGCCGCACCGTACCGGCCATGGCATCGGCCTCGATATCCACGAATGGCCGTACCTGGTCGGCGGCGACAAGACCCCGCTCGATGTCGGCATGTGCTTCTCGAACGAGCCGATGATCTGCATCCCCGGCGAATTCGGCGTGCGCCACGAAGACCATTTCTACATGACGGAAAATGGTCCGAAGTGGTTCACCGAACCGGCGCACAGCATCGACGATCCGTTCGGCCTGCGCAAATAAGCCTTATGCCCTATGCGCCGGAGAAAGCAGTCCTCCGGCGCCGGTTCTGTCTCAGGTCCGCTTCATCACCAGCGTCAGGATGTCGTAGCTGGCCACCAGCTCGTCGTTCTGGTTGGTCACCTGCACGTCCCATGCGACCACGCCCTGGCCGACGCCCTTGTCGTCGGTGCGGTTGCGGTCCACCTTGCGCTTGCAGGTCAGGCGCGCGCGGATGGTGTCGCCGATGGCGACCGGCGTGATGAAGCGCAGGTTGTCCAGGCCGTAGTTGGCCAGCACCGGACCGGGTGCCGGGGAGACGAACAAGCCGGCGGCGGCCGACAGCACGAAGTAGCCGTGCGCGATGCGCTTGCCGAACTGCGTATCCCTGGCGGCGATCTCGTCGAAGTGCATATAGAAGTAGTCGCCCGAGACGCCGCCGAAGTTGACGATGTCCGCTTCGCTCACGGTACGGCGGTGCGTCAGCAGCGAGTCGCCCATCTTCAGGTCTTCGAAATATTTACGGAACGGATGGACTTCGCTTTCCTGCACCTTGGCGCCACGGACGTATTCACCGGTGACGGCGGCCAGCATCGTCGGCGAGCCCTGGATTGCGGCGCGCTGCAGGAAGTGGCGCACCGCGCGGATGCCGCCCAGCTCTTCGCCGCCGCCTGCGCGGCCAGGACCGCCATGCTTCAGCTGCGGCAACGGCGAACCATGACCGGTGGAGTCCACCGACGCTTCACGTTCGAGTATCAGCACGCGCCCGTGCGAGGCGGCCGCCATCGGTACCGCGTAGGCAGCAATGGCCGGCTCCTTGGTCACCAGCGTCGAGACCAGCGAGCCCTTGCCGCGCGCGGCAAGGGCCATCGCTTCGTCGATGCCGTTGTAGCTGATGATGGTGCTGACCGGACCGAAGGCTTCGATGTCGTGCACGGCGTCGTTGCTCATGCCGTCGCGGCACAGCAGCAGCGTCGGCGAGAAGAACGAACCGCCGGCCACGCCTTCGCCGACCGGCTTGAAGCCGTCGCGTTCACTGAACAGCACCTCGTTGCCGCGCGCGAGCAGCTCGACGCGCTCGGCGACGTCGCGTTGCTGGTCCTTGGAGGCCAGCGCCCCCATGCGCACGCCCTCTACCGACGGATCGCCAACGCTGACTTTCGCCAGCCGTTCACGCAGGCGGGTGCCGACGGCGTCCACCATATTTTCCGGCACGATGATGCGACGGATCGCGGTACATTTCTGGCCCGCTTTGCCGGTCATCTCGCGCGCCACCTCTTTGACGAACAGGTCAAACTCGACGTCGTCCGGCGAGACGTCCGGCGCCAGGATGGCGCAGTTGAGCGAATCGGCTTCGGCGGTGAACGGCACCGAGTTAGCGATCAGGTTGCGGTTGGTGCGCAGCCTGGCGGCGGTGTCGGCCGAACCGGTGAAGGTGACGACGTCGGCGCCGCCCAGGCGATCGAGCAGGTCGCCGGTGCTGCCGATGACCAGCTGCAGCGCGCCTTCCGGCAGCAGGCCGGATTCGTGCATCATGCGCACCAAGGCTTCGGTCAGGTAGCTGGTGGCGGTGGCCGGCTTGCCGATGCACGGCATCGCGGCCAGGAAGCTTGGCGCGAACTTCTCCAGCAAGCCCCAGATCGGGAAATTGAAGGCGTTGATATGCACCGCCAGGCCGCCGCGCGGCACCAGGATGTGGGTGCCCGAGAAGCCGCCGTTTTTACCCAGCGCCATGGCCGGACCTTCATGCAGCACGTTCGACGACGGCAACTCGCGGCTGCCCATGCTGGCGTAGGCGAACAGCGTGCCGGTGCCGCCTTCGATGTCGACCCAGCTGTCGGCGCGGGTGGCGCCGGTCAGGTGCGAGATCGCGTACAGTTCTTCCTTGCGGCTGACCAGGTACAGCGCCAGCAGCTTCAGGCGCGCGGCGCGCTGCTGGAAATCGAGTTTCATCAGTTCCGGCACGCCCACTTTGCGGGCATAGGTGACGGCTTCGTCGAAGTCGATCTTCTCGGCGTGGGTGTGATAGATCAGCGAGTTGTTCAGGGCGCTATGCAGCGGCGCCGACGCTTCGGCGCCGATCCAGCGGCCTCCGATCCAGCTTTGCAGGGTTGATGCCATGTTGATCTCCGTTTCTTATTTCATTCGTTATGCTTGCGCGTTTTTATGCAGGTGCAGCGGCAGCGAGCTTTCCCATTCGATGCGCTTGCGGTCCGCTTCCACTTCGGTCAGCGCTTCGACTTCGCGCATCGTATTCATCGAGCGCACGGCCAGCTCCTGATACTGGCCTGTGCCTTCCGTCTTCCATTTGATTTCGTCGTCGCTCAGTGCGCGCGCCACCTTGGCCGGCGTGCCGACCACGAGGCTGCGCGGCGGCACTTCCATGCCGGCGCGGACGAAGCTCATCGCGGCGACGATGCTGTCGGCACCGATGACGGCGTTGTCCATGATGACGCTGTTCATACCGACCAGCGCATTGCGGCCGATGCGGCAGCCATGCAGCACGGCGCCATGGCCGATATGGCCATCGCGCTCGACCACCGTATCGCATCCGGGGAAACCGTGCATGACGCAAGTGTCCTGCAGGTTGGCGCCCTCCTCCAGGACCAGCCGGCCGAAGTCGCCGCGCAGCGCCGCCAGCGGACCGACGTAGCAGCGCGGGCCGACGATGACGTCGCCGATCAGCACCGCGCTGGGATGCACGTAGGCGGTCGGGTGGACCACCGGCGTGACACCGTTGATTTCGTAGACTTTGACCATGACGGTTCCCCGGCGCTTACACGCGTTCGATGACGAGGGCGATACCCTGGCCGACGCCGATGCACATGGTGCACAGCGCGTAGCGGCCACCGGTGCGTTCCAGTTGGTTCAACGCTGTCAGCACCAGCCGCGCACCGGACGCGCCCAGCGGGTGGCCGATGGCGATGGCGCCGCCGTTCGGGTTGACGTGCGGGGCGTCGTCAGCCAGGCCAAGGTCGCGCGTAACGGCCAGGCCTTGCGCGGCGAAGGCTTCGTTCAGTTCGATGACGTCCATCTGGGCGATGCTCAGGCCGACCTGCGCCAGCACCTTCTTCGATGCCGGCGAAGGGCCGAAGCCCATGATGCGCGGCGCCAGGCCTGCGGTGGCCATGCCCAGCACCCGGGCGCGCTTCTTCAAGCCGTATTGTTCGGCGGCGGCGGCCGACGCCAGCAGGATGGCGCAGGCGCCGTCGTTGACGCCGGATGCGTTGCCGGCGGTGACGCTACCGTCGGGCCTGACCACGCCTTTGAGCTTGGCCAGCATCTCGACCGTAGTGTCGGGACGCGGATGCTCATCGGTGTCGACAATCTTCGGATCGCCTTTTTTTTGTTGCAGCGTGACCGGCACGATTTCGCTCTTGAATACGCCCGCCGCGTGGGCGGCAGCCCAGCGTTGCTGGCTGCGCACGGCAAATTCGTCCTGGTCGATACGGCTGATGCCGAATTCCTGGGCCACGTTTTCGGCCGTCTCCGGCATCGAGTCGATGCCGTGCTGCGCCTTCATCAGCGGATTGACGAAACGCCAGCCGATGGTAGTGTCTTCGATCTTGGCTGCGCGCGAGAAGGCGCTGTCGGCCTTTCCCATGACAAAAGGCGCGCGCGTCATGCTTTCGACGCCGCCGGCGATCACCAGCTGTGCTTCGCCGGACTTGATGGCGCGCGCGGCGATACCGACCGCGTCGAGGCTGGAGCCGCACAGGCGGTTGATGGTGTTGGCGGGAACGTCGACCGGCAGCCCGGCCAGCAGCGCGGCCATGCGGCCGACGTTGCGATTGTCCTCTCCGGCGCCGTTGGCGCAGCCGTAGTAGACGTCGTCCACTTTCGACCAGTCGACGCCGGGATTGCGGGCAATCAGCGCGGCGATGGGCAGCGCGGCCAGGTCGTCGGCACGTACGCCGGCCAAGGCGCCGCCGTAGCGGCCAAATGGGGTGCGGATGGCGTCACAGATAAAAGCGTCGTTCACGGAATCTCCTTAATTTCTCGGGCGCTGGTCCACCACGCGGCGGGCCTTGCCGGTCAGCGTGCGTTCGATGCCGTTGGCGGCTAGCAGGCGCACTTTGGTGGTGACGCCAACGTAGGTTTTGATGTGATGCTCAAGCTCGCGCGCCAGCGCTTCGGTCTCGGCAACCGGCGTTTCCGGACGCAGCTCGGCCAGCACATCGAGTTTGTCGAGATGACCGTCACGGCTGACGACCAGCTGGTATTGCGGCGCCAGCTTGGGCATCTTGCAGATCAGTTCTTCGATCTGCGTAGGGAACACGTTGACGCCGCGGATGATCAGCATGTCGTCCGAGCGGCCAGTGATCTTGCCGATGCGCCGCATCGAGCGCGAGGTGGCCGGCAGCAGCCGCGTGAGGTCGCGCGTGCGGTAGCGGATGATGGGCAGCGCTTCCTTGCTCAGCGAAGTGAATACCAGTTCGCCCTCTTCGCCGTCCGGCAGCACTTCACCGGTTTCGGGATCGATGATCTCCGGGTAGAAATGGTCCTCCCAGATGACCGGACCATCCTTGCTCTCGATGCATTCGCTGGCGACGCCGGGGCCCATCACTTCGGACAGGCCGTAGATGTCGACCGCGTCGATGCCGGCGCGTTGTTCGATTTCCTTGCGCATGGCGTCGGTCCACGGTTCTGCGCCGAAGATGCCGACCTTGAGCGAACTGGCGGCCGGGTCCAGCCCCTGGCGCTGGAATTCCTCGATGATGTTCAGCATGTACGATGGCGTGACCATGATGATGGACGGCTTGAAGTCCTGGATCAGCTGCACCTGTTTTTCGGTCTGGCCGCCGGACATCGGAATCACCGTGCAGCCGAGCCGCTCGGCGCCGTAGTGCGCACCCAGGCCGCCTGTGAACAGGCCGTAGCCATAGGAGATATGGACCATGTCGCCACGTCGTCCGCCGGCGGCGCGGATCGAGCGCGCAACCACGTTGGCCCAGGTGTCGATGTCGTTTTGCGTGTAGCCGACCACGGTCGGCTTGCCGGTCGTACCGCTCGATGCGTGCACGCGCACCACGCGGTCCTGCGGCACGGCGAACATGCCGAACGGGTAGTTGTCGCGCAGTTCCTTCTTGCCGGTGAAGGGAAACCTGGCCAGGTCGGCCAGCGTGCGCAGGTCGTCGGGATGGACGCCGGCGGCGTCGAACGCGGCGCGGTAGTGGGCCACGTTTTCGTAGGCGTGCTTGAGCGACCACTGCATGCGCTGCAGTTGCAGGGCTTGCAGTTCGTCCTTGCTGGCGCGTTCGATCGGCTCCAGATCGGACGGTTCAGGAATGCGTTGGACCATCGTTGTCTCCTCTTTATGCTGGGTGCTGCGGTATGACTTCTCCGCTGACCCGGTGCGACTTACCGCGAAACAGCGCGATCGTACGGCCATCCTGGTTGCTGACCTTGATGTCGTAGACGCCGCTCTTGCCGGACAACGCCTGTTCGACCGCCGTCGCGGTCAGCACGTCGTGCAGGCGTCCCGGTGCAAGATAGTCGATGGTGCAGCCTGCGCCGACGGTCACCATATTGCGGCTGTTGCAGGCAAAGGCGAAGGCGCTGTCGGCCAGCGCGAAAATGAAACCGCCGTGGCAGCTGCCATGGCCGTTCAGCATGTCCGCGCGCACCGGCATCGACATGCGGGCGTAGCCGGGTGCGATGGCATCGATCGTCATGCCCAGTCCTTGCGAGGCCGGGTCGCGCTCGAACATGGAGGTGGCGACGGCTTCGGCCAGCGCCTGCGCTTCGTCAATGCTGCGTTCCTGCGCTGCGGCCAGGATGCCGAGCTTAGTCATGGAAGCGTCCTCCGTTGGCCAGCTTGCGGCGCAGCAGCGGCGACACCCGATAGCGGTCCTCGCCATAGCCTGCGGCCAGGTTGGACAGCACGGTCACGATCTGTGCGATGCCGACAGCATCGGCCCAGGCCAGCGGGCCGCGCGGATAGTTGACGCCCTTCTGCATGGCGATGTCCGCCGCCGACGCGCTACAGACGCCCTGGTTGACCGCGTCCGCCGCCTCGTTGGCCAGCATGGCGACCGTACGCATGACGGCCATGCCAGGCACGTCGTCCAGCCGCGTGACTACGAAGCCTGCCGCCTGGAACAGGCCGACCACGGATTGATAGGCGGCCGGCGCGCACTGGTCCGAGCATGACAATGCGATGCGTTTGGCGCTGCCGAAGTCCAGCGCCAGGTCGAACAGCACCGTATCGGGATGGTTGTTGTCGCGGGCCCGCTGGGTGGCGCTGCGGCCGTCCGTCAGGAAGACGGCGGCGCCGTTGCAGTGGAAGGCCGGCGCTTCGTCGGCGCCCGCCGCGTGGCCCCGCGTCTCCGGCGACTTGCGATGCGAGACGGCGATGCCGGATGCGCGCAGACGCGCGGCCAGCGCGTCGGCCACTACGCCGCCGGCGGCATGCGAAGCGCCGCCGATGGCGCCGGGTTCCACCGTGTAGCTGACATATTCAGGCTTGGGCTGCGGCGCCTCGGCCTGCGGCTGCAGTGCGGAATGCAGCGGCGCACCCGCAACGGCGGCGTCGCCGTATGAATAAAATCCCCGCCCCGATTTACGGCCCAGGAAGCCCGCATTGACCATCTCCTGCTGCAGCACCGACGGAGTGAAGCGCGGATCGTTGAAGTAGGCGCTGAAGACCGACTGCGTAACCGAGAAATTGACGTCATGGCCGATCAGGTCCATCAACTCGAATGGTCCCATGCGGAAGCCACCGCAGTCGCGCATCACCGCGTCGACGGTGGCGGCGTCGGCTGCCTGTTCGTTCAGCAGGCGCCAGCCTTCGGCGTAGAACGGCCGCGCCACGCGATTGACGATGAAGCCCGGCGTCGACTTGGCGTGCACCGGGTTCTTGCCCCAGGCGGCGGCGGTGTCGTACACGGTTTGCGCAACCGCCGCATCGGTGGCCAGGCCGCTGATCACTTCGACCAGCGCCATCAGCGGCACGGGATTGAAGAAGTGCATGCCGGCCAGGCGCGCGGGCACGCGCAGCTGCGCGGCAATCGCGGTGACGGAGATCGACGAGGTGTTGGTGGCCAGGATGCAGTCGTCCGCGACCAGCGTTTCAAGCTCGGCGAACAGCTTGCGCTTGACGTCCAGGTTCTCGACGATGGCCTCGACCACCAGCGCGGCGCCGGCGACATCGGCCAGCGTGACGGCCGCATGCAGGCGCGCGATGGCGGCGGCGCAGTCGACAGCGCTGATGCGCTCCTTCGTCACCAGCTTGTTGAGGGCGGCGGCAATGTCGGATATGGCCTTGGCGACGGCCTCGGGGCGCGTGTCATACAACTTGACGGTATAGCCGGCGACGGCGGCCACCTGCGCGATGCCCGCGCCCATCGCGCCGCTGCCGATGACGGCGACGACGCGATCTTTGTCGAGGGCGGCCATGTTATTGCCCCTTGAATTGCGGTGCGCGTTTTTCCATGAAGGCGGCGACGCCTTCGCGGTAGTCGTCGCTGCGACCCAGTTCGCTCATCATGCCGCATTCGAGCGTCAGTTGCTGCTGCAGCGTGTTGTGCGGGCTGGCGTACAGGGCTTGCTTGGTGAAGGCCAGTCCCTTGGTCGGCGCGCTGGCGAAGTGGCGCGCCATGGCTGCGGTTTCAGCGGCCAGTTCGTCGTCCGGCACGGCCTTCCAGATCAGGCCCCAGGCTTCAGCCTTCTCGGCGCTGAGCTTATCGCCCAGCATGGCCAGGCCCATGGCGCGGGCGCTGCCGATCAGGCGCGGCAGGAAGTAGGTGCCGCCGGTGTCGGGGATCAAGCCCAGTTTGCAGAACACTTCTACGAACGAGGCCGATTTGGCGGCCAGCACGATGTCGCAGGCCAGCGCGATGTTGGCGCCGGCGCCGGCGGCCACGCCGTTGACGGCGCAGATCACCGGCATCGGCAAGGCGCGCAGCGCCAGCACCAGCGGCGCGTAGTTTTTCTCGACCGAGTCGCCCAGGTCGACCGGACTGGCGCCCGGCTCCACCGAGCGGTCCGACAAGTCCTGGCCGGCGCAGAAGCCGCGACCGGCGCCGGTCAGCACGAATACGCGCACGCTCTTGTCGGTGTTGACCTTGTGGATGGCGTGACGCACTTCCTCGTGCATGGCCTGCGTGAAGCTGTTCAACTTGTCGGGACGGTTCAGCGTCAGCGTGGCAACGCCGTCGGTGATGTCGAAGAGGATGTTCTCGTAGTTCATGGCGTCTCCGTGCTGGTTATTGGCTTGTTTATTGCGTTATTCGGCCTGGTCGAAGTCGATGACGACCTTGTCGGTGATGGGGAAACTCTGGCAGCTGAGGACATAGCCGCGCGCGATTTCATAATCTTCCAGCGCGTAGTTGACGTCCATGTCGACCTTCCCTTCGAGCAGCTTGCAGCGGCAGGTCGAGCACACCCCGCCCTTGCATGAGTAGCGCATGTCGATGCCGGCCTTGAGGCCCGCGTCGAGCAGCGACTCCTTGTCCTGGTCCATGGTGAAGCTGGTGGCGCTGCCATCCATGATGACGGTGACTTCGGTTTCGTGACGCGCCGCGGCAGGGTCGATGGCGCGCGGCTTGTGCTGGTGCTTGGGAATGCTGGCGGCGAACAGCTCGATCTTGATATTCGATTTCGGCATGCCGGCTTCCTGCAACGCTTCGGACACGCCCAGCATCATGTCTTCCGGGCCACAGATGAAGGCGACGTCGATGTCGTCGGCGCGCACCCAGTACTTCAGGAACTGCGCGGCCTTCTCTTTGGTGATGCGGCCGTTGAACAGCTCGATGTCCTGCTGCTCGCGGCTCATCACATAGGCCAGCTTCAGGCGCTCCATGTAGACGTCCTTCAGGTCCGACAGCTCGTCCTTGAAGATCACCGACGACGAGGCCCGGTTGCCGTAGAACAGAGTGAAGCGGCTGTGCGGCTCGGCCGCCAGCGTGGTCTTGATGATCGACAGGATGGGCGTGATGCCGCTGCCGGCGGCGAAGGCCAGGTAGTGCTTGCGGTTGGCGGCGTCCAGCGGCACGTTGAAGTGGCCCATCGGCGGCATCACTTCCAGCGTGATACCTGGCTTGATGGTGTCGTTGGCCCAGCTGGAGAACAGGCCGCCCTGCGTGCGCTTGATGGCCACGCGCAGCGCGCCGTCCTGCACGGCGGAGCAGATCGAATACGAGCGGCGCACGTCTTCGTCGCCGATCTGCGCGCGCAGGGTCAGGTGCTGGCCTTGCTGGTAGGCGAAGCTGTCGCGCAACTCGGGCGGCACGGCGAAAGTGACGGCGATGGTGTCGCGCGTTTCGTTGCGCACTTGCGAGACGGTCAGCGGGTGGAATTTGCTCATGATCTTTTTAGTGGCACTTGAAGTAGTCGAAGGGCTCGCGGCAGTCCAGGCATTTGTACAGCGCCTTGCAGGGCGTGGAGCCGAACTGGCTGGTGATTTCGGTGTGGCTGGAACCGCAGTTGGGGCACACGACGCTCAGGCGCGGCTGCGCGCGGCGCGAGATGGCGGCGTGGGCTCCCGCTCCGCCTCGCAGGCCACTGATGTCGATGACCTGCTGCGCGGGCGGCGCGATGCCGTAGTTTTTCAGTTTGACCTTGCCTTCTTCGCTCATCCAGTCGGTGGTCCAGGCGGGCGAGAGCTGGTTTTGCAGGCGTACGTCTTGCAGGCCATGCGCGTGCAGCGCGTCGGTGACAGCGTCGGCGATCACTTGCATGGCGGGACAGCCGGAATAGGTTGGCGTGATGGTGACGGTGCAGGCGCCGTCGGCGGCCATCTGCACGTCGCGCACGATGCCCAGGTCGACGATGGAGATGACCGGGATCTCCGGGTCGGAGACCTCGGCCAGCCAGGACCAGACCTGTGCGGCGGTGTGCCCGGCGTTGATGGCGGCGGCTGTCATGGCAGGCTCGCTGTTACCAGGTGGCGCCGGGATAGGCGCGCTGCAGGAACTGCATCTCGGCCAGAATATAGCCCAGGTGCTCGGTATGGCGGCCTTGCTTGCCGCCCTTCTGCATCCAGGCGTCGGCCGGCGGCATCACCAGCGTGGCTTCGGCGAAGATCTCGGCCACGTGCGCCAGCCATTGCGCGCGCAGTTCGTCGGCGGCCGGCGCGATGCCCGCAGCCACCATGGCGTCGTCGATGGCGTCGTAGGCGAACACTTCGCCGCTGTACATCCACAGCTCGTCGGCGGCCGCCTGCGTCTTGGCGTGGCTGACTTCCGTGCCGTCGCCGAGGCGCACGATCAAGTCGCCGCTGCGGCGCAGGTGGTAGGTGACTTCCTTCAGCGATTTCTCGGCGATGGCGGCGATGCGGGCGTCGCTCGAACGCGTCAGGCCGACGATCAGGAAGTAGTGCCAGGTGTCGAAGTAGAACTGCCGCATCATGGTGTCGGCGTAGTTGCCGTTCGGCTGTTCCAGCAGCAGGCAGTTCTTGAAGTCGTGAGCGTCGCGGTGGTAGGCCAGCTTGTCTTCGTCGCGGCCGGCGCCTTCCAGCTCGGCGGCGTATTCGTACCACAGGCGGGTCTGGCCCAGCAGGTCGAGCGCGACGTTGGTCAGCGCCATGTCCTCTTCCAGCGCAGGGCCTTTGCCGCACAACTGCGACAGCTGCTGGCTCAGGATCAGCGCGTTGTCGCCCAGGCGCAGAAGGTAGTTGACTTTGTTATCCACGGTGCGGCTCCGCTTACAGGTTCTTGACTTCTTCCGGCATCGGGAAGAAGGTCGGATGGCGATACACCTTGCTGTTGGACGGCTCGAACAGGGCGCCCTTGTCGGACGGGCTGCTGGCGACGATGTCGGCGGCGCGCACCACCCAGATGCTGACGCCTTCATTGCGGCGTGTGTAGACGTCGCGCGCGTTGTTGACGGCCATTTCGGCGTCCGGCGCGTGCAGGCTGCCGACGTGCTTGTGCGCCAGCCCGTGCTGGCTGCGGATGAATACTTCCCACAACGGCCATTCTTTGCTCATGCTCTTCTCCTCGTGTTCTCGTCTCAGGCCGCGGCCTTGGCGGCGGCGTGTTTGTCGGCGTGCGCGACCAGCGCTTCGCGGAACCAGGCGCCGTCTTCCCACGCCTTGACGCGGGTGCGCAGCCGTTCGCGGTTGCACGGGCCGTTGCCCTTCAGGACGTTGTGGAACTCGCTCCAGTCGATGGCGCCGAATTCGTAGTGGCCGGTCTCGGCGTTGAATTTCAGATCGGGATCGGGCACGGTCAGGCCCAGGTACTCGGCCTGCGGCACGGTCTGGTCGACCATGCGCTGGCGCAGCTCGTCGTTGGAGAACAGCTTGATCCGCCATTGCGCCGACTGCGCGCTGTTGACCGATTCGGCATCCGACGGACCGAACATCATCAGCGACGGCCACCACCAGCGGTTCAGCGCATCCTGCGCCATGGCCTTCTGCTCGGGCGTGCCCTTGGCCAGCGCCATCATGATGTCGTAGCCCTGGCGGGCGTGGAACGATTCTTCCTTGCAGACGCGGATCATGGCGCGCGCATACGGACCGTACGAGCAGCGGCACAGCGGGATCTGGTTGATGATGGCCGAGCCGTCGACCAGCCAGCCGATCGCGCCCATGTCGGCCCACGACAGCGTCGGGTAGTTGAAGATGCTGGAATACTTGGCCTTGCCGCTGTGCAGCGCAGCCAGCAGCTCGTCGCGCGACACGCCCAGCGTCTCGGCGGCGCTGTACAGGTACAGGCCGTGGCCGGCCTCGTCCTGGATCTTGGCCAGCAGGATGGACTTGCGCTTCAGGGTCGGCGCGCGCGTGACCCAGTTGCCCTCGGGCAGCTGGCCGACGATTTCCGAGTGCGCGTGCTGCGAAATCTGCCGGATCAAGGTCTTGCGGTAGGCGTCCGGCATCCAGTCCTTGGCCTCGATCTTGACGCCGTCGTCGATGCGCGCCTGGAACGCGCGCTCGTCGGCCGCCATGTCGTCGGCCGTGCGGACGGTGCTCAGGCCGGTCTCCACCATTTGTGCATACATCGCTATCTCCTCATCGAGTAGACATCATAATACGATACATATTTTGGTTTGACTACGTTTTTTTTGAGTCATATTAATAAACGGTATCCCGTCGGTAAGGCGTATGAAATAAATGCTGCGCCTGCGGTCAGGCAAAGTAAACTCTTGTTTGTGTGTATAGATAAAGATTGCAGCCCATGAATTGCAATGACTGGATAGCGAATTTCCTGGCCAGCGACCCGCCGCGGTCGAAATCGCTGGTGGTGACCATCTTCGGCGACGCCATCGTGCCGCATGGCGGCATGGTGTGGCTGGGCAGCCTGATCGAGCTGCTGGCGCCGTTCGGCGTCAACGACCGGCTGCTGCGCACCGCCGTGTTCCGGCTGGCGCAGGAGGGCTGGCTGGGCGCGCAGCGCGACGGCCGCCGCAGCTCGTACGCGATCACGCCGGACGCGATGACACGTTTCGTGCACGCCTACCGCCGCATCTACGCGCCGCTCAACGTGCACTGGGACGGCAGCTGGACGCTGATCCTCAACGGCGACGGCGCGCTCAACGCGGCAGAGCGCGGCGCGGTGCGCAAGGAGCTGCTATGGGAGGGCTACAGCGTGATCGCGCCCGGCATCATGGGCCATCCGGCGGCCGATGGACCGGCGCTAGACGAGCTGCTCAAGCGGCTGGGCGTGGCGGGCAAGTTATTCGTGGTACAGGGCAAGTCGATGCGCCAGGTCAGCGCGCGCCCGCTCAGCGACCTGGTGGCCGACGGCTGGGACCTGAGCGGCGTGGCCTACGGCTACCAGCGCTTCATCACCCAGTTCGAGCCGCTGCGGGCGGCGGTGCAGGCGGAAGCGGACGCGTTGTCGCCGCAGCAGGCGTTCGTAATCCGCACCCTGCTGATCCACGCCTACCGCCGCGTGCAGCTGCACGATCCGCAGTTGCCGGTCGAGCTGCTGCCGACGCCGTGGCCGGGGGCCATGGCCTACGAACTGGCGCGCGACATCTACCAGGCCGTCTACGCGGCGGCCGAGCAGCACGTCGACGCCACGCTGCGGCGCGAGGACGCCGCCGCCCCGGCCGCCGAGCCAGCCTTCTTCGACCGCTTCGGCGGTTTGGCCTAGCCCGGTTTTATCGGCCAGCAGGCGGCACGGTGGCAATCAGAGGGAACGCTGCCGGGTCGCGTAGCGAGGCAACCGACAGATCGATATCGAGCGACGGCCAATAAAGATGATCGGCGCTGGGGCGCTGCACATCTCCCAGCTGCTCCAGCGTCGCATCGACGAACCAGGGAAAATCCGCGTAGGCAGCGTATAGTTTCTCATTGCCAAGGTCGACCCAGAAGCCGTGCGCGCTGATATCGAGAATGCGAACCGCTGTGGGCCGCTCACTATGAAAAATAGGTGCGCCAGACATTCTGCATCTCCTGATGATGAGCAGCGACAAAGCGTTCGGCCGTACGCAACTGCGATGCCGACAAGCCGGTATGCCACGCCAGCGCTACATCCGGCTCCAGCCAGAACTTCGCCGTGCCATCCGGGTGAGACACGTGAACGTGCATCCGGGTTTCCTCGCGAGAGAAGAAAAAATAGCGGAAGCCAGCTTCACGGAACAGCGTGGGGGTCATGCCGATTGTACTCCTGCGTCGCGTCGTCAGGCGCTGCCGCAGGGCGCGGCAGTCGTCCCAATTTAGCAAAACCGGCGCGGCCGGCCTTGCGCTGACGCAGGGCAGCGCGGCCTTATTTGCGGCCGATGCTGATCAGGTAGTTCTGCATCGTCGCCTCGGCCACCGAGGCCCACTGGTTCTGGTCGTGGCGGAACTTCTTCCACGGCTCGTAGACCTTCTTGAACTTGGCGTTCTTGGCCGCTTCCTCTTCCATCACGGCGGTGGCGTGCTGGTAGGAGGCGTCCATGATCTCCTTGGAGAAGTTGTGCAGTTTGGCGCCATTCTTCATCAGCCGCGCCAGCGCCGCCGGGTTCTTGGCGTCGTACTCGGCCTGCATGGCGACGTGGCACTCGAAGCTGGCAGCCTCGATCGCCGCCTGGTATTCCTTGGGCAGCTTGTCCCATTCCTTGATATTGATGTAGAACGACAGCTGCGGCCCGGCCTCCCACCAGCCCGGCGCGTAGTAGTGCGGCGCCACTTTCACCAGCCCGAGCTTCTCGTCGTCGTACGGGCCGACCCACTCGGCCGCGTCGATGGTGCCCTTCTCCAGCGCGGCGTAGACGTCGCCGGCCGGGATCTGCTGCGGCACCACGCCCATGCGCTCCATCACGCGGCCGGCGAAACCGGCGATGCGGAACTTCAGCCCCTTCATGTCGGCCAAGGTCTTGATCTCCTTGCGGAACCAGCCGCCCATCTGCGTGCCGGTGTTGCCGGCCATGAAGTTGATGATGCCGTAGCCCTTGAAGAATTCTCGCATCAGCTCGCGCCCGCCGCCCTGGTCTATCCACGCCGTCTGCTGGCGCGAGGTCAGGCCGAACGGCACCGCGCAGTCGAAGGCGAACGTCGGGTCCTTGCCGAAGTAGTAGTACGACGGCGTGTGCCCCATCTCCACCGTGCCGGCCTGCACCGCGTCCATCACCTGCAAGCCGGGCACGATCTCGCCGCCGGCGAACTGACGGATGACGAACTTGCCGCCGGTCAGCTCGGCCACCCGCTTGGTGAAGCGCTCGGCCGAGCCGAAGATGGTGTCCAGCGTCTTGGGGAAGCTCGACGCCAGGCGCCAGCTGATGGCCGGGCCGCCCTGCGCCAGCGCCGGGGCCGCGAGGGTGGCGGCGCCGGCGGCGGCCGTGCCGTGCTTGAGGAAGGAACGACGTTGCATGCGTATCTCCGGTGATTGGTCTGCGGCCAGTGTAGAGCCACTTTGACAAGCTTGCAATCGTTGAAATCGGGCCGCGCCGGGCGCGAGGCTGTATCATGTCGGCACCGCGCCACAAGCGCGAACAAACTCATTACATAGAAATTACCGGGATTCAGCCATGTCTATCAAAATCAGCCAGCAATTCGACGCCGGCGCCATCGAGGTGATCCGCGCCGACGATCCGGCCGCCATCGACCTCCACATCCGCAAGGACTCGCACGCCGACATCACGCAATGGTTTTATTTCCGCGTGCAGGGCGCGCAGGCGACGCCGCTGACGCTGCGCTTCCTCAACGCCGGCGCGGCCGCCTATCCGGACGGCTGGAAGGATTACCAGGCCGTCGCCAGCTACGACCGCGACAACTGGTTCCGCGTGCCGACCACCTTTGACGGCTCGGTGATGACAATCAGCCACACGCCGGAATACGACAGCGTCTACTACGCCTACTTCGAGCCGTATTCGTGGGAGCGCCATCTGTCGCTGCTGGACAACGCCCAGCTGTCGCCGCTGGTCAAGCTGGTCGACCTGGGCGGCACCATCGACGGCCGCGACCTGAACATGCTGGTCATCGGCGATCCGGAAGCCGAGCAGAAGGTGTGGGTCATCGCCCGCCAGCACCCGGGCGAGACGATGGCCGAGTGGTTCGTCGAAGGCATGGTGGAAGCCCTGCTGGACCCGGCCAACCCGTTCGGCCGCCAGTGCCTGAAGGAAGCCGTGTTCTACGTGGTGCCGAACATGAACCCGGACGGCTCGGTGCGCGGCAACCTGCGCACCAACGCGGCCGGCGCCAACCTGAACCGCGAATGGCTGAACCCAACCATGGAACGCAGCCCGGAAGTGTTCCTGGTGAAAAACAAGATGCTGGAAACCGGCTGCGACCTGTGCCTGGACATCCACGGCGACGAGGGCCTGCCCTATGTGTTCGTGGCCGGCAGCGAGTCGCTGCCGACGTTCACGCCGGACCAGGCCGAGGCGCAACAGTATTTCATCGACAACTTCCTGATCGCCAGCCCGGACTTCCAGGACGAGTACGGCTACGGCGAAACGCCGTACACCGACGAAACGCTGACCATGGGCTCGCCGCACATCACCCACGCCTTCGGCTGCCTGTCGCTGACCCTGGAGATGCCGTTCAAGGACAACGCCAACGATCCGGATCCGGACACCGGCTGGAACGGCGCCCGCAGCGCCGAGCTGGGCAAGTCGGTGCTGCAGCCGGTGTTGCAACAATTGCTGGCCCAGGCCTGATACTGCGACCAGGTGATTGAAAGTAAGCAACTTTCCGATTACCATGCCAGCGAAGTGGAAAAAGCCCGTCCGACGCGGGCTTTTTTCTGTGCGACCACCCAACCGGCATCGATCATCATGAATCCACGGCAACGCCCGTCCCTTACCCTGCTGCGCCTGCTGGCCGCGGCCCCCATGCTGCTGTCCCCGCTGTCCGCCCGCGCCGATGACGACAAGAAAACACCGGCCGAAGCGCCCGTGCAGCAAGTCGAGATCAAGGGCGCGGCGGCCACCTACGACGCCCGCCGCAACGACACCGCCACCAAGATCGTCGTCACGCAGGAAGAGATCCTGAAGAACGGCGACACCACCATCGCCGAGGTGCTCAAGCGCCTGCCGGGCATCACCGTCGGCGGCGTGCAGGGACGCGGCGGCGACATCCGCATGCGCGGCCTGGGCAGTGGCTACACGCAGATCATGCTCAACGGCGAACCGGCGCCGCCGGGCTTCTCGCTCGACTCGCTGTCGCCGGACATGATCGAGCGCATCGAGGTGATGCGCGCGGCCACCGCCGAGTACAGCACCCAGGCCATCGCCGGCGGCATCAACATCGTGCTCAAGAAAGCCATCGTGACGGCCCAGCGCGAACTCAAGCTCGGCCTGCAGGACGACAACGGCCACGTCGGCACCAACACCAACTTCCAGCTGTCGGACCGCCGCGGCGCGCTGTCGTACGCGGTCGGCGGCGGCATCACCTACGGCAAGTTCGACCGGCCGTCTGAAGTGGTGACCACCGGCTTCGCGCCGGACGGCAGCCAGAACCTGCTGCGCCGGACCGCCATACAGAGCCGCGGCCTGTTCGAGGCGCTCAACCTGTCGCCGCGCGTCAACGTCAATCTGGGGCCGAACGACATCGTCACCTCGCAGAGCTTCGTCAACGTCAACCGCTTCCACGCCGACAACAGCGAGCAGGTGGCCACCGTACAGGGCGCGGCGCCGCGCTACACCGGCACCCGGATCCACATCGACAGCGACTTCGAAATGCTGCGCAGCGACCTGACCTGGACCCGCAAGCTGGCCGGCGGCGCCAAGCTCGAGCTCAAGGGCGGCGTCAACTACAACCACCGCCAGACCGAGGCGCCGTCCAGCCAGTACTATCCGGGCGACGTGCTGGCGCTGTCGCGGCTGATCACGTCGGCGTCGACCGACCAGGGCTGGTCGAGCACCGGCAAGTATTCGACGCCGCTGTTCGAGGGCCATGCGCTGGCCACCGGCTGGGACGCCGGCTACAGCGCGCGCGACGAGGACCGCATCCAGCGCGAGAGCTCCACCGTGGGCGCGCCGGCCGCCAACCTGGACCAGCGCTACAACGCCGACGTCAAGCGGCTGGCGCTGTACGCGCAGGACGAGTGGACGCTGACGCAGCAATGGTCGATGTACTTCGGCCTGCGCTGGGAAGGCATAGACACCACCAGCGAGGGTAACGACTATGCGCCGGTAAGCAACAAGTCCAGCGTGTTCAGCCCGCTGTTCCAGACGCTGTGGAAACTGCCCGGCAGCAAGGCCGACCAGTTGCGCCTGGGCCTGACGCGCACCTACAAGGCGCCCGGCGTCAACAGCCTGATCCCGCGCCGCTTCGCCTCCAACAACAACAGCGCCACCAGCCCGGACCAGACCGGCAATCCGCTGCTCAAGCCGGAACTGGCCTGGGGCCTGGACCTGGCGTTCGAGCACTACCTGGCGGGCGGCGGCCTGCTGACGGCCAGCACCTTCGTCCGCCGCATCGAGGACATCACGCACCAGCAGGTGGCGCTGATCAATGGCCTCTACGTGTCGCGCCCGGTCAACGACGGCATAGCCAACACGCGCGGCATCGAGCTGGAGGCCAAGCTGCCGCTGCGCGCGATGATGAAGGGCATGCCGGCGGTGGACCTGCGCGCCAACGTCTCGCGCAACTGGTCGGACCTGACCTCGGTGCCGGGCCCGAACAACCGGCTGGACCAGCAGACCCCGGTCAGCGGCACCGTCGGCGCCGACTGGAAGCTCGACACCCTGCCGCTGACCGTGGGCGGCAGCTTCAGCTTCCAGAGCGGCGGGCCGGTGCGCATCTCGCTGCAGCAGTCGGCCTACACCATTCCGAAACGGTCGCTGGACCTGTATGGACTGTGGAAGTTCAATCCCAAGAACCAGCTGCGGGTGGCGCTGGCCAACGCGCTGCACCAGGACAACTATAGCGAGTCGAGCTACGCCGATGCCAGCGGCACGCTGCGCGACGGCACCATCACGCCGACCACCGCCGTGGTGCGGGCGCTGGTGGAGATGAAGTTCTGATGTAGCAACCGCTTGAGCCCGTTCCCTGCGGCGCGACAATGTCGCCGCCGCGGGGAAAAATACACTGGACCTCATACGGCGCATCCGCGCGCCGCTTCCGGAGGTTCAGCATGGATACCCTGACTTTTTCCCGGCCTTTCAGCCGCGCCTCGGCGCGCCGCGTGTTGCTGTTCTTCGCCCTGCTGCTGAGCGCCTGCTCCACACCCTACCGTCCGCCGCAAGTGGCCGACGCCGGCGCCGCCTTTCCCGGACTGGCCGACCTGGCCGCGCAGTCCGGCGGCAAGCGCGCCGACGTGCTGTTGGTGCACGGCATCTGCACCCACGACGCCAGCTGGGCCGGCGAGGTGGTCGGGCAATTGATGCAGGCCGTCACCGCGGCCACCACATCGGCGCCGGCCGTGGCGCGCGCCGGCGGCGGCCCGCAGATCCAGATCGTGCCGGCAACGGTCGAGACGCCAACAGGCCGGCTGCGCTTCGACGCGCTGATCTGGTCGCCGCTGACCACGCCGCTCAAGCGCCAGCTGTGCTACGACCAGAGCGGCAAGTCCGCCATCTGCGAAGGCGCGCCACCCTACACGCCGCAGCGCGCGCGGCTCAATGCCCGGTTCAAGGATGGCTTGATCGACGATTGCCTGCCCGACGCGCTGATCTACCAGGGCGTGGCCCGCGACGAGATCCAGCGCCGCATGCGCGATGCCATCCTGCAGGTGCTGGCGGACGGCGACGGCGTGCCGGAGGTGCCGCTGGTGGTGATCTCGCACAGCATGGGCAGCAAGATCCTGTTCGATACCCTGCTGCGCATGACCGAGGAGGCGCCCGGCTCGCGGCCGGCGCTGGTGGCGCAGCGAGCGGTCGACCGCCTGCGTTTTCTGGTGATGGCGGCCAATCAGATTCCGCTGCTGTCGCTGGCCGACCAGTCGATAGCCGCGCCGGGATTGTCGCTGTCTGCTCCGCCCGACAGCCTGCAGCGGCTGTTGCAAAAGCGGCTGGCGGCGCGACCCCGCGCCGGCGCCGACCAGCATCTGACGCTGGTGGCGTTCAGCGATCCCGACGACCTGCTGTCGTACACGCTGCAGACCGACAAGTATGCGCGCGAGGGAGTTACCGTCTACAACATCCTGGTCTCCAACGCGCCCACCTATCTCGGCCTGCTGGAGCGGCCCGACTACGCCCACCTGGACTACCTGAACAATCCCGGCGTCGGCCGCCTGATCGCCTGCGGACTGCCGTCCAGCGCGCTCTGCAAGCGGGAGTAGGTGGGCTTTACTTCGCGTTCCGCCCGGCGCTGATCAGATAGTTCTGCATGGTCGCCTCGGCCACCGACGCCCACTGATTCTGATCCTGGCGGAACCTCTTCCAAGGTTCATAAATCTTCTTGAACTTCGGATTGCGCGCCGCCTCCTCGTCCATGACGGCGGTGGCCGCCGCGTAGCAGGCGTCCATCGTATCCTTGGGGAAGTTACGCAGCTTCACGCCGTTCTTCAGCAGGCGCGCCAGCGCGGCCGGATTCTTCGCGTCATACTCGGCCTGCATCACCACATGCGCCTCGTACGTGGCCACCTCGATCGCAGCCTGGTACTCCTTGGGCAGCTTCTCCCACTCCTTGATGCCGACGTAGAACGAGAACGACGCCGACGCCTCCCACCAGCCCGGCGCGTAGTAGTACGGCGCCACCTTGTTGAAGCCCAGCTTCTCGTCGTCGTAAGGCCCGACCCATTCGGCCGCGTCGATGGTGCCCTTTTCCAGCGCCGGATAGATGTCGCCGCCGGCCAGCTGCTGCGGCACCACGCCGAGGCGCTCCATCACCCGCCCGGCGAAACCGGCGATGCGCATCTTCAGGCCTTTCATGTCGGCCACCGACTTGATCTCCTTGCGGAACCAGCCGCCCATCTGCGTGCCGGAATTCCCGCCGAGGAAGTTGACCACGCCATAGCCCTTGAAGAACTCGCGCATCAGCTCGCGTCCGCCGCCCTGGTCGAACCACGCCGTGTGCTGGCGCGACGTCAGCCCGAACGGCACCGCGCAATCGAAGGCGAAGGCCGGGTCCTTGCCGAAGTAATAGTAGGAGGCGCTATGGCCCATCTCGACGGTGCCGGCCTGCACCGCGTCGAGCACCTGCAGGCCGGGCACGATTTCGCCGGCCGCGAACACGCGGATGTTGAACTTGCCGCCGGTCAGCTGGGCGACGCGCTTGGTCAGCGTATCGGACGCCGAGAAGATCGTGTCCAGCGATTTGGGGAAGCTTGAGGCCAGCCGCCAGTTGATGGTCGGCAGATCGGCCGCCAGCGCGGGCGCGGCCACCGCGGCCACACCGGCGCCGGTGGCGGCCTTTTTCAGAAAGGAACGACGCTGCATGGTAAGTCTCCGCTGTTGTTATAGTCGCCACAGTGTAAGACAAAAACGGCCGCACAGGGCGGCCGTCGGCAAAGTGCAACAGACAGCGCTCAGCCGCCCGCCACCACCATGTTCTCGATCAGGATCGAGCCGGTCTGCTTGGTGCCGCGCACCAGCACGTCCGCGCCCACCGCGACGATTTGCGCCAGCATGTCCTTCATGTTGCCGGCGATGGTGATCTCCTCCACCGGATACTGGATCACGCCGTTCTCGACCCAGTAGCCCGAGGCGCCGCGCGAGTAGTCGCCGGTCACGTAGTTGGTGCCCTGGCCCATCAGTTCCGTCACCAGCAGGCCGGTGCCCATCTTGCGCAGCATGGCCGCGAAGTCGTCGCCCTTCTTCGTCAGCGACGACGTCAGCGACAGGTTGTGCGAGCCGCCGGCGTTGCCGGTGGTCTGCATGCCCAGCTTGCGCGCCGAATACGTCGACAGGAAATAGCCCTGCACCACGCCGTCCTTGACCACGTCGCGCTTGACGGTGCGCACGCCTTCCTCGTCGAACGGCGCCGAACCGACGCCGCCGACCACGTGCGGGTCTTCCTTGATCTGGATATGTTTCGGCAGCACCTGCTTGCCCAGCGAATCGAGCAGGAAGCTGGACTTGCGGTACAGCGCACCGCCCGACGTCGCCTGCACGAAGGCACCCAGCAGGCCGGCCGCCAGCGGCGCCTCGAACAGCACCGGGCAGGTGCGGGTGTCGATGGTGCGCGCGTTCAGGCGGGCCAGCGCGCGCTCGGCCGCGTAGCGCCCGATCGCTTCCGGCGACGACATCTTCTTGGCGTCGCGCACCGAGGTGTACCAGTCGTCGCGCTGCATCTTGGCGCCCTTGCCGGCGATCATCGCAACCGACAGGGTGTGGCGCGAATACGGATAGCCGCCGATGAAGCCGCGCGAGTTGGCCGCGACGAAATGCGACTGCTGCACGTGCACGCCGGCGCCCTCGGAATTGGTCACGCGCGGATCGACGTCGAAGCCGGCCGCCTCGGCGCGCTGGGCCAGCGCCACCGCGTCGGCGGTCGAGATGTCCCACGGATAAAACAGCTTCAGGTCGCGCGGCGCCAGCTCCAGCTGGTCGGCGTCGGCCAGGCCGGCGCAGTCGTCGTCGGCGGTGAAGCGGGCGATGTTGTAGGCCGCCTCCACGGTCGCCTTCAGCGCCGCCTGTGAAAAGTCCGAGGTGCTGGCGTTGCCGCGGCGCTGGCCGATGAACACCGTCACCCCCATGCCCTTGTCCTTGTTCTGCTCGATGGTCTCGATCTTGCTCTTGCGCACAGACACCGACAGCCCGCTGCCCTCGCTGATTTCGACGGCGCAATCGGTGCCGCCTTGCTCCTTGGCAAACGCCAGCACATCGCGTGCGAGCTGCTTCAACTGGTCCTGAGTATGGGTAAAATGGGTATCGCTCATGGGCTGTAATCTTCGGGTGGCCGCTAAAACAGGTATCATAGCAGTCGTTTACAGTTTACAGGGGCGGCCACGCTCCTGACAGAGAGTTAATATTATGGTAAATCCCAATCGCGGCAGCGGCGGCGTGGGCTTCAGCTCCACCGAATTCGAGCAAGAGTACGAACGTCCTTCCAAATCCGAGCTCAAGCGCCAGTCCGACGCCCTGCAAAAAATGGGCGAAACGCTGGTCGAAGCGCCGCGCGACCGCGTCAAGCGCGTGCCGATGCCGGAGGATGTGCTCGAAGCCATCCTCGCCTGCCAGGTGATCACCAACCACGAGGGTCGGCGCCGCGCGCTGCAATTCGTCGGCAAGAAGATGCGTACCCTGGACGAAACCGAAGTGGCCGTGATCCAGCAAGCCATCGACAGCTGGAAGGGCGCGTCCAAGTCGGAGACGGCCGCGATGCACGCGCTGGAACGCCGCCGCGACAAGCTGCTGACCGACGACAAGGCGCTGACCACCTTGCTGGCCGAAAATCCGGAACTGGACGTGCAGCACCTGCGCACCCTGATCCGCAATGCCCGCAAGGAGCAGGCCGAGAACAAGCCGCCGAAGGCTTATCGCGAAATCTTCCAGCTGCTCAAGCAGATCGAGTCCAAGAAGGGCAAGCCGGCCGCCGACGAAGGCGACGACGACGCCGACAGCGAGTCCGATGACGACTAACTTGACCAGTAACGCCGCCGACACCCTGGTCATCGGCCTGGTGTCGATCTCCGACCGCGCCAGCGGCGGCGTCTACCAGGACCAGGGCATTCCCGCGCTGGAAGACTGGCTGGCGCGCGCGCTGACCACGCCCTACCGCCTGGAAACCCGGCTGATCGCCGACGAACGCCCGCAAATCGAAGCCACGCTGACCGAGCTGGTCGACGTCACCCGCTGCCACCTGGTGCTGACCACCGGCGGCACCGGCCCGTCGCGCCGCGACGTCACGCCGGAAGCCACGCGCGCCGTCGGCACCAAGGAGATGCCCGGCTTCGGCGAGCAGATGCGCCAGATCAGCCTGCATTTCGTGCCGACCGCCATCCTGTCGCGCCAGACCGCCGTGATCCGCGAAACGCCCGACCACGCCGCGCTGATCCTGAACCTGCCGGGCCAGCCGAAGGCCATCGCCGAGACGCTGGGCGGCCTGAAGGACGCCGCCGGCGCCACCTTGGGGGGCGGCATCTTCGCCGCCGTGCCTTATTGCGTCGACCTGATCGGCGGTCCGTACATGGAAACCGACGCCGCCGTGTGCAAGGCCTTCCGCCCCAAATCCGCGCTACGCCCCCAACCCTGAGGACGCCCATGAGCACCCTGCTGCAAACCATCGAAAAAGAAACCGGCGCCAACCCGACCGTGGCCATCATCTGGATGCACGGCCTGGGCGCCGACGCCAACGACTTCGTGCCCATGCTGCACGAGCTGGACCTGGCCGGCCTGCCGGCTATCCGCTTCATCTTCCCCAACGCCGACACGATGCCGGTGACGATCAACGGCGGCTACGTGATGCGCGCCTGGTACGACATCGTCGCCACCGACCTGGGCCGCCAGGAAGACGAAGCCGGCCTGCGCGCCTCGCAGGCCAAGGTTGAAGCCCTGATCGAACGCGAAAAAGCGCGCGGCATCCCGGCCGAACGCATCATCCTGGCCGGCTTCTCGCAAGGCTGCGCGATGACCCTGCAGACGGGCCTGCGCCAGAAGGAAAAGCTGGCCGGCCTGATGTGCTTGTCGGGCTACGTGCCGATCGCCGCCAAGGCCGCCGCCGAGCACACGCCGGAAAGCCTGGCCACGCCGGTCTTCATGGTGCACGGCCGCATGGACCCGGTGATCCCGGTGGCCCGCGCCGAACAGTCGCGCGACCTGCTGCAGCAATGGGGCTACCAAGTCGAATGGCACGACTACCCGATGCAGCACTCGCTGTGCCAGGAAGAAGTCGACCACATCAGCGCCTGGCTGAAAAAAGTGCTGGCCTAACCCCCGGTTGTTTTTACGGCAGCGGCGCGGCCGGGGAGGATGGTACTTCCGTCTGCGCCGCGTTCATCACCATCGCCAGGAAGGTGTAGTAGCCGTTGATGCCCATCAGGTCCACCACGCCATGCTCGCCGAAGGCGGCCAGCGCCGCCGCGTAGGTCGCGTCGTCCACCCGCTGCTTCTCGTGCAGCTGGATGCAGAACTCGTACACTAGCGCCTCGTCGTCCAGCATGCCCTGCGGCGGCCGCCGCGCCGCGATCGCCGCGATCACCCCGTCGGCGATACCGTGGTCGCGCGCGATCGGTTCGTGGATCGCCCATTCCACCTGCTGGCTCCACTGTCGCGCCGTCACTAAAATAGCCAGCTCCGTCAGCCGCGTGCCGATCGCGCTGCGGTAGCGCAGGTACTCGCCCATGCGTTGGGCCGCCGCCATCAGCTCCGGACTGCGGATCAACGGCACGAACGGCCCGTACAGCGCGCCGCGCGGCCCGTCGATGACGGCTTGCGCCGCCACCTGCTGGCTGGCGCTCATTTCTGCAAAGGGAATAGGCCCCAAACGATCGGTCATGGCAAGCATCCTCGAGATTATTCGCTCATGTTGCGGCATAGATCAATGGAACACAAGACGATCGCGGCTATTGTCTGCTCTTGGTCACCTCCAACCTTCGACAGAAAGGACGCCATGAGTCATCTCATCCATCGCAACCTGCGCCGCCCGCCGCCGGTCGCCGTCAGCGCCTCCGGCCTGACCGTGCGCGACAGCCGCGGCAACAGCTACCTCGACGCCAGCGGCGGGGCCGCCGTCTCCTCGCTTGGCCACGGCCACCCGGACGTGCTGGCGGCGATGCACGCGCAGATCGACCGCAATGCCTACGCCCACACCGCCTTCTTCAGCTCCGAGGCGGCCGAGGAACTGGCGGCGCGCCTGGCCAACGACGCTCCCGGCGACCTCGATCACGTCTACCTGGTATCCGGCGGCTCGGAAGCGATGGAGACCGCCCTCAAGCTGGCGCGCCAGTACCACGTCGAAGCCGGCCAGATGGAACGCAGCGTGTTCATCGCCCGCCGCCAGAGCTACCACGGCAACACGCTGGGCGCGCTGGCCATCGGCGGCAACGAGTGGCGCCGCCGCCCGTTCGAGCCGCTGCTGATCGACGTGCCGCACGTGTCGCCCTGCTACGAATACCGCGACCGCGCCGAAGGCCAGACCGTGGGTGACTACACCGCCGCCCTGCTGGCCGAACTGGAGGCGGCCATTCTCGACGCCGGGCCGGAACGGGTGATCGGCTTTGTCGCCGAGACGGTGGTCGGCGCCACCGCCGGCGCCGTGCCGCCGACGCCCGACTACTTCAAGGGCGTGCGCGCGCTGTGCGACCGGTACGGCATCCTGCTGATCGCCGATGAAGTCATGTGCGGCATGGGCCGCACCGGCACGCTGTACGCGTTCGAACAGGAGAACGTGGTGCCGGACCTGGCGGTGCTGGGCAAGGGACTGGGCGCCGGCTACCAGCCGATCGGCGCGGTGCTGGCGCGCGAGCACGTGGTGCGGCGGCTGCGCGACGGCAGCGGCGCCTTCCAGCACGGCCATACCTACATGGGCCACCCGGTGGCCGCCGCCGCCGCGCTGGCGGTGCAGAAGGTGATACAACGGGATTGCCTGCTGGGCGCCGTCACGGTGCGCGGCGCGTCGTTCAAGCGCATGCTGAAGGAAGCCTTCGGCGCCCATCCGCACGTCGGCGACATCCGCGGGCGCGGCATGCTGCTGGCGCTGGAGCTGGTGCGGGACCGCGCCAGCAAGGCACCGTTCGATCCGGCGCTGAAGCTGCACGCGGCGGTCAAGGACCAGGCCATTGCGCGCGGCTTGATGGTGTATCCGATGGGCGGCACCATCGACGGCCACCGGGGCGACCATATTTTGCTGGCGCCGCCGTTCATCGCCACCGAGGCCGAGCTGGCCGAAATCACCAGCCGGCTGGCCGACTCGCTGACCCGCGCGCTGGCCGCGGTGACGTGATTATTTCTTCGCCGTCCAGGCCACGACTTCCTGCTGCTGCTCGCCCAGGCCGGCGATGCCCAGCCGCAGGACGTCGCCTTTCTTGAGGAAGCGCTGCGGCTTGCGGCCCTGGCCCACGCCCGGCGGCGTGCCGGTGGCGATGACGTCGCCCGGCTCCAGCGTCATGAACTTCGACAGGTAGCTGACGATCTGCGCCACCGAAAAAATCATCGTGTCGGTGCAGCCGGTCTGCATGCGCTTGCCGTTCAGCTCCAGGTACAGGTCCAGCTTCTGCACGTCGTAGATGTCTTCCTGCGTCACCAGCCACGGGCCGACCGGGCCGAAGGTGTCGCAGCCCTTGCCCTTGTCCCACTGCGGGCCGCGCTCCAGCTGGAACGAGCGCTCCGACAGGTCGTTGACCACGCAATAGCCGGCCACGTGCTTCAGCGCGTCCGCCTCGCTGACGTACTGCGCGCGCGTGCCGATCACCACGCCCAGCTCCACTTCCCAGTCGGTCTTCTTCGAGCCTTGCGGCAGCATGACCGGGTCGTCCGGGCCGGACAGGCAGGAAATCGCCTTCATGAAGACGATCGGCTCCTTCGGTATCGGCATGCCCGTTTCGGCCGCGTGGTCCGAATAATTGAGGCCGATGCCGATGAATTTGCCGACCTTCGCCAGCGGCACGCCGTAGCGCGGATTGCCGCGCACCAGCGGCAGCGACGCATGGGCGATCTTCTCCAGCTTGCGCAGCGCCTTGGGCGCCAGCTGTTCGGCCTCGATGTCGGCGATCACGCCGGACAGGTCGCGCAGCTTGCCTTCATCGTCGATCAAGCCTGGTTTTTCTTTGCCGGGACGGCCGTAGCGCACGAGTCTCATGGGATTCCTAGGTTAAAAAGTCGTTGCTATTTTAACCGTAGCGTCCCTGCCTCAGCCATTTGTTGGCGATGATCTTGGTGCCGCTGACCACCGGCGCCCCGCCGTGCAGGGTTTGCTTGTCCGGCTGGTGGTTGGCGTCGGTGTTCAGGAACCACAGCGCGTTGCCCTTTTTCGGGAACACTTCGAGCCCGATGCCGGGGAACACCGTGCCGCCGCCCTGGTCCACGTCGCACAGGTACAGGATGAAGGTGGCCAGCCGCTGGCCGCCGCGCGCCAGGTGGCTGCGATGGCCGGCGCTGTCCGGATCGAGCCAGTCGTAGTGCGGCCGGTACTCCTGCGTCTTGCCGTATTTCTGCAGCTGGAACGGCTCGCTGCACTCGGGCGACCAGTGCGCCAGCGCCGCCAGCCGGCGGTCGATGCGCTCGGCCACCTCGGCCTCGCCGCGCTGGATGAAGGCCATCTCGCTGGTGCGGCCCTCGTGCACCACGCTGGCGCCATCCGCTTCGGCGGTCACCGTCGAGCGCGTGTAGCGCCCGCCGCAATGGGAGACGATGGCATCGCACTCCTCGTCGCTGAGCACATTCCCCAGCAGGATGACCTGCGGCTGCTTGAGCACGAACAGCACCTCGACCTCGCGGTCCGGCGCCGCCACCAGGTTGCGGCTGACGTCGATGTAGGGCATCTCCTGCGGCGCCTCGAAGGCGCTGGCCGGCGCCGGCGCTGGCGCATGGGCCGAACCTGCGCCGGCGCTGTCGATGCCGCGCGCCCGCAGCGCCAGCGCCTCGTCGATGGCCGCGCGGGCCACCGCCATGCTGTGCTGCCCCGAGCGCGCCATGCTGTTGGCCATATCGAGCGGGCTGCAGGCGCGCGCCAGGTTTTCCATGATCCAGTCCTGCCAGGTCTGCGGCAGGGTGCTAAAAACGTTTTGATAAGTAGTCATCGCGCATTCGAGGGCTGGTCGCCGGGCTGCCGGATTGGAGTTCCATTTTACCGGAATGTGCCGCCCGTCCCCAGCGCCGGAACAGGAAAAACAGCAGTCCCGGCATTTGCAACAACACCAGCACCGCGAACGCGACCCGGTAGGCCTGCGCCGGATACTGCTGCATGATGTTCGGCCGCCAGCAGCCGACCAGCGCGCCGAAGCCCGCCTGCACCGCGAACGCGCCGAGGAAGATCATCAGGTTCAGGCAGGTGGCGCCGCGTCCCGTCAGCGCGCCGGGCAGGCTTTGCGCGACGATCGCATATTCGATGCCGGTCACCGTGCCGACCAGCGTAAACAACACCGACAACAGCTGGTAGCTGGGCGCCCAGTTGCAGACGAAACCCAGCTGCACCACGATGAACAGCGCCACGCCGGCCGCCGCCACGCTGAGCGGCCGCACGCCGCGCCGGCCGGCCCACTCGGTGATCATGCCGACCGCGATGGCACCGAAAATGATCGCCGCCATGCTCAGGTACAGCAGGTAGGCCACCGCCTCCTCGGAAAAATGCGCGACGTCGACCAGCCAGCGGCTGATCCACAAGCCCTGCATGCCGAAGAACACCGTGTGCGGCACCAGCACCAGCTGCGCAGCCTCGCGAAAGGCCGGATGGCGGACCACCTCGCGCATCGCCGCCAGCGTTGCCGGCCGCAGCGTTCCGGTTTGGGGATGGGCCGGCGCCAGCAGCCGGATCAGCAGCCCGGTGCCTGCCGCCGCCGCGGCCAGCCAGACGAACAGCCCGCGCCAGTCGGTGTAGTGCAGCGCCAGCCGCACCGGCAGGGTGGCCGAGGCCGCGCCCAGGCCGCCCACCGCGATCAGGTAGCCCTGCACCGACGGCAGCCGCGCCGGCGCGATCCAGGTCGAGATCGCCTTCACCGCCGACATGAAGCAGCCGCCCAGTCCCAGCCCGATCAGCGCGCGCGCCAGCAGCAGCTGGGTGAAATCGTGGCCGCCCGAGAAGGCCAGCGCGCCGGCGGCGGCCAGCATCAGCATCGGCAGCTGCACCCTGGCCGGCCCCCAGCGGTCCAGCGCCATGCCCACCGGCAGCTGCACCAGCGCGAACGAAAAGAAGTAGGCGCTGGTCAGCAGGCCAAGCTGGCCGGGCGTCAGCGACAACGCCGCCACCAGTTGCGGCGCCAGCGTCGCGTTCACGGTGCGCATCAGGCTCGACAGATAGTGGCCCAGCGCGAACGGCAGAAACACCAGCACGAACACGGCGCGGCCGGACAGCCTGGGGAGCGGCGCCGTCATCGCGTTCCCCTAGGCGGCCGTGTGCGAACCGCATTCGGCGGCAGCGCGCATGGCCTCTTCCTGGCGCGCCGAGATCAGCGGGATCACCTTGCGCCGGCCCGGCGGCTCGGCGCCGAACTCGCTGCGGCTGCCGCCCTCCTCCTCGAAGAAGAACTTGTCCTTGCCGAAGGCCGGCTTCAGCTCGTCCATCCAGGTCGCCTGCGGATCGAATTTCGCGTAGAACGGCTTGCGCACCCAGTCCGGATTGCGCGCCTGCAGGAACTGCAGCGCGAACAGCTTCTCGCCGGCGATGGTGACGATGCCGTCGATCACCACCTTGCCGGGGAAGGCGCTCATCGACGGCCCGCGCACGGTGCGCGACAGGCCCGACACCATCTGGTACGCCTGCTGGAAGATCTCGTGCGCGCGCGCCAGCGGCAGTTGGAAATACTCGCGCGGCCCGGTGTCGCGCTCGACGAACATATAGTAGGGAATGGCGCCCAGCCGCACGCCGGTCTGCCACAATTCCGCCCAACTTTTCGGATCCTCGTTGATATGCCGTATCAGCGGCCCCTGCATGCGCAGGGTGGCGCCGGTGCCGACGATGCGCTTGACCGCCTGCTGCGCGATCTCCGGCCGCAGTTCGATCGCGTGGTTGTAATGGCCCATGATCGCCATGTTCTTGCCGCTGGCGACCACGCGCTCGAACAGCCGCAGCAAGTCGTCGGCGTCGCGGTCCGAGACGAAGCGCTGCGGCCAGTACGCCACCGACTTGGTGCCGATGCGGATGTTCTGGATATGCGCCAGCTCCGGGACCAGCAGCGGTTCGATGTAGGCCTCCAGCGAGCGCGTGTTCATGATCAGCGGATCGCCGCCGGTGATCAGCACGTCGGTCACCTCCGGGTGCGTCTTCAGGTAGGACGCCAGCTCGTGCGACTCCTTGGCGTCGAACTTCATGTCGTCCATGCCGACGAACTGCGGCCAGCGGAAGCAGAAGGTGCAGTAGGCGTGGCAGGTCTGCCCCGCGCTGGGGAAGAACAACACCGTCTCCTTGTACTTGTGCTGCAGGCCCTTGAGCGGCGCGTCGTTCACGCGCGGCACGTTGTGCGTCATCTGCCCGGCCGGATGGGGGTTCATGCGCATGCGGATCTTGCGCACCAGCTCCACCAGCGCGGCCTGGTTGGCGCGGCCCAGCACCAGCTCGCGCAGCTGCGCGTAGTCGTCCGGCGCCAGCATGTCGCGGTGGGGGAAGGTCAGGCGGTAGATCGGATCGTCGGGGATGTTGTTCCAGTCGATCAGGTGGTCGAGCACATATTCATTGGTGCGGAACGGCAGCACGTGCGACACCACCTGCACCGCCTCCTGCAGGTCGCGCGGGATCCACTCCCATTGGCGCGAGTTGGGGATGGTCTGGCGGATGAACGGCTTGAACTTGGGCGCCTGTGCGCCGGCGGCATTCCAGGACGAAATCGGAGTAGTGGTCATCGCGGGTTCCTATCGCAGTGAGGTGGCGGAAACTGCATGCTAGGCCCCGCGCCCCACCGTGCGATTGCCGCAAATCAACTGACGCATGGAAAGATATTTTGCATTGATGCAGACCGCATCCGACGTTGCCACACGGCCAGAACTTGCGACACCGCAATTCGCCGCGCCCCCGCCGGCGTACAGTTCATCGAAGCAATCCCGCCCGCCACCATCGAGGAAACGTCATGAGACTGACCGCCGCCACCCTGGCCGCCGCCGTGCTGTGCCTGCCCGCCCGCGCCGCCGAGCCGACCGAAAAAGACGCCATCGCCATGGCCGAGAAAGGCGCCGCCTTCATCAAGGCGCACGGCAAGGAAGAGATGATGAAGAAGATCAGCGCCAAGGACCCCGACTATGTCCAGGGCTCGCTGTATGTCGACCTGCGCGACATCAACACCGGCATCGTGCTGGCGCACCCGATCAATCCGTCCATCGTCGGCAAGGACCTGACCGACGTGCCCGACGCCAACGGCAAGAAATACCGCCGCGAGATCATCGAGCTGGCCGCCAGGAGGGGCCACGGCTGGGTCGACTACATGTACAAGAACCCCACCAGCGGCAAGCTCGAAGCCAAGACCACCTACATCCTGCGCGTCGGCGATGCGGTGCTGGAAGCGGGCATCTACAAAAAATAGCGGGAGCGCATCATGCTGAAGAAACTGCGTATCGGTCCCAAACTGCTGCTGGCGCCGTGCCTGGTGCTGCTGCTGCTGATCGTGACGGCCGCCGCCTCTTACTACGGCATGGTGCGACAAAACGCCTCGCTGGAAAACCTGGTGCAGGTGCGCGCCGCGCGCCTGAAGATCGCGGCCGACGTCTCCGGCGACGCCCGCTACGCCCACGCCCACATCTACCAGCTGCTGGCCTGGGTCAACGGCAGCTTCGCGCAGGCGCGGCTCGACGCGCTGAGCCGGCAGATCAAGACCGCCCACGCCGATATCGAGACCCAGCTGTGCCAGCTGGCCGATGCCGCGGCAGATCCTGCCGCCGATACCGACGACGAACGCAAGATCGTCGGGCAGTCGCTGCTGTCGCTGAACGCCTATCGCAAAGCCGTGCTGGAAACCATGGACATGGCGCAGATGGACCAGAGCATCGCCACCAACTCGATGGCGCGCGCGGAAAAACAATTCCTGCTGCTGAACGAACAGCTGGCGCAGTTGTCGGCGCTGGAAAAGCGCTACAGCGAACAGGCGCACGCGCGCGCCAAGGCCGAGTTCCACGCGCTGAGCACGACCATGGCGGTCATGGTGCTGCTGTCGATCGCGCTGTCGATCGGCGTGACGATGGCGGTGCGCGGCGCCATGCTGCGCGACATCCGCGCCATCGCCGACGTGGTGGTGGCGCTGGCCGCCGGCCGCCTCGGCACCGGCCGGCGCAACGACGGCCGCGACGAGATCGCCGACACCGCCCGCATGCTGGACCAGACCATGCACAACCTGACGCAGACGCTGACCGCCATCATGACTTCGGTGCGCTCGATCGACACCGCCGCCCACGAAATCGCCAGCGGCAACCTCGACCTGTCGACCCGCACCGAGATGCAGGCCAGCTCGCTGGAGCAGACCGCCAGCGCGATGGACAGCCTGACGCAGGCGGTGCAGCAGAACGCCGCCAACGCGCGCCAGGCCTGCACCCTGGCGGCCGGCGCCTCCGAGCTGGCGCAGCACGGCGGCACGGCGGTGCAGCAGGCGGTGCGGACGATGGCCTCGATCCGCGCCAGCTCGCGCCAGATCGTCGACATCATCGGCGTCATCGACGGCATCTCGTTCCAGACCAATATCCTGGCGCTGAACGCGGCGGTGGAGGCGGCGCGCGCCGGCGAGCAGGGACGCGGCTTCGCCGTGGTGGCCTCGGAAGTACGCACGCTGGCGCAACGCTCGGCCGCCGCGGCCAGGGAAATCAAGGCGCTGATCGCGGCCTCGGTCTCCACCATCGACAGCGGCAGCGCCTCGGTGCAGCAGGCCGGCGAACGCATGGACGACATCGTCGCCTCGGTGCGCCAGGTGAACGACATCATCGCCCGCATCAGCGAGGCCAGCGCCGAGCAGGCGCAGGGCATCGCCGAGGTCAACCAGGCGGTCGGGCAGATGGACGACATGACGCAGCAGAACGCCGCGCTGGTCGAGCAGGCCGCGGCGGCGGCGGCCAGCCTGCAGGATCAGGCCAGCCACCTGTCCGAGGCGGTGTCGGTGTTCAAGCTGGCGCCGGCCCCGACTTCAACGCATGGGCTTGCTCAAAAAGCGCGAGCCGGCCTGCACGAAGCGCCACGGCAGCTCCACGGCTTTGGAAATGCCGATGCGCGGGCCGGCTAGCACTTCCAACGCAATCTTCGGCGCATGGTCGCGCGGCAGCAGCTCGAACGGCGGCGCGTCCAGCGGCCAGTTGTTCAGGGCCCGCGTCACGCCCAGCGCCTGGCACAGCCGCCCCGGTCCCGAGCACAGCAGCCGCTCGTCTTCCAGGCCGCGCCGCTCGCGCATCAATTCCAGCCCCGCCACCGGCTCCAGCGCGCGGATCAGCACCCCGGCGCCGTGGCCCTCCTCGCGGCAGACAAAATTCAAACACCAGTGCAGGCCGTGCGAGCGGTACACATAGCTGCGCCCGGGCGGCCCGAACATCGAGAAATTGCGCGGGGTCGGCCCGTTGAAGGTGTGGGCGGCCGGCTCGGTGCCGTCGTAGGCCTCGGTCTCGACGATGCGCCCGCCGACGCCGTCGACCAGCAAGGTCACGCCGATCAGCCGGCGCGCCACCTCGTGCGAGGGCGCGCTGAAATCTATGCCTGCAAGTAGCGTATTCATCCATGTATTGTAAACGTCAACATGGCCTGGAGGCTCATGAAACACGTGACAAATGATTATCGAATCGCCGCGACCCGCGGTACAAAGCGACAAAATACGGCGGCGCGGCCAGAAAATCGGGAGAAATTCATGCCGCCGGCGCGCGCTTGCGGCGATAATCGGAGTAAGCATGCCCAGCATGAGTTGGCGCCCTGGTTTATAGTGATGAAATAACATCATGATGAAATAGCGTCGCGCGCCGCCCTTACCCCAAGATGAACACGATGACGACAGTTGCAGCCAAAGCCATGCCAGCAGAAAACGCGGTAGAAGACGCGCTGATGCGCTCGATCCGCATTCCGCCCCGGCCCAGCCTGCTTGTCGACCTGCAGCGCGAGCTGGCGCTGCCCGATCCGTCGCCGCGCAAGATCGCCCGCATCATCGGCAACGACGTCGGCATGTCCGGCGCGCTGCTCAAGCTGGCCAACTCGCCGTTCTTCGGCGCCGCGCGCAAGGCCAAGTCGGTCGAGCAGGGCATCAACTTCCTCGGCATCAACCAGTGCGCCGCGCTGCTGACCGGGCTGCTGGCGCGCCAGGCCATCGAAGGCAAGGAGGCCGACCTCAACGCGTTCTGGGAAATCTCCGCCCGGCGCGCCCAGGCCGTGGTGTTCTTCTCGCAAAAGCTGCGCATCGCGCCGCCCGACATCGCCCACACCTTCGGCCTGTTCTGCGACATCGGCGTGCCGCTGCTGATGAACCGCTTCACCGACTACGCCGGCACCTACGCCGACGCCTGCGAGGACGCCGAGACCCCGTTCACCGCCATCGAGGACAGCCGCTACAGCACCAACCACGCCGCCATCGGCTGCCTGCTGGCGCGCAACTGGGGGCTGTCGCCGGACGTCTCCTGGGCCATCCTGCTGCACCATGATTACCGCGTGCTGGACGACCCGGCCACCGACGACGCCGTGCGCTCGCTGGTGGCGCTGGCGCTGCTGGCGGAAAAAGGCATCGCGCGCTTCCATGGCCGCAGCCTGTCCTATGAATGGGAAAAAGGCGGCGATGGCGCCTGCCGCCACCTCGGCCTGTCCGAAGATGAAACCGCCGACCTGCTCGACGAACTGCACGAAGCCTTCCACACCGACCGATAAGAAAAAATGCCTAAAAATAAGCGCCCCGTACCGCGCAAATCCGCCAACTCCCCGGAACTGAAAGACGAGCAGCAAACCACCGAATTGTGCGCCCTGGCGCTGGACCTGGCGGACGGCGAATTCAACAACGACATCGTGGCCGACAGCACCCGCGCCGAACTGGCGCAAAAGGCGCTCGACTTCCAGCGCCTGCTGCGCAAGCTGCTCAACCAGGGCAAGGACGAAGTGCTGTACGGCGCCATCGAGCTGGCGCGCGACGAGGCCATCGACGGCTACCGCTACCTGCGCAACGCGGTCGAGGAAGGCGCCGCCAGCCTGCTGCTGCGCCGCGAGGGCGCGCCCGAGCTGGAGATCGACGCCTTCGCCATCCCGGTGTTCGTGCACAGCCAGGGCGGGCTCGACCCCGCCGCCGACTTCCAGGACAGCGATGCCTACGAGGCGCTGCTGGCCAGCTTCACCGACGCCGGCCTGGAAAGCCCGCAGGCCAAGGTGGTGCTGGTCAGCCACGCCTACGACCTCGACGAAATTGAACGCATCACCTACGGCCAGCTGCACGCCATGCTGCGCGAGGCGGCGCACTCGCTGACCGAGAAAAAAATCGCCGCCGCGCCGGCGCTGGAACGCAGCATGGCGACCGGCTGGTCGGCCACCAGCTTCGGCGCCGCCGACAGCGCCGTCGAGCTGCGCTTCCTGCTGGGCTTTGCGCTCAAGCGCGCCGACGACGCCTTCTACCAGGTGCCGAAAGCCGAAAAAGCCGCCGACGCCTACTTCGCCAGGCGCGCCGAACGCTATCAGCAGTGGACCGCGCAGCACGCGCCGCTGGTGGCGCGCTGCCTGGGCCGCGGCCGTGGCGCGACGCCGGAACTGACCCTGAACTTCCTGTACCAGGACCTGTTCTTCGGCGCCAGGGAACAGGCCCAGGCCGAATACGCGACGCTGCGCATGCTGTCCGAACTGAACCAGGCGCTGGACGGCCGCGCGCCGGAGCAGGCCAGCGCCATCATCGCCCCGGCCGACGTCGACGACGACATGGTACTGCGCGTGCAACTGTTCGACGGCGAGGTGGAGCTGGCGCTGTGCGAGCGCCCGCTGGACCTGGCCGCCGACCTCGAACTGGAGCTCGACGACCTGCGCGACGCGCTGGCCAGCATCGGCATCGTCAACGTCTCGGCGGCGCTCCGATTCGACGCCCAGGGACAGGCCGTGGACGTGCGGCCGCTGGCATAAATTCCTGTTTGACATAGTCCCGGGAGCCGAGGATACTTTCTTCAAGCGGAACACAGAATCCGCTGGGAGATCGTCATGAAAACCTGGGCCCTGACCTTATGCGCCGTGCTGTCGACCGCCCTGCTGGGCGGTTGCGCCGGTCCCGCGACCGTGGCGCGCGACGCCGCCCCGCCGGTATTCCACGACCAACTGTTCCAGCCGCCCGCCACCCCGGTCGACACCGACCATGTATTCGCCCTTAATGACGACATGCGGCTCTACCTGCAGCGCGAGATCGGCGGCAACGGCGGCAGCGGTCGCCTGCTCGGCGGCAAGGACGTGCGCCGCGTGCTGTTCGACGCGCTCTACCGCAAGGACAAGCTCAAGCTCGAATACGATTCGGCGATGACGCGCAACGCCGCCCAGACCTTCGCGGCGCGCGCCGGCAACTGCCTGTCGCTGGCCATCATGACAGCCGCGCTGGCACGCGAGCTCAACCTGCCCGTGCAGTTTCAGCAGGTCGAGGTCGACGAGAGCTGGAGCCGCTCCGGCGACCTGTACTTCGCCAGCAACCACGTCAACCTGGCGATAGGCAAGCAGCGCACCCGCTACGCCGACGGCATCAGCGTCGACATGTCGAACTCGCTGGTGGTGGACTTCATCCCCATCCCGCCCAAGGCGCGCGAAAACGCCAAGCCGCTGGAGGAGCAGACCATCATCGCCATGTACCTGAACAACCGCGCCGCCGAGCTGATGGCGCAAGGCAAGCTGGACGACGCCTATTGGTCGGTGCGCAAGGCGATCGAGCAGGATCCGCACTACCTCAACGTCTACAACACGCTGGGCGTGATCTACCAGCACCACGGCGACCGGCTCGACGCCGAGCAGACGCTGCGCTATGCGCTGTCGCAGGCGCCGGACAACACCATCTTCCTGGCCAACCTGGCGCAAACGCTGGAAAGCGAAGGCAAGATGGATGAAGCGGCGGTGCTGCGCGTGCGGCTGGCGCAGCTGGAGCCGTATCCGCCCTTCCATTTCTTCAACCTGGGCCAGGAAGCGATGGCGCGGGGCGACTACAAGCGCGCCCGCGACATGTTCGAACGCGAGCTGGAGCGGGTGCCGGACTACCACGAATTCCACTTCTGGCTGGCCATGGCCAATTACCAGCTGGGCAACCTGAAGGCGGCCGAGTCGCAATTGGCGCACGCGCTGGAAAACAGCACCACGCGCGGCGACCACGACCTGTATTCGGCCAAGCTGGACCGGCTGCGCGCGTATGAGGCGCGCCACTAGCAAACATCATGGCAGACTGGTGGGACAGGCTTGACTTCTAGTTGCAATTGCGCAACAATTGCAATAATTGTAAATCAAGCAGCGTTTACCACAAGGATTCCGCCATGCTCAGACCCAAGTCCGCCACAGTCATCGCCTCCCTGACGCTGGCCGCGCTGCTGGGCGCCGGCCTGACGGCCTGCGGTGGCGGCGGTGGTGGCGGCGGCGGAGGCGGCAACAACGGCGGCGGCACCGATACCCCGGCCGCCTCGCCCGCGCTGACCTTCAATCCCGCCACGGTACGCGCCACCATCAACGCCGGCACCTCGCTGACCTTGAACGTGCTCGCCACCGTCAACCGTCCGGCCGATTTCGCCAACGCCACCACGGTGGTTGCCAGCGTCACCGACAGCGCCGGCGTGATCCAGCCAAGCGCCCAGTTGATCCGCGACAGCGACACCCAATACCACGCCATCCTGCAATCGGCGCCGAGCCTGGCGGCCGGCACCTACACCGGCAACTTCAACGTGCGCCTGTGCCGTGACAGCGGCTGCGCCAGCCAGTTCCCCGGTTCGCCGATGCTGCTGCCCTACAGCTTCCAGGTGGTGCCGGCCGGCCAGGCCACCTTCACCGCCACGCCCACCGTGGCGCTGGCGGGCACCGCCCACCTCGGCGGCGCCGCGCCGGCGGCGATCGACGTCGCCATCGCCGGCGAAGGCCGCAGCTGGACCGTCGCCAGCGGCGCCGGCTGGCTCAAGCCGGCCCGCGCCAGCGGCACCGGCAGCGGCACGCTGAACGTAGTCTTCGACACCACCGGCCTGGCGCTGGGCAGCTACAACACCACGCTGACCATCACCGCCAGCGACGGCCAGGTCGCCAGCCTGCCGGCCTCGCTGACGGTGCTGCCGAGCGGCCTGACCACCGGCGCCAACGGCGTCACCTTCACCGCCGTCAACGGCGCGCCCATCCCGACCCAGGTGGTCAGCATCGGCACCGACGACAACAGCGCCGCCAGCTGGAGCGCCGTCAGCAATGCGCCGTGGCTGCGGCTGTCGCCGACCAGTGGCGGCACGCCCTCCACCACCGTGCTGACGGTCGATCCCACCGTCGGATCGCTGGCCAGCGCCAGCTACAACAGCAGCATCACGCTGAGCGCGCCGGGACTGTCGACGCGCGCGCTGCCGGTCGCGCTGAACCTGGTGCCGGCGACGCTGACCACATCGGCCAACAGCCTGACCCTGGGCGGCACCTACGGCCGCGATTTCAGCACCAGCCAGACGCTGACGCTGAGCCTGAACACGTCGACCAACTCCTGGCCGTGGAGCCTGGACGGCATGCCGTCCTGGGCCAGCGCCACCGTCGCCAGCGGCAGCATCAACCAGGGCGGCACCAGCACCGTCATCACCGCACGGCCGGCCAACGCCGCCGTCGGCACCACGTCGGTGCTGGTCAAGGCCGCGTCCCGCGTCAACGGCGACCTGGCGATCGCGCCGACGCTGCTGACCATCAACAAGGACCAGCACAAGCTGATCCCGTCGGAAACCGCCGTGGCCTTCAGCGCCTCGCCCAGCTGGACCCGGCTGACCCGCACACTGACCGTCACCGACAACTTCAACAACTTCACCGGCATGAGCGCCAGTTCCAGCGCGACCTGGCTGGTGGCCGGCGTCAACGGCAACAAGCTGGTGCTGACGGCCGACCCGACTCCGTTCGGTCCCGACACACTCAACATCGCGACCGTCACGCTGACGCCGAACGACGCGGACGCCAAGGCCCCGGAACCGATCCGCGTGGCGTTGTGGAAAGGCACGCTGACGCCGACCGCCAACGTCACCCTGCCGCTGCCCTACGCCACCGTGATTGCCGATCCGATCCGGCCGTATGCCTATGCCCACAACGGCGGCGCCTACATCGACGTCTACAACCTGTACAGCGGCCAGAAGGTCATCACCATCACCGGCCTGGCCGCTAGCCTGGGCGACATGGTCACCAGCGCCAACGGCGATGTGCTGCATGTGCTGAACCTGAGCAACCACGCGCTGACCAGCATCGACCTCAACACGTTCGCCGTCCTGAGCCAGCTGCCGCTGACAGGGGTAGACAAGACGACCCGCCTCAAGATCATCCGTCCGAACGGTGTCGAGGTGCTGGTGCTGGGCGATGGGAGGGCCTATCTGACCGCAGGCGGCGTGTATCAGAGTACGCTGCCGCTGACGGCCGGCGTGATCGCGGCCAGCGGCGACGGCAAGCTGGTGGTGCAGCAGCAGGAAAACACCAGCGCGGTGCAGGTGACCAGCGTCAGCGTCGACTATGCCAGCCTTGGCGGCGGCATGCTGTACCCGGCCAAGATCCCTGCCGCCAGCCACGCCGGCGGCGGCACGCTGGGGCAGGATATCGCCGTCAGCGCCGACGGCACGCGGATTTACAGCGCCAGCGCCACGCCCAAGCTGTGTGTAATCTCCAGTCCGGCCGACCTCGGCGTGCTGGGCTACCTGGCCGCCGGCGACGGCACACCGAACAACATCAAGCTGGGCAGCGACGGGCGCATCTACTGCGGCGCCGCCGCCCGCGCCACGGTCAGCGATGTGTGGGTCTACGACACCACGGGCAAGCTGCTCAACCAGTTCAAGCTGGCGGCCGGCGCCAAGCAGCTGCTGCCGCGCCAGATGGCGGTTTCCGGCGACGGCCTGCTGTTGATCGGCATCACCGACGACGGCGCGACCACCATCGTGCCGGTCGGCCCGTGAGCATCAATAGCCGGTGCTGCGGCCGGCAATGACGGGCAGGTCGTCGTCGGTGGTCATGGCCCAGATCAGGCGGGCGATGGTTTCCGACGCGATCACCGTGTGGTGGTTATTCCGGGCCATCAGTTTTTCGCGGATCTCGCGCCGCACCGCGGGAATGCCGGTCAGGTCGAACAGGATGTCGACGCCGTTGTCCAGGTCCACGATCTCATCGAGCGACACCACCTTCAACCCGGCGTCGAGCGCCATCTGGCGGCCCGGCGTGTTGCCGCTCTCGGCCACGGCCACCAGGTTGACGCCGCGCTCGCGGCGGCCCAGCATATTGCGCAAGAAAGCCGATCCAATCCGGCCCAGTCCGATGATGGCGATATTCTGATTGTCCACGTGTCCCCCGTTTTGGAATTACACTACGATCGATACCTTTTGAACAAGCATAACCATGACCCACGGACAAGGCAAGCTGCATGAAGCGCAATGAACTGCTGGACCACATTTTTTGGCACACCCTGACCGGCGCGCACACCCGCCACGCCAGCGGCAGCGGCGGCGCGCGCCGCTACACGTCCGGCTTTTCCCCCATCGTCGCCTTTGCCGATCCGGCCCGGCCGGACTTCGCCGCGCTGGAACCGCACTGCGCGCCGGGCGAGCAGTTCTATTGCGACAGCTGGAGCGGCGCCGCGCCGCCCGGCTGGCGCATAGTCGCCGAGAGCACCATGTTCCGCATGGTCTGGGCCGGCGCCATGCCGGCCGACGATCCGGCGGCCGACGCCATCGCGCTGCAGCCGCAGCACGCGGCGCAGGCGGCGGAGCTGGCCGCGCTGTGCAAGCCGGGCCCGTTCGGCATCCGCACCATCGAGCTGGGCGACTACTTCGGCTATTTCGACGGCGAGCGACTGATGGCGATGGCCGGCGAACGCCTGCGCGCGCCGGGCCTGTGCGAAATCAGCGGCGTCTGCACCCATCCGGATTACCAGGGCCGGGGCCTGGCCAAACGGCTGATCGTCAAGCTGATCCGCCGCCAGCTGCAGCGCGGCGACACGCCCTTCCTGCACGTCATGCGCAGCAACGAAGCCCACGCGCTGTACCTGCGCATGGGCTTTGCCGATTACCGGGAAACCGTGGTGCGCGTGGTCGCACGCGAGGAGACTTGAGATGCAGGCCCTGATCGTCATCGATATGCAAAAAGGCATGGCCCGCCCCGTGTGCACTGGATGGCGCTGTCGAATCTGGACGGCGAATACGCCGCCATCGTCGACACCGCCACGGTGCTGGCTGCCGTGCGCGCTTGAAGCGGCGGAAGAAACGGTGCCGCGCGCATCGTATCAGCCGGCCAGCAGGCGACGCCAGCTGGTGAGCTTCTGTTCAAACGACATCGCAGCGTGCGCGGGCGATGTGGATGGCAGTACCACAGTGCGATAGCCTGCGGCGTCGAACTGCGGTGCGAACTTGCCTGAGGTCTGGCCGTTGAAGCCGACCGTTTCCAGCAGCGGACACAACTCGCGCAAGCGCGCGAAATCGTTGGCGGCGGGCTGGCGGATGGCCGAGTCGAGACTGCCCTCGCGCTCGCAGGCACCCAGTACGTCCCACAGGCCAAAGCCGTGCGCCAGCAGGCGCGGCAGGCGTTCGTCATACGGCAGCTGCGCCAGCGGTTCGCCGGTCAACGCCGACAAGATCGGCCACAGCAGGTTGCGCGGATGCGCATAATATTGCTGCGCCGCCAGCGACGCCGCGCCGGGGAAGCTGCCCAGCACCAGGATGCGGGTGCCGGCGTCCACCACCGGCGCGAGGCCGGTCAACGGGGCGGAGGGAATTGCGGAAGCTGGTTTGGGCATGGCGGCATTCTACCGGAGCGCACCGACATCGCGCAGCCGCGTTTCGGGTGTAGAATTTGTCAACGGCACGACCGTACTAAAAAAACCGGAGACACCCATGTCGCAAACCCGCACCATCGACACGCTGCTGGCCCAGTACAGCGAAAGCCATCTGAACCCGACCAACGAGCTGATCCACTTCGTCTGCGTGCCCATCATCGTCTTCACGCTGCTGGGCCTGCTGTGGGCCATCCATCCGCTGGTGGCGGTGGCCGTCACCCTGGCATCGCTGGCGTATTATTTCAAGCTGTCGAAGCCGTTTGCGGTGGGGATGCTGCTGATGTCGGCGCTGTTCCTGGCCCTGCTGGCCGCGCTGCCGGACAGGGCGGTGCTGCCGCTGTCGGTGGCGATCTTCGTGCTGGCGTGGATAGGCCAGTTTATCGGCCACAAGATCGAAGGCAAGAAACCGTCCTTTTTCGACGACCTGCGCTTCCTGCTGATCGGCCCGCTGTTCGTGCTGGGTTTTTTGTACCGAAGGCTGAAACTGGCGTATTAATGGAAGCCGGTGAAGGCGAACAGGCCCTGCAGTTCATCGTCGGCAAGCAACAGCACCAGCGCGGTACTGACCGCGACATAGCCCAGCAGCGTGATGACCTTGATTTGCAGCGCGGTGCTCATTACCGCTCTCCCGTTGACGATTAGTGTTTCCATCATACTTGCATTTTCAACAAAAACCCCGATTCGTACAATTGGGAAACAATTTATTTGGGCACCTGTTGCGTCGCAACAAAACCGTAGACGCTAGGCAAGATGCGGCCCGGACAGCTATACTCGTTTGATGTCCTCTCCACTTCTATTCATCATCGCCTGTTTGATCTGGGGCTCCACTTTCTTCGCCATCACGCTGCAACTGGGCGAGATCGCGCCGGCCGTTTCCGTGGTCTACCGCTTCGCCCTGTCGGCGGCGGTGCTGTTCGCCTGGTGCCTGGCGCGCGGCGACAAGCTGCTGCTGCCATGGCGCACCCAGCGCTGGATGTTGCTGCAAGGTTGCGCCACCTTCGCCCTCAGCTACATCTGCACCTACACTTCCGAGCAATACCTGGTGTCCGGCCTGGTCGCCGTGCTGTTCGCGCTGATGGTGTTCTGGAACCCCATCCTCAACCATTTCGCCTTTGGCTCGCCGCTCGGCTGGCGCACCTGGAGCGCCGGCGCGGTCGCCATCTGCGGCGTCACGCTGCTGTTTTTCCAGTCGATCCGCGGCGCGTGGACTGAAATCATGTCCGGCGGCAACGGCCACTTTTTGCTCGGCCTGATGCTGGCGGTCACCGCCACCGTCGCCAGCTCGATCGGCAACGTGGTCGTGGTCAAGGTGCGCGAGCAATCGTCCAACGTGCCGCTGACGATGGCCTGGTCGATGATGTGGGGCAGCATGCTGGTGACGCTGTGGGTACTGCTCAGCGGTCAGTCGTTCACCATGCCCAGCGGAGCGAAATACTGGGGCGGCCTGCTGTATCTGGCGCTGTTCGGCTCGGTGATCGCCTTCGCCGCCTATTTCACGCTGATCCACCGCATCGGCTCGCACAAGGCGGTCTACATCGGCGTCGTCACGCCGGTCATTTCCGTGCTGCTGTCGATCCAGCTGGAACATTTCCGCCCTGGAGCCATGGAATGGGCCGGCATGGTATTGTGCCTGTCCAGCGTCGCCTGGGCGCTGCAATCCGATACACCTCTTCCCGCAGAAAGCATGGTAGAAGCCTGATGACACCTTCCGATTTGACCATACGCCCGGCCCGGCCGGCAGACGTCGCCGCTATCTTCGGCATGATTTATGAACTGGCCGTGTTTGAAAAACTCGAACACATGGTGGTCGCCAACGAGGCCATGCTGCACGACAGCCTGTTCTGCGCCAAGCCCGTGTGCGAGGCGCTGGTCGGCGAGGCCGGCGGCGAGGTCGTCACCTTCGCCTTGTTCTTCCACAACTTCTCCACCTTCCTGTGCAAGAAGGGCTTGTACCTGGAAGACCTGTACGTCAAGCAAAGCTGCCGCGGCAAGGGCTACGGCAAGCAGATGCTGGTGGCGCTGGCGCAACTGGCGGTGGAGCGCGATTGCGGCCGCTTCGAATGGTCGGTGCTGGACTGGAACGCCAACGCCATCAAGTTCTACGAAGGCATGGGCGCGTCGCTGTTGCCGGACTGGCGCATCTGTCGCGTCACCGGAGGCGCACTGACCCATATGGCCCAAGACTTGATCCAGAACAAGGCGTAAAGTTATCAACCTTACAAAATGACTGCTGATGCGAACCTGCAGGAGTCAGTCATGATCAAACTACCGCCCCTGGCCATCGTGGTCTACAAAGCTTATCTGCGCTCGCGGCTGGAGCGCTACACCCGCGCGCTGGAAGTCATCGCCGCCCAGCGCGAGAACGATTTCCACGCCGAGCGCGTGCTGCACAAGGAAGTCGTCGTCACTCGCTCGAAGCTACATTCCCTGTGACGGCGCGCGGCTGGCCAGCCGTTCCAGCAGCTCGAACGCGCCCTGGGTCAGCAGCGCCAGCACCGCCGCCGGAATCGCTCCGGCCAGCAGCATGTCGTTGTCGTTCAGCGCCAGGCCGATGGTGATGCGCTCGCCGTAGCCGCCGGCGCCGATGAAGGCGGCGATGGTGGCCGTTCCCACGCTCATCACCGCCGCCGTTTTCACGCCGGCCAATATCACCGGCAGCGCCAGCGGCAGCTCGATATGCACCAGCCGCTGGAACGGCCGCAATCCCAGCGCCAGCGCCGCCAGCCGCAGGCCGGACGGCACCTGCAGCAGCCCGGTGCAGGTGTTGCGCACGATGGGCAGCAGCGCATACACCAGCAGCGCCACCAGCGCCGGCACCGTGCCTATCATGCCGAGCAAGGGTATCAGCAGCGCCAGCAAGGCCAGCGAGGGCACCGTCTGCAGCACGCCCGTCGCCGCCAGCACCACCTGCCGCAGGCGCGGGAAGAACGCCGCCAGCACGCCCAGCGGAACGCCGATCAGGCACGCCATGACGACCGCGAACAGCACCAGCGTGACGTGCTGGCGCGTCAGTGTCCACAGGCTCTTGTCGAAGATCTTGGCCATCAGGCCATCCCTGACCTGGGCAGGAGCCGTTGCCTGCGCCGTCGTCGCGGAGGCAACGCCGGCAGCGGCCAGCGGCTTGTGCGCCGCCAGCCAGTCGCGCGCCACGTGGGCGAAATTCTGGCCGTCGATTTCGGCCGAGGCGTTCATCGCGATCATGTCGGCGGCGCTGATGCGTCCCTCCAGCTGTGTGATCGCCTTCCACGCGGCCGGAAAGCGCGCGGCCGCATCGAGCCGGTACAGCAGCACCGCATCGTAGCGGGGAAAGTAGGCGCGGTCGTCGTCCAGCACGCGCAGGCCGTACTGGCGGATCTTGGCGTCGGTGGAGTAGATGTCGATGACGTCGACCTGGCGCTGCATCAGCGCCTCGTAGGCGATGCCGTGGTCCAGTCCCTCGGGCCGCTGCGGCAGGCCGTAGAGTTTGGCCAGTCCCGGCCAGCCGTCGGCGCGGCCGATGAATTCATGCGACAGGCCCAGACGCAGCTTCGGCGCGGCCGCCAGTTCGCTCAGCTTGTGCAGGCCATCGGGGCCACCGCGCATCGCCAGCGCATAGGTATTGTTGAAGCCCAGCGGCACCGCCACGCCCAGCCCCATCGGCGCCAGTTCGCGGCGGATCTGCTCCAGCGGCGCGGCCTGCGCGTGCTTGAGGATTTCAAGGTCGATGGTGCCGAGATATTCGGGATAGACGTCGATGCGGCCGGCCTGCAGCGCCGCCAGCACGATGGCGGTATTGCCCAGTCCCTGCAGGTGCTCGGCCTTGGCGTACGGCGCGGCCGTCTGCGTCAGCACCTCGCCGAGGATGTACGACTCGGTGAAGCGCTTCGACCCCACATGCAGCGTATCGCCCGGCGCGGCCCACGCCGCACAAGCGAATATCAGCGACAGCAGCGACAGCAAAACTGGCAAACGTGCGCGCACAAGCACTCCGGATTGATGATCAATCCGGCAAGCTTACCATTGCTGGGCTAACCCGGCTGTATTGGGTCGCGCTGGCTATGTGCCCACGCGCAGCATCGGCGCCCTCAAGGCCTGGCTCAGCGTTTCGTACGACTCCGACAGATGCGCCTTGGCCTCGCGGCTCATCGGCTTGCCCATCGCGGCGCGGATCTCGCGCTGCAGCTTGAGCGCGTTCTCGCGCTGCAGGCTGCGCGCGTCGGCCGGCGTGGCGGGCGAGCCGCGCAACAGCGTCGCCGCCACGCGCTTGAGGTGCTCGCGCTGCAGGTTGCGCCGCATGCCGCTGATGTCCTTGCCGGTTTTCAGCTCGCTCCACACCGCGCCCTGCACCGTGGAGTACAGCTCTTCGAGGCCCAGCGCCTGTTTGCGGTCGTCCAGCTTTTCCTGGGAATCCAGCAGGCGCGCGGCCACGCCGTCGGACATCAGCTGATCGAGCGCGGCGGCCTGCAGGAACAGCACCCGCTGGCTGACCGACACGTCGGCCCTGCCGCGCGTTTCGAAATGATCCGGCGCCAGGCGGCTGATCATCGCCGGCGTGAACTTGAAGCTGTCCGACTTGAACAGGCTGTTGGTCAGCATGCGCAAGGCCTCGCGCTGGCGCGGCAGCGGCACCGGCGTGAAGGTCGCCCGCCCGGTGCCGGCGTGGTCGCGCAGATACGTCACCCCGCCCACATACTTGACCACCACCGGCATGGTGCGCGCAAACTGCTGGAAGCCGTAATCGAAGCCGCGGCGCAGCGTCTCATAGCTCTCGCCCGGCTTGAGCGTACGGGTCTCGATCCGGTCCCACAGCTCGCGCGACATCGTCAGGCGGCGCTGGAAGTAAGCCAGCGGATCGCTGCCCAGGTCGAACACGTTGACGTCCGGGTCGGAGTTGGCTCCGCCCGCGTCCTGGTCGGTGCCAAACGCCAGTTGCGGCTCGTTCGAGCGCGCGGCGATCTTCGCCAGCTCCGCCTTCTCCTGCGCGGCCTCCATCGGTTTATAGGCGTATTCAATCGCCCAGTAGTCGTAAGGTCCCAGCGTGGACGCCACATACTCGCCCTGCTTCTCGCCCTTCAGCGACAGATTGAACGGCGTGTAGTCCATCACCGAACCGGCCAGGCTGTTCTTCTTCGTGAATTCCGGATCCTGCAGTTCCTTCAGGCTGTAGATGGTGGACGAGCGGAAGTTGTGCCGCAAGCCCAGCGTATGTCCCACTTCATGCATGATCACGGAACGCACATAAGCCTGCGCCACGGCATCCGCCTCGGGGCTGCCCATTTCCAGTTCGCCGCGCGCCTCCAGCAGGCCCATGGCGAAGCCCATTTCCTGCGCCGACTCGTCCAGGTAGTCGCAGTGCGCCTCCGTTCCCACCACCGCAGGCGGCTGGAGCGACATGCCGTCCTCGCCGACCAGGCGCCGCGCGCCGCGCGCGAACACGTCGGACATGGCGATGTCAGCATCCAGTATTTCGCCGCTGCGCGGATCGACCTGGCGCGGACCGATGGCCAGGCCCGCATCGCTGCCGAAGTACCAGCGCACCGACGCGTGCCGCGCATCCATGGTATCGAAGCGGTCGGCCTCGGTCTGCTGCTTGACCACGATGGCGTTCTTGAAACCGATGCGCTCGAACGCGGCGTTCCATGCCAGCACGCCCTGCCGCACCGATTCGCGATACTTCTCGGGGATGTTCGCATCCAGCCAATAGACGATGGGCTGTTTGGGCTCCGACAGCTCCAGCGCCGGGTCCTGCTTTTCAAGCCGCCAGCGCTCCACCAGGTGCACCGCCGTGGTCGGCGTCACGTCGTCGGAAAAGTCCTGCGAGGTGCTGACGAAATGGCCGATGCGGTCGTCCGCCAGCCGGCCATGCATGGGCTGCGCCGGCAGCGGCATGAAGCTGTAATAGAAGCCGAGGAACATGCTGCGCGGGTCCGGCAGCGTGGTCGGCGGACTGGCGACGGCCAGCGGCACGGTCGGCATGACCACCGGCGGCGCCGGAATGCGCGGCACGTAATAGTGGGCATTGACTTGGAAGCCGGTCATGGCTTCGTCCGAACGCACCGTCAGGAAGCTGCTGTTACGCGGATCCATCACATACGCCAGGCGGAAGGCCGCTTCCAGCCGCGTGGTAAACCCGGGGATGTCGCCGAACAGCAGATTGTTCGCTTCGATCAGGATGCCGTGGTTTTGCGGATTCGGGCCGCTGGCCACCGGCGCGATCGCCAGCAGGCTGTCCGAGAACGCCTGCGACACCGCCAATGCCTGCGGCGTGCCGCCCTTGGCGCCGAACCCGGTGTTCTTGGCGATCATCTGCACCAGGCTGCCGACGCGATGGAACACCACCACCTGGCTGAAGCCCATCTGGCTGCCGTACACGCCACGCTCGCCGATCCCGTTCGGCATATTCACGGTCATGAAGATCGGCTTGTCGAACTGGTCCGGGCGCAGCTCGATCCAGACTTTTTCCTCTTTCTGATACAGGTTCAGGAATCCCAGCACGTGGACGGCGCCGCGCACCACGTCGACGAAGGGCCGCACCGCAGCGGCGGGCGCGATGGCCGGCACCGGCACGGCGGCCGGCTGCAAGGGCGCGGTGGCGACCACCGGCACTTCCGGCACATGCGGGGTTGGCGACGGCGGCACCGGCTCCTGGGCCAGCACCTGCGCGGCCAGGCCTGGGCCCAACATCATCAGGACCGCGACGCGGAGGGAATTCAAGGCAAACATGGTTATCCTGTTACGTGTAGAGGCATCCCGGATAATGTAACCGAAAGGCCAACGCACGAAACGGAATTTTGAGAGCGTTCCCTCTAAACTTGCGGCGAACGCAACACCCCGCCGTTAACCACGCCGCAGCAGGGATTGAGGCCGATGGCGTACGACAGGTCGGCCGGACGGGCGATGCGCCACAGCGCGAAATCGGCGCGCTTGCCCACTTCCAGGCTGCCGATCTGCCCATCGCGACCCAGCGCGCGGGCGGCATGCACGGTACAACCGGCCAGCGCCTCCAGCGGCGTCAGTCGCCACAGCGTGCAGACCATGTTCATCGCCAGCAGCAGGGACGTCATCGGCGAGGTGCCGGGATTGCAGTCGGTGGCGACCGCGATCGGCACGCCGGCGGCGCGCAGCGCGGCCACCGGCGGCGGCGTGGTGTCGCGCAGGAAGTAGTAGGCGCCGGGCAGCAGCACGGCCACGGTGCCGGCGGCGGCCATCGCGCTGATGCCCGCCGCGCCCAGATGTTCGAGATGGTCGGCCGACAGGCCCTGGTAGCGCGCCACCAGTTCCGCGCCGCGCTGGTCGGACAGCTGCTCCGCATGCAGCTTGACCGGCAGGCCGTGCTCGCGCGCGGCCTGGAACACGCGCTCCGTCTGTTCATGCGAAAAGCCGATGCGCTCGCAGAAGGCATCGACCGCGTCGGCCAATCCTTCTGCGGCCAGCGGCGCGATCATCGCGCATACTTCGGTGATGTAGTCGTCGGCGCGGCCGGCGAATTCCGGTGGCAACGCGTGCGCGCCGAGGAAGGTGGTCGCCACGCCGACCGGCAGTTCGCGGCCGATGCGGCGCGCGACGCGCAGCATGTTCGCTTCCGATTCCAGGGTCAGGCCGTAGCCGGATTTGATTTCCAGCGTGGTCACGCCCTCGGCCAGCAGGCTGCGCACGCGCGGCAGGCTTTGCCGCATCAACTCATCTTCCGACGCGGCGCGGGTGGCGCGCACGGTGGACATGATGCCGCCGCCGGCGCGGGCGATGTCCTCGTAGGTGGCGCCGTTGAGGCGCGCCTCGAATTCGTCGCTGCGGTTGCCGGCGTGGACGATGTGGGTGTGGCAGTCGATCAGGCCGGGCGTCAGCCAGCAGCCGCCGCCATCGTGCATGGTTTGCGCCGCCGCCCCCGCAGCCATGTCGGCCTGGCGCCCCAGCCATGCGATGCGGCCATCCTTGACGGCGATGGCGCCATCGCGGATCTCACCGTAGCCGCCGGCCATGGTGGCCAGGTGCACATTGGTAAACAACACATCCCACATACAGGCAGCTTTCTAGTTATAGACGATGTCGACGACAAAGACGGTCGCCAGCGACGCTTCCATGGTCCACGCCTCCTCGGCCTCCATCACCACCACGTCGTAGCGCACCATGGCGATGCGTTCGCGCGCGCTGCTCAGCGTCAGGCTTTCGCCGTCGGCCAGGAACAGCAAGGTGGTGCCGCCGCGGCGCTTGAGTTCCTCCGTGCCGCGCACCACGCACGGTTCGAGCCGGTGGCGGCAGCGGCCGCGCCGCGTCATCACGTTGAAGTCGGTGGTCAGGGCGCCGGTGACGGTGGCGTGCACCGCCGCCTCGCCGGGGAATTCGATCAGCGGTTCGCTGGGGCTGAGCACGAAGCGCTCGTCGCCGAAATCCAGCAGCACGCCGTCGCCGTCGACCAGCGCCAGCGAACGGTCGATGCCGGGAAAGGACGAGAACGGGCCGCTCTGCGAGATGGTCGCCAGGCTGATGCGCCAGTCGAATTCATCGAAGCCGGCGCCGGTCGGGAAGACGGCGATTTCCGTGGTGCTGCCGCCGCCATTTTTCCACGGCGCGGGCCGCAGGCTTGCATACTGGATTAGCTGGGTCATCGGAACTCCCTCAGTTCGGCCAAGGTCTGCTTGAAGCGCGCAGCGATCGCCTGCTGCGCAACGTGCTGCTGATTGCGTACCACCCACTGGCCGCCGACCATGACGTCCTTGACCAGATTGTCATTGCCGCAGAAGACGAAGCTGCCGAGTACCTCGTCCAGCGCCAATCCATAAAAATTCGGATGCTGCTCGTCGAGCACGATCAGGTCGGCGCGGCGGCCAACCGCCAGCGCGCCCACCTTGCGCCCGCTCGCCTGCGCGCCGCCGCGCAAGGCGCCCTGCCACAAAAAGTCGCCGACGTTGCGTTCTTCGGCGGACACCGCGATATTGCGGCGCTGATGCTGCAGCCGCTGGCCGTATTCCAGCCAGCGCAGTTCCTCGACCGCGCCTTGCGAAATATGGCTGTCGCTGCCGATGCCGAACCGTCCGCCCGCCGTCAGGAATTCCTCCAGCGGGAACAGGCCGTCGCCCAGGTTGGCCTCCGTCGTCGGGCACAGGCCCGCCACGGCGCCGCTCTGCGCCATCAGGTCCACCTCGTCGCGCATCAGGTGCGTGGCGTGGACCAGGCACCAGCGTTCGTTCACCTCTACCTGGTCCAGCAGCCATTGCACCGGGCGGCGTCCGCTCCAGTCCAGCGACTGCTGCACTTCCTGCTTCTGCTCCGCGATGTGGATATGCACCGGACGGTCGTCCGGCAGCGTCACCAGCACCTCGTTGATCTGCGCCACCGACGCCGCGCGCAACGAATGCGGCGCCACGCCGACCTCGGTCTGCCCATCGCGCAGCGGTTCCAGCGCCTCGATCACCCGCAACACGTCCTGCGGATCGGTCTTGAAGCGCCGCTGCTCCGGTTTCAGCGCGCTTTCGCCGAAGCCGGAATAACTATACAACACCGGCAGCATGGTGATGCCGATTCCCGCCAACCGTGCGGCGGCGATGACCCGCTCAGCCGTTTCCGCCGGTCGGGGGTACATGGCGCCGTCCGGCGCGCGCTGCACGTAATGGAACTCGCACATCGCCGTATAGCCGTGGCGCAGGCACTCGGAAAACAGCTGGGCCGCGATGGCTTCGATATGCTCGGGCGTGATGTTGCGCGCGAAGCGGTACATCAGGTCGCGCCAGGTCCAGAAGCTGTCCTTGGTTTCGCCGGCCCTCTCGGTGCGTCCGCCCAGCGCCCGCTGGAAGCTGTGCGAATGCAGGTTGATCATGCCCGGCAGCGCATATTCAGCCACCTCGGCGCCGGCCGGGGCTTCGGCACCGGCCGTCACGGCGGAGATGGCGCCGACCGCGTCCCACTCGATCAGCACATCCTTGCGCCATCCCTCCGGCAGCAAGGCATGGCGCGCAAACAGTCTGCTCATGCGCGCCCCCAGTCGGCGGCGGCCCGCGTCATTTCCTTCAGAACGCCCTGCACCCGCACCGCGAGGTCCGGGCGATAGCCGTAAGGCGCTTCCTCATCCATATAGGTCGACTGGCACATCTCCAGCTGGATCGCGTGCACGTTCGCCGCAGGCCGGCCGTAGTGGCGCGTGATGTGGCCGCCCTTGAAGCGGCCGTTGACGGCCACGCTGAACCGTTCCTGCGCCAGCGCGCGCGACACGATGGCGTCGCTCAGACCCTGCGCGCAGCTGGTGCCGTCGGCGGTGCCGAAGTTCAGGTCCGGCAGCTTGCCTTCAAAGAAACGCGGCACGATGGACGCGATCGAATGCGCATCCCACAGCACCACGCGGCCATGCAGCGCCAACAGCCGATCCAGCTCGGCACGCAGTTGATCGTGATAGGGTTTCCAGTAGGCGGCAAGGCGGCGGCGCACCTCCGCCTCGTCCGGTGTGCGGCCGTCCAGATACAGCGGCTCGCGATGGAAGGTATCGACCGGACACAGGCCGGTCGTGTCCTGGCCCGGATACAAATTGGTATTCTCCGGCGGACGGTTCAAATCGATCGCATAGCGCGACCAGCGCGCCGACAAGGTCGACGCTCCCATCTCGCCAAGGAATTCATACAGGCGCACCAGATGCCAGTCCGTATCCTGCTTGTCCGTGGCGGCCGGCGTCATGCAGGCCGCCACCTCGTCCGGAATATCGGTGCCCACGTGCGGCATGGACACCAGCAAGGGTATGCTGCCTGCTTTGAACTGATAGTCCATGACGCCTCCTCTTATGGATGCAACGGCGTGAACAAACTCTTGCACGACGCGCTCAACTCGCCGCGCATGACCATGCCCTTGGCGGCCTCGATATCCGGCGCGAAGAAGCGGTCGGCGTCGAAGAACGGCACCTTCTGGCGCAGTTGCGCATGCACGTGCTCCAGTTGCGGCGACGTCTTCAGCGGACGATGGAAATCAATGCCCTGGGCCGCGGCCAGCAGCTCGATGCCGATGATGACAGCCGTATTCTGCGCCATATCGTCCAGGCGGCGCGCCGCATAGGTCGCCATGCTGACATGGTCCTCCTGGTTGGCCGAGGTCGGAATCGAATCGACGCTGCCAGGATGGGCCAGCGATTTGTTCTCCGACGCCAGCGCGGCGGCCGTCACGTGGGCGATCATGAAGCCCGAGTTCACGCCCGGATCGCGCACCAGGAACGGCGGCAGGCCGGACAAGGTGGCGTCGATCAGCAGCGCGATGCGGCGCTCGGAAATGGCGCCGATTTCGGCGATCGCCAACGCCAGCGTATCGGCGGCGAAGGCCACCGGTTCGGCGTGGAAGTTACCGCCCGAGACCACCACCGACAGCTCGCCATCCTTGAACAGCAGCGGATTGTCGGTCACCGCGTTGGCTTCGATCAGCAGCGTGCGCGAGGCATTGCCGATGATGTCCCAGCACGCGCCCATCACTTGCGGCTGGCAGCGCAGGCAGTACGGGTCCTGCACGCGTTCGTCGCCGACCAGGTGCGAAGCGCGGATCGCGCTGTTGCTCACCAGCTGGCGGTAAATCGATGCGGCGGCGATCTGGCCCGGCTGGCCGCGTACCTCGTGCACGCGCGCGTCGAACGGCGAATCGGAGCCCTTGGCGGCGTCCAGCGACAGCGAGCCGGAGACCATGCCCGCTTCCAGCAGGCGCTCGGCCATGAACAAGCCGTGCAGCGCCAGCGCGGTCGACACCTGCGTGCCGTTGATCAGCGCCAGGCCCTCCTTCGCGGCCAGCACCACCGGCGCGATGCCGGCGGCCTTGAGCGCGTCGGCGGCCTGCATCAGCTCGCCGTTGACGCGCACTTCGCCCACGCCCAGCATGGCCAGCGTCATGTGCGACAGCGGCGCCAGATCGCCCGACGCGCCGACCGAACCCTTGGCCGGAATGGCCGGCATGATGCCGGCGTTGTACAGCGCGATCAGCGTGTTGATGATCAGCGGACGCACGCCGGAGTAGCCGCGCGCCAGGCTGCCGATCTTCATCAGCAGGATCAGGCGGCAGACCGCATCCGACACCAGCTCGCCGGTGCCGACCGAGTGCGACAGGATCAGGTTGCGCTGCAACTGTTCCAGCTTGTCGTCCGGGATGCGGGTCTTGGCCAGCAGGCCGAAACCGGTGTTGATGCCGTAGGCCGCGTCGCCCTTGGCCACGATGGCCTGCACGGCGGCGGCGGATGCCTCGATCACCGGATAGGCTTCGGCGGCCAGCGACAGCGGTCCGGCGGCGCTCCACACGGCGCGCAGTTCGGAAAGCGTCATCGCGCCCGGGTTCAGGGTCAGTGCATTGGGGTTCATAGGTGTTCTCGAATTATTTAATCATAGGCAGATTGAGGCCGTTGCGCTTGGCACAGGCGATCGCCGTCTCGTATCCCGCATCGGCGTGACGCATCACGCCCGAGCCGCAGTCGTTGACCAGCACGCGCGCCAGGCGCTTGGCTGCGGCATCGGTGCCGTCGGCCACGATCACCACGCCCGAGTGCTGCGAATAGCCCATGCCCACGCCGCCGCCGTGGTGCAGCGACACCCAGGTCGCGCCGCCGGCGGTATTCAGCAATGCATTCAGCAGCGGCCAGTCGGAGACGGCGTCGGTGCCGTCCTTCATGCTTTCGGTTTCGCGGTTAGGGCTGGCGACGGAGCCGGTGTCCAGGTGGTCGCGGCCGATGACGATCGGCGCCTTCAGCTCGCCGTTGCGCACCATCTCGTTGAAGGCCAGGCCGGCGATGTGACGCTCGCCCAGGCCCAGCCAGCAGATGCGCGCCGGCAGCCCCTGGAAGGCGATGCGCTCGCGCGCCATGTCCAGCCAGCGGTGCACATTGGCGTGGTGCGGGAACAGCTCCTTGATCTTGGCGTCGGTCTTGTAGATATCCTCCGGATCACCGGACAACGCCACCCAGCGGAACGGGCCGCGGCCTTCGCAGAATTGCGGACGGATATAGGCCGGCACGAAGCCGGGGAAATCGAAGGCGTTCTTCACGCCGTGGTCGAACGCCACCTGGCGGATGTTGTTGCCGTAGTCGACCACCTTGGCGCCCAGCGCCTGGAAGTCCAGCATCGCCTGCACGTGCACGGCGCACGAGGCGGTGGCCGCCGCTTTCAGTTCTTCATGGCGCGCGGCGTCGTGCTGCGCAGCCTTCCACTGGTCCACCGACCAGCCTTGCGGCAGGTAGCCGTTGATCAGGTCATGCGCCGAGGTCTGGTCGGTCACCACGTCAGGCAGAATGCCGCCGGCCTTGGCGCGGCGCACCAGCTCCGGCAGCACGTCGGCCGCGTTGCCCAGCAGGCCGATGGAGATGGCGTCGCCGTTGGCCTTGTGCAGCTTGATCATCTCCAGCGCCTCGTCGATGCTGGCGGCCTGCTTGTCCAGATAGCGGGTACGCAGGCGGAAATCGATGCTGCTCTGCTGGCACTCGATGTTCAGCGACACGGCGCCGGCCATGGTCGCGGCCAGCGGCTGCGCGCCGCCCATGCCGCCCAGGCCCGCGGTCAGCACCCAGCGGCCTTTGAGGTCGCCGCCGAAATGCTGGCGGCCAGCCTCGGCGAAGGTCTCGAAGGTGCCCTGCACGATGCCCTGGGTGCCGATGTAGATCCACGAGCCGGCCGTCATCTGGCCGTACATGAACAGGCCCTTGCGGTCCAGTTCATTGAAGTGTTCCCAGTTGGCCCACTTCGGCACCAGGTTCGAATTGGCGATCAGCACGCGCGGCGCGTCCTCGTGGGTCTGGAACACGCCGACCGGCTTGCCGGACTGGATCAGCAGGGTTTGATTGTCTTCCAGCTCGCGCAGCGACGCCAGGATCTGGTCGTAACATTCCCAGTTGCGGGCGGCGCGGCCGATGCCGCCGTAGACCACCAGGTGCTTGGGATTTTCCGCCACTTCCTTGTCCAGGTTGTTCTGGATCATGCGGTAGGCCGCCTCGGCGCCCCAGTTCTTGCAGGTACGTTCCGGTCCGCGCGGGGCGCGGATTTCACGGCTGGCGTCAAAACGTGGATCGCTGTCTAAATGGGTCGTCATGGTGGCTCCTGCTCCTGAGTGGGTGGGACCGGCTGTTGGCACAAGGCCCGCGCACAGCCGGCGCATCCTCAAAGCATAAGTTGTCTATACAACTAAGTCAATCAGTTTTTTTAAGCGGACTCAGTGAACGAATAATTCTCGAGCTTGTCAAAAACATCATAAGCCCTTGCTATCTTGCCAGCATTCGCCGGCACACGCTCACCGGGAGCCTGAATATGGCGGCCTTGCCGATCAACATACAAAATCTGTTGCGCCACCGCACAGTCGAGAGTGAGCGCATTGAATACAAGTCCGGGTGGAATCCGGATGCTATCGTCCGCACCCTGTGTGCGTTCGCCAACGACTTTGAAAATCTCGGAGGCGGCTACATTGTCATCGGACAGGACTGCGATGCCGAGGGTCGGCCGGCGACTCCGCCTATTGGGGTGGCGGAAAATCAGATCGATAAGATTCAGCGGGAATTGTTGGCCGCCTGCCAGCAGATACATCCGCCCTACTTCCCTATTCTGAGCATCTGCGAGGTGGATAGCCGCAAGCTGATCGTGCTGCATGCCCCCGGTGGCATGAACCGTCCATACAAGGCGCCGTCGTCGGTCTCTTCCAGGCACAAAAGCTGGCACTACTACATCCGCCGCTACAGCAGCACAGTGGAGGCAAAAGGCGATGCCGAGCAGGAGCTACTAACCCTGACCGCCAACGTGCCATTCGATGACAGGGCGGCGCAGCAGGCACGGATAAGCGACTTGTCCAGGCCGTTAATGCTCGACTACCTTCGCGAAGTAGGCAGCGCGCTCGCAGACTACGCGGACAAGCTGTCAACGGAAGAACTGGCCCGCCAGATGAATATCCTTGATGGCTCGCCGGAGTGTCTTTGGCCGAAAAATGTAGGCCTCATGTTCTTTAGCGAAGCACCCGACAGGTTCTTTCCCTACAGCCAGATCGACGTGGTCTGGTTCCATGATGGCGTAGACGGCGATCATTGCCGGACCGGTCGATACGGCTTGAGGATTGGAGTGCCGGCCGCGCGGTCAGCCGGCGCTACCGGAATCGCCGGATCGGCGAATTCTTGAAGGAACTGGAGCTAACCGAAGGACGTTCGACAGGCGTTCCCAAGATACTGAAGGCGATGCGCGCCAACGGCTCGCCGCCGCCAGTGTTTGAAACCGACGATGAGCGCAGTTCCTGCCTGGTCCGCCTGCCGGTCCACGCGCTGGCAAAAGGCCCCGCCCCGGAAGTGACCCCGGAAGTCACCCCTGAAGTCACCCCTGAAGTTCGTCGTATGCTCAAGCTGCTCGTTGGCGAATGGCAACGCCAGCAACTCCAGCAAGCGCTTGGACTGAAGGATGATGAACATTTTCGCAAAACGTACCTACTGCCAGCGATCGAAGCCGGCCTCGTGCAGATGACTCTTCCCGATAAGCCTCGCAGCAGCAAACAGCGCTATCGCCTGACCTCGGACGGCCAGCAATGGCTGAAAATGAACGCGGGCAATTAATCCGGCCGCTTATCCCTCTTGTACACCCGCTTGCCGCCCATCCACGTCTGCAACACCTGCGTCTTGCCGATCTGCTCGGCCGGCACTTTGAACAGATCGCGGTCGATCAGAATGAAATCGGCCCATTTGCCCGGCTCCAGCGAGCCGATGACGTTTTCCTGGTGCGCCGCGTAGGCCGCGTCCAGGGTGAAGCAGCGGAACGCTTCGATCAGCGTCATCGCCTGGTTCTTGTACCAGCCGCCCACCGGCACGCCGGCATTGTTCTGGCGCGTGACGGCCGCATGCAGGCCCTCGAACGGATTCGGCGACTCCACCGGGAAGTCCGAACCGCAGGCGATGCGCGAACCCTGGTCGAGGAAGGTGCGCCATGCATAGGCGCCCTTGATGCGGTCGTGGCCCACGCGCTGCTCGGCCATGTTCTGGTCCGACGTGGCGTGCGTCGGCTGCATCGACGGGATGATGCCCAGCGCCCTGAAGCGGGGGATATCGTCCAGCGCCACCACCTGCGCATGCTCGATGCGGTGGCGCAGCTCGACGTTGTTATATTTCGGGATCAGCTGCGCGTAGGCGTCGAGGATCTGACGGTTGCCGGCGTCGCCGATGGCGTGCACGTTGACCTGGTAGCCGGCCTTCATGGCCTTGTTCATCTTGGCCAGCATCTCGGCGTTCGGATAGAACAGCAGGCCCCTGGTCGACGGCATGTCGGAGTACGGCGCCAGCAGCGCCGCGCCGCGGCTGCCCAGCGCGCCGTCCGAATACAGCTTGACCGCCGCCAGCGCGTAGACGTCGTTGGCGTAGGATTTCAGCGGTCCCTCCTTCGACAGCTCGTCGAAATCGGCCGTGGTGTCGCCGATCATCGCGTAGACGCGGGTGGTCAGCTTGCCGTGGTCGGCGTAGTCGCGGTACAGGTCGTCCTGCACCACCTTGATGCCGGCATCGTGCACGCTGGTCAGGCCGACCTTGGACAAGGCCGCCAGCGCGTTGTCCAGCATGCCCCGCGCGTCGGACGGCGTCGGCAGCGGCACCACTTTGTGCACCAGGTCCATCGCGGCGTCGACCAGCACCCCGGTCGGCTTGCCGGAGGCATCGCGTTCGATCTTGCCGCCTTTTGGATCCGGCGTGTCGCGCGAGACGCCGGCCATTTCCAGTGCCTTGGTGTTGACCCAGATCGCGTGGCCGTCCACCCGGTGCAGCAACACCGGACGGTCCGCCACCACCGTATCCAGCTCGGCGGCGGTCGGGAAGCGGCCCAGCTTCCAGATCTCCTGGTTCCAGCCGAAGCCGATCACCCAGGCGTTCTTCGGATGCGACTTGCTGAAGTCGGCCACCGCCTTGAGCGCGCCGTTCAGCGTCGAAGGGCTGAACAGCTCCACGCTGGAAGCGATCTCGCCCAGCTCGAACACATGGCCGTGGGCGTCGATCAACCCTGGCAGCAGGGTTTTGCCTTGCACGTCGATATGCTGCGCCTTCGGCAGACGGGCCGCCGTTTCCGCTTCGCTGCCGACGGCGACGATGCGCCCCAGGTCGTCGAACGCCAGCGACGTAAAGCGCTGCAGCGCGCCGCCCGCGTTCAGCGTGTAGCCGTTGGCGTGGTCGATGATGGTGTCGGCTTGCGCCGGCAGGGCAGCGGATAACGCCAGGCTGACAGCCGCGGCCAGCGGGGACAGGGAAATAAAGGGGGCGCGCATCAATTCTCTCCATTCGAAAGCAAGAACAGAGTGTAGCGCACAACCCGCCAAACACAGCGTCTAGAAAATGCCCTGCAACGATATTGACAACAATCGCGAGTCGCCGAAGAACGGGTAGGCGTAATGCGACTTGTCCTTGCTCACGTCGTACTGCAGCTTGAGCGCCGTGTTCTTGCGGAAATCCCAGCGCAGCGACAGGTACTGCGTGTTGCGCGCCTCGATCGGCTCGTTGATGGTGGTGTAGCGCGAGAAGGTGTACATCGGCGTCCACGCGTCGTACTGGTAGCCGACGCCGACCAGCGCGTATTTGTAGACGTTGTTGAGGCCCTTGCCGGCATCGACCTGCTCGTAGCGGTCCACCTCCGACTTCACCAGCCAGTTCTTGTAGTCCATATTGAGCGAGAGGCCGCCGATACGCGTGCTTTGACCATCGACGAAATACACCCGCCCCGCCGGGCCGTCCTGCCAGGTCGTGTCCTTGTAGTGCATCAGCATGGCCCGCACGTCGAACACGCCGTTGTTGGCCGACACGTAGCCGCCCACCATGCTCTTCCACGATTCATGGGTCGGCGTGGCGTAGTAGATCTGCGTGTCGTAAGTGTCGTTGTGCTGGGTATAGCCGCCGCCCCACATGTGGAAGGTGGCCGCCCAGTCGGACTGCCCCAGCTGGGTGCGGTAGCTGACATTGGCTCCCTGATAGGCGTAGATCGGCCAACCATAGACGTCCGGTGCCGGACGCACCCAGGGGTAGGCGTAGCCGATGTACAGGTAATCGCTGTAGTAGTAGAGCGGGATGCGGAACTGGCCGGCCTGCAGCGTCCAGGCCGAGTCGGCCGACGGCTGCCAGGTGAGGTAGGCCCAGTCCAGCGTCGGCCGCAGGCCGCGATTGGGGTTGTGCGAGCGCACCAGCACCTGCGCCGTGGCCGACAGCGTGGGCGAGAATTCCTTTTTCAGCTGGAAGCCGACCAGCGACTCCTGGTTGAGCTGCCATCCTTCGCTGCGCTCGTAGACGGCCGCGTATTCCCAGTTCTGTACCGTGCAGGGACATTTCCACTGCATGTAGTCCCAAGGCACATCGCTGCCTTGCGTCTTGCCGCTCAGCACGCGCGCAGCGGTCAGGTTATAGAAGCCGGTCAGCTTGAACGTGCCGTCATCGCCCAGATCGGTGGCGCCGGCCGCGCCGGCCAACATCGCCACTGCCATCGGTATCAGTATTTTTTTCATCGAGCAGACTCCAGTAAAGAGCAGAACGAGCAGGTTCACGGAACGATCGCAACGACCTTGACCGTGTCGTCAACCGCCGATTTTTCGATGTAGCCGATGGCGTTGACGTTATCGGCCACCGCCTTCTTCACTTCGGCGCTGCTCTTGTATTCCTTGGGAGGCTTGCCCTTGGCGGCAAACACGATCTTGGACCAGATAGCCTCCACCTGGGCCGGCGACTTCTCCAGCACTTTCTTGCAGAATTCGGCGCGCAGCGGAGAATTTTCAGCCTGCTCAACCGGCGTAAACAACACCGAGCCGCCGAGGAAAAACTGCGCCGCCTGGGAGGGGAATATACGAGTGGCCGGGTTTTGCTGGTTGACGATAATGACCAGTTCGGCTCGCGCCGGCAAGGCCCCGGCCACCAGCAAGCCGACGCCCGCCAGCAGCAACGCCATGCGCCGCTGGATGAGTTGCGCGTGCATTTCCATTATTACTCCTGTCGCCAGAACCGAAGGAAACTGCTTCAATGCAATTTAATTCTAGTCCCGACAGGCCGCCCGTCGAAGTGTTTTTTCGGAAGAAATGGCTTTCCCGCCCCGCTATGTTTCTAATGCACAACGCCGTGATCTTGCATTCCCTGCGCGGCATCACGGTTACAATGCAGGCTTCGCAGCTTTTTAACCACACTCGTGTCCAGCCGCCTACTCTATTTCCGCCTGCTGATGCAGTTCCGCCCCTACGCGTGGATCGCGGTTGTCACCCTGTTCGCGGTCGGCCTGGCCGCCGCCACGGACGTGCTGCTGATACGCCAGCTGCAAAACGTGGTCGACGCGCTGGCCCCCTCGCACAGCCTGGGCGCCGTGCGCCCCGCCGGCGGCCTGCTGGCCGAGGTGCAGGAATGGCTGGGCCACCTGCTGCCGCGCGATCCGGCCAACGCGGCGCTGTGGTCGATCCCGGCGGTGATCTTCGGCCTGGCCGTGATGCGCATGTTTTCCAGCTTCGCCGGCGAATACGGCGCGGCGTGGCTGAGCAGCCGGGTGCAGGCCAATCTGCGCGAGCTGATGTTCGCCCGCATCATGCGCCTGCCGAACGGCTTTTTCGACCAGTCGTCGACCGGCACCACGCTGTCGCGCGTGGCGTTCGACGCGGCCCAGGTGGCGCAGGCCGGCCTGACGGTGGTCAACGTGGCGGTGCGCGATTCGGTCGCCACCGTCGGCTACCTGATCACGCTGTTCACCGTGGACTGGCAACTGGCGGTGTTCTGCCTCGGCCTGCTGCCGCTGGTGGCGGCCATCGTCACCTTCGCCGGCCGCCGCATGCGGCACCTGAGCAAGAGCGCGCAAGCGGCCATGGGCGACCTGACCAATGTACTGGACGAGAGCATCAGCGGCCAGCGCGTGGTGAAGATTTTCGGCGGCCAGAAATATGAACAGAACCGCTTCGACCAGGTGGTCAAGCTCAATCGCCAACTGGCGGTCAAGCACGCGGCGACGTCGGCGCTGAACTCCGGCATCATCATGCTGCTGATCGGGATCACGCTGTCGTCGGTGATTTACTTTGCGCTGCTGCGGGCGCAGGCCGGCGCGCTGTCGCCCGGCGCCTTCGTTGCCTTCATGTCGTCGCTGATGGCGATGCAGTCGCCGATCAAGAACTTGACCAAGATTAACGAGCCTATGCAAAAGGGCCTGGCCGCCGCCGAATCGGTGTTCGGCCTGATCGACACCGAGGCCGAAGCCGATACCGGCACCCGGACGGTGGAACGCGCCGAGGGCCACCTGGCGCTGGAACACGTCAGCTTCCACTACAAGGCCGATCCGGACGCCCGTCCCGCGCTTGACGACGTGTCGCTCGACATCGCCGCCGGCGAGACGGTGGCACTGGTCGGCAGCTCGGGCAGCGGCAAGACCACGCTGGCCGGCCTGCTGCCGCGCTTCTACGACGTCAGCGCCGGCAGCATCAAGCTCGATGGTGTCGACCTGCGCGAGTACGCCATGACGTCGCTGCGCCAGCAGATCGCGCTGGTGAGCCAGGACGTGGTGCTGTTCAACGATACGCTGGCGGCCAATATCGCCTACGGCGATCCGGACCCATCGCCGCAACGCATCGAGGCGGCGGCACGCGCCGCGCACGCGCACGAATTCATCGAACGCCAGTCCGAAGGCTACAACACGCCGGTGGGAGAAAACGGTTTGCGGTTGTCAGGCGGCCAGCGCCAGCGGCTGGCGATCGCCCGCGCGCTGTACAAGAACGCGCCTATCCTGATACTGGACGAGGCCACCAGCGCGCTGGACACGGAGTCCGAGCGGCTGGTGCAGGCGGCATTGGAAGTGCTGATGCAGGGCCGCACCACGGTGGTCATCGCCCATCGCCTGTCGACCATCGAGAACGCCGACCGCATCGTGGTGCTCGACGGCGGCCGCATCGCCGAAGTGGGCAGCCACGATGCGCTGCTGGCGCGCAACGGCATCTACGCCCGCCTGTATCAAACGCAGAAGAGCGTTCAGGCGGTATAACCGCCGTCGACGGTGAAGCTGGCGCCGGTGACGAAACCGGCTTCATCGCCGACCAGCCAGGACACCATGCCCGCCACGTCGTCCGGCTGGCCGACGCGCCCCTGGGGAATCATCGCGAGTATGCGGTCCTTGTAGGGCGAGTCGGCCGGATTCATGTTCGTCTCTATCGGTCCAGGCTGGACGTTGTTGACGGCGATGCCGCGCGGCGCCAGGTCTATCGCCATGCCGCGCACCAGCGTCGCCACGGCCGCCTTGGTCATCGAATACACCCCGGAGCCCGGAAAACCGACCCGCATGCCGGCCACGCTGCCTATCGTGACGATGCGCCCGCCCTTCTTCATGTGCGCGGCGGCCGCCTGCACGGCGACGAACACGGCGCGCACATTCACGTTCACCATGCGGTCGAACGCTTCCAGCGCGTAGGTCTCCACCGATTCCAGATGCAGGATGCCGGCGCTGTTGACCAGGATATCCAGCGCGCCGAAGTGGGCGACGGTCTGCTCGACCGCGGCTTGCAGCTCGGCGGCATCGGCGCTGTCGGCCTTGATGGCGAGCGCCCTGCCGCCGGCGGCGTTGACGGTGTCGGCCAGGTCGCTGGCCTGCGCCGCCGATGAGACGTAGGTGAAAGCGACGGCCGCGCCGTCCCGCGCCAGGCGTTTGACGGTGGCCGCGCCGATGCCGCGCGCGCCGCCGGTGATCAGTGCGACCTTGTTGTTCAGTGAGGTAGTCATAAAAGTCCGTTCGATGTAGGTTAATGGATCGATCAGTCAAGATCAAGCCTCATCGTAGATTTTCTGGACAGCTCAGTCAAGTAAACGTTTCGTGAGAAATTCAGGCGGCCCGCAGGGCCTGGATGGCAAAATTGGCAATGGCGCGCAGCGTGGCCGTGTCGCAGCCGGCCTTGGCGCTGACCTTCATTCCGGCCAGGGTGGCGGCGATGAAGGAAACGGCATGGCCGATGTCCGTGCCGCCGGCCATTTCGCCGGCGGCGACGGCGTCGCGCAGCACTTTCTCGACCGCGCCGTTGATGCGCGCGCTGCTCGCGCCACGCAGCGCATTGATCTTGTCGTCGCCGGTGCCGAATTCGCAGATGGCGTTGATGCCCATGCAGCCCTTGGCGTTATCGCGCTCGGGGCGCGAGGCGAAGGCCAGCAGCATGTTGGCGATGGAGTCCAGCGCGGTATCGCCCTGCAGGGCGCGCAGCAGTTCGGTGGTGCTGGCGTCGTTGTACTGGCGCAGCGCTTCCAGGTAGAGCGCGTGCTTGTCGCCGAAGGTGTCGTACATGCTCTGGCGGCCGATCTGCATCGCTACGAGCAGGTCGGCGGTGGACGCGGCGGCGTAGCCTTTTTGCCAAAACACTTCCAGCGCCTGCTTCAGGGCGGTGTCGCGGTCGAATTCTCTTTGCCTGGCCATGCGGTCCTCTTGCGGTATGAATATCCGCACATTATGGACCAATTGGTCTGGAAATGCATTCAGGTGGCGTCGTGGAAGATCAGACCCAGCGTGTGACGCGCGCCGGCGCGCAGCCGGCTCACGCCGTGCCGCATCGCCACCCGGTAGACGCCGCGCGCGCCCTGCGCCGGACGATGGTTGACCGGGAAGATCACCATGTCGCCGCGCTTCAGCGGCACCACCTCCACCCGCGACTGCATGCGCGGCCGCTGTTCGGTCAGCACGAACTCGCCGCCTTCGAAGTCCTTTCCCGGTTCGCTCAGCAGCACCGCCGCCTGCAGCGGGAACACGTGTTCGCCGTACAAATCCTGGTGCAGGCAGTTGTAGTCGCCGGGGCCGTATTGCAGCATCAGCGGCGTCGGGCGCTGCTGGCCGGCGGCGTGGCAGCGGGCCAGGAAGTCGGCGTGGTCCGGCGGGAAGCGCGCCTCCATGCCCATCACCTCATGCCAGTGATTGGCGATGGCGGCCAGCGGCCCATACAGGGACTGGCGCAGCGCCGAGATCATCGCCGGCAGCGGGTAGCGGAAGTACTGGTACTCGCCGCTGCCGAAACCGTGCTGCGCCATCACCACCCGGCTGCGGTACAGCTGCGGCTGGGCGTATTGCGCGGCCATGGCGACGCATTCCTCGCCGGTCAGCATGCCGGGGACGATGGCGTAGCCGTGCGCATTCAGTTCGTCGGCGATGGCTTGCCAGTCCAGCCCCGCCACGTGCACGCCGATGCCCGCCGCCGCGGCCACCAGCTTGCGCGCGTTGGCCTGCGCCAGCGCGGCGGCGGCCGGATCCGAGGCAACGTCGGCGGCCGGATCGGCGGCGGGCGCAAGCTGCGCGGCGGGCGCCACGCTCACCGGCGGCGTCTTGCGCGGCTTGCGCTCCGGCGCGCCGCCGCTGAAATCGAACTCGCCGTTTTTCACTTGCCCGCCTCCCGGTCCAGCAGCGCGGCCTTGCGGTCCACGCCCCAGCGGTAGCCGGAGATCGATCCATCGTTGCGCACCACGCGGTGGCAGGGTATCGCCACCGCCAGCGCGTTGGCCGCGCACGCCCCCGCCACCGCCCGCGCCCCCTTCGGCGAGCCGACCAGTTGCGCCAGCTCGGCATAGCTCACCGTGCGGCCGGCCGGGATCCCGCGCAGCACCTGCCACACGCGCTGCTGGAACGCCGTGCCGCGCACATCGAGCGGCAGGTCCAGCCCGATCTCCGGCCGCTCGACCATGCCGACCACGCGCGACACCACCTGTTCATATTCCGGTTCCGCGCCGATCAGCTCCGCCTTGGGGAAACGGTCCTGCAGGTCGCGCACCAGCACATCCGGATCGTCGTCGATCAGGATCGCGCAGATGCCCTGTTCCGTGCTGGCCACCAGGATCGCGCCCAGCGAACAGGCGCCGATGGCGAAGCGGATCTGCGCGCCGCGTCCGCCGGAGCGGAAGGCGGTCGGCGTCATGCCCAGCACCGCCGGCGACTGCGCATAAAACCGTCCGCTCGAGTTGAAGCCGGCCGCGTAGATCGCATCCGTCACCGAGGCTTCCTGCGCCAGGCCTGCCTGCATGCGCCGCGCGCGCTGGGCGTTGGCATAGGCCTTCGGCGTAATCCCCGTCACCGCCTTGAACATCCGATGGAAGTGGAAGCGGCTGACGCCCACCGCCGCCGCCAGCGCGTCCAGGTCCGGCGCCTGCTCGGCTTCGTCGATCAGGCGGCAGGCCTGCGCCACGATGGCGGCCTGGCGCTCGGCCAGCGGCGGCTGGTCCGGCTTGCAGCGCAGGCACGGACGGAAGCCCGCCTGCTCGGCCGCCTCGCGGCTGTCGTGGAAGTCCACGTTCTTGCGCAGGGCCGGCCGCGCCCCGCACGACGGCCGGCAGTACACGCCGGTGCTGCGCACCGAATACCAGAACACCTCGTCGGCGCCGCCGTCGCGTTGCCGCACGGCGGCCCAGCGCTGTTCGTCGCCTTGGTAGGCGGCTTGCGGAATGACTTTATTTGCTGTCTTGCCCATCTCAGACTCCATGATTGGATAAGGAATGCATCCATCTTATCCAGCGGCCGGCGGCGACACACTCCGGCTCTTGCTTTCGAATTGTACGTCGCGCCGGAAAAATTGACGCAAAGATGTTCAACGAGCAACCATGCGATGCTAGAATAGCCCTCTGCCGCCAGTGGAGGCGTGCCTCGGAGAAGCCGGTTGAACGACGATCAGACCCTGCAAGACAGCACCCCAATTTTCCAGCGCATCAAGGACTATCTGGTTGCCCAGATCGCCGCCGGTACCTGGAAGGAAGGCGACGTGATCCCGTCCGAGCAGGCGCTGGTCAAGCAATTCGGCGTTTCCCGCATGACGGTCAACCGCGCCGTGCGCGAACTGACCGCCGACCAGATCCTCACCCGCCGCCAGGGTTCCGGCACCTACGTCGCCCAGCAAAAATACCAAGCCACGCTGCTGGAGATCAAATCCATCGCCGACGAGATCCGCGCGCGCGGCCACGCCCACCGCAGCAGCCTGCAGCAGCTGGAGCGGGTCAAGGCCAGCGACCTGCTGGCCAAGCAGTTCGACCTGCCGGCCGGCCACCCCCTGTTCCACTCGGTGATCGTCCACTTTGAAAACGGCGTGCCGATCCAGGTCGAGGACCGCTGGGCCAATCCGCTGTGCGCGCCCGACTACATGGAGCAGGACTTCGCCACCATCACGCCCAACGAATACCTGATGAAGGCGGCGCCGCTGCAGGGCGCCACCTACAGCATCGAGGCGCTGGCGGCCCCGCGCGACATCGCCGAGATGCTGGCCATCGATACCAAACAAGCCTGCCTGGTGCTGAAGCGCCAGACCCGCTCCGGCGGCCAGGTCGCCTCGATCGCCACCATGTGGCATCCGGGCCACCGCTACCAGTTCGCCGGCAGCTTCGCCCAGTAGCAGCCGTGGCTACCAGTCCGCAAGCCGCACCTCGTGTGGCGGCGTCCGCGCAGTGCAATTCGTTTCTTGCAACTTTCTCGACTAAAGCCAAAATTTCGATGCTATAGTTGCCCGGATACAGTACAGAAAGGGATGCTCTTGTTGCACTGCCGCCCCAGGTTGAGCCGTGCCGGTAGCTGGCGTCGCCTGCAGCGCAGGTTGCTGGCGTGCGCGCTCGTTCTGGCCGGCGCCGCCCACGGCGCGCTGGCGGCGGAAAAAGTCAGCATCCAGCTCAAGTGGCTGCACCAGTTCCAGTTCGCCGGCTACTACGCCGCGCAGGACCAGGGCTATTACCGCGATGCCGGCCTCGACGTCACCTTGCTGGAAGCGCGCCCCGGCGCCGATCCGCTGCAGACGGTGCTGGATGGCCGCGCCCAATACGGCGTCGGCAACACCTCACTGCTGATGGCGCGCGCGCAGGGACTGCCGGTGGTGGCGCTGGCCTCGATTTTCCAGCATTCGGCCTCCGCGCTGCTGGTGCGCCACGGAGCGGACGGCAAGCCGCGGCCGTGGGCCGGCAGCCGCATCATGCTGGCGCCGAACAACGAAGAACTGACCGTCTTCCTGAAAAAGCAGGGCGTGCGGCTCGACAGCATGGTGCAGCTGGCGCACAGCTTCAACGTCGACGACCTGCTCGAAGGCCGGGTCGACGCCATGTCGATCTACATCAGCGAGGCGCCGTACGTGCTCAATCGCAGCAGCGTCCAGTACGAGATCGCGTCGCCGCGCTCGAAAGGCGACGACTTCTACGGCGACACGCTGTACACCACCGAGAGCGAGCTGCGCGAACATCCGCTGCGGGCCCAGGCGCTGCGCGACGCCACGCTGCGCGGCTGGAACTACGCGATGGCGCACCAGGGCGAAATCGCCGACCTGATACGCGCCCGCTATCCCGAACGCCACAGCCGCGAACACCTGATGTTCGAAGCACAGCACATCGCCCCCCTGCTGGAGCAGGGCTTGATCGAGCTGGGCTACAGCAACCCCGAGCGCTGGCGCGCCATCGCCCGCGCCTACACCGAGCAGGGCATGCTGCCGGCCGATTTCAAACTGGACGGCTTCCTGTACCAGCCGCCGGCCGGCAATCCGCTGCTGCGCTACAGCGGCGCGCTGCTGGGCGCCCTGCTGCTGCTGGTCACGCTGGGCGGCTTCTGGCGGCTGCGCCTCCAGGCCGGCGCGCTGCGCGGCGCGCGGGCAGAACTGGGCAGCGCCGAGCGGCTGGCCAGCTTCGCGCTGGAAGGCTCCGGCGAAGGCCTGTGGGAATGGCAGCTCGATACCGGCACGCTGAAACTGTCGCGCCGCTATTGCGAACTGCTGGGCTACACGCCCGGCGAATTCGCGCCGACGCTGGCCGAATGGATGGCCTACGTGCACCCGGACGACCAGGCGCAGGTCGAGCGCGGCATCCAGTTCCAGCTGTCCGGCGGCGCCGAAGCGGGCACCCCGATCCGCAGCGAGCACCGCATGCGCACCGGCGACGGCGGCTGGAAATGGGTGCTGGCGCGCGGCATGGTGATGGAGCGCGACGCCGCCGGCAAGCCGTTGCGCGCGATCGGCACGCTGGCCGACATCAGCGAGCGCGCCGCCGACGAGGAGGCGCGCATGTGCGCCATCGTCGACGCCACGCCGGGCGCGATGCTGATCGCCGAAAAGAACGGCCGCGTGCGCCACGCCAACCCGGCCTGCGCGCGCAGCTTCGGCTATCACGGCAGCATGACCGGCCGCTCGATCGAGCAGCTGGCGCCGGAGGCCATGCGCAGCAACGGCCGCACGCGCGAGCTGTTCTCGCGCCCCAACCTGCCGGGCCGCGTGCTGAGCGCGATGCGCGCCGACGGCAGCAGCTTCCCGGCCATGGTCCACATCTCGCCGGTGCTGCTGGCCGGGCAGGAGCTGGTGCTGCTGTCGCTGCGCGACATGACCCAGCGCCAGCGCGCCGAGGAGGCGCTGCACGCCAGCTCGGAACGCTACCGCCTGATCGTGCAGACCGCCGCCGAGGGCATCTGGATGACCGGCGCCGACGACCGCACCAGCTTCGTCAACCCGACCATGGCGCGCATGCTCGACTACGACGTCGAGCAGATGATGGGCCGCGCCATGACCGACTTCATGGACGACGACGGCCGCGCGCTGCTCAAGCAGCACCTGCAGCGCCGGCTGGCCGGCGAAGCCTGCCAGGGCGACGTCTGCTTCCTGCGGCGCGACGGCAGCAGCGTCTGGTGCCTGCTGTCGACCACCGTCATCAACTCCGACGCCGGCCACTACTCCGGCACGCTGGCCATGCTGACCGACATCACGGCGCGGCGCCGGGCCGACAGCGCGCTGCGCAGCTCCAGCCAGCGCCTGGCCTCGATCTTCAACGCCGTCACCAACGGCCTGGTGATGGTCGACGGCGACGGCGCCATCCTCGAAAGCAATGCCGCCGCCGCCGGCATGCTGGCGCATTCGCTGCCGATCGCCGGCGACCGCCTGTGGCTCGGCATGCGCGAGGACGGCAGCCAGTTCGACGCCGCCAGCCATCCGGTGCGGCTGGCCATCGTCACCGGCGTGTCGGTGCGCGACGTGGTCATGGGACTGGCGCGGCCGGACGGCGGCGTGTGCTGGATGTCGGTCAACGCCGAGCCCATCCTCGACGAGGGCGGCAGCGTGCACCTGGTGGTGGCCAGCCTGACCGACATCACCGACCGCAAGCGCGGCGAGGACCAGCTGCGCGAGCTGAACGAGCACCTGGAGGAGCGCGTGGCGATGCGCACCGAGGAGCTGAACCAGGCGCGCATGCTGGCCGAGGAAGCCAGCCAGACCAAGGGCCAGTTCCTGGCCAACATGAGCCACGAGATCCGCACGCCGATGAACGGCGTGATCGGCATGGCCTATCTGGCGCTGAAGACCGACCTCGATGCGCGCCAGCGCGACTACCTGGAAAAGATACGCTTCGCCGGCGAGCACCTGCTGGGCATCATCGACGACATCCTCGACATCTCCAAGATCGAGGCGGGCAAGCTGGAGATCGAGCAGGTCGACTTCGCGCTCGACCACGTGATCCAGACGCTGACCACGGTGGTCGCGCCCAAGGCCGCCAGCCGCGAGCTGGAACTGGTGTTCGACCTCGACCCCACGCTGCCGCGCGTGCTGCGCGGCGACCCGCTGCGGCTGGGCCAGGTGCTGATCAACTACGCCAACAACGCCATCAAGTTCAGCGAGAAGGGCCGCATCGAGGTGCGCGTGCGCCAGGTGGTCGGCGACGCCAACGGCTGCCTGCTGCGCTTCGAGGTCAGCGACTGCGGCATCGGCCTGTCCGAGACCGAGATCGAGAAGCTGTTCCAGTCGTTCCAGCAGGCCGACACCTCGACCACCCGCGAATACGGCGGCACCGGCCTGGGCCTGGCCATCTGCAAGCAGCTGGCGCAGCTGATGGGCGGCGACGTCGGCGTGCGCAGCCGGCCGGGCCACGGCAGCACCTTCTGGTTCACCGCCCGCCTGGGCATTTCCAGCGCGACGGTGCCGGCACTGATCGACCGCGTCAAGGACGCCGCCGCCGAGCTGCTGGCCACCTCGCGCAGCGCCGCCGTCATGTCGGCGCTGAAGGACGCGCGCATCCTGCTGGTCGAGGACAACACCTTCAACCAGCAGATCGCGCTGGAGATGCTGGAGGAGGTCGGCTCGTCGGTGTGCCTGGCCAACAACGGCATGGAGGCGCTGGAGCTGCTGCGCCAGACCGCCTTCGACTGCGTGCTGATGGACGTGCAGATGCCGCTGATGGACGGGCTGGAGGCGACCCGCCGCATCCGCGCCGACCCCAGCCTGGCCGACATGCGGGTGCTGGCGATGACCGCCACCGCCACCAACGAAGACCGGGTGCGCTGCATCGAGGCCGGCATGGACGACTTCATCTCCAAGCCTATCCAGCCCGCGCTGATGTACCAGACCATCGCCAACTGGCTGCCGGAACGCCGCGCCGGCGCGCTCGAAGCGGCGCCGCCGGCGTCGCGCACGGCGTTCAAGACCACCATGGGCGGCGACCCGGCGGTGATCGATTTATCGATACTGGCCAAGCTGCTGGGCTATCATCCGCACAAGGTGCGCAAGTTCGCGTTCAAATTCCTGCACAATACCCAGGACGGGCTGACCCAGATCGAACGCGCGCTGGCGCGCGGCGACCTGGCGGTGGCGCGCGAAGTGGGCCACCGGCTCAAGTCGCCGGCGCGCACGGTCGGCGCGCTGGGGCTGGGCGACCTGCTGCTGGAGCTGGAGCAGCTGCCCGCCGACGGCGGCCAGGAGGAGTTGCTGCGGCGCGCGCGGGCCTTGCTGGCGCAGCTGTGGCCGCTGCTGGACAGGATCACCGAACAAATCATGACCAACACCACTTTTGCCGACGACAATTAACCAGAGAGGATGCATGCGGGTACTGCTGCTGGATGACGACGCGTTCATGCTCGAACTGCTGGCCGACATGATCGCCGGCCTCGGGCCGCACGAGGTGCTGTGCGAAACCGATGGCCGCCGCGCGCTGCTCGAGCTGCGCCTGCGTCCGCCCGACCTGCTGATCTGCGACCTGAGCATGCCGGTGATGGACGGCATCGACTTTCTGCGCCTTGCGGCGGCGCAGCAATATCGCGGCTGCGTGGTGCTGTTGTCGGGCGTGGACGGCGCCGTGCTGAAGACCGCCGCCCGGCTGGCCGAGGTGCAGGGACTGGCGATACTCGACGCCTGCGCCAAGCCGCTGAGCCTCGACGCGCTGGGCGCGCTGATGGACCGCGCCGCAACACGCTGCGCCCCGCCGCAGGCCGGTCCGGGTAAATAGTTTAGAGGGTTTGTACAATCTGCCGCACATTTTTTAAAAATGGGTTATTATTTCAGCCATCCCCGCCTGCCGACCTTGTTGCCATCCCTTCCAAGACATTGAATTCGTGCAATTGGCCACCATCTGCTGCCTGTAACCCGGCAACGTTGAAGGCGATTGCAGGCAAAATGGCATAATCCCCAGGCGTTATTATCTAACTGAGATTCAACTGACCTCGATAGAGGAAACTATGAGCGAAAATATCAAACACATCACCGATACTTCCTTTGACGCAGACGTGCTGAAGTCCGACCGCCCGGTGTTGGTCGACTTCTGGGCCGAATGGTGCGGTCCTTGCAAGAGCATCGCCCCGATCCTGGAAGAAGTGGCCAAGGAATACGACGGCAAGATCCTGATCGCCAAGATGGACGTCGATTCGAACCAAGCGGTACCTGCCAAGTTCGGCATCCGCGGCATCCCGACCCTGATCCTGTTCAAGAACGGTGTCGCCGCCGCTCAAAAGGTTGGCGCAATGGCAAAAGGCCAGCTGACCTCTTTCATCGACAGCAATATCTAAGTAAGATAGCGTGATGCAGTAAGATCATGCTGTACCCAAACGGTGCCGCGCCCGCGGCACCGTTTAAATATAATTAAACAGACAACACCACGCAGTTCCCTCCCCTACCTTTACTTTCCCGTCACGGGACACTCAATACATATGCATCTATCTGAATTAAAGGCCTTACACGTCTCGGCATTGCTGGAGATGGCCATCGGTCTTGATATCGACAACGCGGCCCGCCTGCGCAAGCAGGAACTGATGTTCGCGATCCTGAAAAAGCGCGCCAAATCGGGCGAGCAGATCTTCGGCGACGGCGCCCTCGAAGTGCTGCCGGACGGCTTCGGCTTCCTGCGCTCGCCGGACGCCAGCTACATGGCCTCCACCGACGATATCTACATTTCCCCTTCGCAGATCCGCCGCTTCAACCTGCACACCGGCGACTCGATCGAGGGCGAAGTGCGTACCCCCAAAGATGGCGAGCGCTACTTCGCGCTGGTCAAGGTCGACAAGGTCAACGGCGAATCGCCGGAAGCCTCGAAGCACCGCATATTGTTTGAGAACCTGACGCCGCTGCACCCGAACGAGCCGCTGCGCCTGGAACGTGACATCAACGGCACCGAGAACATCACCGGCCGCATCATCGACCTGATCGCGCCGATCGGCAAGGGCCAGCGCGGCCTGCTGGTGGCGTCGCCCAAGTCGGGCAAGTCGGTGATCCTGCAGCACATCGCGCATGCGATCACCGCCAACCATCCGGACTGCACGCTGATCGTGCTGCTGATCGACGAACGCCCTGAGGAAGTGACCGAGATGCAACGCTCGGTGCGCGGCGAAGTGGTCGCCTCAACCTTCGACGAACCGGCCACCCGCCACGTTCAGGTCGCCGAGATGGTGCTGGAAAAAGCCAAGCGCCTGGTCGAGATGAAGAAAGACGTGATCATCCTGCTGGACTCGATCACCCGCCTGGCACGCGCCTACAACACCGTGATCCCTGCCTCCGGCAAGGTGCTGACCGGCGGTGTCGACGCCAACGCGCTGCAGCGTCCGAAGCGTTTCTTCGGCGCCGCCCGCAACATCGAAGAAGGCGGTTCGCTGACCATCATCGCCACCGCGCTGATCGAAACCGGCTCGCGCATGGACGACGTGATCTACGAAGAATTCAAGGGTACCGGCAACATGGAGGTGCACCTGGAGCGCCGCCTGGCCGAGAAGCGCGTCTACCCGGCGATCAACCTGAACAAATCGGGCACCCGCCGCGAGGAACTGCTGATCAAGCCGGACCAGCTGCAGAAGATCTGGATCCTGCGCAAGCTGCTGTACTCGATGGACGAGATCGAGGCGATGGAGTTCATCCTCGACAAGATGAAGGCCACCAAGAATAACGGTGAGTTCTTCGACATGATGCGCCGCGGCGGTTAAAAACTGACCGCAGCTTCGTTGCAGCTTCTCGCCGTGCTATTCGCACTGTCTTCGTCGCTGCGTCCCGCTGCACTCAGTTTTTAACACTTCGGCAATCATGATGAACAGGCAACCTCGGTTGCCTGTTTCCGTTTACAGCTGTATAATCGCCGATCGCATCAACTTTAACTCTGGCAAGTGAGCGGCAATCGGGTCACGAAGCAACATCGACCGACGAAGTGCTGTTTGGCTACCAAACTAACCGAGGCTTCAAATGAAACCAGAAATCCATCCAGACTACCGCGAAGTGGTGTTCCACGACCTGTCGTGCGACTTCAAATTCGTCACCCGTTCGACCATCCAGACCCGCGAAAAAATCGAGCACAACGGTAAAGAATACCCGTTGGTCAAGATCGAGGTGTCGGCTGAATCGCACCCGTTCTACACCGGTAAGCACAAAATCGTCGATACCGCTGGCCGCGTTGAGAAATTCCGCCAGAAGTTCGGTACCGTCGGTTCGAAAACCGCCGTCGCAGCCGGCTAATTTCAGCCGCTTCGATGAAAAAAGCAGCCTCTGGCTGCTTTTTTTGTTTGTTATCCCGTTTTCCTTCATACTCCCGTTCTACTCTCACTTGCACACCGATCGATGAAGCCAGTCCGTCTTCCCGCCGCCGCTACATTGGCATTGCCGCGCTGGGCCCTGTTTGCCCTCGGCCTGCTGTACATCCTGCCTGGCCTGCTTGGCCGCGATCCGTGGAAGAACGACGATGCCGCCAGCTTCGGCATCATGTGGACGATGGCCCACGGCACCTGGCAGGACTGGCTGTGGCCCAACATCGCCGGCTATTCGTGGCCGGAGGAAGGCCCGCTGGCGTTCTGGCTGGGCGCCATCGGCATCAAGCTGTTCGGCTGGCTGCTGGGCGACGTGCTGGCCGCGCGCGTGGGCACCGTCGGCATCTTCCTGCTGGGCGTGCTGTCGCTGTGGTACGCCACCTTTAATCTGGGCCGGCGCCAGGACGCGCAACCGCTGCGCCTGGCCTTCGGCGGCCAACCGGAGCCGGACGACTTCGGCCGCACGCTGGCCGACGCCGCCGTACTGATCTACCTCGGCTGCCTGGGCCTGCTGCTGCACAGCCACGAGACCACGTCCGAGGCGCTGCAGGTGTCGCTGGTGGCGCTGCTGCTGTACCGCACCGTGCGCTATGTCGAAGGCCCGTCGCTGCGCAACGCCGCGCTGAGCGGCCTGGCGGTCGGCCTGCTGACCTTGACGCGGGGCTGGGTCACGCCGGTGATGCTGATGCTGTCCCTGTTCGCCTGCACCCGTTTGCTCAACCAGCCCGCCATCCGCGCCGTGCGCGACCTGGGCGCCACCATCGCCGTGGGCGGCGCCGTGGCCGCGCTGTGGCTGCTGCCGGCGCAGCTGCTGCAGCCCTACCACCACCTGCCGCTGAACGCCTGGCTGGCCTGGAACCTGGACCTGTTCGGCCTGCCGAGCCGGCTGTCGCTCAAATTCTTCTTCCGCGTCGGCGTCTGGTTCTTCTGGCCGGCCTGGCCGTTCGCCGGCTGGGCCGTATGGGCCTGGCGCCGCCAGCGCCTGGCGCTGCACATCGTCGTGCCGCTGGCCTTCGTCACCATGGGTGCGCTGCTGACCTTGTTCAACGACGCGCCCGAGCAGGGCCAGCTGCTGGTGCTGCTGCCGCCGCTGGCGATCATGGCCGCCTTCGGCCTGCTGACGATGAAGCGCGGCGCCATCAACGCCATCGACTGGTTCTCGGTGATGGCGCTGACCTTGTGCGCGGCCGTGATCTGGGTGTTCTGGATCGCCAAGCTGACCGGCTGGCCGGCGCAGGCCGCCAAGAACGCGCTCAAGCTGGTGCCGGGCTTCCACCCGGAACTGGGCTGGATCGCGCTGCTGGTGGCGCTGGCGGCCACCGCCGGCTGGTTCGCGCTGGTGCACTGGCGCATCTCGCGCCAGCCGGCCGTGCTGTGGCGCGCCGTGGTGCTGTCGTCCGGCGGCCTGATCCTGATCTGGATCCTGCTGATGACCTTGTTCCTGCCGGACGTCAACTATTCGAAGAGCTATGCCAGTGTGGCGCGCCAGATCGCCGAGAAGCTGCCGCCGGACGCCGGCTGCATCTCGACCAACGTCGGCCCGGCCCAGCGCGCCTCGTTCGCCTATTACGCGCACCTGCCGTTCGAAGGTGTCGAAGGCGGCCGCTGCAACCTGTTGCTGCTACAAGACAGCATCAAGCTGCGCGACGACCGCGAGATCCTGCCCGAGCATCGCGGCAAGCAGTGGGTGCTGCTGTGGGAAGGCCGCCGTCCGGCCGACCGCGAGGAACGCTTCCGCCTGTACCGCCGCGCTGATTAATCGTCCGCAGGCACGGCTGGGCGGCGGTGTTGCCGCTCAATTAGCATTGCTGCTATGCTTTTATTCAGAAAGCGGCCAGCCCATGCGTGTTACCACCCTGTCATTCGTCCTGTCATTCATCCTGTCGGCTGCCGGCCTCGGCGCCGCGCAGGCCGCGCCGCTGACCATCACCACCGAACACTCGCCGCCGGCCAGCATGCAGGGCCAGGGCGGCGTGACCGGCCGCGAGACCGACAAGATCCGCGAGATGATGGCGCGCACCCGCACCGACTACAAGATCGACCTGCTGCCGTGGAAGCGCGCCTACATGATGGCGCTGAACCAGCCGCAGACGTGCGTGTACTCGACCTCGCGCACGCCGGAGCGCGAGCGCCTGTTCAAATGGGTGGGTCCGACCGACGAGGCCGAATGGCAGTTCTGGGGCCGCATCGACCACGAGTTCCCGCTCAAGACGATGGAAGACGCGCGCAAGCTGCGCATCGGCACCTACAACGGCGACGCGCTGGGCGACTATCTGCGCGACCAGGGTTACACCGTCGACCCGGTCAGCAACAATATGGTCAATCCGGAAAAGCTGCTGCTCAACCGTATCGACCTGTGGGCCGTCGCCATGCGCACCGGCGTGGTGGGAAGCAATCAGTTCCTATGGTCGGACAAGCTGGCGCCGCTGCTGGTGTTCAACCGCGTCAAGGTCTACCTTGCCTGCAACCAGTCGGTGCCCGACGAACTGGTCGCCCGGCTCAACGCGGCGCTGGCCGACATGCGCCGCGACGGCACCTTCGCCCGGCTGGAACACAAATACGAACACTGGCCCCAGCAGTCCAAGCCGTAACGGCCATCAACGCTTGGCCATGACCATGGTGTTGGCCGGCAGATGGGCGGCCATCGGCAGGCGCTCGTAGTTGTTGATGGTCAGCGTGTCGCCGGCTTCGGTGAACTTCATGCGGGTGCCGGTGTCGGTCACGAACTCGGCGGGACCGGTGGCGAAGATCTCCACTTTGGGCTGGCCCTTGACCTGCGCGTAGTAGTGGCCTACGCGGTTGCTGAAACGCAGCATGTCGCCATTGCTCAGCTTGTATGCGTACAGGTATTCGCTGAACTCGCTCGGCTCGATGTGGTAACGCGGTGCGCTGATTTTCACGCTCTCGCTGGCGGCTTCCTGGGCGGCCGAGGCCGGTGCGGCGGAAGCGATGGAGGCGATGGACAAAGCAGCGGCTACAGCCAGACTCAACAGAGTGGTTTTCATGGTGGTGCTCCAATAAGTTTTAAGTTACGTAGTTCAAAGGAGCCGCCGCTGCATAAGGGGTTCAGCGGTAGGGCAGGTTCAGAATAGCACCGGCTCCGGGCGACTACAGGGCAATGCGACGAACTGGCATTTCGCGGGAATAAATCGCGTTACAGCGCGACGAAATGCATACGGCTGAGTGATCAGCGGCGTGCCAGCATCATGGTGTTGGCAGGCAGGTTGCCGGCCAGCGGCAGCTTCTCGAAATTCGAGATGCCGATGGTCTCCGCCTCGTCGCGGAATTCGAAGCGCGTGCCGGCGTCGGTGACGAATACGCCCTTGGCCACCGGGAAGATCTCGACGCGGTCGCCGTGATTCAGCTGGGTGTAATAGTGGGCCATGCGCTGGCTGAATTCGACCACCTGTCCGTTCGTCAATTGATACGATTTTTTGTAGTCATGGAAGTCTTCCTGCATCATGTGATAGCTGCCTGGCGTGGCCTTGATGTGGACGCTGGTATCGGCGGCGTGGGCAAGCGACATCGAGCTCAGGACAAGGGCGGCGGCGATGCTGGACAGGGTGGTTTTCATGGTGTGCTCCGTAAGATTGTGAAGTGATAAATACTGCCGGGGAGCCACCGCTGTATTCATGGATCAGCGGTAGACAGGTGCAGATTAACAAACACCCTCGCGCCGGATCGGGCGTATGCGACGGGCGGTCGAACCGCGTGCGCCAATGGCAAAAAAGCGCGACAAGCGGTGCGCGCGGCAAGCAGAAAACAGCAGTCCCTGTTGCGCCGCGAAGTTTTTTTTCGGCAGGGCCGTCACAAACTCCCGCAGGCCAGCTATAGTCCCTATATGAGTTGCCTTACAGCATGTTTGTTTCGCAATATTGATTGCAACACCCCGGCAGCGCCCCACCTCGCGCGCCGGCCATAGCGGCCTCGGCTGCTGCGCCCCATCCCCGCGCTTCAGCCCGACATCAGCCGCACAGCCTCAGGTTGGACAGCGTCTATGTTTACTCTTCACAAACTTCAATCCGCGTTGCGTAACAATTACGTGCGCGCCGGACTGGCCGTGCTGGCCGTCGCGATCGCCGTGCTGCTCAGCTGGCGCATCGAGGTGCCGCAGGACGCCAGCCCGATGCTGCGCTCGCAGGACATCTCGCAGATCACCGCGCTGCCGGCCGAGCGCGAGCGCCTGGAATACCTGATGATCGCGGCGCCGCTGTCGGAAGCGCCGCGCTACGTGTTCAAGCTGCGCGACGATCCGCTGCTGTACGTGGTCAAGGTGCCGGCCAACACGCACCAGAGCCTGGAACGCGAAGTCCTGCTGCGCAACAACATCCCCTACGCCATCGCGCGCGACGACTACCTGGCGTCGCACAAGGCGGTGCTGCAGGACGAGGACGACAGCACGCTGTCGCGCGTGGGCGTATTCCTGCGCCGCCACGCGGTCGACATCCTGCTGGTCGGCCTGGCGCTGTTCGTGGTGCGCCACGGCTTGCCCGGCATGGGCGTGTCGGCCACCGTGCTCAACCCCCAGCAGCTGGCCGGCAGCATGGACGACCTGATCGGCATGGAAGACATCAAGCAGGAAGTGCTGCACCTGGAAGACATGATCCGCAACCGCGCGGTGTACCGCGAACACGATATCGACAAGCCGTTCAACGTCATGCTGACCGGCCCGGCCGGCACCGGCAAGACCAAGCTGGCCGGCTACCTGGCCAAGCGCCTGAACGTGCCGCTGATCCAGGCCTCGGCCTCGGCGCTGGAGTCGGGCTATATCGGCGGCGGCTCCAAGGCGCTGCACGCGCTGCACCGCAAGGCTTGCGCGCGCGGCAGCTGCATCATCTTCCTTGACGAGGCGCAGACGCTGTTCGCGCCGCGCGGCCGCGGCGAAAAGAAATGGGAGGACGACACCGCCAACACACTGCTGGGCCTGCTCGACGGCGTGCGCAGCGACAAGGGCGCCGGCGTCATCTGGATAGTCGCCTCCAACTTCGACGACGCCTCGTCGCAGATGGACGAGGCGATGCTGCGCCGTTTCTCGGTCAAGATCAATTTCCGCCTGCCGAACAAGAGCGAGCGGCGCGAGCTGCTGCGCAGCTTCCTGTCGCGCAAGGCCGACGGCTGCGTGGCCTGGGACCGGCTCAACCTCGACCACGTGGCCGAGATCACCGCCAACCTCAGCCCGGCGGTGCTGCAGACGGTGGTCGAGCGCGCCAGCATGATCGCGATCCAGGAGCACACGGTCATCGACACCGACCTGATGTTCCGCGCCTTCGAGCGCGCCACCATCGGCCTGACCGACCGCGCCACCACCGCCGAGAAGACCCGCCAGCGCGAGCGCGTGGCCCTGCACGAGCTGGGCCACTTCTTCATGCAGATCGACCCGTGGCTGCGCCAGGGCATGCCGCTGGCGCAGGTCAAGGAACGCTCGCCGCTGCTGAAGATCAGCACCGAGTCGGTGTCCAAGCTGGGCGCGCTGGGCTACGTGCTGTCGGCGTCGGACGACGTCGCGCTGCGCACGCTGGAGGAGCTGGAGCGCGACGTCATCCAGCTGTATGGCGGCGTGGCGGCGGAGGAACTGTTCTACGGCGCGCGCGGCATCTCGGTCGGCAGCCAGAACGATATCCAGAAGGCCACCTCGATGCTGGACATGATGGTCAACCAGCTGTCGATGTATTCGCGTTCGAAACTGGATTACCGTCAGTTCAAGAACCAGGAGCGCGACCTCGACCAGGTGCAGGCCAAGGCCGATGAGCTGTACACCTACACGCTGCAGGCTATCGCCGACTACCGCGTGCAGATCGGCGAGCTGAAGGAGGTGCTGATGGAGCAGTACGTTCTATCGAAAGACGCCATCTTCGCGCTGCTGGAACGGCAGAACCTGGACCTCGCACACCCTGCCTAGAAGCCGGGGCAGCCTGCGTGCAAGCGCAATGTCGGCGGATGCACCGGCGGATGCGCCGGCGCGATTGCAGCTGCGGCTTCAAGGCGGCTAGCCGCAGTTCCAGCGCGTCCAGCCGCTGCTGCACGGCGTCGAGCCGTTGCTCCAAGGCGCAGAGCTGACGCTCAACAACGTCGAGACGTGCAGCACAGCCAACCAGTTCGATGCGCATTTCCATGCCGCCTCCCCGACCATCAGGAAGCAATTATCTGTCCGCGGCAGGCAGGCGCCGATTGATCTGCATCCAGGTGCGCTCAAAAACCTAGACCTTCATCGGCAGGATCACCATCTGCAAACCTTCCAGGTGTAGCCGGCGCTGGGCGGCCAGCGCCGCCTGGTTGTGCAGCAGCCGCGTGAACCAGTTGTCCGACGAGAAGATCAGCTTGCTGGTAAAGAAGATCGCATGCGGGAACTCGCGGCTGATTTCCTCGCACATGCGGGTCACCTCGTCGACCGCGTCGGTGCCGAAGCCCAGATAGGACGAGGCCGCCATACCGTGGCTGTGGCAGAAGTCGACGAAGAACTCCAGCGTCTCGGCCGCCTCCTCGCGCATCTGCTCCAGCGCGCCCTCGCCGCCGTAGGCATGCGAATCGACGGTGCGCGCATTGACGAACAGGAAATTCTTGAAGTGGTTGGGGAACATGCGCTGCACCCACAGCAGCGCGTGCAGGCCGCCGCCGCGCGAGGTGCCGACGATGAACACGGCGGTCTGCGCCTCCGGATCCGGTTCGATCTCTTCCGTGTTGGGACCGAACGGCTGGCTGGCGAACACCTCATCGACAGAGTGGATCGCCTGCTTGGTGGCGCGGTAATGCTTGCGGATCAACACGCACAGGCCGGCGATGGCGCCGATGATCAGCGCGGTCGCCCAGCCGCCCTCGGTAAAGCGCTTGACCAGCAGGATGGCCAGGATGCCGGCGCAGATGACGAAGCCGATGGCCGACAGCAGCAGCCGGCGCTTCCACTGCGTACCCTTGCTGCGGTTGCGCGACCAGTACAGCACCAGGCCGAACAGCGAGATGGCGAAGGTCAGGAACACGGAAATCGAATACAGCACCACCAGCAAGGTCACGCTGCCGCCGGTGCCCCACAGCACGGCCAGCGCCGCGATGCCCATCACCAGGATGCCGTTCTGCGTCACCAGCCGCGTCGACAGGTAGCGGAACTTGTGCGGCACCCACGAATCGGCCGCCATGTTCGACAGCACCGACGGCCCGCCGAGGAAGCCGGTATTGGCCGCCACGAACAGCAGGCCGGCCTCGAACGCCAGCACGATCACCAGCAGCATCTGGTTGACCACCTCGCCGCCCAGTCCCATGCTGGCGATGATGGTCTTGAAGGTGGACGCGTTGAGCGTCTCGCCGGGCATCGGATGGGCATCCCACAGCAGGTACAGCAGGATGATGCCGCCGGCCGTGAACGCCAGCGACAGCGCCATGTACAGCATCGTCATCTTGCCGGTGCGCACGCGCGGCTCGGCCAGCAGGTTGACGTTGTTCGACACCGCCTCCAGGCCGGTGTAGGTGCCGCCGCCCTGCGAGTACGCCAGCAGCAACATGCCGGCCACGCCGACCCAGCCGATCTCGCCGGCCAGCTTGCCGGTGTCGGCCATGGTGTTCGGTATCAGCGCCGGCAGGTGGGACGCATGGGCGAAAATGCCGTAGACGATTAACACCAGATGGGTGGCGACGAAGCCGAGGAAGATCGGCAGCAGGATCTGGATCGCCTCCTTCAGGCCGCGCAGGTTCATCACGATCAGCAGGCCGATGAAGAACACCTCGGCCCACAGCTTGTAGGGCTGGAATCCCAGCGGCAGGAACGACGCCAGCGCGTCGACGCCGGAGGCGATCGAGATGGCGATGGTCAGCACGTAGTCGAGTATCAGCGCGCAGCCGGAGATCAGGCCCAGGTAGGGGCCGACCAGCTTGGTGGCGACGCGGTAGCCGCCGCCGCCGGTGGGAAACAGTTCGATCACCTGGTTGTAGGCCAGCGCGATGATGAAGACGGTCACGGCGGTGGCGATGGCCATGTAGAGGCCGAGATGGGTGTGCGTGCCCAGCGCGCGGAAGGTTTCCTCGGGGCCGTAGGCGGAGGAGGACAGGCCGTCGGCGCCCAGTCCGACCCAGGCCAGGAAGGCCACCAGCGCCATCGAGTGGCGGGTTTCGCTCTTCATCGGATCGAGCGGTTTCCCCAGGATAATCTCGCGTATCTTATTGTTTTTCATGCATCTGCTGCCGGCGCGGAACCGGCGAAAGCTGGTGGTAGCCGAGATGATACTCGCTTCGCGGCGGCAGAAATACTTATCGAAATATAAAAATTCCGTAGCATGGGTTGCGGCGGGGGGGCAAATCGGGGATAATGCGGGTCGCGTTGCCTCGGTGGTGGAACTGGTAGACGCAGCGGACTCAAAATCCGCCGCCGCAAGGCGTGCCGGTTCGATTCCGGCCCGAGGCACCAATCGTTACAATCCATGTAACCCAGTATCAGTCAAGAACCCGCCCCTCTCCTATGACGGCGGGTTTTTTATTGGCTAAGCCCGTCTCTCCCTGAATCCCACAAACTTTGATTTTTGACGGTATTTCTTACGGTAGGTTTGCTAGGCTAAATCCGTATACCGTCACAGAGCGAGGCAGCGATGGCTTTGACAGACACATTCGTGAAAACGGTCAAACCGACCAAGGCGACCGGAGAGAAATACACTGACGGCGAAGGCATGTACCTCCTCGTCACGCCGGCCGGGAAATACTGGCGGCTGGACTACCGGTACCTCGGCAAGCGCAAGACATTGGCCTTGGGCGTCTATCCCACAACCACTCTCACCAAGGCGCGCCTCAAGCGCGCCAACGCCAAAACCCAGCTTGCAGATGGCATCGACCCCGGCATAGCCAGGCGCGAGGACAAGCTCAGGCGCAGCGAAATCGCCAACCAGACGTTCGGCAAGGTAGCGCTCTCCTGGCTCAGCAAAACGGAAGCTGACCGCGCGGCCAGTACACAAGAGAAAATCAGCGGCTGGATACACAAGAACCTGCTGCCCTATCTCGGCGCGTTGCCAATTTCGTCTCTCAGACCCCGCGATATCCTCGTCACCGTCCAGCGCATGGAAGCGCGCGGTGCGGTCGAATCTGCCCATCGGGTTCGGCAGGTATGCGGACAGATCTTTCGATTCGCCGTCGCTAGCGGCATCGTCGAGCGCGACGTTAGCGCGGATCTCAAGGGAGCCCTTGCCGCCCCCAAGAAGACCAACTACGCAGCAATCACCGATCCGAAGCGCGCAGGTGATCTTATGCGCGCGATTTACGGCTATCGGGGGCATCCCTATGCCGTGGCAGCGCTGAAGCTATCAGCGCTGCTCTTTGTCAGGCCAGGTGAATTGCGTACAGCAGAATGGGATGAGATCGATTTCGACGCTGCTGAGTGGCGCATTCCGGCCTCCAAGATGAAAATGAAAGCCGAGCACATCGTTCCGCTGTCAACACAGGCCCTCCAGATCCTGCAGGAACTGGAACCGATGACCGGACACGCGCAATACGTCCTACCGAGCATCCGCACGGACGACCGCTGCATGAGCGAGAACACTGTCAATGCAGCGCTGCGCAGCATGGGCTACTCCAAAGACGATATGACCGCACATGGGTTCCGGGCAATGGCGCGGACTATTCTTGACGAGGTGCTGGGAGAACGGGTTGACCTGATCGAGCATCAACTCGCTCACGCCGTCATCGATCCGAATGGCCGAGCGTACAACCGCACGGCTCACCTACCGGCTAGAAAGCAAATGATGCAACGCTGGGCCGATTATCTAGACAACATCCGCCTTTCCAAGAAAGAGTGAGATTGTGCGCATCTTTCGTTTAGACAAGATGCTATGCTGCCACCAAAGGCCGGATACGGCCAGGAACCGACGTTCAGCAATGTCTCTCCTTCATGTTGAAAAGGCAGCGGCTGATGAAATCAATAAAGTTGTAGGTGTTAAAGATCTTTTCGGTATCGCCGGTTTTTTATTAAAAAAATAAAGCAAGAAACTAGGGAGGAGCGCTGAGATGAGGATTAATTCAGTTCAAATCAAGAATTTCAGGACATTGAAAGATGTAACGATTAGCTTTGAGTCCGTTACGACCTTTATTGGCCCAAACGGTGCCGGGAAATCTACGGTTCTTCGAGCATTGGATTGGTTCTTTAACGGCAAACCTGGATCATTGACAGAGAAGGATTGCTCGTTTGGTGCAAATACTGAAAACATAGAAATTCAAGTCACGTTCAGTGACCTCACAGATAAGGATAAGGAAGCGCTTGGCAAGTACGCTCCTGAAGGCGCTGCTACCTTTACTGCTTGGAAGCGCCGAGCTCCCGATGGATCAGAGATCCTGTCCGCGAATGCAAAGAGCTTCGCGAGCTTTAATGCAATTAAAGCTGCTGGAACTGCGGGTGAGAAGAGGGAACTGTATTCGAGCCTGCGAAACGAAAAGCAGGAATTGGATCTTCCGAGCGCCTCGACGGCAGCGGCGATTGAGCAGGCAATGACGGCCTGGGAGGCTGCGCACACAGATCAACTAACGGATGCGCCTGAAGCACTTCAGACAAATTTCTTTGGGTTCAACAGTAGTGGGAAGATGAGTGGACTCTTCGACTTTGTTTTAGTCACCGCTGATCTTCGTGCAAGTGAAGAATCCACTGATGGCAAGTCGAGTATCATAGGGCGAATTTTGGAGCGCTCAGTAGATCGCACTGCGGCAGATGAAGAGATTGCCAAAATTGTCGAAGAATCGCGGGCACTACAGCAAAAAGTGTATGAGGATAAGTTTAAGTCCCAGCTCGAGACTATGACGACGAAGCTGAATGCAGTCGTCAATTCTTATTCCCCAGGTCGGGCGGTCGCTGTGTCACCAGCTAATATCGAACTTAAAGCAGCTAAGACGACGTTTGAAGTTGCGGTTTTGGATGGTTCCACACAAACATCTGTTGAGCGCCAAGGACATGGTTTTCAGCGCACGCTATTGATCTCGGCCCTGCAATTGCTTGCGCAAGCAGGTGCAGCTTCAGAGGTCGGGGTGATCTGCCTAGCGATTGAAGAGCCTGAACTCTTCCAGCATCCTATTCAAGCACAGACTTTTGCGAAAGTTTTGCGATCGCTTGCCGAGGACGCTGGCAAGCGCATTCAGGTGACCTATGCGACGCATAGCCCTTACTTCCTCGAAGCGCGACATTTTAACCAGGTTAGAAGACTGACTAGGTCGACAGAAGATATGCCTGTTGTTTCAATTCACTCGGCCACTGTCGAGCACGTGAAGGAAAAATTAGATGGGGTTGTCAGTGCTGAGACTGTCGAACGTCAGCTTGACGGCATCATCGCTAGTCAATTGTCTGTAGCGCTATTTGCGCACCGTGCTTTGCTTGTCGAAGGAACGACCGAAGCCTCGATCTTCCACGGTATCGGTGATAAATCGGCTACTGGCGCGTTAGAAGCTGCTGGCATCGCAATCGTTCCAGTTGGGGGGAAGACTTCGATTCCTTTGGCGCACGCGATACTAACTTCGATCGGAATCCCTTCGTATGCACTTTTCGATGCTGATGCTGGGTTCGAGGCTCGAGCTAAAGAAAAAGGCAAGAAGCAGGAAAAAATAGACGAAGAACGCAACAACAATGCAAAACAGAACCGTGCAATCCTGAGATATTTTGGTCTGGAGGAAGCCGATTTCCCTCCTGCGATTGTTTCTGATCAAGTTGCGAACTTTGAAGACCATCTTGAGGATTTTCTCATAACGAATTGGCCAGAATGGGATAGCGCCTGCAAGGAGGTCGAAGCTGCTGCGGGTATTACCTTGGCGAAGAATCAACTTGCTTATCGGACTGCGACGCTGAAAGCGGCAGGTAATGTGCCGCTTATGCTTGCACAAATAATGTCGAAAGCAATGGGCAGCTAGTAGATGGGGATATTCGTTACAAGCCGGTGGCCACTACCAGCATCGGCTTACTTTAAAAGCTAAACTTAAGATTGGTTTCACCATGCATAGATGGGAACGTCGCCTTGAGGACGCCGCGCACGCGCTAGAGAATTGTAGGAAGACTTACTTCGAACCAGAATTGTTTCGCCGAAATGTGAATCACTTTTTAACCCTAATTCGCACGGTTACATTTCTGATCGCAAAAGATAAGGCAAGCATACCGAACTATGACCAATGGCTCTCAAAGTCAATAGGGAAATATTGGTCCGGGGACGAGGTCATGCTTTGGGCAAAAGAGTCTCGGAACGTCATCGAAAAGGAAGGCGACCTTGCAATGTTCAGCTCGCTTTCAGTCGCTTTGGTTTATTCCTATTTCGCCAACAATGATGTGTTAGTTCAAATAACTCGGGAAGAATTACTTGGCGCGGGCATCGCGAAGCTCATGGTTCTGGCAGGAGAAATGCTGCCCCGCGGCGTGAGAGCCGCAGCCGCAGTTAAGATAGAACGGCGTTGGGTAGCGAACACCTTGCCGAATCACGAGCTGCTACAGAGCATGATTTACGTTTATAGCCGTTACCGCCAAGCCTGCATCGACCTCGCCCAATATTTGGGAGCTACACCCTCTCCAACCGTCCCTTCAGCTGAAGACATTGGAGAGGGGGAGGTCCATGAGCGAAGGGTGAGCTATGTCAAATTTAGCGATAAGGAATCCTATTCGACGTCGACCAAGCGCGTTAATTATGATCGCACCATTACTCCGCCCGCTTGGCTGAAGAACATTGATAGAACTCGACCGGCATTTGAGCTTTATTGCGAGCTTGCGGAACGAACATTCCTTCAGTTCGGAGATCACTTGGCGATGGTTTTCCTATTTGCGAAAGATGGAACGGTTATTCAACACTTGGCCTTTACTCCGTTCGACCAAGTAGATAAATTTATTTTTTGGCGAGACTTATCTGAGCGAATTGTGTACATGCGGGCAGAGTCACTTATATTTATCTCGGAGTCCTGGACACGACGAAATCCAGGTTTATCGACTCCAATCGCAGAGGCCGAAATTATCGGGGAGCGCCTGCACGTTCATGAGATTAGACGCACTGGAGAAACACGAATCAGGTCTTGGGATATCAAGCGCGCCGGCGAGAAGGTCAGCTTGGTGATTGATAGGAAAGATACTTCCGATAACGACACTATCCCCAATTTCCTAGTCCCTGTCCAAGATGCGTTTGCTCGCATACATGCTCTGTAACAGAATCGATATTGTTTCACTAAACCCCGTAATCAGACCTGTATCATCACTCCCAAGGGCCGAATCTTGCGAATCAGCTCAGCGCATTTCGGTGAACAGAAAAACCTGTTCCACAGTGTCGTGTTTAAGCATATGGTCGCTATCGGCCAGAAGCTGACGTAGAAAAGCGTAAAGAATTTATAATTTCACGAGTAAAAACACATCCCTATGACTATTAATTTTGAAGATCAATCAATAGTTTTCCCTCAGTCCAATATTGATACTGAAGCCGATTGCAATATCACCTACCAAAAAAGCATCACAATTATTGGAGCAAATGGTGCGGGAAAAAGTCGTCTGGGTACTTGGCTGGAAAACGAAGGACCTCAGAAAGATAAAGTTCATCGCGTTAATGCGCAAAGAATGATATTTTTTCCAAATAACACCGGGCCCATTGCTTTGGAAACTGCTCGTCAGGAACTAAGATGGGGAGAGCGCCCTGTTGGGTGGAATGATAAGATTTGGGAAAGCAATAAGGAAGATCGACGCATGCAGTCTCGTTACGGCAATGATCTAACGCATTGGGAAAACAGACCTCTTAATGATTTCGATAAAATATTGAAATTCTTGCTATCGGAAAATTATGCAAAATTATTAGAGCATGATGCAGCTCAACGCCAAAGTTCAGTACTTCTCCCGATGCCAGACTCGGTATTAAGAAAAGTGAAAAGCCTTTGGGAATCTTTGCTTCCTCATCGAAATTTAGACTTAACCGGAGGAGATGTTCAAGTTCGAGTTACCGGTCAGGATGAAGAAAAATATCATGCGGCGGCCTTAAGTGACGGTGAACGAGTAATTTTTTATTTGATATCTCAATGTTTAAGCGCTCAAGAAAATTCCATAATAGTAATTGACGAACCCGAGCTCCATTTGCATAAGGCAATTCAATCCGATCTATGGAATACTCTGGAAGAAGCTAGATCGGATTGTGTTTTCATATATCTTACTCATGATTTGGACTTTGCCGCTGACAGGCCCGAGACAGTAAAAATTTGGTTGCGGGAATTTACAAAAACGGGGTTTTCATGGAGCCGAATACCCAACCAACAGGATATCCCGGAAGACACTTACCTTGAAATATTGGGGAGCCGTAAGCCTGTAATTTTTGTTGAGGGCTCTGTGGGCTCTTTGGATTTAGCTATTTATCAAATTGCTTACCCTGGTTTTACTATAAAGCCTATGGGGGGCTGTAATTCGGTTGCCCAAGCGACCAAAGGATTCCGAGAAGCGAATGCATTTCATCATCTTAAATGTACGGGCATAGTTGATCGCGATTATTTAGAGGCGGGCCAAATCCAATCGCTTGAAAAATCAGGAGTATATGCAATAAAAGTGGCCGAAGTGGAAAATATACTGCTTTTGCCAGAAGTTTTAATAGCAATGGCAGATCAATTGCTACTAAATTCCAGTGATGTTTTGAAGAATGTCAAAAAATGGATTATTGATGAATTTTCCAGAAATAAAGAATCTTACGCGCTTGAATTTACCCAGTATCAAGTTAACTTAATGTTAGGGAGATTTGGACCGGCAGCGTCAACTGCTTCTGATTATAAAAATCTCTTTAAATCGCATGTTGAAAATATTGACCCAGAGAAAATTTATTCTGATGCGCTATCTGCTGCTAATTTGCTTGTAGATGAAGAAAATTACATGGGAATCCTTGAGGTTTTTAACAAAAAAAACTTAGTGAATACAATAGACAGATTTTTTGACATAAAGAAACCATCTACATATGTTCACCGAGTTAAACAAATGTGCCAGAATAATACTGGTGGTATTGTGGACGTAATCCGGGCTGCGTTACCGAATTTGTGAGGTGGCTACGAATACGTCGTACGCAAGTCTGCAATGGAGCGGGCTCAATAATAAACGCGAATGTCCGATGGGGCGGAACCCGCCAGTCTCGATATGAGTCTCAGAAAAATTCTGCTACGACGTAAGAATTTTTTACCGTTGAGGGCCACGCGATTGTCTATGCTGTTTATCGCGATGGAGTTCCTGAACCTTGGTCCGTTCGCGCTGAAAGCACGCTAGGTAAGCTGGGGCAGCTGGCGCCAGCTTACCTTCGTCATCCGTCAACAGCACATAAGGGTGCCGCCCATCTGTCCGCAGCACTTGCTGGTTAGTGAAGCCTGCCAGTCGACCGTCGGCACGACTGATAGCATTGGCCCCTGAGAACCCAAGCCCCTTTACAAGTCCGGCCGTTGCCTGACTTCGCAACGACTCGTCCAGGCCCATCGCCGACAATTTCACCCACGCCTGGTACTGCTCTCGACCAGTCTCTACTACCACTGCCGGCGTAAATCCCCGCTCACGCAACGTATGCAGGTCGCGCTTCCTCAACCCGCCAAGCAGCGCCATGCCATGCTCACCATCCGGCCGTATCCAGACGTCGTATCCACGCGCGTTCATACGTTTGAGCCATGCCATGCTTTGGGATACGTCGGCTTTGCCCCAACGGCGCTCCTCCTGCCTACCCTGCTTCGTATCCACCAGCGTCACCACGAAACGATCAACGCCCATCGCATTCACTTGCCTCTGTGCGGCTTCTGCGCTGCGATCTCGGGCCGCAGCAGTTCTGCTACCGCCTTCGCGTCGAGCACGTTCTGGACCGTCGGCGCTGGCGCCAGCCAAAGCCAGAATGCGCTCGCGAGCAGCCCCGTCATCACTCCGGTCAGAATGGTCAGCAGGTATTGGCTCAACTCCACTCTCCGCCCTGCTTCGTCCAGCCGCTCGGCCGCTTGCTGCGCCGCTTTCGCCGCCTGGTTCCACGATACGATCGCCGTCTCCGTCTGGCTCCGCAACTGCTCGCCCTGCTCCCGGCTGCGCTGTTCGATCTGCTCCAGGCTCGTGCGCGTCTCGTCCGTCAGCGCGGCCATCGCCTGCGCCAGCGGTTCCAGTACTGACGCCAGTTCCTCCGCGCTCGTCAGCTTCGCCTGGCGCAAGCCCTCGATCTGCCGGTTCAACGCCTCTACCCGCGCTGCGTGTCAGTGGGAACCCAATAATCCCCACCTGTGGGAATTGAATTTTCCCCACCCATTTTTGAAGGAGCGCAAAAATGGAAGGGTTGGATCTGAAAGGAAGTAAGGCAATCGAGCCGGTGGCCGCCAGCGGCTGCGCTAACTTATCCGTGTCGAGGACTGACACGGAGGCTCAAGTGCTTAACAAGGAGCGGTGGGAGGAAATTCGCCGTCTGCACGCCGGCGGCAGTACGGTATCGGCGATGGCGCGACTGCTGGAGTTGGATCGCAAGACGGTCCGGTACTGGATGCGGCAGGAGACATGGGTGCCGTACCAGCGTCCAGCGGCCGCCAACACCGTTCTCGACGCGCACCACGACTGGCTGGTGACGCGTGCCGGGCAGGTCAATTTTTCGGCCCGCATCCTGTTTCAGGAACTCAAGGCCACGCGTGGCTACCAAGGCGGCTATGACACCGTGAAGTTGGCCGTGCGGCCGCTGCGCGCCGAGGCTTCCTTGGCCGCGTTGACACAGCGCCGGTTCGAAACCGCGCCTGGACAGCAGGCGCAAATTGACTGGGGCCAGACCAAGGTGAAGCTGGGCGACGCCGCAACGACGATCCACTTCTTCGTCATGACTCTGGGCTACTCGCGGCGCGCCTATGTGGAAGCATTCGCCGACGAACAACTGGCGTCGCTGCTGGCGGCCCATGAGCACGCCTTTGCCCATTTCGGTGGCCACTGCGCCGAGCTGCTGTACGACCGCATGCGCACGGTGGTGCTGGGAACCGAGGATGGCAAGCCGAAGTGGAATGCCAAGTTCGACGCGTTCGCTAAATACTGGGGCTTCGAGCCGCGTCTGTGCAAACCCTACCGCGCACAAACCAAGGGCAAGGTCGAATCTGGCGTGAAGTACGTCAAGCGCAACTTCATGCCCGGCCGCGTCTTTCGCGATCTGGCCGACGTCAACGATCAGCTGCTGAGCTGGAGCGTCGAGGTGGCCGACCTGCGCACGCATGGAACGACCCACCAGCGGCCTATCGATCGCTTCGCGGACGAAGCGCCATGTCTGGTACCAACGACCCGCCAGGCCAGCTTTCTCGACGCCGTGGTGCGCGAACGGGTCGTCGCCGAGGACTGGCTGGTGACCATCGACACCAACCGTTATTCGGTGCCGTGCCGGCTGGTCGGCAGAACGGTGCAGATCGTGCGTGTCGGCGGTGTTTGGCAAGTTCAGCACGGCGGCAAGGTCGTGGCCGAGCACGCCATCCTGAACGGCAGGGATCAACTCAGCGTTCAGTCCGAACATGGGCCTGGCGCAGCGGCCCGCAATGCCCGCCAGCGTTATCCGGAACCAAGTGCGGCGTCCACGGCGCCGGTTGTTGAGCAAGTGGAAGTGCGCGATCTGCAAGTCTATGAACAGTTGCTGGAGGTCGTATGAATCCCGCGCAACTTGAACGTCTCGCCGAGTACCTGCACAAGCTGCGTCTGTTCAAGAGTCGCGAGCGGCTGGAAGCCTTGCTGCAACAGGCGGCATCCCAGGAACTGGCCTATGCCGATTTCCTCGAACTGGTGCTGGCGGAGGAAGTGGCGGCCAAGACGAGCAAGAACGTCGCCATGCGCACGGCCATGGCGCGCTTCCCTTTCGTCAAGCCGATCGAGACCTTCGACTTCACCTATCAGCCATCGATCGACAAGAAACAGGTTCAGACGCTGACGAGCTGTCATTACATCGAACACGGCGACAACGTGCTGGTGCTCGGTCCGCCGGGCGTTGGCAAAACCCATCTTGCCGTGGCGCTTGGGCTGAAGGCAATCGAGGCCGGCTACCGCGTCTTGTTCACAACGGCGGCCAATCTGATCGCGGCGCTCAGCCGCGCGCATGGCGAGGGGCGCCTCGACGAGAAGCTGAAGGTCTACACCACGCCGCGTTTGCTGATCATTGACGAGATTGGATATTTACCGATCGACAGGTTGGGCGCCAACTTGTTTTTCCAGCTGATTAGCAAACGCTACGAGCGCGGTCCCATGGTCCTCACCAGCAACCAGAGCTTTGCGGCATGGGGAGAGGTCTTCGGCGACCGCGTGATAGCGACTGCAATCCTCGACCGCTTATTGCACCACGCTGTCACATTGAATATCCGGGGTAATTCGTATCGCCTGAAGGAGAAGCTAAAGGCTGGCCTCGTTCGTCCGGAAGAGGCTGAAGCATGAACGGGGTGGGGAATTTTCGATTCCCACAACTGGGGAAAATTGGGTTCCCCTTGACACTGCGTTCGAGGCAGCGGCCAACTGCCGCATAGTCTCTGTCTTTTTCATAGCCCACCCCGCGTTTCGCCAGCCCCATCGGGCTGTATCCCCTACCCAGGTCGCTGCCCTTCATCATCACGCCGTCCAGCCGGTAGGACAGGCCGGACATCTTCGTTCCATCCAGCTGTATCACCGGCACCAGCTCGACGCCAATCGCCTCCAGGCGCTCCGCGTACTCGGTAAAGCTCACGCAACGTTCGGCCGCGCCATCGCACAACTGCTGCAGGCGTTGGCGCGTCGAGGGGATTCCAGTGCGCAGTCCCTCCTCAATCTCACCTTTGGTCGGCGCATGGCGCTCCACGTCGATCGAGGAGCGAACGCGCTGCAGGTCGAAGTCACGCTCGATCTCGCGCATCAACACCTCGTGGCGCCGGTAGTCATGGCTGTCCGATGTGACGCTGCCGTCGAAGCGGATGCGGTTCACCAGCAGGTGCACGTGTTCGTGTTCGGTGTCCATGTGGCGCGTCACCAGGTACTGGTTGTTCTCCAGCCCCATGCCGTGCAGGTAGCGCTCGGCGATCCGCTTCCACTGCTCGTCGCTCAGATGCTCGCCTGGCGCTGCCGACAGCGAGGCATGCAGCACGGCCCTGCCCAGCTTGGGGCGCAGCTTGCGGATCTCGCCGAATTCCTTCGCCAGTTCGCGTACCGTGGTCCCGCTCATGTTGGTGTCGATGACGCGGCCCTTTTCCTTGTCCAGGTCATAGGCCAGCGCACCGCGGAAGCCGCGCCCCTTGATGGCCTTAGCGATCATCGTCGTCCCCTCTTACGCCAAGGAGGGCCTGGCGCAGGCGCTGCGTCTCGGCCAGCAGGCGCGCCAGCAAGGCATCGGCGACAGTCACCTTGCGGCCCTCATTGGCCAGGCGCGTGAGCTGGTTCAGGTTCGCAGCCAGGCGGGCCAGTTCGACATACTGCTCGCGGTTGATCGCGGCCACTGGCGGCGATGGGAGGCGTCGCGATAGCGCGGCCTCACGTAGCCATTGGGCGGGTTTCATCTGCATGTAGGCGGCACGCTGGCACAGCAGCGCGTCCTCGGCCGGCGATACGCGCACGCCGATGGTGATCGTGCGCACGTCGGCGGGATCGCCCTTCGGACGGCCACCTTTGGATTTGCGAGCAGTGAGATCGGCATTCATCACGCGGCCCCGGACGGGTTTTGGCGAGCGTAGCGAGCGCCATTGGGCGAGCGCAGCGAGATCGGCCCCGCAGGGCAAGCCACGTTTGAGCGAAGCGAAAACATGGCTTGCTCCTAACCGACGGCACTTCGTCTACCACTGTAATCAGACTGTGCCGACACGCGCTGTGCTGCGTCAAGCGGCGCCGATATTCCACTTGAGCACGCTCACCACGGACAACGGTGATACGCCGTCGTCGCGGTCCGCTAGCCGGAGGCGTCAATGCGAACACAGCCGCTGAAGCGTGCTCAGAGATGACACGCTCCACACTCGGCCAGCGACCTGGCCGAGCATTCTTTCCTACTAATGCTTCACTGACTCGCCGTGCACAGCACCGAATACGATTGCGCGGCAATGATCACGCGCAGAAAATAATGACGTACTGCGGCTAGATCACGCGGAGACTGCTTTCCCTCAATTCGCGATCAAATGGGCAGATCAAAATGACAAGATCACAGCAGAACAACATTCATTTCCCCGGAGCCAGAAATGACGAACTCTCCGAAAAAACCAACCCCCATCCCCAGGCAAGAACGCACACCCATGTTGTACAAGATCAGCAGTGTGATGGCGTTGCTGGAAGTTTCCCATGCAACCGTCTATCGCATGGTCGCTAGCGGCCAGCTAGAGTTAATCAAACTCAGCGCCAGAGCGAGCAGAATCACGTCCGCCAGCGTCGCGCGATTTCTTGAAGATCGAGCGCACAAGGACTAAACTTCCTAGCTGGAGCAACGGATTCTCGACCTGGAAAAGGATTGGGATTAAGCACAAAAAAGACGTGACGGTATTTTTCACGGCATTTTTGACGGTATGCCATAGGGATCCAGTAACGGCGGGCGCGGTTTCAAAATGCGCTTCCGGCCCGAGCACCATGAATACGCGTGACACAGTGTTACCCAACATCAAACCCGCTTCTCTCATCGAGATCGCGGGTTTTTTTGTTGCCCTCTGTTTCAGGGCGCGTTACCGGGCTGATCTTATGTTTTTTAACAAACCCATCAGAATAATGCGCAAACTCCCTGGGAAGCTTGACACGAATAAAGATGCAAAATAGTCTACTTATTTAGAGCATCGCCCTGGCGATCATAATTTAAGAGACGGCAATGAGAAACAGCTTCCAAAAGAAGACGCTGCTTGCGGCGGCTTTGTTCTATTCCACCCTCAGCGCCCACGCTCAGCAAACCACGGCACCGGAGACAGCACAGCGCGTGGTCGTCACCGGCCAGAAAAACGCATCCGGTTGGTTCAAGGCCGTCAGCCAGCACTTCATTGTTTTCTCCAACACCAGCAACGACGACGTCCGGCAGCTGCTGGACAATATGGAAAAGCTGGACTACGTGCTGCGGATTTATACCCACGACTTCATCAGCGCCAGCCCCTCGCGGCAAAAAATGACGCTGTATTACCACGACGGCATGGTGGGCTTCAACGCGGCCGTCCGCGACGAGCCGGAAGAGGCCGTCGGCCTCTACAACAGCTGCGGCGGGGGCGTACAGGGCTACGGCGTCCAGCTGGAGCGCGTGGCGAGTTTGAGCAATCAGCAACTGGCGAAGCATGCGCTCAACAACACCCTGTCCTACGCTTTCGAGGCGTATGCGCGCCACTTCCTTTATCGCTATACCGATATCCGCTCGCCGTCCTCTTACATTGATGGCTTTGCCCAATACTTTTCGGCGCTGCGCTTCACCGACAATCAAATGTCACTCGGCCGGGTGCCGCGCGGCGTGTCGCGCTATATCTATTTCATCGACAGCGGCCACAGCTACCGCCTGAAATATCAGGACATACTCGACCAGGCCGAGACCAAGGACCCGCTGCCGGCCGAGCGCCTCGAATTCCTGGCCAAGTCCTGGGTGCTGACCCATTACATGATGTCGTCCATCGACAACCAGTCGAAGCGGAACAAGTACCTCAACCTCGTGCACCAGGACGTCCCCGCCGGCAAAGCCTTCGAGGAGGCCTTCGGTGTGAAGGTGACCGACCTTGACACCGCGATGTGGCGTTACCGGCTCAAGGGGGTGGAGGTGAATCAGGTGGAGATACCCGAACTTCCGGTCGCCTCGATCGAGTTCACCAGCCTGCCTGAAGCGGTCACCGACTTCGTGCTGGCCGAGGCCGCCCTGGCGTCGTGCCCGGATAAAAAAGCCGGCCTGGCCTTGCTGCGGACAGTGACCCAGCATCCGGGCGGCATACCGAATAACGACGCGGCCAGGCTTACCGTGAGCCGGGCGCAGATCAACTGGGGCAATGCCGGGGACGCGCTGCCCTATCTGACCGAAGCCACGCGCAAGGACGCCGGCAATGCCGAGGCGCTTACGTTGCTCGGCCTGGCGAATCTGCGACTGGCCGAGCAGCACAAGGATGCTGAGCGCGCAGCGTATCTTCAAGCCGCGGGCGCACATCTGTCGCGCGCCCGCAGCCTGGCCCCAAAATCGGCCGAGGCGGCGTTCGCGTTTTACCAGGTGCAGATGCGCGCGGACGCTCAACCGAGCCAGCAGGCATTGGACGCGGCGATCTCCGCCTGGCACAACGCGCACGAGGTCAACCAGTATGCGCGCTCGGCTGCGCTGGCGCTGGCCTATCTTGGACGTGGGCCCGAAGCGGACAACGCCTTGACGCTGCTGGCGCACAATGCGCGCGATCCCGACATGGCCGGTTGGGCGAAAACCTGGCAAGCCAGGCTGTCCACCAGCGTCGCCCGCGCCGATCTGGTGGCGGAAATGCGCAACGAAACCTCCGGCGCGTTCAAGGAATGGACCGTCGCCAGCGAAGACCTGATGCGGATTGTGGAATACAACGCGGGGATTGAAGACAGCCGCAAATATCTCGACGCGCTGCGCATGTCCAGCCCGATATCGGAGAAAAGCCAGCTTATTACTCCGAACAGGAGATAGCAGGCTCCACAATCAATCCGCCGCGTAAGCCAGCTTGGCCGGCAGCACCAGGTGCCATTGGGTGCCGTCGGCGCCACTGGTCAAGGTCAGCGCGGCGCCGATACGTGCAGCGCGTTCGCGCATGCCTATCATGCCGAAGTGGCCGCTCAGGTGGCCAGCTTGCTGCACTTCCGCGGCGATGCCATGGCCGTTGTCGCAGATCGTCATCGTGAATTCATCCTTGCCATAAGCGACGCCGAACGTGACTTCCGTCGCGCCGGCATGGCGCGCCGCGTTCAGCAAGGCTTCGCGCGCGATCGCGAACAGCTCTTCAAACACCACCGGATGGAAGCGCAGCGCCTTGCCGCCGCATTGCGTCACCAGCATCGTGCCCTCGCCGTACTCGCCGCGCACGGCCACGCTCACCGCCGCCACCAGCTCGGGCTGGCGCAACGTGCTCAGGCGTAGCCCCTGCACGCGGTCGCGCCCCTCGGCCAGCGCCTGTTCCGCCAGTTGCAGGGAGCGCTCCATCTCTTCCTTGGCCGGCTCGTCCGCGGGCAGGCGCTGGAACGCCATGTGGATTTTCAGGATCAAGCCGTGCACCGTCTGCAGGAAGGTGTCGTGCAGCTCGCGCGAGATGCGTTCGCGTTCGTCGAGCCGCTCCTCGAAGCGCGCGCGGATCTGCCGGTCCACCTGCGCCAGCCGCAGTTTGTACAGTCCCCACAGCGCCATGCCGAACAAGGTGACGCACAGCGCGCGGAACCATTCGGTCTGGTACGGCGCCGGCTCGACGACGAATTGCGCCGTCGTCTCGCCAGTGCTCCACACGCCGTCGTTATTGGCGGCGCGCACCTTGAAGCGGTACTCGCCCGGCGGCAGGTCGGTGTAGGTGGTGCTGCGGCTGGTGCCGGCCTCCTGCCAGTCGCCGTCGACGCCGTCGAGCCGATAGCGGAACCGCATCCGCTCCGGCATCGTCAGGCTCAGCGCGGTGTAGTCGATCTGCACGCGCGACGGATGGGGCGGCAGCCTGGCGATCGCGCCATCGTCCAGCGGGTAGACCACGCCGCCCGACGTGATGCGGCGTATGAGCACCGGTGGCGGCAAGGTGTTCTTGTGCGCCCGGGCCGGGTCCAGCCAGAACACGCCGGCGGTGGTGGTGAACCACAGCCTGGCGTCGCTGCCGGCCACGGCGGACGGCAGCGGCGCGCTTTGCGTGGCCGCGCCGCGCAGGCCGTCCTTGTGATCGAGGCGCTGGAAGCGCACGCGATAGCCGGGATCGCGCGCCGCACGCTCCAGTTCCGCGTCGTCGATGGCGGTAATGCCGGCGATGCCGTTCATCCACAGCGTGCCCCGCGCATGGAACATGCCGGATACGCCGTACAAGCCATCCCCGCCCACGCCGGTCACGCGCTGGAACTTCGCGCCGTCGAAGCGGAACAAGCCGTTCTCGCCGCTGACCAGCATGTCCTTGCCGACTTGCAGCATCTGCAGCGCGACGCCAACCTGCAGGCCGTCTGCCTCGCCGAACACGCGCAGCCTGCCCTGGTCCAGCACCGCAACGCCCTTTGTGCCCAGGCCCAGCCACATGCGTCCCTCATTGTCGCGGTACAGCAGGTTGGCGAGAGTCGGCTCGGGCACGCCGGCGGGCCGCAGCCACGCGCCGTCGTGCAACTGGTAGACGCCGCGGCTGCGCACCGCGACCCACACATCGCCGGCGCGGTCGCGCGCGATGCTGTAGATATTCAGTCGCGGCGGCAGATTGTCCGGCAAGGGCAGGCGCTCGCGCTTGCCGTCCTGTTCATGCCACAGGCCGCTGCGCGTCGCGGTCCACAGGCTGTCCGGCGTTTCGCGCCACAGCACGGTCACCTCGTCCAGGTCGGATTCGCTTTCCGGCGGCAGCGTGGCGAAAGCGGCGCGCTGCGGCGCGGCCAGCAGCGTCTTGCCGACCCACAGTCCGCCGTCCGGGGCCGAGGCGATGGCGGCGCTGTCGCCATGCACCTGCGGCAGCGCGACGCCCGACAACAGCTGCGGCCGGAAGCGGTCCAGTCCGTTCTCGGTGCCGATCCAGACATTGCCCTCGCGGTCCTGCAGGATGAAGTTGGGCATTGCGCCGCTCAGGCCCTGCGCCATACCGAAGTTTGCGCTGGCGCCTTCCGGGCCGACCCGCGCCACGCCGCTGTCGCCGACCACCCACAGATGCCGGCCATCGCGTTCGAACAACATGGTGCCGCCGGCGTAGCGCGGCGCCGGCCAGCCGGGCGCTGGCCGGCCCACGCCGGGCCCGGCCAGCGCCGTGACCTCGGCCTTGGGCCCGCCCACGCTCCACACGGTGCCGTCCGGTCCCTGCGTCAGCCGGCCTATGCCGGCAGGACCGGCGAGCTTGGCGAATCCGGATGCCCCCGCCGCCAGCTCGTAGGCGCCGCTCTCGCACTGCGCCCACAGGTTGCGCTGGCGGTCGCGCAACAGGGTGCACATGGTTTCCGGCGCCTTGAACTGCGGCCCGGCCTTTGCCCAGCGCTTGCCATCGAACAGCCACAAGCCGCGCGCCGTGGCCAGCCACAGGCGACCGGCGGCGTCCTCCTCGAAATCCACCGAGCTGCTGGGCGGCAAACCGTCTTCCTGGCCGTAGTTGCGGACCTTGCCGTTCTGCCAGACGCTGGCGCCGCCGTGCCGGTAGCCTATCCACAGAGCGCCGGATTCGAGCAGACGCATGCCCCATAAATTGTTGGAACGGAAGCGCTCGCCCTTGCCTTCGAAGCGCTCGAAGGTCACGCCGTCAAAACGGTACAGGCCGCTCGACGCGGCCAGCCACAGCCAGCCGTCCGGCGTCTGCGTCATCGCGATGATGTAGGGCGGCGCGCCGTCCTTGGCGGTCCAGCTGGTATGGTGGGCGTCGATGGGCAGCGCCGGCGTTGCCAGCGCGTGGGCCTGCATGCAGCAGGCCAGCAGCAGCGCGCAGGCCGCGCGGAATATGACAGTCGGTGGTTTCATGGCGCCATTCTATCTGTGAGACATCCGCGCTCGGCTAGAATAGAGCGATGCCTCCAGCCAAACTTCCCAAATTCCCCGGCCCGCTGACCGCGCGCGGCGCCGTACTGGCCATACTGATTTCCGATGAAGACCAGACCGGCGCGCCGCCGCTGCAAGGCCGCACGTCGCTGGCCGCCATCGTCAAGACGCTGAAACGCAAATACAACTGGCCGATCGAGATCAGCAGCTTCCCCTCCAACAGCGGCGACGGCCGCGCCACCTGGGCCACCGTCTACAGCCTGCCGCCGGCCGTGATCGCCAAAGCACTCGACAGCGGCGGGCGCGAATGGCTGGAACGGCGCGATGCGGCCAGGGCCGCGCCGTAACAATTGCTTACTCTGGAAACACTTTCTGCGTCACCGCCGGTTCTCCCCGGCTCGTTATAGGAGCAAGCGCCACCGAGGCGTATCACAGGAGAGAACAACATGACCACCACCACCACCCGTATCCACCCAATGATGGCTGTTGCCGCCGTCTCGCTGACCCTGGTCAGCCTGGTCGGCGCCGCTTCGATCGCCGGCCTGCTGCCGAATTCGCACGCATCGGTCGACACCGCCCCGACGGCCGCGACCACCATGCCGCCAGCCACGCAGCAACTGGCCGCCCAGCCTGCGGCTCCGGCAGCTCCGGCGGTGGTGCAGCATCGCACCGTGGTGCATCACACCTACGCCCCCAAGCCTGTCAGCCAGAACGACGGCTATGCCCAATCGTCGCCAGCCCCGGCTCCGGCACCAGCTCCGGCGCCGGCCGCCCAGAACAGCCCGCTCGGCATGGGTCTCGGCGCGGTGGTCGGCGGCTTGATCGGCAACCAGGTCGGCGGCGGCAAGGGCCGTACCGTGGCGACCATCGCCGGTGCAGTCGGCGGCGCCTACGTCGGCAACGAAATCGCCAAGAAAAACCCGTAACAGTCCGGCGGATCCGCTCCGGCCTTGAGCAGGTTCAAGGCCGGAATTTATTTCCCGGTGGAAAATATGACATAATATATGCCGCATCATCCACCGGACAATATTGTCGTCATGACCACGCCCATCGAACAACACGAAGACCCCCGGCAATTTTGGGAGCAGCGCGTCAAGGCCAGCCGCTGGCTGATCATGAAGACGTCCATGCTGGGCGCGCTGGCGGCCGTCCTCGGCGTGCTGGGCCAGGGCTGGCTGGAAGACGCCAGTCCGATCTTCCCCTTCATCAGCCAGAACTACGGCATCTGGCAGGGCGGCTACCTGCTGGCCCTGCTGGTGATCTTCCTGATCTGGGCGGCGGCCATGCTGCAAAAGATGAGCCTGCTGCAGAACAGCAAGCAGGGCCGCGCCATGCAGCAGCGCATCGACGAACAGAACGAGCGCATCGCGCAAAAGAAGCTGGAAGCGAAAGAACGCCGTGAACAGGAACTGAAGGAAAGGGAAACCTCCCCTTCCTTCTTCAAGAGTTCCGCCCGCAGCACCAAGTTCGACTACTAACTCACTCGTAGCGCAGGCAGTCCACCGGCAGCAGCTTCGACGCCCGGCGCGCCGGATAGAAGCCGAAGAACACCCCCACCAGGCTGGAAAATCCGCAAGCCACCACCACCGCCTGCAGCGTGATGAAGACGTCGAACTTGCCGGTCGACGTGATCGCCGCCGCCGCGCCGGTGGCCAGCAGTATGCCGAAGATGCCGCCCACCAGGCAGATCACCACCGCCTCCGTCAGGAACTGCAGCAGCACGTCGCGCGGCTTGGCGCCGATCGCCATGCGGATGCCGATCTCGCGCGTGCGCTCCGTCACCGACACCAGCATGATGTTCATGATGCCGATGCCGCCGACGATCAGCGAGATGGCGCCGATCAATCCCAGCAGGGCCGCCAGGCCGGCGCTGATCTTCTGCGCCGTCTCGGCGAACGAGGCCAGGTTGTCGATGCGGAAGTCGTCCGGCTGCTCGTACTTGATGTGGTGGCGGTCGCGCAGCGTTTCGTTGATGTCCTGGATCGCATCCTGCAGATTGCCGCCGGACTTGCCCTGCGCGACCACGTAGTGCACGTTGCCGGGGAACGGCAGCCGCACCAGGTTGGCCGCCGACGCCGTGATCGGCACCAGCACGTAGTCGGACAGGTCGCCGCCGTCCACCTGCTTGCCCTCCCCGTACAGCACGCCCACCACCTGGAACGACACGTTCTCGATGCGGATGTACTTGCCCAGCGGGTCGACCTTGTAGAAGAACTGGTCGGCGATCTTTTTGCCGATGACCACCATGCGCGAGGCCGCGCGCACATCGGCCTCGCTGAAGGCGCTGCCCTTGTCGACTTTCCAGCCGCGTATCTTGAACATGGCCGGCGTCACGCCATGCACCGTCTTCGACGCGTTCTCGTTGCCCACCGCGAGGTTGAAGCCGCCCTGCAGCACCGGAGCCGCGCCGGCCAGCGACGGCAGCGCGTTCAATGCCGCCGCATCGGCCATCGTCAACGCAGGCGCAGCGCCGCTGCGCATGCGCTGCTGCTGCGCGCGGTCGCCGCCCGGCGAGACGAACAGCATGTTGGTGCCCAGCTGCTCCAGCTCCTTGGCGATGAAACGCTTCATGCTGTCGCCCACCGCCAGCAGCAGCACCACCGACGTGATGCCGATGATGATGCCCAGCATGGTCAGCAGCGTACGCAGGCGGTTCGCCATCATCGAGCGAAACGCCTCCACCACTATCTGTAAAGGATTCATATGATTTATATAGTTATCGGTTCGTGGCGGGTCACCGACTCCGCCCCCAGCAGTTTCAAGCCTTCGGCGGCGGGACCGTCGTACAGCACATGGCCGTCCTTGAGCCGCATCAGCCGCTTGGCGTAGGCCGCGATATCCGGTTCGTGCGTCACCAGCAGGATGGTGATGCCGCGTTCCTCGTTCAGCTGCTGGAACGAGCGCATGATCTCCTCGCTGGTCTGCGTATCGAGGTTGCCGGTCGGTTCGTCGGCCAGGATCAGCGGCGGATCGCCGACCAGCGCGCGGGCGATCGCCACGCGCTGCTGCTGGCCGCCGGACAGCTGGTTCGGCGTGCGCTTCGCATACTCCTTCAGGCCCACGCGTTCCAGCTCCACCAGCGCCTTGGCGTGCGCCTTCGAGCGCGACACGCCGGCATAGATCAGCGGCAGCGCCACGTTCTCCGCCACGCTCATGCGCTTGATCAGGTTAAAGCTCTGGAACACGAAGCCGATGGTGCGGTTGCGGATGGTGGCCAGTTCGGCGCGCGACAGGGTCAGCGTGTCGACACCGTTCAGATGGTAGCTGCCGCCGGTAGCCTGGTCCAGGCAGCCGAAGATGTTCATCAGCGTCGACTTGCCCGAGCCGGACTGCCCCATCACGGCGAGGAAGTCGCCGCGCGGCACGGCCAGGTCGATGCCGAACAGCACCTGCGTTTCCACGTTGCCGGAGAAGTAGCTCTTGGTGACCTTGCGGATATCGATCAGCATTTCCGGCGCCGTCACATGTCACCCTGCTTGTCGTTGATCGCGCGGGTGATGACCTTGTCGCCCTTTTTCAATTCGCCGCCCAGCACCTCGGTGTAGCGGAAATTCGACAGGCCGATACGGATGTCCCGGGACACCGGCTGGTTCTTGGCGTCCAGCGTGTAGATCTTGAACGAGCGCGCCAGCTCGCTCTTGCTGCGGAAGGCGGCGTCGTCCTCCGGCGGCTGCGCTTCGGCGACGGCGGCGGCCGATGCGGAGGCGCTGGCCGAAGCCGAAGCCGATCCTCCTGCGGATCCTGCGGCGGCCTTGGCCAGCTTGGCCTGCTTCTCCACTTCCTCGTCGCTGAGGCGGAAGCGCAGCGCGGCCGTCGGGATGCGCAGCACCTGCTGGCGGTTGCCGACCAGCAGCCGCACCTGCGCCGTCATGCCCGGCTTGAGCAGCTCTTCCTTGTTGTCCACGTCCAGCACCACGTTGTAGGTGACCACGTTCTGCACCACGTTGGCGGCGAGGCGGAACTGGCGCATGCGCGCGGAAAATTCCTTGTCAGGATAGGCGTCGACGACAAAGCGCGCCTCCTGCCCTTCCTTCAGCGAACCGACATCCGCCTCCGACACGCTGGTGTCGATCTGCATCTTGGTCAGGTCGCGCGCGATCTGGAACAGGGTCGGCGTGGTGAACGAGGCCGCCACCGTCTGCCCCAGGTCCACCGTGCGCTTGATGATGACGCCGTCGATCGGCGAGCGGATCACGCTGTTGTCGAGGTCCGCCTGCGCGCGCGCCAGCTGCGCCTGCGCCAGCTGGATGTTGGCCTGCGCCACGTCGACTTCGCGCTTGGACTGGTCCAGCGCCAGCGGCGAGATGAAGCTCTGCGTCACCAGCGTCTGGTTGCGCTGGTGCGTGGCCTGCGCCAGCCGCAGGTTGGCCCGCGCCGACGCCAGTTGCGCCTCGCCCTGGCGGATCTGCGCGTTGAAGATGGTCGGGTCGAGCTTGAGCAGCACCTGGCCCTTTTTCACGTGATCGTTGAAATCCGCCTTCAATTCGCTCACCGTGCCCGACACCTGCGAGCCGATGTTGATCAGCGCGACCGGGTTGATGGTGCCGGTGGCCGTCACCGTCTGCGTGATGTTGCCGGTATCGGCGGCGGCGACGCGGAAGCGCGGCGGCTCGACCACCGGAGTCTTGCTTTTGGAATACCAGGCGGCGCTGGCGCCGCAGATGATGAGCAGGCCGACGGCCAGCACGATTTTCTTCTTGGTCAGGAAAGCCATCGTTTCTGTAAGTCCCATAGGTGAAATCCGGCGATATGCGGATCAGCACGGCAAGTATTATTGAGTTTTGCAAAATATGCAATCAGGCCGGCGCAAGGCCATCCCTCCCTCAGGGGAGAGGCAACCACTACCAATGGGCGTACCCGCGGCCGCGATTCGATCCTACGATGGTTCACCTCTTCCACTTCAAAAGGCAGGACATCATGAACAATAACGATAAAGAGCAGGTCAATCCATCGCGCCGCTCCGCCATGGTCGGCAGCGCGGTTGCCGCAGCCGCCGCAGTCGCCACCGCGCTGCCGCTGGCGGCTGTCAGCACCGACAGCCAGGCCGCCACCGGCAAAGTGGCCAAGACCGCCAGCACCATCACCACCCGCGACGGCGTCGAGATCTATTACAAGGACTGGGGTCCGAAGACCGGCCAGCCGGTGGTGCTGAGCCACGGCTGGCCGCTGAACGCCGATAGCTGGGAATCGGCGGCCTTCCATCTGGCCAACAACGGCTTCCGCGTCGTCACCCATGACCGCCGCGGCCATGGCCGCTCCAGCCAGCCCTGGGACGGCAACGACATGGACCACTACGCCGACGACCTGGCGCAGCTGATCGAGGCGCTGGACCTGAAGAACATCATCCTGGCCGGCTTCTCCACCGGCGGCGGCGAGGTGGCGCGCTACGTGGGCCGCCACGGCACCAAGCGCATCGCCAAGCTGGGCCTGATCTCGGCCGTGCCGCCGCTGATGCTGAAAACCGCGACCAACCCGGGCGGCCTGCCGATCGAAGTGTTCGACGGCATCCGCGCCGCCTCGGTCGCCAACCGCGGGCAGCTGTACCTGGACCTGGCGTCCGGCCCGTTCTACAACTACAACCGCCCGGGCGCCAAGCCGTCGCAGGGCATCATCCAGGCGTGGTACGCGCAGGGCATGCAGGCCGGCCACAAGAACACCTACGACTCGATCAAGGCGTTCTCGGAAACCGACTTCCGCGACGACCTGAAAAAATTCGACAAGCCGACGCTGATCATCCACGGCGAGGACGACCAGATCGTGCCGATCGACGCCGCAGGCCGCGCCTCGGCCGCCATCGTCAAGCATGCCAAGTTGATCACCTACCCGGGCGCGCCGCACGGCCTGACCGACACCCACAAGGACAAGTTCAACGCCGACTTCCTGGCCTTCGCCAAGTCCTGATTTGGCGCCATAACCACACTCTCCCAAAAACCCGCCGGCACTGAACGCGATCTTGAATGCGTTCGGGCCGGCGGGTTTTTTTTGTGCTATGGTTTCTTCTACCATGATGCAACTGTTCTCTCCTCCCGACAACTCGGCGCTGATCCACTACGGAACCTACACGCCATCGCTGGTGCTGCTGTCGATAATGGTTGCCATCTTCTCATCATGGATGGGATTACAAGTCGCCGCGCAGGCGCAATCGGCCGGCACGCGCGGACTGCGCACCATCATGCTGTGCACCGGCAGCCTGGCGCTCGGCTGCGGCGTGTGGTCGATGCACTTCATCGGCATGCTGGCCTTCGACCTGTGCACCGCCGTCGACTACGACCAGGGCGTGACCATGCTGTCGGTACTGCCCAGCCTTGGCGCGTCCTACATCGCACTTTCCATCATCAGCCGCCAGCGCATCAACGCCGCGTCGCTGATCGTCGGCGGCATCCTGGTGGGCGCGGGCATCGGCGCCATGCACTACACCGGCATGGCCGCCATGCGCACGGCGCTGGACCTGCGCTACGATCCGCTGATGTTCGGCCTGTCCATCGTGGTGGCCGTGGTGCTGGCCACGCTGGCCCTGTGGATACGCTTCGGCCTGCGCACGCTGCGCGCCCGTGTGAGCGGCAGGACGCTGGGTCTGATCAGCGCCAGCGTCATGGGCTGCGCCATCGCCGGCATGCACTACACCGGCATGGCGGCGGCACGCTTCGTCGGCCAGCTGCCGCCCGGCAGCGCCGCACCCCAGCATGGCAGCACCTTCCTGGCGCTGGCGATCACCCTGATCACGGTCGCCATCACCATCTTCATCATGTCGGCCAACGGCTTGCTGCGCTACCGTGAACTGTTCCGCCAAAAAAGCGAGAGCGAAAGCTGGATGCGCGCCCTGCTCACCACCACCGTCGACGGCGTGGTGACGGTCGACCGCGACGGCGTGATCCATGAGTTCAACGCGTCGGCCGAGCGCATCTTCGGCTGGACGCGCGGCGAAATCGTAGGCCGCAATATCCGCATACTGATGGCCGACGTCCAGCGCTCCGAACACGACGGCCTGCTCAACTACCTGCGCACCGGCGAGGCCGGCGCGCCGGGCAAAGGCAGCGAAGTGATCGCCCTGCGCAAGGACGGCAGCACGCTGCCTATCCGCCGCGCGCTGGGCCATGCCCGGCTGGCCCAGCGCGACCTGTTCGTCCTCTTCATCACCGACATCAGCGAGCGGCGCGCCATCATGCAGGCGCTGCGCGACAGCGAGCTGCAATTCCGCTCGCTGATCAGCAACATCCCCGGCATTTCCTTCCGCAGCAGCATGCGCTTCGACGCGCCGCCCGTGTTCGTCAGCGACGGCATCGAGCGCGTGGCCGGCTATCCCGCCAGCGATTTCGTCGGTGAGCATCGCACCCGCACCCTCGGCTCGCTGATCTGCGAGGAAGACCGCGCGCGCGTGGCCGAGGAGATCGCCCGCAGCGTGGCCGCGCTGTCGCCCTACCAGGTCGAGTACCGCCTGCGGCACGCCGACGGCAGCGTGCGCGCGATGTGGGAGCACGGCGCCGTCACCCAGGACGAGAGCGATCCGACGATACGCTGGATCGACGGCGTGATCCTCGACATCAGCGAGCGGCGCGAGATGGAGCAGCAACTGCGCAAGGCCAAGGAGACGGCCGAACAGGCGGCGGCGGCCCGCGCCAGCTTTGTCGCCAACATGAGCCATGAAATCCGCACGCCGATGAACGCTATCCTCGGCTTCACCGACGTGCTGCTCGACACCGAACTCGATGACAGCCAGCGCCGCCACCTCGACACCGTGCGCAAGGAAGGCCGTTCGCTGCTACGCCTGCTCAACGAGATCCTCGACACCGCCAAGCTGGACAAGGGCGCGATGGAACTGGAGCCGGACGACTACAGCCTGCTCGGGCTGATCGACGAACTGGCCTCCACCTTCGGCAGCAACGCCCGCGGCAAGGGTCTGACGATCGACATCGTCTACGATCCTGCGCTGCCGGCCTGGCTGCACGGCGACGAGCTGCGCATGCGCCAGATCCTGGGCAACCTGCTGGACAACGCCATCAAGTTCACCGCGGCCGGCAAGGTCGGCCTGCACGCCGGCGTGCGGCAGGGGCAGCTGCACATCGCCGTGCAGGACACCGGCATCGGCATCGCGCCGGAGCGGCTCGATGCGATCTTCGATCCGTTCACCCAGGCCGACGTCTCGATGACGCGGCGCTTCGGCGGCACCGGCCTGGGCACCACCATCAGCCGCCAGCTGGTGGCGCTCATGGGCGGCAAGATCTGGGCCGAGAGCGCGCCCGGCGAGGGCACCACCTTCCACGTCACGCTGCCGCTGGAGCCGGCCCGCAACGATGTGGCGCAAGGCGGCGAACGCGTCGACTATCCGCTGCCGCCGCTGCACATCCTGGCGGCCGACGACGTGCCGCAGAACCTGGAGCTGCTGTCGCTGCTGCTGGCCAAACGTGGCCACACGCTCGATACCGCCTGCGACGGCGCCCAGGCGGTGCGCCTGACGGCCGAACGGCGCTACGACGTGGTGCTGATGGACGTGCAGATGCCGCAGATGGACGGCCTGGCCGCGACCCGCGCGATCCGCGAGCGCGAACGCGCAACGCAGGCGCCGGCACTGCCAGTCGTGGCGATGACGGCCAGCGTGCTGGCGGCGCACCGCGAAGCGAGCAGCGCGGCGGGCATGCAGGGTTTCGCGTCCAAGCCGGTGGACTGGCACGCGCTGTCGCACGAGATCGCGCGGGTGATGAAGCTGCCGGCGCTGGAGCCGGCCGCGCCCGCGCCCGATGCGCCGGTGCGCCAGCGGGTATTGAACCAGAAGGCAGGCCTGCAGCGGTGGTCCGGTCAGCTGCCGGTGTACCAGCAGGCGCTGAAACGCTTTGCCGCCGACTACACCAGCGCCGCCACCACGCTGGGCAAGCTGCTCGCATCCACCAGCGATGTGCGCCTGGACGACGCGCAGGCGTGGTGCCACAAGATACGCGGCGTGGCCGCCAACCTGGGCCTGGAGCAGCTGACCGCCACCCTGGGACAGATTGAAAAACTATGCGGCTCGCCGCACGACGGCGGCACCCTGAACACCGAACTGACGCGGGCCCAGCGCACGCTGACGGCACAGCTGGACGCCGCGCTCAGCGCCATCCACGCCGCCGTGGCGGCGGGCGGCACGGCCGCCGCAGATGCTGGCGCTGGGGCCGGTGTGAGCGCAGGCGCCGGCGGCGCGGCGGTTGGCGACGTCAAGACTTACGACCCTGCAGCCACGCGCCAGAAAGCGTCGGCCCTGCTGCCGTCGCTGCAACGCGGCGCGCTCGATGACTCCAAGCTGACGGAACTCGCATCCAGCCTGGCCGGAGCGCCCGCCACGCAAACGCAGCAGCTGGCCGAGCTGCAAAACGCCCTGAACGATTTCGACTTTCCGCTGGCGCAAGGCGCGCTGCAGGAGTTGCTGGCCAGCCTGGCCACGGAGAACCCATGATCACCATCCACCAACCCAACCAGCCACTGATCCTCGCGGTCGACGACGAAGCCAGCAACCTGCAACTGCTGCGCCACATCCTGCAAGACCAATACCGCCTGCTGTTCGCCAAGGACGGCCCACGCGCGCTGGAGCTGGCGCGTCAGGAAAAGCCGCAACTGATTCTGCTCGACGTGATGATGCCGGGGATGACCGGCTACGAAGCTTGCGTCAAAATGAAGGCCGATCCGGCCACCGCCGCCATCCCCGTCATCTTCGTCACCGCCCTCAGCGACCCCGACGACGAAGTGGTCGGCTTCGAGGCCGGCGCGGTCGACTACATCACCAAGCCGGTCAGCCCGCCCATCGTGCGTGCGCGCGTGCGCACCCACCTGTCGCTGGTGCACACCGACGAACTGAAACAGACGCGGCTCGAAATCGTCCAGCGCCTGGGCCTGGCCGCCGAGTACAAGGACAACGAAACGGGCCTGCACGTGATCCGCATGAGCCACTACTCGCGCATTCTCGGCCGCGCGGCCGGCATGAGCGAGGCCGAGGCCGACGACCTGCTGCACGCGGCGCCGATGCACGATGTCGGCAAGATCGGCATCCCGGACAGCATCCTGCGCAAGCCCGGCGCGCTCGATCCGGACGAATGGAAGGTGATGCAATCGCACGCCACCATCGGCGGCGACATCATCGGCCGGCACGCGCAGGGCATGCTGGCTATGGCGCACGCGGTCGCCATGACGCACCATGAAAAGTGGGACGGCAGCGGCTATCCGAACGGCCTGGCGGGCGAACAGATACCGCTGGTGGGGCGCATCGTCGCCATCGCCGACGTGTTCGACGCGCTGACCTCGGCCCGCCCCTACAAGCCGGAGTGGCCGCTGGAAAAGGCTGTCGAGTATCTGGAACAGCAGCGCGGCAAGCACTTCGACGCACAGCTGGTCGACCTGTTCCTGGCGCAGATGCCGGCGCTGCTCGAAGTCAAGCAGCGCTGGGCGGAACAGACCGTCGCTCCGGCCCCGGCCTGAACTTCAGGCCACCAGTCGCGGTTGGCGCCCCGCCAGCTGGGCCATCACGCTGACCAGGTGGTCGATCTGCGCCCTGGTATGGCCGGCGTTCATCATGAAGCGCAGGCGCGCCTGGCCGACCGGCGCCGCCGGGAACTGGATCGCATCGACATGGATGCCTTCCTTGCGCAGCGCGATCGCATAGCGCTGGCAGGTTTCCGCATCGCCGATCAGCACCGGCACGATAGGCGTGGCGGTGGACATGATGGTGTAGCCCAGCGGCGCCATCCGTTCGATGAAGTAGCGCTGGTTGTCCCACAGGCGCTGGCGGCGCTGCGGTTCTTCCTCCAGCAGATCCAGCGCCGCCAGCAGCGCGGCCGCCTGGTCCGGCGGCGGCGGGCAGGTGAAGCCGTAGGCGGAGCTGGTCAGCCGGATCACGTCCGCCACGTCGCGCTCGACGGCGACGAAACCGCCGATCGAACCGAGCGCCTTGCTCAAGGTCCCCATCTGCATGATGCACGGGCTGTAGCAATTGAAGTGCTCCGACGTGCCGCCGCCGTTGGCGCCCAGGATGCCGGTGGCGTGGGCGTCGTCGATGTACAGCAGCGCGCCGTAGCGCTCGGCCAGCGCCACCAGCTCCGGCAGCGGCGCGATGGTGCCTTCCATGCTGAACACGCCGTCGCTGACGATGATGGGCGTGGTGCCCTCGCCTGCGCCGGCCTGCAGCAGCGACTCCAGGTGGTTCATGTCGCAGTGGCGGTAGTTGTAGCGCAGCGCGCCGGACATCTGTATCCCCTCGCGGATGCTGATGTGATTGAACTCGTCCGAATAGTAGGCGTACTTGTGGCGCCGCTTCGCGCGGAAGCCGTGCAGGCGCGCCAGCGTGGCTGCCTTGACGATCGACGACAGCACGCCGATGTTGGCCATGTAGCCGGTCACGAACAGCACCGCGTCGCTCTTGTGCTTCAAGGCGCCGAGCCGCGCTTCCAGCGTGCGGTACACCTCCAGGTCACCGCCCAGCAGGCGCGATTCGCAATTGCCCACGCCGTAGCGGTCCAGGCCCTGCTTGGCCGCATCCACCAGGCGCGGATGATTGGCCAGCGCCAGGTAGTTGTTGGTGCTGAAGGACACCACGCTCTCGCCGCGCGTGACGAAGACGGGGTCGGGCAAGGTGCTGTGCACCGACGAGTTGTGATAGATGGGATGATGCTGCAGCCAGTCGGCGATATCGCTTAAATCGTGCATGATGGGATGATCCTGTGAAGATCGCCCCATGTTAGCTGCCCCCGGCTTGCCGCAAGATTGCAGCCGCATTACCGATAGGAGAGCTACAGGAAAACTACAGCGCGACCGGCAGCAGGATGCGCGCCACCAGTCCCGGCGCGCCGTCCTCCAGCACCAGCGAGCCGCCGTGCGACATGGCGGTGGCGCTGACGATGGCCAGTCCCAGGCCGTTGCCGGGCATATGCCGGCTGTCGTCGAGGCGGTAGAAGCGCTGCGTGACCTTGCCGCGCTCCGTCTCCGGGATGCCGGGGCCGTTGTCGTGCACGGCGATCGAGGCCTGGCCGTGATACAGGCCGGCGCGCACGCGGATCGCGGCACCCTGCCCCGCATACTTGATGGCGTTGTCCAGCAGGCTGGCGACGGCGCTGGCCAGCAGGTTGCGGTCGCCGTCGACATACAGGTGCTCGGGCGCATCCACCGTCAGCGTCACGCCGCTGTCCTCGGCGCTGGCTTCGTACATCTCGCCGATGTCGGCGGCGATGTGGCCAAGGTCGAGCCGCTCGAACAGGCGCGCGCGCATGCCCGATTCAGCCTCGGCGATCTGCAGCAGGCGCTCGAACAGGCGTATCAGGTCGTCGATATCGTCGATGGCGGCGTGCGCGGCGCCGCTCAGGCCCGGCACCGTGGCCTGGTGGCGCAAGGCGTCATCGAGCTTGCTGCGCACGCGGCTCAGCGGCGTGCGCAGGTCGTGGGCGATGGCGTTCGACACGTGGCGCACGCCTTCCATCAGCAGTTCGATCCGGTCCAGCATGCGGTTGATGTCGCGGTTGAGCAGCGCGAATTCGTCGTTGCCGCTGACCGGCACGCGCGGACTGAGGTCGCCCGTCTCGATCTGCGCCGCCGTGCGGCGGATCGCCCCCAGGCGGCTCTCGATGGTGCGCCGGAACAGCAGGGCGCCGGCCACCGTCAGCAGCAGCGACACGCCGGCGCCGGCCAGCAGCGCGCGCCAGATCACGTCGCGCACTTCCTCCTGTTCGCTCAGGTCGCGGCCGACGATCAGCACGCCGCCGCCGTCCAGCGGCCGCAGGTACAGGCGCGCCGTGGTGGGACGACCGTTGCGCGTGACCACGGCGCTGACCAGCGGCGGAGTGTCCGCATCGGCGGCGGCGACGGCGTCGACCGCAGGCCACGTGCCCAGGTTGCCGGCCACCGGCGCGCCGGCGGCGTCCAGCAGCTGGAAGATTTCACGGTCGCTGTCGATGCCGTCGTCCAGCTGGCGCCGCACTTCGGCCAGCAGCACGCCGCGATGGCGCCTGCCCGCATGTTCGATCAGGCGGTCCGATTGGGCGACGATCTTGCCGTCGATGTCGCGATCGAGCACGCCGACGGTGCCGGTGTAGAACACCGCCGACACCAGCACGATGGAGGCCGTGCCCAGCAGTCCGTAGCCCAGCACCAGCTTGGCCGCGATCGATGATGCAGGCAACGATGGCAGCTTAAGCAAGCCCGCGCTCCGTGCCGTCTTCCGGCGGCGCCGCCCCCATGCGGTAGCCGACACCGCGCAGCGTATGGATCAGCATGACGGGGAAATCCTTGTCGACCTTGGCCCGCAGGCGGCTGATCTGCACGTCGATGACATTGGTCTGCGGGTCGAAGTGATAGTCCCACACCGATTCCAGCAGCATGGTGCGGGTCACCACCTGGTTTACATTGCGCATCAGGTATTCGAGCAGCCGGTATTCGCGCGGCTGCAGCGTGATGACCTTGCTGCCGCGGGTGACGCGCAAGGTGCGCAAGTCCAGCTTCAGGTCCGCCACCTGCAGCTGCGAGCTGTCGGCGCCGGGGGCGCTGCGGCGCAGCAGCGCCTCCACCCGCGCCAGCAGCTCGGAGAAGGCGAAAGGCTTGGACAGGTAGTCGTCGGCGCCGCCGCGCAGGCCGGAGACGCGGGCGTCGATGGTGGTCATGGCGCTGACGATGATGACGGGCGTGGCCTTGCCCAGCGCGCGCAGCTTGTCGACGATGGTCAGGCCGTCCACGCGGCCGGGCAGCATGCGGTCGAGGATGATGACGTCCCAGTCGTCGCCGACGGCCAGGTCCAGTCCTTCGGGCCCGTTGTCGCGGGACGTAACCAGATAGCCCGCCTCGCGCAGTCCCTTGCAGATGTAATTGGAGGTTTCGGCTTCGTCTTCGATGACCAGGCAGCGCACGCGGTACTCCGTAATTCAGGATGGTGGCAGGTATTGTAACCTGCGTATAACCCGCGGAGCACGGTGGTGAACTCCCGCCCGGACGACGTCGTTGCGTCGCACAGCGGTTGGCGCCATCATGGTAGCGTCATCTCTGGGGACCGTGGCCAGAGCGCGGAGTTCGACTGCCATGGTAGCCGCGCGTGCCTGTTCAACCCTTGCGCCAGATCAAACAGCGCGCTTGCGGCCCGCTTCCCGGCCATCGGCCAGCTCATGGTACAGCGCGGCATAGCTCTCGGCCATTTTCCGCGCCGTGAACAGCTCCCAGTAGCGCGCTTCGGCGCGGCGCCCCATTTCGGCGGCGCGTTCGGGCTGCTCCCACAGGGTGCGCATCGCCTCGCCGAAGGCTTGCGGATCGTCCGGCGGCACCACCAGCCCGGTCTCGTTGTCGATGTTGATGTAGGTGGTGCCGGTGCCGATCTCGCTGGAGATCATCGGCTTGCCGTACATCGCGCCTTCCAGCAGCGAGATGCCGAACGCCTCCGAGCGCAGGTGCGACGGGAAAGCCAACGCGTAGCACAGCTCCAGCAGCGCGACCTTGTCTTCCTCCTCCACCGCGCCGACGAACATCACGTGCGCCAGGCCCAGGCGCTGCGCATGCTCCTTCAGCTCCTGCTCGATCGGGCCGGCGCCGACGATCACCACCGGATAGTCGAGGTTGGCCATCGCGTCGAGCAGGATGTGCAGGCCCTTGTAGTAGCGCAGCACGCCGACGAACAGGAAGAAGCGCTCGCCGCAGAGGGCGCGCCATTTGTCCTTGACCGCCTCGGAAGGCTTGGGATAAATGGTCTTGTCCAGGCCATAGGTGATGGTGCGGGTCTTGTGTTCGAAGCGCTTGAGCACCGGCGACGAGGCCAGGTAGTTGGGCGAGGTGGCGACGATGGTGCCGACGCTGCGCAGGAACTGCCGCTTGAGCGGGCCATATACGCGCAGCAGGTTCTTCTGCCGCACGATGTCCGAGTGGTAGGTGACCACGCTCGGCTTGTCGATGCGCGCCATGAAGTGCGCCAGGTCCATGAACGGCCACGGGAAGTGATAGTGGATCACGTCCGCCTCGCGCGCCAGGCGCGCCAGCTTGCGGATGGCCGCGAACGAAAAACCGGTCGAGGCGATTTCGAAATCCAGCGGCGCGCGGTGCACGGTGTGGCCTTCGAACTCGATCTGCGCCGGACCGCTGTCGCGCGTCAGCGTCAGCACTTCGTTGGTCACGCCGAGGCGGCCGGTGCCCACGCACAGCTGGCGTATCACCTGCTCGATGCCGCCCCATGTATCGGGATAGTAGGTCTTGTAGAAATGGAGGACGCGCATAAGGGATTTAGTGGGATAAGACTTGACGATACACGGCGACGGTACGGCGCGCCGCTTCATCCCATGTCAGTTCCAGCGCGCGGCGGCGGCCGGCGGCGATACAACGGTTGCGGACGGCGTCGTCGCGCACCAGCGTGGTCATGGCGGCGGTCATTTCCGGCACCGACAGCGGATCGAATTCCAGCGCCGCGCCCTGCGCCACTTCCGGCAGCGAGGTGGCGTTGGAGGTGGCCACCGCCACTCCGCTGGCGAAAGCCTCCACCAGTGGCAGGCCGAAGCCCTCGTGCAGCGACGGGAACACGAAGGCGCCCGCGCCCGCGTACAGGTGTTGCAACTGGGCGTCGTCGGTCAGCTTGTCGAGCCAGATGACGTTTTCGCCCTGCTGCTGCGCGGCCTTGATGCGCTTGACCAGTTCTTCGCTGCGCCAGCCCGGCGCACCGACGATGACCAGCTGGCGCGCGGAGCGCAGCACCGGCGGCAGCGCCAGATAGGCTTGCAGCAGGCGCTCGACGTTCTTGCGCGGCTGCAGCGTGCCGATAAACAGGAAGTAGCCGGCGTTCAGGCCGTACTGCGCCAGCGTGGCGTCGCGCGCTTCGACGGGCGGCGCGTCGAACCACTCGGCGCGCACGCCGTGGTGCACCACGCTGATCCTGCGTTCGTCGACGCCGAAGCATTCGACCAGCTCGTGGATCGAGTAATGCGAGCCGGTGATCACATGCTGTGCCTTGCGCGCGGCCTTGGCCTGCAGCCAGTTCTTCACGCCGCGCATTTTCGGGCTGCACCACTCGGGATGCGAAATCGGCAGCGCATCGTGCAAGGTCGCCACCACCGGGCAATCCATGCGCACGATGCGGTAGTCGGTGGCGTGGAACAGGTCCAGCGGCGGCGCGTTCCTGCCCATCGCGCGACTCACGTTCAGATGCACCGAGGACGGCAGCAGCAAATCGCCCAGCGTCGCCAGCGGGAACGACAGCGGCAGCGCGCGGCCGACCGTCAGCCGCCGCGCATCGCCCGGCGGGGCAAAGGAAAACGGCAGCACTTCGACGCCGGCATGAGGCAGGTGTTCGAGCAGGGCGCGGCTGTAGACGCCGATGCCGTCCAGGCGGCCGCCGGTCAGCGCCGGTTCGGCCGTGGTGGTGGAAAGGCCGATGCGCAAGGCCTCGCCGGATACGGCGGCGCTCACGCCGAATACATCCAGCGCAGCGTGTCGGCCAGCGGTACGCGCGCCAACGGGCCGGTGGCGGCCACCAGGCGGCTGTTGTCGCCGACCAGGCGCACCACTTCATTGGCGCGCACGAAGGCCGGATTGACGTGGACGTTGATCTTGTAGCCGGCGATGTCGGCCATCATGTCCAGCGCCTCGCCCAGCGAATACGCGTGGCCGGAGCAGATATTGAAGGCTAGTCCCGAGGTCGCGGGGCGGGCTGCCAGCAGCTTGCGGTAGCTGGCAGCGACCATGCGCACGTCGGAAAAGTCGCGCCACACGTGCAGGTTGCCCAGCTCGATGTCGGCGGCCTTGCGGCGGAAGTGGCCAACGATTTTCGGCAGCAGGAAATTCTCGTGCTGGCCGACGCCGGTGTAGTTGAATGGACGGACCACGATCAACGGCAGCTTATCCTGCCACAGCCTGGCCATGTATTCCATGGCCAGCTTGCTGACCGCGTAGTCGTTGGCCGGCGCGGCCGGCACGTCCTCGTGGATCACGCCGACGTCGGTGTTGCCGTAGATGTTGGCGCTCGACGCCAGCAGCACGGCCGACGGTTTCTGCTCCAGCGCGGCCAGCGCCTCCAGCAGGTTGCGGGTGCCGGCCACGTTGACGCGGTAGATTTGTTCGACATCGCCATGGCCGACGAAGGCGATGGCGGCCAGGTGGGCCACCACGTCCGGCCGCACCTCCTGCACCATGGCCGCCATGGCGGCGCGGTCGTTGAGATCGATGGCGAACTGACGCTCGCCGGGGACATGACCGGGGGTGATGGTGCCGTACACCTCGTAGCCGGCGGCCTGCAGTTCCTGTTCGACGTAGCGGCCGGTGAAGCCCGCCAGGCCGGTGATCAGCGCGCGCTTGCCTGCACCTTCGGCGGCCATCGTCGCCGCCTTAGAAGGAGAAGCCGGCTTTGTTGCGGCGCAGGTCGGCCTCGACCATCATCTGGCACAGCTGCTCCAGCGTGGTCTTCGGCTTCCAGCCCAGGTCCGCCAGGGCCTTGGCCGGATCGCCGATCAGCAGCTCCACTTCGGCCGGACGGTAGAATTTGGGATTGACGCGCACCAGCACCTTGCCGGTCTTCTTGCAGGTGCCGATTTCATGGTCGGCCGCGCCGCTCCACTCGATGGCGACATCGACGGCCTTGAACGCCATGGTCACGAAGTCGCGCACGGTCTCGGTGCGGTTGGTAGCCAGCACGTAGGTGTCCGGATGGTCGGCCTGCAGGATGCGCCACATGCCTTCGACGTATTCCTTGGCGTAGCCCCAGTCGCGCTTGGCGTCCATATTGCCCAGTTCGAGCACGTCGAGCTGGCCCAGGTGGATCTTGGCCACCGAGTCGGTGATCTTGCGGGTGACGAATTCACGGCCGCGCAGCGGCGACTCGTGGTTGAACAGGATGCCGGAGCAGCCGAAGATGCCATACGATTCGCGGTAGTTCACGGTCATCCAGTGGGCATACAGCTTGGCCACGCCATACGGGCTGCGCGGGTAGAACGGGGTATCTTCCTTCTGCGGCACGGCCTGCACCTTGCCGAACATTTCCGAGGTCGACGCCTGGTAGAAGCGGATCTTCGGATTGACGATGCGGATTGCTTCCAGCAGGTTGACCGGGCCGACGCCAGTGATTTCCGCCGTGGTCACCGGCTGCTCGAACGAGACGCCGACAAAGCTTTGCGCCGCCAGGTTGTACACTTCGTCCGGCTGCGCGTTCTGCAGCAGGCGGATGCTCGAGCCGAGATCGGTCAAATCGTATTCCACCAGGTTCAGGTTCGGGTGCGACTGGATGCCCAGTTCCTCGATACGCCAGAAATTGACCGAGCTGGTACGGCGATAGGTACCGGTGACTTCGTAACCCTTTTCCAGCAGCAGTTCCGCCAGATATGCGCCGTCCTGGCCGGTGATCCCCGTCACCAGGGCTTTTTTTATTTTCTGCATGGTGAATACAATCCAAATTCGTTAAAGACTCGACAAGCCGCGTATTGTAACAGAGCGCATGTGGCGCACTTCTCACCAAATGTCTCAATTACATCCCTTACATCTTGTTACAGATCAACAAAAAAGGGCCGGACCGGTGTCGGTCCGGCCCTCCTCGGCCGCACTGGCGGGAAACGCTTAAGCCTTGCGCTGGGCCACCGCGTCGACCACGCACAGCGCGGTCATGTTGACGATGCGGCGCACCGTCGCCGACGGCGTCAGGATGTGCACCGGCTTGGCGCAGCCGAGCAGGATGGGGCCGACCGCGATGCCGTTGCCGGCCGCCGTCTTGACCAGGTTGTAGGCGATGTTGGCGGCGTCGATGTTCGGCATCACCAGCAGGTTGGCGTCGCCCGTCAGGGTCGAGCCCGGCATGATGGAATTGCGCAGCTTCGAGTCCAGCGCCGTGTCGCCGTGCATTTCGCCATCCACTTCCAAGGTCGGGTCGCGCAGCTTGACCAGCTCCAGCGCGGCGCGCATCTTCTGCGCCGACTCGCTGTTGGACGAGCCGAAGTTCGAGTGCGACAGCAGCGCCGCGCGCGGCGACAGGCCGAAGCGGCGCATTTCCTCGGCCGCCATCACGGTGATGGCCGCCAGTTCGTTGGCGTCCGGGTTTTCGTTGACGTGGGTGTCGACCATCACCAGCTGGCGCTCGGGCATGATCAGCACGTTCATCGCGGCGTAGACGCAGGCGCCCTCGCGGCGGCCCAGCACCTGGTCGATGTAGTGCAGGTGCAGCTGGGTGGTGCCGAAGGTGCCGCAGATCATGCCGTCGGCGTCGCCCTTCTTGATCATCATGGCGCCGATCAGCGAGTGGCGGCGGCGCATTTCCAGCTTGGCGTACTCCTGGGTGACGCCCTTGCGGCTGGTCAGCTCGTAGTAGGCCTGCCAGTATTCGCGGTAGCGCTCGTCGTGGTCCGGGTTGATGACGTCGAAGTCCACGCCCTGCTTCAGGCGCAGGCCGAACTTGGCGATGCGCGTCTCCAGCACGGCCGGACGGCCGACCAGGATAGGACGGGCCAGCTTCTCGTCGACGATGACCTGCACCGCGCGCAGCACGCGCTCCTCCTCGCCCTCGGCGTAGACGATGCGCTTGAGCTCGGCGGCGGTCTTCTTCGCCACCTGGAACAGCGGCTTCATGAAGGTGCCGCTGCGGTAGACGAACTGCTGCAGGCTGTCCGCGTACGCCTGCAGGTCCTTGATCGGACGGGTGGCGACGCCGGAATCCTCGGCCGCCTTGGCCACGGCCGGGGCGATCTTGATCAGCAGGCGCGGATCGAACGGCATCGGGATCAGGTATTCCGGGCCGAACGACAGGTTGCTGAAGCCGTAGGTGGTGGCGACGATGTCGGACTGCTCGGCGTGGGCCAGCTCGGCGATCGCGTGCACCACGGCGATTTCCATTTCGCGCGTGATGGTGGTGGCGCCGCAGTCGAGCGCGCCACGGAAGATGTAGGGGAAGCACAGCACGTTGTTGACCTGGTTCGGATAGTCCGAGCGGCCGGTGCAGATGATGGCGTCGCCGCGCACGGCCTTGACGTCTTCCGGCAGGATTTCCGGATTCGGGTTGGCCAGCGCCAGGATCAGCGGGTTGGGCGCCATGGCCTTGACCATGTCCTGCTTGAGCACGCCGCCGGCCGACAGGCCGAGGAAGATGTCGGCGTCGTGTATCACTTCGGACAGCGTGCGGGCCGGGGTGTCGCGGGCGAAGCGTTCCTTGTCCGGATCCATCAGCTCGGTGCGGCCCTTGTAGACCACGCCGGCCAGGTCGGTCACGTAGATGTTTTCCAGCGGGAAGCCGAGGTCGACGATCAGGTCCAGGCAGGCCAGCGCGGCCGCGCCGGCGCCCGACACCACCAGCTTGCAGTTGGCGATGTCCTTGCCGACGTACTGGATGCCGTTCATGATGGCCGCGCCGACGATGATGGCGGTGCCGTGCTGGTCGTCGTGGAAGACCGGGATCTTCATCCGCTCGCGCAGCTGGCGCTCGATGTAGAAGCACTCGGGCGCCTTGATGTCTTCCAGGTTGACGCCGCCGAAGGTCGGCTCCAGCGAGGCGATGATGTCGACCAGCTTGTCCGGGTCCATCTCGTTGATCTCGATGTCGAACACGTCGATGCCGGCGAATTTCTTGAACAGCACACCCTTGCCTTCCATCACCGGCTTGGCCGCCAGCGGGCCGATATTGCCCAGGCCCAGCACGGCGGTGCCGTTGGTGATGACCGCCACCAGGTTGCCGCGCGCCGTATATTTATAGGCGTTGGCCGGGTCGATGACGATTTCCTCGCACGGCGCGGCCACGCCCGGCGAGTAGGCCAGCGCCAGGTCGCGCTGGTTGGTCAGTTGCTTGGTCGGCGTGACGCTGATCTTGCCGGGCGTCGGGCACTCGTGGTATTCGAGCGCCGCGAGGCGCAATTGTTGGCGAAGTTCTTCTTTTTTCTCAAGTGACGAATCCATGCTGTGCGGCCTTCCTGTTTTGTGCTGTCGGATAGCTTGCGATTTTATCAGACCAATTCTTTCATTTAAGTAGGTATTTTCACCAACAGCTATGACCGGTATCAGCATTATTTATGATTGCAGGGCGCCGATGACCGAATTTTTGTCGTTTTAACCTATCAATCGCCACAACATAATCAATTTTCCTAACTAATTACATTTTACTATTAAAATTATTAAATTGATTGAAATTGACAATATTGCGCCAAAGTCCGGCCCCGGCGCGCCGGCCGCGGCGGCGGTACAATGCCGCATGCTCTCCGAATTCGACCTCATCAAGGAATACTTCCAGCGCCCCCACCATCCGGCCCGCGCCACGCTCGGCATCGGTGACGACTGCGCGCTGCTCACCCCCACGCCCGGCATGCAGACGGCGATCTCGTCGGACATGCTGGTCGAAGGCCGCCACTTCTTTGCCGGCGAGGATGCGCAGCGCCTCGGCCATAAGTCGCTGGCGGTCAACCTGTCGGACCTGGCGGCGATGGGCGCGCGCCCCGTCGGCTTCACGTTGGCGCTGGCGCTGCCGTCGGCCGAGCCCGACTGGCTGGCCGGCTACGCCAGGGGCTTGTTCGCGCTGGCCGACGCCTTCAACATCGAACTGATAGGCGGCGACACCACCAAAGGCCCGCTGACCATCTGCATCACCGTGTTCGGCGAACTGCGGCCGGGCCGGGCCCTGCGCCGCGACGCCGCCCGCGCCGGCGACGATATCTGGATCTCCGGCACGCTGGGCGACGCCCGCCTGGCGCTGGCCGGCTACCGGCTGGAACTGGCGCAGCCGCTGGACGCGGCCAGCCTGCAGGCGGCCTCGGTGCGCATGCACACGCCGGTGCCGCGCGTCGAGCTGGGCATGCTGCTGGCCGAACAGGGCCTGGCCCACGCCGCCATCGACATCTCGGACGGCCTGGTGGGCGATCTCGGCCACATCCTGACACGGTCGCAGGTGGGCGCCACGCTGGATGTGGACGCGCTGCCGGCCGGCGCCGTGCTGGCCACGCGCGAGACGGCGCTGCGGCGCGCCTACACCGCCGCCGGCGGCGACGACTACGAGCTGTGCTTCACCGCGCCGGCCTCGGCGCGCGCGGCCATCCTGGCGGCGGCGGCCAGCGTGGCGACGCCGGTCACCCGCGTCGGCAGCATCGACGCGCAGGCCGGCCTGCGCCTGGTGGACGCCGCCGGCGCCGCGCTCGACCTGCCACTACACGGCTTCGATCACTTCGCTTCCTGAAGCGAGGTCACGTCCTCGTCCGGCTGGCCGGCGCGCCGGCCGCTGCCGTGCATCAGCCAGTAATGGTGGAAGGCCAGGCGGATGTTGTCGCGCAGCTGGGTGTCATCCCACGGCTTGGTGTAGAAGCGGTAGATGGCGCCGCGGTTGATCGAATCAAGCACCGCCTCCAGCCCCGTGTAGCCGGACAGCACGATGCGTATCGTCTCCGGATACATCTCCTTGACCTTGCCGAGGAACTCGGTGCCGCTCATGCCCGGCATGCGCTGGTCGCAGACGATCACCTGCACCGCGTGCAGCGCCAGCAACTCGAAACCCTCGCCCGGCGTGGCCGCCGTCAGGATCTGGTAGCCGTCGCGGCGGAACAGCCGGTGCAGCGAGGCCAGCACGTTGACGTCGTCGTCGACGATCAGCAGGGTCTGCGCCGGCTGGGCCGCATCGCCCGGCGGCGGCGGCAGGCTGCGGCCGGCGACCATCATGGCGGCCATCTCGGCCGCCGGCACCGGCCGGCTGAAGAAATAGCCCTGGATCTCGTCGCAGCGGCTGCGCCGCAGATACTCCAGCTGGGCGCGCGTCTCCACCCCTTCGGCGATCACCCGCAGCTTCAGGCTGTGCGCCATGCTGATGATGGCCTGCGCGATGGCCGCGTCGTTGGGGTTGGTGGTGATGTCGCGCACGAAGGCGATATCGATCTTCAGCTTGTCGATCGGGAAGCGCTGCAGATAGGCCAGCGACGAATAGCCGGTGCCGAAATCGTCGATCGCCACCTTGATGCCGAGCGCCTTCAGGTTGCCCAGCACGGTGATGGTGCGCTCGGCGTTGGACATCAGCGCGGTCTCGGTCAGCTCCAGTTCCAGCAGCTCGGGCGCCACCTGGTGCCGCGCCAGCGCATCGCGCACCACCTGCTCCAGGTCGCCCTCGACGAACTGCCGGCTGGCGACGTTGACGGCCACCCGCACCGGCCCGATGCCGCCGCGGTTCCAGGCGCTGATCTGGCGGCAGGCGCTGTCGATGATCCAGGCGCCGACCCGCACGATCAGGCCGGTATCCTCGAGCACCGGCACGAAGTCGGCCGGGAACACCATGCCGAAGCCCGGCCGCTGCCAGCGCAGCAGCGCCTCGGCGCCGGCGATGGCGCCGGTGTTCAGGTTGACCTTGGGCTGGTAATGCAGCAGCAGCTCGTTGTTGTCGAGCGCCCGGCGCAGCGCCTGCTCCATGTCCAGCCGCGCCAGCACCTGCACGTTCATGCCGGCGGTGAAGAAGCGGTAGCCGTCGCGGCCGGCCTGCTTGGCGCGCTCCATCGCGGTGTCGGCATATTTGATCAGCGTCTCGGGATCGGTGGCGTCGTCCGGATACATGGCGATGCCGATGCTGGCGCTGAGCACGGCCGGATGGCCGTCCAGGTCGAACGGCAGGCGCAGCGCCTCGCGCACTTCGTTGGCGGTGTGGACGGCGTCCTGCTGGTCGCGCGTCATGGTCAGGATCAGCGCGAACTCGTCGCCGCCCATGCGGCCGACGGTGTCGCGCAGGCGCACGCACTGCACCAGCCGGTTGCTGAACTGGCGCAGCAGCTCGTCGCCCTGCAGCGGCCCCAGCGAATCGTTGACGTTCTTGAAGCGGTCCAGCGCGATGAACAGCACCACGACGCGCCAGTTCTTGTCGCGCGCCAGGGCGATGGCGTCGGCCAGCGTCTGGAAAAACAGCGTGCGGTTGGGCAGGCCGGTCAGGCTGTCGTAATGCGCCATGTGCAGCAGCAGTTCCTCGGCCTGGCGCCGCTCGCTGATGTCGCGCGCCACGCCCAGCAACACGGCCGGCTGCTCGGGCCGCTGCAGCAGCTGCCAGTAGAGTTCCACCGGCACCGCGACCAGGTCGCGCCGCATCAGCTCCAGCTCGATCAGCTCGGGCGCGCGCGGCGGGCCGCCGGCGGCCGTGGCATTGACCAGTTGCGCGGCCAACTGCGCGGCCCGCTCGCGGATCACGGACGGCGTGCCCAGGCCGAGGCGGCTGACGCTCTGGCCCAGCAGTTCGGAGCGCGGATAGGCCAGCATGCGGCTGGCGCCGTCGTTGGCGTCGACCACCTCGGCGCTGGCCGGGTCGAGCAGGAAAATGGCGTCGGCGGTGGCGTCCATCGCGCTGCGGAAGCGCTGCAGCTCGGCGGTGCGTTCGCGCACGGTCTGCTCCAGCCGGACGCTGTAGTTGCGCGACTCGCCGTGCAGCAGCCGCACCTCCAGCATGTTGCGGATGCGGGTGAGCACCTCGACCGGATCGAAGGGCTTGCTGATGAAATCGCGCGCACCCGCCTCGAGCGCCTTGAGCTTGTGATCGGGCTGGGCCGTGACCACCAGCACCGGCAGCCAGGAGCCCGCCTCCAGCGGCTTGAGCGCCTCCATCACGTCGAAGCCGTTCATGCCGGGCATCTGCATGTCGAGGATGATCAGGTCGTATCGGTGTTCGGCGTGCCAGTCGGCGACGACGTGCGGATCGGTGGTCGAGCTGACGGCCGTGTAGCCGGTCGAGTGCAGCAGGAATTCCAGTAATTCCACGTTCACGGGCTGATCGTCGACGATCAGGATGCGGGCGTGAAAGATGTCGGTCTGGCTGATCATGGGATGCGCCTCCGTGTGGTCGGCGCACATCTGCGTTGTTTGGGCAGAGGCTACCGCACAATCATTTGAGTGTACGCAACTTCAATTCGCCGGTCTAATGTTTTCTGGGATGTTGCGATTCCGGCAAACCGTTGATAAACCTCCAGTACGCCACTGGCAACGATTGCGAACTGCATGGTACAGTGGCAGCACGCCCCCAGATTGCCGCATCAGAAGGAGAATTCCATGGATTCCACGAACACCATACTCGAGCTGGCCGCGCAGGTCGGCAAGGCCCTGCAGCAGAAGGGCCTGATCCTGGCCACCGCCGAATCGTGCACCGGCGGCGGGGTGGCGCAGGCCATCACCGAAATCGCCGGCTCGACCGCCTGGTTCGATTGCGGCTTCATCGCCTATTCCAACGCCTCCAAGACCGAACTGCTGGACGTGTCGGCCGCGCTGATCGCGCAGATGGGCAGCGTGTCCGAGGAAGTGGCGGCCGCCATGGCCAGCGGCGCGCTCGGCTCCAGCAACGCCCACCTGGCGGTCTCGACCACCGGCATCGCAGGCCCGACCGGCGCCGTGCCGGGCAAGCCGGTCGGCACCGTCTGCTTCGGCTGGGCCAACGCCGACACCGTGCACACGGAGCGGCTGGTGTTCAGCGGCGACCGCAAGGCGGTGCGCGAGCAAACCGTGATCCACGCGCTGCAGGGACTGCTCCGCTTCATCAACTGAGTCCGGAAGTCAGCGTGGCGGTTGCCATCCCGCCACAAAACAATTACTCTCGACGCATTCAAGCGTTTCAGGAGTAATTGATGCAAAACACGGTACATTTTATTCTCCAGGGCAAAGGCGGCATCGGCAAGACGCTGGTCTCGACCATCCTCGCGCAATGGATCGCCAGCAAGGATGTCGGCGAAGGCGACCAGCCGCTGCGCTGCTACGACACCGACCAGGAGAACGCGACCTTCTCGCGCTACAAGGCGATGGACGTCAAGCATGTGCCGGTGATGACGGACAGCCGCAACATCGACCCCAAGCGTTTCGACGCGCTGATGATCGACATCCTGGAAGAGGACGGCAACTGCGTCATCGACAACGGCGCCAACACCTTCTCCCCGCTGATGGGCTACCTGATCGAGAACGACTGCTTCTCGCTGCTGCAGGAGTCCGGGCGCAAGGTCTACATCCACACCATCGTCGGCGGCGGCGACACCCTGCACGACACGGCGATGGGCTTCGTGTCGACGGCCAAGTCGACCAATGTGCCGCTGGTGCTGTGGGAAAACGAGCACTTCGGCCTGCTGCAGTCGGCCTCCGGCAAGCAGTTCACCGAATCGCAGACCTACGCCGACAACTCGTCGCGCGTCAAGGGCCGCATCGTGCTGTCGGCGCGCAACGCCGACACCTTCGGCGCCGACATCAAGAAGATGAACACGGCGCGCCTGACCGCCAACGAGGTCAAGGAAAGCGACAAGTTCAACGTCATGGAAAAGCAGCGCATCAAGGTGGTGTTCCGCGACCTGTTCGAGCAACTCGACAAAGTGGAGTGGTAAGCCGCCATGGATCAGCAGAAGCTGCGCAGTCTGGTCTTTGAAAAAACCGGCGTCAGGATCGACATCGACGATCCGGTGTTCGCGCTGGTGGCCTTGAACGAAGCGGTACTGGAGGAAGCGGTCGAGCGCCACGTCGCGCTGATCGACGCCGCCTCGCTGGAGCTGGCGCAGCAGGCGCGCCTGGCCGGCGGGCTGGCGCCGCTGCAGGCCGGCAGCCACAAGGCGGCGGTGCTGGACGCCACCAACGAGCCGGCCGCCGCCACGGAGCCGCCCGCCACGCCGTCGGCCTACGCGCCGGCGCCCGCCGCCGGCGCGGTACGCCCGATCGCCACCCAGTCGCCGGCCATCACCCCGCGCGAACTGCGCCTGCTGGCGGCCGCCGCCGGCGTCTCGGTGCTGAGCGCGCTGCTGGTGCTGGGCGGCCAGGCCGCCTTCTTCAAGCCCGCGCCGCCGCCGGCCGCCGTCATCCAGGCGCAGGCGCTGACGCCGGAACAAACCCTGGCCCTGCAAAACGCCGACAGGCTGAACAAGGCGATCCAGAAACTGGACCCGAAAGTCCGCACCCAGCTCCAGGCCGAGCTGCAAAAATAAGGAAGACACATGCACTTTGAAGTCCCCAAGGCCAGCTCTTTCAAGGAATTCGGCGGCGAGTACCTGATGATCGTCATCAGCATCATCACCGCGCTGGCGCTGGAGCATGGCGTGCAAACCCTGCACCACCGCCACCTGGCGCATGAAGCCGGCACCCGCATCGACGCCGAGATCCAGGCCAATGTCCACGAACTCGACCAGGTACTGACCCACAATACCGCCGAGCTGACCAAGCTGCAGGCGCTGCGCGCGCAGCTGCTGGCCGGCATCCAGGACAAGGGCGGCAGCCAGGCGCTGATCGACAAGCTGGAGTTGAAGAACAAGCTGGGCCTGAGCGTGCTGACCCCGGCGCTGCGGCGCGAGGCATGGGAAGTGGCGGTCGCCAGCCAGGCGGTCAGCTGGATGTCGCAGCAGGAGCTGGAACGGTATTCGGGCCTGTATGCCGGCATGCGCGACGTGCAGATGATCAATGCCAGCGGCGGCAACAATTTCCTCAACGGCCCGGGCATGATGGACACGATCAGCGATGTGCGCATGGGCGACGGCGATCCGAAGGCGATTTTCCGCATGCTGAGCCAGATGATCACCGCCTACAGCAGCCTGGACGGCAACCTGCAGGCGCTGCGCAACGACCTGGCCAAATCCGTGCCGCCCGCCCCGCATTCCTGACGCACTCCTGATCTACGGCAGATGCGCCACCAGGTGCTCCCACAGCCGGGTGGCGACCGGACCGTGGGCGACATCGCGGCGGCGCGCGATGACCAGTTCCAGCTCGCTTTCGCGGAAATGGTCGCCGGCCATCGACAGCAGCCGCCCCTGCGCCAGATCCTCTTCCACCAGGTACAGCGGCATATGCCCCCATCCCATCCCTTGCAGGATCACCTCGCGCTTCATGAACTGATCGGCGACGGTGCAGCGGCGGGCGCCGTCCACCACGAAGTAGTCGCGCGGGGCGCCGTTGCGCGCGCTGTCGCGTATCACGCATTGCACGTAGGGCCGCATCATTTCCGGCGTGATGCCGGCGTGCACCGGAAAATCCAGGAAATCGGGCGCCACCACCGGCACCAGCCGGACGCGCTGCCATCCCCTGGCGTCGAAGCGCATCTCCGCCTGCTCGAGGTGATGGAAGATCAAGTCCGCCTCGCCGCTTTGCAGGCGCTCCCACGGGCCTGACAGGGCCTCGAAATGCAGGTCCAGCCTGGTCCCCGGGCACTGCGCAAAAAAACGCCGCAGCAAATGCAAGGTCGCCGGCAGCGGGCACAGGTCGCCGATCACCACCGCCAGCCTGACTTCCTCCCCCATGGCGATCTGCCGAGCCTGCGTTTCCATCTGCCTGGCGCTGTCCAGCATCTGCCTGGCCCGGTCCAGGAAGGCCTCGCCGGCGGCGGAGACGGCGACCCGGTAGCCGCTGCGGTCGAACAGCGCCAGCCCCAGTTGGCGCTCGAGGCTGGCGACGGCGGCAAACACGCTGGGATGGGAGCGGTGCAGCCGGGTCGCGGCCTTTTGAAAGCTGCCCAGTTCGGCGACCGCCAGGAAGCATGCCAGTTCATGCAGGGTGAATCCAACAGAGTTCATAAATCCTACAGAGATTGACAAGATTTTCCAATTTTATCCGAATATGTTTTCCCATACAGTCGTGGCTCGACCACTTTCAGGAGAACCTCATGCGTGCCATACAAATCGCCCAGTTCGGCGGTCCCGACCAGTTGCAGCCGGTGCAGCTGCCCACACCGGTGCCCGCTCCCGGCCAGGTGCTGATCCGCGTCCAGGCGTTCGGCCTGAACCGCGCGGAAACCTATATGCGCCAGGGCTTGTGGGGCGAAGTCGCCAGGGTGCCGGGCATCGAGTGCGTCGGCATCGTGGCCGCGGCGCCGGGAACCGGGCTGCGTGAAGGCGACACCGTGGCCGCCATCATGGGCGGCATGGGGCGCACCATCAACGGCAGCTATGCGGAATATGCGTGCGTCCCGGCCGGCAATGTGGTGCCGCTGCGCTCGTCGCTGCCGTGGGCCGATCTGGCCGCGATACCGGAATCGTATGCAACCGCCTGGGCCTGCTTGCACGACAACCTGGAATTGCGTCCCGGGCAAACGCTGCTGGTACGCGGCGCCAGCTCCGCGCTGGGCCAGGCCGCGACCAATATCGCGGCCCACGCGGGCGCGCAGGTGATCGCCACCACGCGCCGTCCGGCTGCGCTCGAGACCCTGTTGAAAGACAACGGCGCCCGCCACGTCATCGAGGAACAGCCCAGCCTGGCCGCCGCCGTGCGCGCCATCGCTCCCGGCGGCGTCGACGCGGTGCTGGACCTGGTGGGCAACACCACGCTGCTCGATTCGCTGGCCCTCGCGGCCCGGCCCGGCCGCGTCTGCCAGGCAGGCTTCCTCGGCGGCCTCGGGCCGCTGGCCGGCTTCCTGCCGCTGCAACATCTGCCGCCGCGGGTGCAGCTGAGCTTTTTCGGCAGCTTCGCGTTCGGCTCGCCGGGATTCGAGCTGGACCGGGTGCCCCTGCAGCAAATCGTCGAGCGGGTGGAACAGGGCCACTACCGGGCAAGGCCGGCGCGGGTATTTTCCTTCGAAGACATCGTCGGCGCCCATGAATACCTGGAGTCCGGCACGGGAACGGGCAAGGCTGTTGTGACCGTACTACCCTGACGCCGGCATTTTCTGCTAACATGTGAATACCTATTCACTTGTTAGTATTATGAGTTGCCAACACGACTATACCGTCTGCGATCCCGCGATTGCCCAGCTGGCCGATCTGTTCCACCTGCTGGGCGATCCGACGCGCCTGCGCATCGTGCTTGCCTGCGTGGCGGCGCCGATCGCCGTCAGCGACATCGCCTCCTCCCTTGAACTGAGCAGCTCCCTGGTCAGCCACCACTTGCGCCTGCTGCGCGCGGCGCGCATCGTCAAGTCCGAGCGCCAGGGCAAGCAGGTTTTCTACTCCGCAGCCGACGCCCATATCAGCGGCGTCCTCAACGATATGCTCGAACATATCGCCGAACCTTCCAACGGGAACGAAGCATGAGCCAGCACCACGACCATCACGACCACGATCATCATGACCACGACCATGGCCACGCGCCGGCCAAGGCCAAGGCGCACAGCCACGATCATGGGCACGACCACAGCCACGGCCACCACCACGGCGACCCGAACACCATGGGCCGCGCCTTCGCCATCGCCATCGTGCTCAACACCGTGTTCGTGGCGATCGAGTTCTTCTACGGCTTCCTGGCCAACTCCACCGCGCTGATGGCCGACGCCGGCCACAACCTGTCGGACGTGCTGGGCCTGATGCTGGCCTGGGGCGCCGCCATCCTGGCCCGGCGCACGCCGAACGGCCGCTATACCTACGGCCTGCGCAGCACCTCGATGCTGGCCGCGCTGTTCAATTCGATGCTGCTGATGGCGGCCTGCGGCGGCATCGCCTGGGAAGCCGTGCAGCAGCTGGTGCATCCGGAACCGGTGGCCGGCCTGACGGTGTCGGTGGTGGCCGGCGTCGGCATCCTGGTCAACGGTTTCTCGGCCTGGCTGTTCATGTCCGGCAGCAAGGACGACATCAACATCCGCGGCGCCTACCTGCACATGGCCGCCGACGCCGCCATCTCGCTGGGCGTGCTGGTGGCCGGCGTCATCGTCCGCTATTCCGGCTGGAACTGGCTGGACCCGCTGGTCAGCATGGCCATCGTCGCCTTCATCGCCTACAGCACCTGGTCGCTGTTGAAGCAGGCCATGCGCATGATGCTGGCCGCCGTGCCGGACAATGTGGACCGCGCCGAGATCGAAGCCTTCCTGCGCAGCCAGCCCGAGGTGAGCGAGGTGTGCGACGTGCACATCTGGGCCATGAGCACCACCGAGACGGCGCTGACGGCGCAACTGGTCACGCCGGCCGGCCACCCCGGCGACGGCGCCATCGACGCCATCAGCCGCCAGCTGCGCGAGGAATTCTCGATCCAGCACAGCACGCTGCAGATCCGCCTCGGCACCGGCGCGCAGGAATGCTGCCTGCAGCCGGCGCCGCACTAAGCTAAGCGGTTAGTCCGCCAGGTTGGCGTACAGCGGCGTGCTCAGATAGCGCTCGCCAAAGGACGGGATGATCACCACGATGATCTTGCCCGCGCTCTCCGGCCGCCGCGCCACCTGCAGCGCGGCCCACAGCGCGGCGCCGGAAGAGATCCCCACCAGCAGCCCTTCCTGGCTGGCCGCCAGGCGCGCGGTCTCGAACGCATCCTCGTTTTTCACGCCGATGATTTCATCGTAGACCTTGGTGTTCAGCACCGCCGGCACGAAGCCGGCGCCTATGCCCTGGATCGGGTGCGGACCCTTGGTGCCCTTGGCCAGCATCGGCGACGCCTCCGGTTCCACCGCGATGCAGCGGAATTCCGGCTTGCGCGCCTTGATCACCTCGCCCACGCCGGTGATCGTGCCGCCGGTGCCGACGCCGGCCACCAGGATGTCGGCGCGGCCGTCGGTATCGGCCCAGATTTCCTCGGCCGTCGTGCGGCGATGCACGTCGGGATTGGCGGGATTGTTGAACTGCTGCGGCATCAGGTAGCGGCGGTCGCCCTCGGCCAGCTCCTCGGCCTTGCGGATCGCGCCCAGCATGCCTTCGCTGCCCGGCGTCAGTATCAGTTCAGCGCCGTAGGCGCGCAGCAGCAAGCGCCGTTCGCGGCTCATGGTGTCCGGCATGACCAAGGTGCAGCGGTAGCCGCGCGCGGCGCAGACCATCGCCAGCGCGATGCCGGTGTTGCCGCTGGTCGGTTCGAGGATGATGGTGTCGGGACGGATCTGGCCGGCCGCTTCGGCCGCTTCGATCATGGACAGGCCGATGCGGTCTTTCACGCTGTGGGCCGGGTTGCAGTATTCCAGCTTGGCCAGTACCTGGGCGGTGCTGCCCTTGGCCAGCCGGTTCAGCCGTACCAGCGGGGTACGGCCGATCAATTCGGTTACGTCGTTGGCTATCTTCATCAGAACCTCCGGGGTGGGACGGAGGTTCCAGTCTACGCCTTTATTTGACGTCCATCAGCTCCACGTCGAAGATCAGCGCGGAATTCGGCGGGATGCCGCTGCCCGGCGACGGGCGCGAGCCGTAGGCCAGTTCCGACGGGATGATCAAGGTGCGCTTGCCGCCCACCTTCATGCCCTGGATGCCCTGGTCCCAGCCCTTGATGACGCGGCCGGCGCCCAGCACGAAGTCCAGCGGCTCGCCGCGCGGGATCGACGAGTCGAACAGCTTGCCGTGCATGCCTTTCGCCAGCGGACGATACAGCCAGCCCGAGTAGTGCATGTAGACGGTGGCGCCGGTGGTCGCTTCCTTGCCGGTGCCGACCTTGGTGTCGGTGACGATCAGCTGCTCGGCGGCCGGGCCCGGCGTGGCCGAGCCGACCACCAGCGGCGGCGGTGGCGGCGCATCGGCGGCGGTGGCCGGCGCGGCCGGGGTTTGCGCCTGGGCCACGGAGGCCGCCAGCGCGCACAGTGCAACGAATACGGAACTACGCATCATATGGTTTTCTTTCGATGGGTCTGGGACAGCGGGCTATGATAGCAAACCTGTATCGCGAACTGGATAAAACTTACATCGTCGCGGCGGCCGGTACCGCCGGTTGCGCGCTCTCGGCCAGCTTGAGCAGCACCTGGCTGGCGGCCACCATGCCGAAGGTGGCGGTGACCACCATCGCCGAGCCGAAGCCGGCGCAGTTCAGGCCGGTGACCCCGCCGGCGCGCTCGTCGCCGTCCACCGCGCACGCTTCGCCCGTTTCCGGGAACTTCAGCGGCTCCATCGAGAACACCGCGTCGACGTGGAACTTGGTCTTTTCGCCGCGCGGATAGCCGTACTGGCTGCGCAGCACCTTGCGCACTTTTTTCAGCAGCGGTTCCTGCTCGGTGCGCGCCAGGTCGCGCACGGCGATCTGGGTCGGATCGGTCTGGCCGCCGGCGCTGCCGATGATGATCATCGGCAGCGCGTGCTGACGGCACCAGGCGATCATCGCCGCCTTGGCCTTGACGCTGTCGATGGCGTCGACCACGTAGTCGTACCTGCCGGCGCCCAGCATCTGCTCCAGGTTGTCCGGCGTGACGAAGTCCTCGATCTGGTTGACCACGCAGAAAGGATTGATCTGGGCGATGCGTTCGGCCAGCGCGCCGATCTTGGCCTGGCCGACGGTGCCGCTCAGGGCCTGGATCTGGCGGTTGATGTTGGACTCGGCGACGTTGTCCAGATCAATCAAGGTCAGCTGGCCGATGGCGCTGCGCGCCAGCGCCTCGACGATCCAGGAGCCGACGCCGCCGGTGCCGACCACGCACACGTGGGCGCCGCGGAAGCGCGCCAGCGCGCGCTCGCCATAGAGGCGGGCGATGCCGCCGAAGCGGCGCTCGAAGTCGATATCGTCGAATTGGGTGGGGGCGATGGAGTTCATAGCCGACATTTTAACGGACGCTGCCGCAAAAATTATTTTAGAATGACTTTCTACCTTAGCCAGAGCGCCCATCCCATGAGTACCTTGTTTGACACCGCCCCCGATTTCAGCCAGCCGATAGCAGTCTTGAAACATTGCCACGACAAGATACGCCAGCAGCTGGAAACGCTGCAGAAGCTGCTGGCGCATTTGCCCAAGCACGGCGCCGACGCCGAGGCGCAAAAGGCCGCGCAAGCGGTGCAGAAATATTTCAACAAGGCGGCCCACCTGCACCACGACGACGAGGAGCAAAACCTGGTGCCGATGCTGCAGGCCACCGCGCGCGGCGCCGACGCCGTGCTGCTGGCCGAACTGGTGCCCGGCATTTTGGCCGACCACCAGCAAATGGACCAAGACTGGCATATAATTAATTCACAACTTGATCAAATTGCAAATGGGCAAAGTACCGCCTTGTCGGCGCAGGATGTCCAGCGTTTCTGCGACGCCTACGCGGCCCATATGACCAAGGAAGAAACGCACGTCGCGCCGATGGCCAAGCGCCTGTTCAGCCCGGAGCAGATGGCCCAGCTGGGCAGCGCGATGCAGGTGCGGCGCGGCATCGCCCCGGCCCTGCCGCAAAGCCAGGTGCCGGAGCAGCAACAGGTGGCGGTGGCCAACACGGTGGCCGACGGCGTGGTGCTGGCGGACCTGCGCCTCGATTACGGCCGCGCCAGTTTGACGGAACACGATGTGCTGGACGATCCGATCGCCCAGTTCGGCAAGTGGTTTGAAGAAGCCCTGCGCGCCCAGGTCAATGAACCGAACGCGATGAGCGTGGCGACGGTGGATGCGGACGGCAAGCCCAGTTCGCGCATTGTGCTGATCAAGCAGTACGACCAGCGCGGCTTCACTTGGTACACCAATTACGAGAGCCAGAAAGGCCGGCAACTGCGCGCCAACCCGCACGCCGCGCTGTTATTCTTTTGGAGCGAGTTGGAACGCCAGGTGCGGATAGAAGGCAAGGTGGAGCACACCTCCGCCGAAGAGAGCGACAAGTATTTTTACAGCCGGCCGGTGAAAAGCCAGATCGCCGCGATCGCATCGCAGCAGAGCGCGCGGATCGCCAACCGGGAACAGATGGAAGCCAATTACGATGCCGCCGCCGCGGTCGGCGGCGAACATCCGGTGCGGCCGGAACACTGGGGCGGCTACCGCCTCGATCCGGTGCGCATCGAGTTCTGGCAGGGACGCCGTTCGCGTTTCCATGACCGGATCGTGTACGTCAAACAGGCAGATGGAAGCTGGGTGAAGGAACGCTTGCAGCCGTAGCACCGGCGCGCCGGGCGGGACACCAGGCCATCGCTTGCGATGGTCTTTTTGTTTCTGAACTCGGAGGTTATCTTGTTTGTACAGAACCGACTCAGCACCTGGATCTCGGGCATCCGCCAGCAAATCGCGCTGCCGCTGCGCATCGAACTGTGGAACGGCCAGCATGTCGATTTCTCCGACCAGCCGCCGCGCGTGACCATACGGCTGCCCAATGTGTCGGCGGCGCGCTACCTGCTGACGCCGTCGCTGTCCAACCTCGGCGCCGCCTATGTCGAAGGCGCGATCGAGGTCAAGGGCCGCGCGCACGACATGATCGCCATCGTCAACGCGCTGGCGCGCACCACGCTCAAGGCCGAGGGCAAGTTCGCCCGCATCGTGCGCGGCATGGCGCACAGCAAGCAGAAGGACGCGGAGGCGATCCGCTACCACTACGACGTGTCCAACGAGTTCTACGCGCAGTTCCTCGATCCCAACATGGTGTATTCCTGCGCCTATTTCGAGAACGGCGACGAGGACCTGGCCGTGGCCCAGGTCAAGAAGATCGACCATATCCTGCGCAAGATCGAGCTCAAGCCCAACCAGACGCTGCTCGACATCGGCTGCGGCTGGGGCGCGCTGGTGATACGCGCGGCGCAGCAGTACAAGGCGCGCTGCGTCGGCGTCACGCTGTCCGAAAACCAGTTCGCGCTGGCCAAGGAGCGGGTGCGGCGCGCCGGGCTGGAACACCTGGTCGAGATCCGCCTGCAGGACTACCGCGACGTGCGCGGCCAGTTCGACCGCATCACCAGCGTCGGCATGTTCGAGCACGTCGGCGTCAAGCACCTGCCCGAGTATTTCGCGGCCATCAACAGGCTGCTGGCGCCGGACGGCGTGGTGATGAACCACGGCATCACCACCACCGATCCGGACAACGGCGAGACGCCGTACGGCGGCGGCGAGTTCATTGAAAAATACGTGTTCCCGCACGGCGAACTGGCGCACGTCGGCAACGTGCTCAAGACCATGCAGCAAGGGGGGCTGGAAGTGTTCGACGTGGAGAACCTGCGCCGCCACTACGCCCGCACCTGCGCGATCTGGACCGACAATTTCGAGGCCGGGGCCGAGCGCGCGCGGGCGCTGGCGGGCGACAAGCGCTACCGGATCTGGCACGTCTACCTGGCCGGCTGCAGCTATGCCTTCGAGCAGGACTGGATCAGCCTGTACCAGATCGTCGGCCGCAAGGCGGCGCAGCGCAGCGGCACGCTGCCCTGGTCACGCAAGCATATGTATCCGTCGGCGGCGGACAATACGAGCAATGGCACCGGCGCCGGGAACTACGCGCTCGGCGGCGACGGCCTGCCGGCGTTCGCGCTGCTTCAGGACGATGGCGGTGCGGCCGTGGCGTCGACGCCGCCGGCGATCAAGGCCTTCAGCGCCTCGTAGACCTGCTCCAGCGCCGACTCCAGGCGCACGGCGGCCGATTGCCACGGCTGGCCGGCATGCAACGCCGCCGACAGCTGCTCGGCCAGCGCCACCGCGCGCGCGGCGCCGAAGTTGACCAGCACGCCCTTGAGGCTGTGCACGGCGCGCGTGCTGCGTTCGGTCTCGCCCGACGCCAGCGCCGCGCCCAGTTCCTGCCACAGCTGCGGGCCGTCCTGCAGGAACAGCGCGGCCAGTTCCAGCAGCAGTTCGGTATCGCCGTCCAGCCGCTGCAGCGCGCCGCGCCAGTCCAGCAACTGATGGCCGCTGTCGGGCTGGTAGCGCTGCAGCATTTCGCGCAGCTGCTGGCTGTCGACCGGCTTGGACAGGTAGTCGTCCATGCCCGCCTCCATGCAGCGCTCGCGGTCGCCGGCCATGGCGCGCGCGGTCATCGCGATGATCGGCACATGGCCGCCCTGCGCCAGTTCGCGCAGGCGGATCTGGCGCGTGGCCGCCAGGCCATCCAGGGCCGGCATCTGCACATCCATCAGGATCACGTCGAAGCCGCCGTGCACCGCGCTGTCGAGCACGGCCAGTCCGTTGTCGACCAGGGTGACGCGGTGGCCCAGCTTTTCCAGCAGCCGCATCGCCAGCCGCTGGTTGACCGGATTGTCTTCGGCCAGCAGCACGCGCAGGCCGCCAAGCGCGGGCGCGGCAGCGGACGCCGGCGAGTATGAAGGCAATGCGTCGCCCTCGGCGGTCAGCACGCTGGGCCCCATGTTCGCGCCCGGGGCCTGCACCGGCAGCGGCGGCAGCGGCGCCGCCTGCGTCACCCCGGTGTGCTGCAGCGGCACGGTAAAGCTGAACACGCTGCCTCGCCCCGGTTCGCTGCTGACGTCTATCCGTCCCTGCATCAGGATCACCAGCCGGCGGCAGATCGCCAATCCCAGGCCGGTGCCGCCGTACTGGCGCGTGGTGGAACCGTCGACCTGGGCAAACGCCTCGAAGATCATGTGCTGCTTTTCGGCCGGCACGCCGATGCCGGTGTCGCGCACGGCAAACGTGATGTCGCTGCGGCCATCGTGCTCGGGACCGGCGCCCAGCGCCACCGTCACGCCGCCGTGTTCGGTGAACTTGATGGCGTTGCCGACCAGGTTCAGCAGCACCTGGCGCAGCCGCCCCGGATCGCCCTTCATGATGCGCGGCAGTTCCGGCGCCAGCTCGCCGGCCAGCGCCAGCCCTTTCTGCCGGGCGCGCAAGCCCATCGCGCGCAGCGTGTCGCCCACCAGCTGGTGCAGGTCGAACGGCACTTCCTCGATCTCCAGCTTGCCCGCCTCGATCTTGGAAAAGTCGAGGATGTCGTCGACGATGTGCAGCAGGGCGTCGGCCGAGGCCTTGACCAGCCCCAGGTCGGCGCGCTGCTCGGCGTTGAGTCCGGACTCCAGCACCAGCTCGGTCATGCCGAGGATGCCGTTCATCGGCGTGCGGATTTCATGGCTCATATTGGCCAGGAATTCGCTCTTGGCGCGGCTGGCCGCCTCGGCCGATTCCACCGCGTGCTGCATGGCGGCGCGGGCGGCGCGCTGCTCGCTGATGTCGATGAAATAGCCCAGCATATAGGACAGCCCGCCGCTGTTGATCACCTTGCGGCTGACCAGCACGTCGATCGGCGGGTCGACGCTGGTCATGCGCCGTTCGCTGGTGACCAGCCGGCCGCTGCTCCACGCCTGCTCGTCCTCGCGCAAGGTGGCGGCGGCCCAGCGCGGCGAGGCGAAGTCGCCGATGGTGCGGCCGAGGATTTCCGCCCGCGAGCGCTGCGTGAATTCCTCGAAGCGGCTGTTGAAGCGCAGGAAGCGGCCGGCGCGGTCCTTGAGGAAGACGGGGATAGGCAGCTGGTCGAGGATCTGCTCGGTCAGCTCCTGCTGGTCGCGCGCGGCCCGGTCGGCCGCGGATTCGGACGGCGTGGTCAGGTCGGCGTGCAGGTCGCGCTGCAGGCCGGCCAGCTTGGCCGCGGTCTTGTCGCGCCAGGTGCCGACGTTGCCGCGCTGCTGGCGGTTTTCCTTGCGCAGCAGCGAGTTGGCCAGGCGCAGCTGGGTGGACTCGGTCTCCAGTTCGGCCAAGGTGATCAGCAGCCGTTCCAGCGCGGCCTCGTCGCCCAGGCCGAACGCCTGCCGTATCGGCCCGATCAGGCTGTCGCGGCGCAGCGCCGGCGCCGGCCAGCTAGGCGGTGGCGACTGTGGCATCGCCAGCCTGGTCGGGTTCGTCGCGGAAACGGGCGCGGATGTGCTGCACGTCGTCCCAGCGCGCCAGCAAGGCGTCGACGCAGCGCCGGTCGAAATGCGTGTTGCAGTTGTCCAACAAGTGACGGCGGGCGTCCTCCATGCTCCAGGCTTGCTTGTACGGCCGCACGCTGGTCAGCGCGTCGAACACGTCGGCCACGGCGACGATGCGGCCCACCAGCGGAATGGCCTCGCCGGCCAGGCCGCGCGGGTAGCCGTTGCCGTCCCAGCGCTCGTGGTGGGTCAGCGCGATCTCGGCCGCCAGCTGCAGCATGCGCGCCTGGCAATCCTTGAGGATGTTGTAGCCGATGCCGGCGTGCTGGCGCATCACCACCATTTCCTCGTCGTTCAGGCGGCCCGGCTTGAGCAGGATGTGGTCCGGCGTGCCGACCTTGCCGATGTCGTGCATGGGCGCGGCGTTGAGGATGTCGTCTTGTTGTTCGGCAGACAGGCCCAGCTGGCCGGCGATCAGCTTTGAATAGTGGGCCATGCGCTGGATGTGGGCGCCGGTCTCGGGATCGCGGTACTCGGAGGCGCGGCACAGCAGCATGATGGTTTCCTGCTCGCGCGCGCGCAGCTCGGCGGTGGCCTTGCTGACCTCGTCCGCCAGCCAGCTGGCGCGGTGCTGCAGGCTCAAGGTGGCGCTGCGCAACGCCAGCATGTTGCGGGTGCGGGCCAGGAACTCGACCTTGTCGATCGGCTTGATGAGGAAATCGCTGGCGCCGTTTTCCAGCGCGCGGTGGCGCACGTCGACGTCGACGCTGGCGGTCACCATCAGCACCGGCGGGCGCTGGTCGGGCGGCGCGGCCAGCGCGGCGATCAGCTCCAGCCCGTTCATGTCCGGCATCATGTAGTCGACGATCAGCAGATCGTAGGGGTTGGCGTTGCACCAGGCCAGCGCCTCGCGCGCCGACTGGAACGACATCGTGCTGACGTCCTGCAGTTTATCGACCAGCCGCGACATCAGCACCAGGTTGATATGGGTGTCGTCGACCAGTACCACCTTCATGCATGCCTCCGGGCTTAGTCGTTCTTATTATTTCAAGCAATTATTTCAAGCGATGCGTGTACGTCTTCTTGAACTTGGCCACCTTGGGCGCCACCACGAAGGCGCAATAGCCCTGCAGCGGATGCTGGCGGAAGTAGTCCTGGTGATAGTCCTCGGCCTTGTAGTAGGGCTGGGCCGGCGACAGTTCGGTGACGATGGGCGCGTCCCACACTCCCGCCATTTCGGCGATCACCTGGCGCGCCGTGGCTTCCTGCTGCGGCGACTGGTGGTAGATCACCGAGCGGTACTGGGTGCCGACGTCGTTGCCCTGGCGGTTCAGGGTGGTCGGGTCGTGGATGGTGAAGAAGATTTCCAGCAGGTCGCGATAGCTGACGACGGCCGGATCGAAGTCCAGTTTCACCACTTCGGCATGGCCGGTGTCGCCGGCGCAGACTTGCTCGTAGGTCGGGTTGGGCTGATGGCCGCCCGTGTAGCCGGACTCAACGTGGGTAACGCCCTTCACTTCCAGATACACCGCCTCGAGGCACCAGAAACAGCCTCCGCCCAGTATCGCGGTTTCGATTGTCATCACTCCCCCTGCGTAGAAGACTGCCCGGTTCTGTCCATGAGTGACTGTAACGCAAACCGGGGCAATACGCTATCGCGGGGCAAACTTTGGCATAATGTCAGAAATATACAGGCCAACCATGCACACACGTTCTCCCCGCGCCCAACAGCGCTCCTTCGATACCCCCCATTTCCGCCAGGCCCTGGGGCAGTTCGCCACCGGCGTCACCGTCATCACGACGCGGCTGGCGGACGGCACTTTCCGTGGCCTGACGGCGAGTTCCTTCAATTCGGTATCGCTGGATCCGCCGCTGGTGCTGTGGAGCCTGGCCACCTCGGCCAACAGCATGCCCATCTTCACCGGCAACTCGCATTACGTCATCAATGTGCTGTCGGCCGGCCAGGCGCACCTGGCCAAGCTGTTTTCCACGCGCGGCGTCAATCCGTGGGACAGCGTGGAATACGAACTGTCGCGCACCGGCCAGCCGATCCTGAAAGGCTCGTCGGCCTGGTTCGAATGCCACAACCGCAGCCGCTATCCCGAGGGCGACCACGTCATTTTCGTCGGCGAGGTCGAGCTGTGCGCGGTCACGCCGGCGCCGCCGCTGATTTTCCACGGCGGGCAATTCTGCAGTCTGGGCTAAAAACGGAAATTGGTGTCGCCATTTGAAAAGCCGGCCCCCGTGTGACGGCATAGAATGCTGGGCAGCATACACCACAATGAGAGACCACCATGAGCCAAGCCCGCGCCCAATTCCACTGGGATGATCCCCTGCTGCTGGACCAGCAACTGACCGACGACGAGCGCATGGTGCGCGACGCCGCTGCCGCCTATTGCCAGGACAAGCTGCAGCCGCGCATCCTCGAAGCGTTCCGCCACGAGCAAATGGACACCTCCATCTTCCGCGAAATGGGCGAACTGGGCCTGCTGGGCCCGACCATCCCGGAACAGTACGGCGGTCCCGGCCTGAACTACGTGTCCTACGGCCTGATCGCGCGTGAAGTCGAGCGCGTCGATTCCGGCTACCGCTCGATGATGAGCGTGCAGTCGTCGCTGGTGATGGTGCCCATCTACGAATTCGGCACCGAGGAACAGAAACAGAAATACCTGCCGAAACTGGCCACCGGCGAGTGGATCGGCTGCTTCGGCCTGACCGAGCCCAACCACGGCTCCGATCCCGGCTCGATGATCACCCGCGCCAAGAAGGTGGCGGGCGGCTACGCGCTGACCGGTTCCAAGATGTGGATCACCAATTCGCCGGTGGCCGACGTGTTCGTGGTCTGGGCCAAGGACGATGAAGGCGCGATCCGCGGCTTCGTGCTGGAAAAAGGCATGGCCGGCCTGAGCGCGCCCGCGATCCACGGCAAGTTCGGCCTGCGCGCCTCGGTGACCGGCGAGATCGTCATGGACAATGTGTTCTGCCCGGAAGAGAACGCCTTCCCGGACGTGCGCGGCCTGAAGGGTCCGTTCACCTGCTTGAACTCGGCGCGCTACGGCATCGCCTGGGGCGCGCTGGGCGCGGCGGAAGACTGCTGGCACACGGCGCGCCAGTACGTGCTGGACCGCTCGCAGTTCGGCCGTCCGCTGGCCGCCAACCAGCTGGTGCAGAAAAAGCTGGCCGACATGCAGACCGAAATCACGCTGGGCCTGCAAGGCTGCCTGCAGCTGGGCCGCATGAAGGACGCCGGCACGGCGGCGGTGGAAATCACCTCGATGATGAAGCGCAATTCCTGCGGCAAGTCGCTGGACGTCGCCCGCGTGGCGCGCGATATGCTGGGCGGCAACGGCATCTCGGACGAGTTCGGCATCATCCGCCACATGGTGAACCTGGAAGTGGTCAATACCTACGAAGGCACGCATGACATCCATGCGCTGATCCTGGGCCGGGCCCAGACCGGCATCCAGGCCTTCCAGTAAAGCTAAAAAAAAAACCGCTGCCGAGGCAGCGGTTTCTCATTGTGCGGCCGCTTTCTAGAAGCCCTTGAAGGCATAGCCGATGCTGACGTTGACCGCCAGCGGATCCAGGCGCACGTCCTGGGTCTGACCGGTCGAGTAATGCGCGGTGGTTTTCAGCTTGGTCTTGATGACCGAAGCGTCGATGAACCACTTCTCGTTGATCTTCACCGTGCCGCCGATCTGGTAGCTGGCCGCCCACTTGTCATCGAGCTTGAAGGTTGCGCCAGGGCCGCCGGTGTTCAGGATCGAGGTCAGCTGGCCCGAACCACGCTCCTTCTGGAACATGGCGTAGGTGATGCCCAGGCCCACGTACGGACGGAACATCGAGTTGGCCGGCAGGAAGCGGTACTGGATAAAGGCGGTCGGCGGCAGCACTTCGGCCGTGGCCAGCTTGCCCGTGCCCTGAATGGCGCCGGCGCCTTCCAGCTCGTGCTTGTACGGCAGACCCAGATCCAGTTCGGCCGAGATGTTGTCGGTCACCATGTAGGCAACCGCAAAGCGCGGCTTGGTATCCGAACCGACGTCGGTCTTGGTGCCTGGCAGCGCCGGCGCCGAAACGTCGCCCGAGTCGACTTTAGGGGTGATCTTGTTGACGCCCAGCGTGCCCAGCCAGGTGCCCTGGGTTTGTTGTGCGGATGCAGCCGAGGCTACCGTCATCGCGGCGGCCAGCGCCAGCAGTTTTACCGTGTTCTTCATATCGTCTCCAGATTTATTGTGTTGTGAGTCCGGCAGCCGGCGCCCTCAGGCGGCGGCTGCCTGCGACGACAGAATTACAGCCAGCCCTTGACCACCAGCTTCTCGGCCACATAACGGGCCAGCAGCAGGTTGGTGAACGGCGTCGGGTGGACGTCGTCGGCGAAGGACCAGTGGCTGATATCGCCGGACTTGACGTTGCTGGCGTTGCAGACCAGCGAGCTGGCCAGCGGGTTCTTGGCAGGGGTCAGGTCGCAGGCGGTTTCCGACACGTTGGTCAGGCCGTATGGGCCGGGGTTGGTGGCCTGGTCGTGGCTGGCGGCAAACACGTCCACGATCAGCACCTTGGTTTCCGACGACAGGCCGGTGGTCAGCGCGGTGTTGAAGGCGCTGACCATGGCGTTGATCAGGGCCTGGGTCGATGCCGACTGGCCGCGGCCCGACGGCGTGGTGGCCACGTCCGGCAGGTTGTTCACGGTGACGAAGTTGGCGCCGTTGGCGACGATCTGGGTTTTCACCAGGGTGGCCAGTTCGGTGCCGGCGGTCGTCATGGCGGCGACCAGGTCTGGACCGTGGGCGGTGGCATAGTCGGCACCGGCCTTGGCGCCGGCGGCGGTCGCGTCGGTGGTGGCCTTGGCCACCATCGGACCGTAGACGGCAGGCGATGCCACAGCCGAGTTGCCTGGCTGGATGGCGGCGGCGCCGATGGCGGCCTGGGTGATCGTGGTCTGGGTGCTGCCAGGACGCGCCGCTTCGGTGCCCGCGGCCAGGCCGATGGCCTGGGCGGCGGTCTGCGGGTTGGTGGCGCCGGCGGCCAGCTGGCCCACCAGGCTGGTCACATAGGCTTGACCGCCGGCGGCGGTACCGGCCGCGGTGGCGTCGGCGCTCAGCTTGGACAGGTTGAACAGCACGTCGTTACCGCCGGCCATGACCAGCACCAGCTCGTCGCCCTTGAATTTGCCGCCGACGGCTTTCAGGTGGTTGGCCACCTGGGTGACCACAGGAATGGTCAGCGCGCCCAGCGGGCTGCCGGTCAGCTTGTTGCCTGGGCCGACAGGGTTGGTCACACGGGCGCCGCCCTGTGCATAGCCGTAGCAGCCGGCGTGGGCTACTTGCGGCACCGAGAAGCCTTGGGCTGCATTGCCGTCGAGGCCGGTAATCGCGGGGCATGGCGCGGCCACGCCGATTTGCGCGGCCATCAGTTCGGTCCAGTTCTTGCCCGTCAGCGTGGACACGGTGGCGGAGCTGTCGCCGTTGATCGTGAATTTGCCACCCTTCAGCGCAGCCACGGTGCCGACAGCGTAGGAGCCGACGTCGGACAGGCTATCGCCAAACGATACCTGGGCGCTGAACTTGTTCTTGAGGGTTTGGTTGCCAGGTGCTGGATCTGTACCGCCGCAGCCTGCAAGGACGGCCAAGGCCATTGCAGCGAGTGCAAATTTGGTGTGACGCATATTGTCTCCTAGGAATTTTATTTTGTGATGTGATACGAACGGCCGTGCTATTCGCAACACAACTAATATGCCAGCCTTGAGCAACGTTGTATAGAGGAGCACGCAATTGAGCGTCCTTTTTGTGGCTAAAAAGAACGTTTGCTCGGTGTAAATTTCGGCATGAAAGCGAGTCCGGCGGTATTTTCACCGCGATGGTGCGGAATCAAAGAAGTTTCTTGCCTCACGCATACAGAATGGCGCCACCAGGCCGGCATGGTAGCTGTCGGCGACGGCCTTGTTGGCATCGCTCCCGCTGCCGCCGCCGCTGATGACCGAAAGCCGCAGCAATGCCTTGGCGGCGGCGAACTCCGCGCGCGCGTTGCGGTAGTCGGTGAGCAGCGCGGAGTCGTCCAGGTCCAGCACCGTCAATTGCAGCGACGACATGGCCTGGGCGCGGAAATAAGCGCCGGCGGCATCGGTATTGGCGAACGGCACCACCGGGTCCTGGCTGCCGCCGCACAGGAATAGCGGCACGCTCGGCGTGTAGGTGCGCAGGTCGTTCTTCAGCAGCCACTTGCGCAGCGGCTGCGCCGGCGCGCAGGCCAGCGGCGTGCTCGAGCTGGTATTGCACGGATTGGCCTTCAGATCGGCCAGGTAGCTGTTGCGGTAACTGGTCTTGAGCAAATGGTCGGCGCCGAAATAGGAAGCGTAGCCGGCCGCCTGCGGCAGCGAATCGGCCGCGAACAGCACGTCGTTCGGCAGCTTGCCGGCGGCGACCAGGTCGCCCAGACCCAGGGTGCCGGGCAGCAGCGTGTCGATGCCGGTGGCGTATTTGTTTTCGTAGACGTCGTTCAGGCTGGTGTACAGGCCGGCGCCGGCGCGCTGCCCGGCGTTGATCAGCATCGGCAGGAAAGCGCTGGAACCGACCGTCGGCGCGCCGTTGAAGATGGCGTCGCCGAACTGCAGCAAGGCGTACGGGCCGGACATCGGCGCCGCCGCCGTGACCTTGAATTCGCCCGAGTATTTGGTCTGCATCGCGCGCTGCGTGGCCAGCGCCACAAAGCCGCCCTGAGAGTAACCGCTCACCATCAGCCGGCTGGAGGCGGTCGCGTTGATGGCGCCGAACACGCTGCGCGCGGCGCGCAAGGCGTCGATCATGTCGTTGGCCTGCTGCTCGGCGTCGAGATAGGCGTGGTAGGCCATGGCCGAGCCGGCGTAACCGCCGTAGTTCGGCGCCACCACGATGTAGCCCTGCGCCGCGAACATCGCCGCCATCAGGCGCGCCTCGGTGCCGGCCAGGTTGGCCATGTCGGTGGCTTTCGAGGCCGAGGTGCCGTGCGCGTACAGCATCACCGGACGGCCGCCCTGGCACGCCGGATCAGTGCCGGACGGCACCATGATGGCGGTGCTGGCGTCGGTGTCGGCGGCCATGCCGTCGAGCGTGTGGTATCTGACGGTGTAGGTGGTGACGGCGCAGGTCGGCGTGCCGGTGACGGCGCTGCCGTAGCTGACCGAGGCCTGCACCAGGTTTCTCATCGTGACGGGATCGACGGTATTCAGCGTGGCGCCGGCGCTCACAGCGGCCGGCACCAGGGTGGCGCCGCCGATGACGACGCCGCGCAACTGCGTAACGGGAGGCTGGGTGACGACGGTGCCGCCGGTATGGTCGGCGGACGAACCGCCACCGCCGCCGCACGAAGCCAACAGGACTGCCGGGAAAATCAGGGAAAGACGGGGGCCGCGCATCATCGCATCCTTGCTAGTGAATTCAAGGTCGCCGAGCGATTTTTTCGGCCGGCAACCGTTTCATCGTAGCAGGAAAGCAAACCGCAAGCACCATGATGTTGCGGTGCCCACACAGCTCATTTGTTCAACAATGACGCGATGACACCGGCCGAGCCGAACACGGATCGGCGCAGCCGGTCGTTGACACCCAGCCATTCCGGGCCTTGCGGCGGGGTTTCGACGAGAATCACGTCGGAGCCGGTCTGGTCCATATCGCGCAAGGCGGCATACAAACCGTAGGCATAGCCGGCCGGGTCGGCGGGCAACATTTGCTGCGACTGCACCAATGCCGGCAAGGCATAGCTGATGACGGCAACAGAGAGACTTTTCGATTGCAACTGATTCACGGTGTCGGACAGTTTGGCGTGCTCAAGCATGGTGACCGGCGTGCGCGGCGCGTAGTGCGATTCCAGCGTGCCGGAGGCGCGCGGCGCGGCCTGGTCGGGCGCGGCCGGCATGGCGCCGATGACGCCGGCGATCTGCTGCGCGCTGATGTGGCCGGGACGCAGCAGCACCGGGCCGTGCGTGGCCAGGCGCGACAGGTCGACGATGGTCGACTCGATGCCGACCTGGCTGGGTCCGCCTTCGAGCACGGTGGTCAGCAAGGCGGCGCTGCAGGCGTCGTCCCCGGATTCGGTCGGGCCCTCGTCATGGTCGTCGAGGCCGAACTCGTCGCGCACGTGCTGCGCGGTGGTCGGGCTGACGTTGCCGAACTTGTTGGCCGACGGCGCGGCCACGCCGCCCTTGCCGCCCTTGAAGGCGCTCAGCAAGGCGATCGCGACCGGATGCGACGGGCAGCGGATGCCGACCGTATCCTGGCCGCCGGAGACGGCGTCGGGGATGTGGCTGGCGCGTTTCAAAATCAAGGTCAGCGGACCGGGCCAGAAGGCTTGCACCAGCTGGCGCGCTTCCCGCGGGATATCGGTGACCCAGTAGTCGAGGTCGGCACCGGGCGCGACGTGGACGATCACCGGATGGTCGTTGGGACGGCCCTTGGCTTCGTAGATGCGGGCGACGGCCGCCGGGTTCTCGGCATCCGCCCCGAGGCCGTAGACGGTCTCGGTCGGAAAGGCGACCAGGCCGCCCGCTTCCAGCACTTCCGCCGCCGTGGCGATGGCGGCCTGGTCTGCTACTGCTTTCACGGTGCGATGCCCAGGATGACGCAGGCGGCGTTCAGCTGCTGCTGCGCTTGCGCCAGGGTCGGCGCGATGAAGGTCAGGTGACCCATCTTGCGCGCGCGGCGCGGATCGTCCTTGCCGTACAGGTGCAGGCAGGCGCCGGGCAGCGCCAGCACCTGGTCCCACGCCGGTTCGCGCGTGGTATCCGTATCATCGGTGAACCAGACGTCGCCGAGGATGTTGAGCATCACGGCCGGCGAATGCTGACGCACGTCGCCCAGCGGCAGGCGCGCCATCGCGCGGACCTGCTGCGCGAACTGGCTGGTGACGCAGGCGTCCATCGTGTAGTGGCCGCTGTTGTGCGGACGCGGCGCCATTTCATTGACCACCAGGCTGCCGTCGGTGAGCACGAAGAACTCGATGCACAGCACGCCGACATACCCGAGCTCGGCAACGATGGCTTGCGCCGCCCGTTGCGCCACCTTGGCGCTGGCGTCGGAAACATTCGGGCCCGGCACGGTGGTGGTGAACAGGATGCCGTCGCGGTGCACGTTCTCGGCGATCGGATAGACCACCGACTCGCCGTCCGCGCCGCGCGCCGTCAGCACCGACACTTCATAGGCCAGCGGCAGCATCTTTTCCAGCAGACAAGTGACCTTGTCCATGGACTCGAACGCGGCGCGCACGTCTTCGCGCGACTTCACGCGGACCTGGCCCTTGCCGTCGTAACCCATGCGCACGGTCTTCAGGATGCCGGGCAGCAGGTCGTCGGCGATGGCGTCGATATCCTCCTGCGAGGCGATCACCTTGTGCGGCGCCGGCAGCACGCCGGACTTGGCCGCGCAATCGACGAAGAAACGTTTTTCCGCGATGCGGTCCTGCGCCACCGACACGCCGTGCGCGTTCGGCGCGACAAATACTTTTTCGGCCAGGCGCGACAGGCTGTCGGCCGGCACGTTCTCGAATTCGGTGGTGACGGCCAGGCATTGCGCGGCCAGCGCGTCGAGGCCGGCGGCATCGCTGTAGCCGGCGTTGACGAGGCGCTGCGCGACCTGCCCTGCCGGACACTCGTCGGCAGGCTCCAGCACGGCGACCTGGTAGCCCATGCTTTGTGCGGCCTGGGCAAACATGCGGCCGAGCTGGCCGCCGCCCATCACGCCCAGCCACGCTGGCGGATTGGCGTTGGGCAGCAGTGGTGTGAACTTCGGATTACTCATTTATTCAAGCGGTAAAGTCATGGCCTTGGCGGCTGCGGTTTGCGTGGCGCGGAATGCTTCCAGCTGGTCGGCCAGCGCGTCGTCGTTGGCGGCGATCATCGCCACCGCCGTCAGCGCGGCATTGGCGGCGCCCGCTTCGCCGATGGCGAAGGTCGACACCGGCACGCCCTTCGGCATTTGCACGATGGACAGCAGCGAATCCTCGCCGCGCAGGTATTTCGACGGCACAGGCACGCCCAGCACCGGCACGATGGTCATCGCGGCCACCATGCCCGGCAGGTGGGCGGCGCCGCCGGCGCCGGCGATGATGGCGCGCAGGCCGCGGGCGCGCGCGCTCTTGGCGTAGGCATACATCTCGTCCGGCATGCGGTGGGCCGAAATCACTTGCGCTTCAAACGGCACGCCGAACTGCTTGAGGATGGCGACCGCGTTCTGCATCACGTCCCAGTCCGACGACGAGCCCATGATGACGCCGACCAATGGCTTGTTCTGATCCATGTCAGGCCTTCAGTTTCTGGCCGGTCAGGCGCTCGATGGCCTCGAAATACTTGGCCTGGGTCTTGTCGATGACGTCGGCAGGCAGCGCCGGCGCCGGCGCGGTTTTGCCCCAGGTCAGCGTTTCCAGGTAGTCGCGCACGAACTGCTTGTCGAACGACGGCGGCGACATGCCCGGCTTGTACGAATCGGCCGGCCAGAAGCGCGAGGAATCGGCGGTCAGCACTTCATCCATCAGGTGCATGACGCCGTTTTCGTCCAGGCCGAATTCGAACTTGGTGTCGGCGATGATGATGCCGCGCGTGGCCGCGTAGTCGGCGGCGGCCTTGTACAGCTGGATGCTGACGTCGCGCATCTTGGCGGCCAGTTCGGCGCCGATGCGGCTTTCCATTTCGGCAAAGCTGATGTTTTCATCATGCTCGCCCAGGTCGGCCTTGGCGGCCGGCGTGAACAGCGGCTCGGGCAGCTTCTCGGCCTGTTGCAGACCCGCCGGCAGCTTGATGCCGCAGATGCTGCCGGTGTCCTGGTAATCCTTCCAGCCCGAACCGATGATGTAGCCGCGCACCACCGCCTCGACCATGATCGGTTTCAGGCGCTTGGCGACCACGGCACGGCCCTGGACCTGCTCCACTTCCTCCGGCGCCACCACGGATTCCGGCGCCACGCCGGTCAGGTGGTTCGGCACGATGTGGCCGAGCTTCTCGAACCAGAAGTCGCTCATCTGGTTCAGCACCATGCCCTTGCCGGGAATCGGTTCATTCATGACCACGTCGAAGGCCGACAGGCGGTCGGTGGTGACGATCAGGATCTTGTCGTCGCCGACAGCGTAGTTGTCGCGGACTTTGCCGTGGCCGAGCAATGGCAGGGAGTGGATAGAGGTCTGGTAAAGGCTGTTCATAGCGGGGAATGTAATGAAAAAGCGAAAACCGGCGGTGGAGGGAGCCTCGATCGCCGGTCGAAAGAGTCGGGTTGGTCCAAAAGGACTAACCCGTTCCAAACAGAATTTTACTTCACAATCTGGGCCAGCTCGCCGGCCTTGTAGCGTTCGGCCATTTTTTCCAGCGGAATGACCTTGATTTTCGACGCCTGGCCTTCGCAGCCGAAGGACTGGAAGCGCGCACGCACGACCAGCTCGGCGGCGGCGCGGGCCGGCTTGAGGAAGTCGCGCGGGTCGAACTTCGACGGGTTCTCGAACATGAACTTGCGCACGGCGGCGGTCATCGCCAGGCGGATGTCGGTGTCGATGTTGATCTTGCGAACGCCGTGGCGGATGCCTTCCTGGATTTCCTCGACCGGCACGCCGTAGGTTTCCTTCATGTCGCCGCCGAATTCGCGGATGATGGCCAGCAGTTCCTGCGGCACCGACGACGAGCCGTGCATCACCAGGTGGGTGTTGGGGATGCGGGCGTGGATTTCCTTGATGCGGTCGATGGCCAGGATGTCGCCGGTCGGCTTGCGGGTGAACTTGTAGGCGCCGTGCGAGGTGCCGATGGCGATCGCCAGCGCGTCGCACTGGGTGCGCTGCACGAAGTCGGCGGCCTGGGCCACGTCGGTCAGCAGCATTTCGCGGGTCATGGTGCCTTCGGCGCCGTGGCCGTCTTCCTTGTCGCCCTTCATGGTTTCCAGCGAACCGAGCACGCCCAGTTCCGCTTCCACGGTGACGCCGATGGCGTGCGAGAACTTGACCACTTCCTTCGACACTTCAACGTTGTACTCGTACGATGCGACCGACTTGCCGTCCGCTTCCAGCGAACCGTCCATCATCACCGAGGTGAAGCCGGAGCGGATCGCGGCCTGGCACACGGCCGGCGACTGGCCGTGGTCCTGGTGCATGACGACCGGGATGTGCGGGTAGGCTTCGACGGCGGCGTCGATCAGGTGGCGCAGGAAAGCTTCGCCGGCATATTTGCGGGCGCCGGCCGAGGCCTGCATGATGACCGGGCTGTTCAGGGCGTCGGCGGCGGCCATGATGGCCTGCACCTGCTCCAGATTGTTGACGTTGAACGCAGGGATGCCATAGCCGTTTTCAGCGGCGTGGTCCAGCAGTTGACGCATGGATACGAGGGACATGGTAATACTCCAAACAATAAAAAAACCTGGTTGCCGGAGCAATGCCGCTCCCGTTCCACGGGGGCGGCGCTACCGGACTTACTGGGTAAACTCTCCAACCTTGACGATCTTCAGCGCATTGGTGCCGCCGACCTGGCCCATCGGCTCGCCCCAGGTCACGACGATCATGTCGCCCTTCTTGACGATGCCGTACTCCACCAGCAGATCCTCGGCCTGCTTCAGCACCTGCGCGCTGCTGCCCTTCTGCTGCAGATTGTAGGCCTTCACGTTGCGGTACAGCGCCACCTTGCGCAACGTCGTGGTGCTTGGCGTCAGCGCGTAAATCGGCGTATCGATGTTGTGGCGGCTCATCCACAGCGCGGTCGAACCGGACTCGGTCAACGCCACGATCGCCTTGACCGCCAGGTGGTGCGCGGTGAACAGGGCGCCGTACGCGATCGACTGGTCGATACGGGTAAAGGTCGCATTGAGGAAGTCGGCGTCGAGCTTGTTGTACTCGGACTGCTCGGCTTCCACGCAAATGGCGGCCATCATTTCCACGGTCTCGATCGGGTAGCGGCCCGAGGCGGTTTCCGCCGAGGTCATCACCGCGTCGGTGCCGTCCAGCACCGCGTTGGCCACGTCCGATACTTCGGCGCGGGTCGGCACGGCGTTGAAGATCATCGATTCCATCATCTGGGTCGCGGTGATCGCCAGCTTGTTCGACTCGCGCGCCATCTTGATCATGCGCTTCTGCAGCGCCGGCACCGCCGCGTTGCCCACTTCCACCGCCAGGTCGCCACGCGCCACCATGATGCCGTCGGACGCGTCGAGGATCTCCTGCAGCACAGGGATCGCTTCGGCACGCTCGATCTTGGCGATCATCATCGGCTTGTGGCCGAACGGCTCGCCGGCGATGTTGGCCAGCTGGCGCGCCATTTCCATATCGGTTGCGCTTTTCGGGAACGAGATCGCCAGGTAATCGCACTGGAAACTCATGGCCGTCTTGATGTCTTCCATGTCCTTGGCGGTCAGCGCCGGCGCGGTCAGGCCGCCGCCCTGGCGATTGATGCCCTTGTTGTTGGACAGCTCGCCGCCGATTTTCACGGTGGTGTAAATCTCGTGGCCGACCACCTTGTCGACCACCAGCACGATCAGGCCGTCGTTCAGCAGCAGCTTGTCGTCCGGGCGCAGATCCTGCGGCAGCGCCTTGTAGTCCAGGCCGACGCGCTCCTGGTTGCCCAGTTCGCCGTTTTCGCCCCATTTGGCGTCCAGGATGAACTTGTCGCCGTTCGCAAGGTCAATCTTACCATTTTCAAACTTGCCAACGCGGATTTTAGGACCCTGCATGTCCGCCATGATCGCCACTTCGCGGCCGCATTCGGCCGCCGCTTCGCGCACCAGGCGCGCTCGGTCGATATGGTCCTGCGCCTTGCCGTGCGAGAAATTCAGGCGTACGACATCGACGCCTGCACGTATCATTTTGACCAGTACATTAAAGTCAGTGGAGGCTGGGCCGATCGTTGCGACAATTTTGGTACCACGGGACATGGAGTATTCCTTGAGCGTTGGGTCATGCGAACAGTCCCCGCGGTCGGCGGGAACCAGGAAAAGCTGCGCTGTTTGTTATGGTGAGGCCCGAAAAATGTAGCAAAGCTACAGTTTTTAGACCTTTCCCAGGCATTAACTGGATTTTACTGTTAATTTGCTACACCGCACGACCGTGCTTTTACACCCGCTATATTACTGCGCCGCAGCACGCTGGGTCAGGATCTCCACTGCAGGCAGGGTTTTACCTTCCAGGAACTCCAGGAAGGCGCCGCCGCCGGTCGAGATGTAACCGATCTGCTCGGTGATGTTGTACTTGGCGATCGCCGCCAGCGTGTCGCCGCCGCCGGCGATCGAGAACGCCTTCGACACCGCGATGGCCAGCGCCAGCGTCTTGGTGCCTTCGCCGAACTGGTCGAACTCGAACACGCCGACCGGGCCGTTCCAGACGATGGTGCCGGCCGCGCCGATCTGCGCGGCCAGGATGGCGGCCGTCTTCGGGCCGATGTCCAGGATCATGTCGTCGTCCGCCACGTCGGCCACGTCCTTGACGGTGGCGGCGGCGGTGGGCGAGAACTCTTTGGCGCACACGACATCGACCGGGATCGGCACTTGCGCGCCGCGCTTGGCCATGATCTCGATGATGGCCTTGGCTTCGTCGACCAGTTCGTTCTCGACCAGCGACTTGCCGATGTTCAGGCCGACGGCCTTCATGAAGGTGTTGGCGATGCCGCCGCCGACGATCAGGTTGTCGACCTTGTCGGCCAGCGCCTTCAGGATCGACAGCTTGGAGGAAACCTTGGAGCCGGCGACGATGGCCAGCAGCGGGCGGGCCGGGGCGCCCAGCGCCTTGCCCAATGCATCCAGCTCGGCGGCCAGCAGCGGGCCGGCCGCGGCGATCGGCGCGAACTTGGCGATGCCGTGCGTCGAAGCCTCGGCACGGTGGGCGGTGCCGAAGGCGTCATTGACGTAGATGTCGCACAAAGCGGCCATTTTCTGCGCCAGTTCGTCGCTGTTCTTCTTTTCGCCCTTGTTGACGCGGACGTTTTCCAGCAGCACGACCTGGCCGGCCTGCAGGCCTTCGAGGCCGGCGCCGTCCACCCAGTTCTGCTTCAGCTCGACCGGCTGGCCCAGCAGCTCGGACAGGCGCTTGGCGACCGGCGCCAGGCTGTCTTCCGGCTTGAACTCGCCCTCGGTCGGACGGCCCAGGTGGGACGTCACCATCACTTTGGCGCCGGCGGCGGCGGCCGCCTTGATGGCCGGAACGGACGCGCGGATGCGCGTATCTTCGGTGATATTGCCCGCATCATCCTGCGGCACGTTCAAGTCGGCGCGGATAAAAACGCGCTTGCCTTGCAGCGCATTCTGGGCGATGAGATCTTGCAGACGGATGAAGTTCAGAACAGCGGACATGGCTACCCAAGGTCGAGTTAATGAAAGAGCGCTATTTTACCGCAAGCCGGGGCTGATTCTTCTGTTATTAAAATACATGCATCAGGCGCAATGCCGTGTAGAAAGCCATGCCAAATATAATGGTCTGCAGCATATTGCGACGCAGCAAGTAGAAGATCGTAGCAACAATTCCAGACACCAGTTTGAGATTGCTCAAATCAAGCACAGCATGGCCGTCCGCCAGGATCAGGTCCGGCGCGACGATGGCCGCCAAGGCGCAGGCCGGGGCGTAGCGCAGCATTTCCTGCACCCGCTTCGGGATGGTCACATGTTGTCCAACTACCCAAAACGAGCTGCGGGTGGCGGCCGTGGCCACCGCCAGCGCGCCGATGACGGCCCAGACTTCCCAATCAGCCATGTGTTTTTCTCCATTTTTCGGCGCCCTCTTCGACCGCCATCGAGGTCAGCATGCCGACCAGCACGGCCAGCAGCAGGCCCAGCTTGTACGGCAGGCCGGCCGCCAGCACCGACACCACGCCTGCCACCAGCACGCCGCACAGCGCCGGACGGCCGGCCATCAGCGGGATCATCACGCAGATGATGGCCAGCGTGCCGGCAAAGCTCAGCCCCCATTCGGCCGGCACGGCGCTGCCAAGGAAGATGCCGGCGATCGAGCCGATCTGCCAGGCGGCCCAGTTCGGATACAGCAAGCCCTTCAGATAGGACAGCTTGCCCACTTGCGGCGCTTCGGACGGGTATTTTTGCAGGAACAGCGCGACCGTCATGTCGCCGGCCACATAGCCCAGCAGGAAGCGCTTGCGCAGCGGCAAATGCGCGAAATGCGGCGCCAACAGCGCGGAAAAGATGACAAAGCGAAGATTTACTACAAAAGCGGTGGCGAAGATGACCCAGATCGGCGAGTGCGCCGCGATCAACGGCAAGGCCGCCAGCTGGGCCGATCCGGCGAACACCAGCATGGTCATGCCCAGCGCCTGCGGCACCGTCAGCCCGCTCTTGACCATCGCGATGCCGACCACCAGGCCCCAGGCGCCGATGCCGAACAGGGTGGGCGTGCCGGCCTTCACCCCCTCGCGCCAGGATGGCTCATGATGCTCTGCCACGTAAGGCGATGGGGGTGCGCTGCCGGATTCGGTCATGTGGATTCTTGTGGCATTCCTGCCACATAGCAGGTGGGACCGGTGTTGTAGAGGCGCTATTTTACCGATGATTTTTGCTCAATGCGCGAATCCGTTAAAATCGTGGTTTTCCCTCAGCCTTTCGGAGCATAAGAATATGACCACCGCCAACACGTCCGCCGCCGCCAACGCCGTAGAACTCGAAGGCAAGGACCTGCCAGCCCATTGCCCGAACCCCGCCATGCCGCTGTGGTCGTCGCATCCGCGCGTATTCCTGGAGTTTAACCACGACGGCGTCGCCAAGTGCCCGTACTGCGGCACCGCCTACCGCCTGAAGCCAGGCACCGTCGTCGGCCACCACTAATCAGCGCAGCGCTACCGGAGCCAGCATGCCAACCAAACGAGTCAAGCAGTTGAATGGTAGCGCCGCCGAAACCGAATCGGCGTTTTACGATGCGCTGAACCGCGCGGACCTCGATGCGCTGATGGCCCTGTGGGCCGACGACGACGAAATCGTCTGCGTGCATCCCGGCGGCCCGCGCCTGATCGGGCACGCGGCGATCCGCTCGTCATGGAGCGCCATCCTCGAGCATGGCGGCCTGCACATCATGCCGTCGCAGCTGCACGAGACGCACAACTTGATGAGTTCGGTGCACACGGTGGTCGAAGGAACCACCGCCGCCGGCAACGAAGCGGCGCACCTGGTCGCCACCAACGTCTACGTCAAAACCCCGCGCGGCTGGCGCATCGTGCTGCACCATGTATCGGTTGCGCCGGGCCCGGTGCCGGTCGACACGCCCACACAAGTCTTCCACTAAATTAAGCCGCACTGAATCGCCGTGAAGTACACCGCCCCTCTGTGGCTGCCCAGCGGCCACCTGCAAACCATCTATCCCGCCACCTGCATCGCCAAGCCGGCGGTGCGGTTCCGGCGCGAGCGCTGGGATGCGCCGGACGGGGACTTCGTCGACGTCGATTTCGTCGACGGCCAGCCGGGGCAGCCGTTTGTCGTGCTGTTCCACGGCCTCGAAGGCTCGTCCGACAGCCACTACGCGCGCGCGCTGATGGCCGACGTGGCCGCGCGCGGCTGGTCCGGCGCGGTGCCGCATTTCCGCGGCTGCTCGGGCGAGCCGAACCGCGCGCCGCGCTTCTACCATTCCGGCGATGCCGAGGAAATCGACTGGGTCATCCGCCGCCTGCACGCGCGCAGCCAGGGCAAGTTCTACGCGGCCGGCGTCTCGCTGGGCGGCAACGCGCTGCTGCGCTGGCTGGGCGAATCGCAGCACCGGGCGGACTTCGTCGACGCCGCCTGCTCGGTGTCGGCGCCGCTGGACCTGGCGCAGGGCGGCGCGTCGCTGTCGAGCGGCTTCAACATGATCTACACGCGCATGTTCCTGCAAACGCTGAAGCCCAAGTGCGTGGCCAAGCTGCAGCAGTTCCCCGGCCTGTTCGAACTGGACAAGCTGCGCGCCGCGCGCGATCTCTACGAATTCGACAACGTCGTGACGGCGCCGCTGCACGGCTACCGCAACACCGAGGATTACTGGGACCGCGCCAGCGCCAAGCACGTGCTGGGCGACATCACCGTGCCCACGCTGGTGCTCAACGCCAGGAACGATCCCTTCCTGCCGGGCCGCCATCTGCCGCAGCGTGCGGCGGCCAATGTGGTATTGGACTATCCTGCTCACGGAGGCCATGTCGGTTTTGCCGTCGGCGGACTGCCGGGCAAGCTGGACTGGCTGCCGCGGCGCCTGATCCATTTCATGGAAGGCGCTACCGGCATCGCACAAAACGACGCACTGGTGGAACAGCATGGATGACATCGTCAAGCAGGCGCTGGCCAAATGGCCGAACGTGCCCCACTGCTACGGCTGGCTGGGGCTGGACGCGCGCGGCAACTGGCGCATGCGCGACGAGCGCGCGCAGCACCTGAACCTTCCCGGCGACAAGCTGACGCATGGCGCGCTGGTGGCCTTCATCGTGCGCAACTATGCCGCCGACGAGCGCGGCTGCTGGTATTTCCAGAACGGTCCACAGCGCGTGTACGTGCAATTGGAGGCGACGCCGTACATCGTCCGCACCGATCCCGATTCCGAGCATGGCTGGACGCTGCACACCGGCGCCGCGCTGGGCTGCATCGATGAAGCGGTGCTGACGGAGACCGGCGCGCTGGTCTTGCGCAGCGGCGACGTGGTGGCGCAACTCGACGACCGCGACTTCGCGCACGTGCTACCGCAGTTGCAAATGAATGGCGAGCCGGTGGACGACGAAGCCTTGCTGGCCTGGCTGGAAGGCGACGAACTGCCGCCGGCGGCGCTGACATTGTGCGAGCGGGGCCGCCAGATCGCCGTGCAGCGCATGGCTGGCGCCGACTTGCCGGCGCGCTTAGGCTACGTCAGCGTACCGTCCGCCCCGACGTAATATCCGGTGAACGCGAACGGTCGAACGGGTCGGTGGTAGCGTCCGAGTTCTGCTGACGCAGGCGGTCGAACGGATAGCTGGACTGGCGGGCATCCGCGCCGGACTTTATCTCGGCCTTGAACGCCGGCCGCGAGTCGGCCTCGCGCATATCCTTCTTGGCCTTGTCGCCCATTTCCTCGCGGCGTTTGGCCTGCAGCTCGCGTTCGCGCGCATCGATGACGGCCTGGTCGTAGAACGACGCATCGGGCGCCTTGCGCGCATAGTTCAGCTGGTCCAGCGCCGACAAGGTGCCGCCCTGCAGCACATACGATTCCGCCAGCGCGATATGTTGCAACGCCAGCTTGCCCTGCTTGGAATACGTCTGCGCCAGCAGGTCGTAGGAATCCGGATCCTCGCGGTACAGCTGCACCTGGTCGCGCAGATAGACGGCCGCTTCCTCCAGCTTGCCGGCCGCGATCATCGCCTCGCCGTACTGATGCGCGATGCCGCGCGACAGCGGGAACTTCTGGTGCGCCGCCTCCGCCTCCTCGGCGGCCTTGGCCAGCACCGCCTTGTTATCCGGCTGCGCCAGCTTGATCTCGATCGACGTCGCGACAAATATCGATTCCGCCTTGGTGCGCGGCGCGGCGCCGAACACACCGGCCATCGGCGGCTTGTTGACGGTGTCGCGCGCCTTGTCCAGCCAGGTTTGCGCGCTGGCCGTGTCGCCCTGCTTCATGCTCAGGAAGGCCATGCCGTATTGCCCGGCGGCCTTCAGCTGCCAGTTGTCCTGCCCCATCTGGGTCTGGAAAAACTGCTTCGCTTCGGCATAGCCGTTGGACGTCTGGTCCTGCAGCACGCGGGCGCGCGAACGCACCAGGTAAAAGTCCAGGCTGTCCTGGCGCTGCTTGTACGGCTGCTCGCGGATGCGCGCCTGGATGTCGGCGATGCGTTCGGTGGTCAGCGGGTGGGTCAGCAGCCAGGCCGGCACCAGATCGCTGTAGTTGCGGGTCGAATTCTGCATTTGCTGGAAGAAGGCCACCATGCCCGACGTGTCGAAGCCGGCCTCGCCCATGATCTGGAAACCGATGCGGTCGGCTTCGCGTTCGGCATCGCGGCCGAAGTTCAGCTGACGCTGGATGGCCAGGCCCTGGCCGCCCAGGAACACGCCCATGGCCGCGTCGCCGCCGGCGCGGGACGCCAGCGCGGCCAGGATCATGGCCGCCAGCGGTATCAGCGCGTCCTGCTTCTGCTGGCCGATGGAGCGGGCGATGTGGCGCTGGACCACGTGGCCGATCTCGTGGCCCAGCACCGAGGCCAGCTCGGACTCGTTGTTTGCCGCCAGCAGCAGCGCCGAGTGCACGGCGATAAAGCCGCCCGGCAGCGCGAACGCGTTCAGCTGCGGATCGCGCACGACAAAGAAGTAATAATCGAAATTGGCTTCGCCGCGCGCGCCGGGGCGGGCCGCCACCAGCGCGTTGCCGAAGTTGTTCATGTATTCGAGGATGGGGCCGTCGTCGAGAAAATCCTTGTCGCGGCGGATGTCGCGCATGATTTCCTCGCCCAGCTTGCGTTCCATCAGCGGCGACAGGTCCTGGCGTTCGGTATCGCCGAGCGAAGGCAGGTTCGGGATCTTGGCGGGCGCCAGCGCGTTCTGCGCCATCGCCACCGGCATGGCGACCAGCAGCGCGGCGGCGGTCAGGCGCATGCGCAGGGAGCGGGGGAATCGTTTTTCATTCACGATGCTATGATACCCGCAACTCGCGCGCTTACGCACAGCGCTCTCCACTGAATTATTTTGTTACGTTTCGATCATGACCACACCCGCAAATCCCGCCGAGCAGCTGACCCATTTCGACGCCTCCGGCCAGGCCCACATGGTCGACGTCGGCGCCAAGGCCGAAACGCACCGCATCGCGCTGGCCAGCGGCACCATCCGCATGAAGCCGGAAACGCTGGCCATCATCACCGGCGGCACGGCCAAGAAAGGCGACGTGCTGGGCATCGCCCGCATCGCCGCCATCATGGCGTCCAAGCGCACCAGCGACCTGGTGCCGCTGTGCCACCCGCTGGCGCTGACCCGTGTTGCCGTCGATTTCGAGACCGACGTCGCCAATTCCAGCGTCCACTGCAAGGCCCAGGTGGAAACCTACGGCAAGACCGGCGTGGAAATGGAAGCGCTGACCGCCGTGCAGGTCGGCCTGCTGACCGTTTACGACATGTGCAAGGCCGTGGACCGGGGCATGGTGATGACCGACATCCGCGTGATGGAGAAGCATGGCGGCAAGTCGGGCGACTGGAGCGTGACCAGCCAAGCCATTGCTGCCGACTAAATCTGCTGGATACCGCCGTCGACAAACAGCTCGATGCCATTGACGAAGCTGGAATCGTCCGAGGCCAGGAACACCGCCGCCTTCGCGATCTCGTCCGGATCGCCAACGCGTCCCATCGGGATCAGCGAGGCCAGGTGGTCGAGGAAGCCCTGCTGCTGAGAAGGATCGTTGCCGACCAGTTCCACCAGGCCTGGCGTTTTGATCGGACCGGGGCTCAGCGTGTTGATGCGGATGCCACGTCCCTTCAAATCCAGAATCCAGTTGCGCGCAAACGCGCGCACCGCCGCCTTGGATGCCCCGTAGACACTGAACGCTTCGGTGCCGCTGCTGCCGGCGGTGGAGCCCGTCAGGATGACCGAGGCGCCATTTCCCAGCAGCGGCAAGGCGGTCTGGACGGTGAACAGCGTGCCCTTCACATTGCGGGAGAAGGTGTCGTCAAAATGCTCTGCCGTAATCTGGCCCAGCGGCAGCATAGTGCCGCCGCCGGCGTTGGCGACAAGTACGTCCAGCTTGCCATGCCGGTCGCGAATGTGATCGAACAGTTGCTGTAACTGCGACTGGTCCGTGGAGTCGACGCGCATCCCTTCGGCAGCGCCGCCGATGGCGCTGACCGCAGCGTCGAGTTCCGTCTGCCGGCGGCCGGTGATGTAGACCTTGGCGCCTTCGCGGACGAAACGCTTGGCCATGGCCAGGCCGATACCAGTGCTGCCACCAGTGATGACTGCAACTTTTTGTACGAGTTTCAACGTCATGATGATCTTCCTTTAAAGTGGATGGAGTGCGAGTGAGTATGCAGAGGAACAACCGGCCCGATAAGGCAAGCGCGGCTCACAACATTTATGCTTTAATTGCATGAATCAATCACTCGGCGTCCCCAGATGAATAAATTGCTATGGATGCATTGCCTGGTTCGGGCTGTGGAGACCGGCAGCTTTTCGGCCGTGGCGCGCGAATTGGGCATCGGCCAGCCCAATGTCAGTCGCCACATCGGGTCGCTGGAGCGCATGCTGGGCACCAGGCTATTGAACCGGTCGACTCGCCAGCTGACCGTCACACCCGACGGTCAGCGCTATTACGAATTGGCCCGGCAGGCGATGGATGTCATCAATCAGGCGGAGTCCGAGGCGCGTGGACAGCAAAATCCGCATGGACTGCTGAGGGTGGCGTGCGCCCCCACCCTGGCGGTGGAACAGATCGTCGATTCACTGCCGGAATTCATGGCCAGGTTTCCGGATGTCGAGGTGGAATTCAGGCTCAGCGACAGCTTCGCCGATCTCATCGCCGAGGGAGTGGATGTGGCGATACGCGGTGGCGCGCTGAAAGACAGCGCGCTGCGGGCACGGCGGGTTGGAACCTCGGAGCGCGTCTGCATCGCCGGTGCCGCTTATCTGGAGCAGCATGGCGTTCCGAGCCAGCCCGCCGATTTGCTGCAACATCAATGCATCATCTATACCCTGCTCGCTGAAGAAGGACGGGGCTGGGCATTCACTAACGGCGAGGTGCACGTGACGGGCCGCCTCAAGCTCAACAGCCTGGAGGGGGTGCGCCGCGCGGCGCTGGCGAACATGGGCATAGGCTATTTGCCGGCGTGGATGGTCGCCCATGAGCTTCGCAGCGGCAAGCTTCAACTTGTCCTGGGCGATCATGCAAAGAAATCGCCGGTCAATGCGGTGTATTCCGCTGACCGGCTACTGCCACTGCGCGCGACGGTCTTCATCGACTTCATCGCCGCCTTGTTCGCCGCCACGCCGGGACTGGACGGGCTGCCCTTGTCCAGGACGCCAGACTAAAGCACGCCGCGACCAAATCGCAACTGCTCGTCTTGTCTGATTGTTACCTTCACATGGCAGGTATATAATTGATGTCACGGAAGTAATTATTTGACGCAGGCCTCACGAAAGAATTTGCATGAGCAGCACTCCTCCAGCAGGCGAAGCCAAGACTCAGGAATACGAATTCGAGCAGATGAACCTGCAGGTAGGCGGCAGGATACAGTTCATTACTCACCGTACCATCAAACCCATCCAGCACTTCTCCACGCTGATAGGATGGTCCAAAGACGAATACATGATCGTCAAGGTGCCGTTCGAGAATGGCGCACCGATCGCGCTCAACGATGGCGACAAGCTGACGATCCGGGTCTTTTCCGGCGTGAACGTGTGTTCGTTCTCGTGCGTCGTGCAGCGCGTGTTCCCCAGGCCGCTGTTTTATGTCCACCTGTCGTTCCCGGTATCGATCCAGGGCACCAGCCTGCGGGCGGCGATGCGGGTCAAGGTCGATATCCCGGCGCAGGTGACGACGCCGGTCGGCACCACCTCGGTATTCCTGGTCAATCTGAGCGTTTCCGGCGCGTTGATCGAGTCGGCCAAGAAGCTGTCGGAAGACGACGACCAAGTCGGGCTGTCGTTCTACCTGATCGCCCAGCCCGGCAACCGGCAGGTGCGCATCAACCCGCAGGCGACGATACGCAATATCAACATGGTCAAGCCGGCCACCGGCGACAAGCCCGACGTGTTCACCTACGGCGTGCAGTTCATCGACCTGGATCCGGTTCACTACACGATGCTGCAAAACCTAACCTACGAAGCGCTGATCGCCGACCGCCAGAAGATCGTCTGATGCGTTTTGCATGGACGAAAAAAAACCCGGCATCAGCCGGGTTTTTAGCTCAAACATCCATTAAGGCAGGATGTTGTTCTTCGTGATGGCAGCCTGCGCAGCCGTATTGGTCACGGTGGTGGTGGCTTTCCAGGTCAGGTTGGTTGCGCCAGCCGCGATGGTCGGGGTGTAGACAATGGTCAGGCCATCGACGCCAGTACCCAGACCGGTACCCAGGGTCAGCGTGATAATACCCTTGGCAACGGTAGCCGAAGCAACTTCCTTGGTGGTGGTAAATGCGGCAGGGATGCCGTTGGTGCCCATGTCGCAAGCGGTCAGGATGCCGCCGGCTTCCTGGGCGCAAACAGCAACCGCGGTTTTCAGCGAATCAGCAGCGCCCTGGGCGTTGGCGATCTTGGCTTTGACGGTGTAGTCGCTATACGCAGGGATTGCCACGGCGGCCAGGATACCGATAATGGCAACCACGATCATCAGCTCGATCAGGGTGAAGCCGGCTTGTGCTTGTTTCTTCATCATTTTCATGGATTTCATTTTTCTACTCCTGGTTGGGGTACATCAATTTTTTGTTAGGTAGTTCCCTATGAGCAATTGCTGTGCCAGGGTCTTTTTACTCGTCAATCAAACTAAAAACCGCCAAAAGCTGCCATTTTTTGTCAGTTTTCATGACGCAATTTGTCAATGCATTAAGTGACTGACAAATTTTGTCGACTGCTGGCAAAAAAAAACCCGGCCAAGGCCGGGTTTTTCGTCCATCAACCATTAAGGCGTTACGTTGTTCTTCGTGATGGCAGCCGCCGCAGCCGTGTTGGTCACGGTGGTGGTGGCCTTCCAGGTCAGATTGGTTGCACCAGCTGCGACGGTTGGGGTGTAGATAATGGTCAGGCCATCGACGCCGGTACCCAGACCGGTACCCAGTGTCATGGTGATCACGCCTGCAGCGACGGTTGCGCTGGCAACTTCCTTGGTCGGGGTGAAGACTGGGATGCCTGGCTTGGTATCGGAACAATCGGTCAGCGTGCCGCCGGCTTCCTGCGCGCACACGGCCACGGCGGTTTTCAGCGAATCGGCAGCGCCCTGGGCGTTGGCGATCTTGGCCTTGACGGTATAGTCGCTGTACGCCGGGATCGCCACAGCCGCCAGGATACCGATAATGGCAACCACGATCATCAGTTCGATCAGCGTGAAGCCAGCCTGTGCTTGTTTCTTCATCATTTTCATGGATTTCATTTTCGACTCCAGGGTGTGTTGAGCATCAAAATTTTGTAGAGCACCTAGCTATGTGCAATTGACGTGCCAACCCTTTTTGCAAAGAAATCCCGCTGAAAACGCTAGAAACTGCCGTTTTTTGTCGGTCCGACTGCCCTTTTTTGTCAGCCGGTACGCCGCAATTTGTCAGCTGAGCCCGCGACTGACAAATTTGGTCAGGCGATGCGGAAGGCCATTTGGGTTCCGCTGAGATCGATCAAGTCGCCCGGGTGCAATCGTTGCGCCGCCTGCTTGCCCAAGGCGACGCCGTTCACCAGCGGCGCCACATCGCCTTCCGTGTGGACGATAGAATACGCATCCGGCTGGCGATGGATCACCACCACCTGCACGCCGGCGCGGCCGAGCGTGGTCTGCGGCTTGGTCAGCGCCACCTGCTTGCCGGCATTATTGCCATTTAATACTTCGATTTGTGCCAGCAACGGTGCCGCCGCCGCCATCGGCCGTACGCCGTCGGCCACGAACTCGACCTGGAACTTGGCCATCTTGATCACATCCTGGTGCTGCAGGAAATGCTTGCCGATGCGATGGCCGTTGACGAAGGTGCCGTTGGTGCTGTGCAGGTCCTCCAGGAAGGAGTCGTCAAGGATGGTGACGATGACCGCGTGTTCGCCGCTGACGGCCGGATGCGTCAGCACGATGTCGTTGCGCGGGTGACGGCCGATGGTCATCCGCTCCTTGCTCAGTTGTACTTGCTGTTCTACCTGCCCATCCCGCGAGATGATGATCTTCGCCAATCTGGTCTCCAAAAGAAAAAGCCCCGTGTGGCCTTGCGACGATCTTGAGCGTCGCATGCGCACATGGGGCTTTTTTATTCCACATTCAAGCTGGCTGTTATTACAGCATGGCTTTCAGCAGACGCGCCATTTCGGACGGGTTCTTGGTGACGGTGATGCCGCAAGCTTCCATGATTTCCAGTTTGGCTTGTGCGGTGTCAGCGCCGCCGGAGATCAGCGCGCCGGCGTGGCCCATGCGCTTGCCCGGAGGAGCGGTAACGCCGGCGATGAAGCCGACCACTGGTTTCTTCATGTTGTCTTTGATCCAGTAAGCCGCGTTGGCTTCGTCCGGGCCGCCGATTTCGCCGATCATGATGACCGCGTCGGTGTCAGGATCGTCGTTGAACATCTTCATGACGTCGATGTGCTTGAGACCGTTGATCGGGTCGCCGCCGATGCCGACTGCCGACGACTGGCCCAGGCCCAGCGCGGTCAGCTGACCGACTGCTTCATAGGTCAGGGTGCCCGAACGCGAGACCACGCCGATGCGGCCCTTGCGGTGGATGTGGCCTGGCATGATGCCGATCTTGATTTCGTCAGGGGTGATCAGGCCTGGGCAGTTAGGGCCCAGCAGCAGGGTCTTCGAGCCAGCTTTGGCCATGCGGTCCTTCAGGGCCATCATGTCGCGGACTGGAATGCCTTCGGTGATGCAGATGGCCAGATCCATTTCAGCTTCGACAGCTTCCCAGATCGCGGCGGCCGCGCCTGCAGGCGGCACGTAGATCACCGACACGTTTGCGCCGGTTTCTTTTTTCGCTTCGGTCACGTTGGCGAAAATAGGAATGCCTTCGAAGTCTTCGCCGGCTTTCTTAGGATTCACGCCTGCCACGAAAGCAGCTTTGCCGTTCGCGTAGTCGCGGCACATGCGGGTGTGGAATTGACCGGTCTTGCCGGTAATACCTTGGGTAACGACTTTGGTATCTTTATTGATCAGAATGGACATGTTGATTCCTTAATTAAGCTTGACCGGCAGCGGCTGCTACAACGCTCTTCGCTGCATCTTCCATGGTGTCGGCTGCGATGATAGGCAGACCGGAATCGGCCAGCATCTTCTTGCCCAGGTCTTCGTTGGTGCCCTTCATGCGCACCACCAGAGGCACCTTCAGCGAAACGGCTTTCGATGCGGTGATCACGCCTTCGGCGATGACGTCGCAACGCATGATGCCGCCGAAGATGTTCACCAGGATGGCTTTCAGGCCTGGGTTTTTCAGCATGATCTTGAACGCTTCGGTCACTTTCTCAGCCGTTGCGCCGCCGCCCACGTCCAGGAAGTTGGCCGGCTCGCCGCCGAACAGCTTGATGGTGTCCATGGTGGCCATGGCCAGGCCGGCGCCGTTCACCAGGCAGCCGATGTTGCCGTCCAGCGAGATGTAGGCCAGGTCGAATTTCGATGCTTCGACTTCGGCTGGATCTTCTTCGTCCAGGTCGCGGTAAGCCAGGATTTCCGGCTGGCGGAACAGCGAGTTGGCGTCGAAGTTGAACTTGGCGTCCAGTGCGATGACCTTGCCCGAACCGGTCAGGATCAGCGGGTTGATTTCGGCCAGCGACGAATCGGTTTCCCAGTAGGCTTTGTACAGGCCTTGCAGGTTGGTGACCGCGTCGGCGATCGAACCTTCCGGCACACCGATCTTGGCGGCGATGCTGGCGGCTTCAGCGTCGGTCAGGCCGACGGATGGGTCGATGGCGATCGAGTGCAGCAGTTCTGGGTGGGACTCGGCAACTTCTTCGATGTCCATGCCGCCTTCGGAGGAAGCCATCAGGACGACGCGCTGCGATACGCGGTCGGTAACCATCGACACGTACAGTTCTTTCTTGATGTCCGCGCCTTCTTCGATCAGCAGGCGGCGTACTTTCTGGCCTTCAGGGCCGGTCTGGTGCGTGACCAGCTGCATGCCCATGATTTGCTCGGCGTATTCTTTGACTTGCTCCAGCGACTTGGCTACTTTCACGCCGCCGCCTTTACCACGGCCACCGGCGTGGATTTGTGCTTTTACAACCCAGACCGGGCCGCCCAAGGTTTCAGCAGCTTTGACTGCTTCTTCCACGGACATGCACGGAATACCGCGCGGAACCGTCACTCCGTATTTTCGGAGGATTTCTTTGCCTTGATACTCATGGATTTTCATGCTGGCTTCCCTTCTGATGCTGATGTGTAAAAATCGGTTGATAGTGCGAAATGTGTGTATCTAGTAAGCAGAGATTGCTACGCGCCACCTGGTGCTGCTTTGACCACCCAGCGCGGGTAAAACTGCGCCACTGCTCCGCCGTCGGTGCGCAGGGCATGGCATTTGTCGAGTTGAAAAGGCTTGTGGCGCGGCACGCCGTTATCTTCGGTAGCCGCGTCGTTGGTCGACCAGACATCGTTGGCAAACGCCTGCACCGCGGCCGTCGGCAGGATCTGCGCCAGTTCGGTCAAGTGGGTGCAGCCGGAAATACCGGCCAGGCGTTGCTTGAGCTCGTGGCGGAAACCCTTCATCAGGTTCAGGCCGACTAGCTGTTGTTTGTAATCGGGAGCAATGGTGTCGCAGTGGCCGGGATACGGAACGGCATCGGATGCGGCTTCGGCATCGACGATGGTCAGTTGCAGATCGACGGTCAAACGCAAGTGCAGGTCATGCAGGGGGGTGCCGCCAGCGCGTGGGCCCGAGGCCAGCACGGTGTCGTGCACTTTGATATCGGTGATATGGGCGTCAAGATCCCACAGGCCGTCATCGCGTGCGTACGCTTGGACGGCAATTGCGCGCGTGTGCCGGAGCGCACGTCGGGTAACTGGGGTTGACAGGGACATAAGACCGATGCCGCTCTCGCGACAGAAATTTAGTAAGCAGCCATGTGCTGAAACGCACGTGTCCGCAGCTTCTACGGACAACTACCGCACCTGCGGCGCTGCAAAAACCCCAAAAGTGTAGCACATCAAGACCGCCAGTTGCGCCAGAACATATGTTTTGACCACAAAAATGGGCGTTTCGAGGTTGTTTTTACAAGAAATTCATCAATCGTATTTCAGTCATGGAAACATTGTATGGTGCGTTGCGGCAGCCGCTCAGTCGCGCTTAATCATCCTCCGGCGCGCCTTTTAACGCGGCCTGGACGGCGCGCTGGGAAAATCCGCGCTGCAGCAGGAAGCGCATCTGCTTGTTGCGTTCCTGCGGATCGGCGGCCACGGTGCCGAACTTGCGGCTCCACACTTCCTGGCAGCGCTCGGTCTCGCCTTCGGCCAGGCCGGCCTTCAGTTCCTGCAACTCCTCGCCCTTGATGCCGTGGCTCTGCAGCTCGGCGACGATGCGGCTGTTGCCAAAGCGCGCGGAGCGGCGGTGGATCAGCGCTTCGGAAAAACGCTCCTGCGACAGCCAGTTGTTCTTTTCCAGCAGGTCGAGCAGGGCTTCGATGTCGTCGCCCTCTTCCGCGTAGCGCGACAGCTTGCGGCCCAGTTCCAGCCTGCTGTGTTCGCGCATCGACAGGAATCGCAGTGCGCGTGCCTTCAGGCTCAGTTGCGGTGCTGCCATAAAACCCTCTGCACAATGAGAAAACCACCGGCAGCATAAGCGGCGCGGTGGTTCGGGATGAAGCGGACGTGGTGCTTATGCCGCGTCGGCCTTGTCGGCCTTGTCCGCTTTGTCGGCCTTATCGGCTTTGTCGACGGACTTCAGCTTGACGACCGTGTCGCCCTTGTCAGCGGCCAGCGGCGGCAGTGCGCGCACGCCCAGCGATTCGCGAACCTTGTTTTCGATTTCCCATGCCAGCTCAGGACGCTCTTGCAGGAAGATGCGGGCGTTGTCCTTGCCCTGGCCGACGCGCTCGCCGTTGTAGCTGTACCAGGAACCGGACTTCTCGACGATCTTCGCTTCCACACCCAGATCAAGAATTTCGCCTTCGCGCGAGGTGCCTGCGCCATACAGGATGTCGAAGTGCGCTTCCTTGAACGGCGGCGCGATCTTGTTCTTGACGACCTTGACCTTGGTTTCGTTGCCGATCACCTCGTCACCCGACTTGATCGAGCCGGTGCGGCGGATGTCCAGGCGCACGGAGGCGTAGAACTTCAGCGCGTTGCCGCCGGTGGTGGTCTCAGGGCTGCCGAACATGACGCCGATCTTCATGCGGATCTGGTTGATGAAGATGACCAGGGTGTTGGTGCGGTTGATCGAACCGGTCAGCTTGCGCAGCGCCTGCGACATCAGACGGGCTTGCAGGCCCGGCAGCGAATCGCCCATGTCGCCTTCGATCTCGGCGCGCGGCGTCAGCGCGGCGACGGAGTCGATCACCACCATGTCGACCGAACCGGAACGCACCAGCGCGTCGCAGATTTCCAGCGCCTGCTCGCCGGTGTCCGGCTGCGAGATCAGCAGTTCATGCAGGTTGACGCCCAATTTTTGCGCATAGCCGACGTCCAGCGCGTGTTCCGCGTCGATGAAGGCACAGGTGCCGCCCAGTTTTTGCATTTCCGCGATGGTTTGCAGGGTCAGCGTGGTCTTACCCGACGATTCCGGACCGTAGATTTCCACCACGCGGCCGCGCGGCAGGCCGCCGACGCCCAGCGCGATGTCCAGGCCGAGCGAGCCGGTCGACACCACTTGCACCTCTTCCATCGGCGTGCTGGCGTCCATGCGCATTACGGAGCCTTTGCCGAATTGCTTTTCAATCTGTGCCAGCGCGGCAGCCAGCGCCTTGGCCTTTTCAGATGCAGGTACAACAGCTTTTTTATCGTCCATAATGTTCTTTCAACCAGTGGGTGGGTGCAAATTCGTCGGTACAGGCAGTACTGTATAAAAAAACAGTGCTTAATGCAAGCACGATTTTTAAACAATTTTGAGTTCGCACAAAAACTCGCCACCTTGCGTGAAATGAAACACAATACAAGCTTCTGTAGCAGGAGTGTCTACCATGCGTATTTTACTTGCCGAGGACGATAGCGTACTGGCCGACGGCCTGACCCGGTCGCTGCGCCAATCCGGCTACGCCATCGATTGCGTGCGCAACGGCCAGGAGGCCGACACCGCCCTGTCGACCCAGGAATTCGATTTGCTGATACTGGACCTGGGCCTGCCCAAGCTGTCCGGCCTGGAGGTGCTGCGCCGCCTGCGCGCGCGCTCCTCGCTGCTGCCGGTGCTGATCCTGACCGCCGCCGACTCGATCGAGCAGCGCGTCAACGGCCTCGACCTGGGCGCCGACGACTACATGGCCAAGCCGTTCGCGCTGTCCGAGCTGGAGGCGCGGGTGCGGGCGCTGACCCGGCGCGGCGCCGGCGGCGGCGCCACCGTCATCAAGCACGGTCCGCTGTCCTACGACCAGGTCGGCCGCAGCGCCTACATCAACGAGCAGATGCTGGACCTGTCGGCGCGCGAGCTGGGCTTGCTGGAGATCCTGCTGGCGCGCACCGGCCGGCTGGTATCCAAGGAACAGCTGGTCGACCATCTGTGCGAGTGGGGCGAGGAAGTCAGCAACAACGCCATCGAGGTCTATGTGCACCGCCTGCGCAAGAAGATCGAGGTGGGCGGCATCCGCATCGCCACCGTGCGCGGCCTGGGCTACTGCCTGGAAAAATACTCGGACGCCGCCCGCGCCAACAGCGAACTCGGCGACGCCGCCAAGTGACCCCGGCGACGCAGCAGCAGGAACCCGGCCAGGCCGACGGCGAGGAATACCAGCCGCCGGCGGCCGAGGCCGACGAAGGCATCCAGCACTCGCTGTTCGGCGAAATCCTGGACTGGATGCTGGCGCCGCTGCTGCTGCTGTGGCCGATGAGCATCGCGATCACCTACCTGGTGGCCAAGTCCATCGCCAACCAGCCGTTCGACCACGCGCTGGAAGACAGCGTGACCGTGCTGGCGCAGCAGGTGCACGCGGTGGACGGCAAGATCATCAAGAGCCTGCCCGGCTCGGCCCGCGACATCCTGCGCGCCGACGACATCGACAATGTGTACTTCCAGATCCAGGGCCCGCGCGGCGAGCACATCGACGGCGACCGCGACCTGCCGCCGCCGCTGGACGAGGAGGACAAGTTCAGCGGCGGCAGCGTGCGCTTCCGCAACGACACCATGCACGGCACGCCGGTGCGCGTGGCCTATACCTATGTGCGGCTGGAGCGCAGCCAGGCCGACGACGCGCAGCTGGCGCTGGTGCAGGTGGCCGAGACGCTGGAAAAGCGCGCGCAGCTGGCCAACGCCATCATCAAGGGCGTGATCCTGCCGCAGTTCATCATCCTGCCCATCGTCCTGGCGCTGGTGTGGTTTGCGCTGGCGCGGGGACTGTCGCCGCTGGCGCAGCTGCAGGAACGGATACGGGCGCGCAGCTCGGACGACCTGAGCCCGATCGCCTCCAACCAGGTGCCGGAAGAGATATCGCCGCTGGTGCGTTCGCTCAACGAGATGCTGGCGCGGCTGTCGCTGTCGATCGACATGCAGAAGCGCTTCATCGCCGACGCCGCGCACCAGATGCGCACGCCGCTGGCCGGCATGCGCATGCAGTCCGAGCTGGCGCTGCGGCAGACCGACAGCGGCGAAATCCACCGCTCGCTGGAGCAGCTGGCCAAGAGCTCGGAAGCGGCCACGCGCCTGGTGAACCAGCTGCTGGCCCTGGCGCGCGCGGAGAACCAGCCGCAAGCCGGCGCCGCCATGCTGCCGCTGGAATTGTCCGAACTGGCGCGCAGCGCGGTGCAGGACTGGGTGCCGGCTTCGTTTGCGCAGCGCATCGACCTGGGCTTCGAGGCACCGGCCGAGCCGGTGCAGATCGTCGGCAATCCGACCATGCTGCGCGAACTGCTGTCCAACCTGATCGACAACGCGCTGCGCTACACGCCGGCCGGCGGCAGCGTGACGGTACGGGTGCGCAGCGACGAGAGCGAGCGCGGCTATCTGGAAGTCGAGGACACCGGACCGGGCATCGCGCCGGCCGAACGCGAGCGCGTGTTCGAGCGCTTCTACCGCATCCTGGGCAACACCGCCGAGGGCAGCGGCCTGGGCCTGGCGATCGTGCGCGAGATCGCGCAGCAGCACGGCGCCGAGGTCGACATCTTCAGCAATCCGCGCGCCACGCAGTCCAAGCTGCCGGGCGCGCTGTTCCGCCTGAGTTTCCCGCTGCCGCCGCGCCCGCAAGATGAAGAAAGCGAGCCGCCGCACTATGGATAAAGCACCACCGATCACCCGCGCCGAACACTGGCGCAAGACGCGCCGCCTGTCGGCCATCCTTCTGCTGCTGTGGCTGACGACCGGCTTCTGCGCCGCCTTCTTCGCGCGCGAGCTGGCCGGCCTGAGCGTGTTCGGCTGGCCGCTGTCGTTCTACCTGGCGGCGCAGGGCGCGTCGCTGGTCTACCTGGCCATCCTGGCCGTCTACGCCTGGCGCATGCGCCGGCTGGACCAGGCCGCCGCCGCGGAGCTCCGCGCTTGAAAACCCCACGCACCTTCCTTCAGCGCCTGCGCAGCTACTACGCGCTGTTCACCATCGGCTTCGCCGGCTTTCTGATCGCGCTCGCGGTGCTGGAGCAGGAAGGCATGCCGCGCGTGTGGATCGGTCACCTGTTCATGTTCGCCACCATCGTGCTGTACGCCACGCTGGGCGTGTTGAGCCGCACCTCCAACGTGCTGGAATACTACGTCGCCGGGCGCCGCGTGCCGGCCATGTTCAACGGCATGGCCACCGCCGCCGACTGGATCTCCGCCGCCAGCTTCATCAGCCTGGCCGGCGGGTTGTACCTGCACGGCTTCGACGGCCTGGCCTACATCATGGGCTGGACCGGCGGCTACTGCCTGGTGGCGATCCTGATCGCGCCCTACCTGCGCAAGTTCAGCCAGTACACCATCCCCGACTTCCTCGCCGCCCGCTACGGCGGCGCCGGCGACAGCAGCAACAAAGGCGGCCGCGCCGTGCGCATCCTCGCGGTGGCGGCCACCATCATCGTCTCGTTCACCTACGTGGTGGCGCAGATCTACGCGGTCGGCCTGATCGCCTCGCGCTTCACCGGCGTCGATTTCTCGGTCGGCATCTTCCTCGGCCTGGCCAGCATCCTGGTGTGCTCCTTCCTTGGCGGCATGCGCGCCATCACCTGGACCCAGGTGGCGCAATACATCATCATCCTGGTGGCCTTCCTGATTCCCGCCATCTGGCTCTCCGGCAAACACACCGACAACCCGATACCGCAGGTGGCCTACGGCAAGCTGCTGCCCAAGCTGAGCGCGCGCGAAGCGGTGCTGATCGACGACGCCAAGGAGGCCGAGGTGCGCGCCATCTTCCGCCGCCGCGCCGACGACTACGACACCCGCATCCGCGCCCTGCCCGCCTCGTGGGAAGCGGGGCGCGTCGAGGTCCAGCGCAAGCTCGACAGCGTCAAGCTGCGCAATGCCTCGCTGCTGGAAATCCGCGCCGCCGAACGGGGTCTGATCGCCTATCCAAAGGACGCCGACGCCGCCGCGCGCGAGTGGGCCGACGCCCGCGCGCAGAACCTGGCCCGCGCCGAGCCGATCACGCCGCACGCCACGCCCTATCCGGGCGACGCCGAAACCTCGGACATCAAGCGCAACAACTTCCTGGCGCTGGTGTTCTGCCTGATGCTGGGCACTGCCGCGCTGCCGCACATCCTGATGCGCTCCTACACCACGCCGTCGGTACACGAGACGCGGGTGTCGGTGCTGTGGACGCTGTTCTTCATCCTGCTGATCTACCTGACCATTCCGGCGCTGGCGGTGCTGGTCAAGTACGACATCTACAACTCGCTGGTCGGCAGCGATTTCGCCCACCTGCCGAACTGGGTGTCGTACTGGACCAACGTCGACAAGGTCAATCCGCTGTTCAGCATCACCGACGTCAACGGCGACGGCATCGTGCAGCTGGCCGAGATCACCATCGACGCCGACGTGCTGGTGCTGGCCACGCCGGAAATCGCCGGCCTGCCCTATGTGATCTCCGGCCTGGTGGCGGCCGGCGGGCTGGCCGCCGCGCTGTCGACGGCGGACGGGCTGCTGCTGGCGATCTCGAACGCGCTGTCGCACGACATCTACTACAAGATCGTCGACCGCGGCGCCTCGACGCAGAAGCGCGTCACCATCTCCAAGCTGCTGTTGCTGGCGGTGGCCTTCATCGCCGCCTACGCCGCCTCGACCAAGCCGGGCGACATCCTGTCGCTGGTCGGCGCCGCGTTCTCGCTGGCGGCCGCCACGCTGTTCCCGGCACTGGTGCTGGGCGTGTTCTGGAAGCGCGCCAACCACCAGGGAGCGATCGCCGGCATGGTGGCCGGCTTCACGGTCTGCGTCTACTACATGCTGCATACCAATCCCGTCCTGGGCGGTAGCGCGGCGGGCCAGTGGTTCCACATCGCCCCCATCTCGGCCGGCATCTTCGGCGTGCCGGCCGGGCTGCTGACGATGGCCGTGGTCAGCCTGCTGACGCCGGCGCCGGACCGCCAGACCAATGCGCTGGTCGACTACATCCGCGCGCCGGAACTCTGAGATACATTTGCCCTGTGGCAGATTTGATAACTTGATGGTATGGTGCTCGAGTTATCTATTTCACAAACATACCGCCATGCATATCCGTACCCTGCTGTTACTGGTTTGCGCCGTTTGCCACAGCGCCCTGGCTGCCGATGTCGCGCCTGGCGCCGGCAAGGCCCCGCCGCCGATCGCAGATTTCTTCGGCAACCCCGAATTCACCGGCGCCATCCTGTCGCCGAGCGGCAAATACCTCGCCGTGCGCGTGGGCGCCAGGGAAAAGCGCGACCGCCTGGCGGTGGTGGAACTGGGCGCCAACACCGTCAAGGTGGTCGGCAACTTCAGCGACGCCGACATCGGCGAATTCCAGTGGGTGAACGACAACCGCCTGGCCTTCACCGCCGCCGACCGCGACCTGGCCCAGGGCGACCTGCGCTACGCGCCCGGCCTGTACGCGATCAACCGCGACGGCACCGGCTTCCGCCAATTGGCCATGCGCAACGGCACGCCGTTCATCACCAGCAGCCAGGGCGGCCTGCCGCCGCGCGAGCTGCTGCCGTGGCATACCTATATGCTGAGCCAGCGCGGTCCACAGGATTCCGACTATATGTACGTGCTCGACAAGAGCTTCAGCGGGCCGGGCCAGCTAAACTACGTCAGCCTGGAACGCCTGAACACCGTCACCGGCCGCATCGCCTCCAGCGTGCCGCGTCCCGGCGACAGCATGAGCTGGATGCTCGACAACAAGGGCGAGCCACGCCTGACGGAGACGCGCAAGGACAACGTCAGCACCATCTATTACCGCGACCCCGCCAGCAACGAATGGCGCAAGCTGATCGGCTTCGATACCTATACCGGCAGCAAGGAAGCCTTTTCGCCGCTGGCGTTCGGGCCGGACGGCACGCTGTACGTGGTCACCCGCAAGCACAGCGACACCTCGGCCGTCCACATCTACGATTTCGCCACCAACACCATTTCCGACAAACCGCTGGTCAACCTGCAGGGCTTCGACTTCAGCGGCCGCCTGATCATGGACCAGAACAAGCTGCTCGGCGTGCGCTACCTGACCGACGCCCAGGGCACGGTATGGTTCGACCCGGCGATGAAGGCCATGCAGGCCGACATCGACGCCAAGCTGCCCAACACCGTCAACCTGCTGACGCCGCCGTCGCGGCCGGAAGCGCCGTGGGTGCTGGTGACCGCGTTTGCCGACATCTGGCCCTCGCGCACCCTGCTCTACAACCGCGACACCAAGGCCCTGACGGCGATCGGCGCCACCCACCCGGCCATCAATCCCAACCAGATGGCGCCCAAGTCGCTGGTGCGCTACAAGGCGCGCGACGGCCTCGACATCCCGGCCTGGCTGACCTTGCCGCGCGGCCCCGGCAAGAACCTGCCGATGGTGGTGCTGGTGCACGGCGGCCCTTACGTGCGTGGCGGCCGCTGGGACTGGGATGCGGACGCGCAGTTCCTGGCCTCGCGCGGCTACGCGGTGCTGGAGCCGGAATTCCGCGGCAGCACCGGCTACGGCTACGCGCATTTCCGCGCCGGCTGGAAGCAATGGGGCCTGAAGATGCAGGACGATATCGCCGACGGCACGCGCTGGGCCATCGCCCAGGGCGTGGCCGACGCCAAGCGGGTCTGCATCGCCGGCGCCAGCTACGGCGGCTATGCCACGCTGATGGGCCTGATCAACGATCCCGATCTGTACAAATGCGGCGTCGAATGGGCGGGCGTGACCGACATCAACCTGCTGCGCGACGGTTCATGGTTCTATGTGTCCGACATGTCCGACGCATGGAAGCAGTACGGCATGCCGCAGCTGGTCGGCGACCCGGTCCAGGACGCCGAGCAGCTCAAGGCCACGTCGCCGCTGCTGCAGGCCGCCCGCATCAAGCAGCCGTTGCTGCTGGCCTACGGCGGCTCCGACATGCGCGTGCCGCTGCCGCACGGCACCAGGTTCTACAAGGCGATCAAGGAGACCAACCCGAACGTCGAGTGGATCGAATACCCGGAGGAAGGCCACGGCTGGGCGCTGCCGAAGAACCGCATCGATTTCTGGGGCCGCGTGGAGAAATTCCTGGACAAGAATATCGGCGCGCAGTGAGACCGAGCGCAACCTTGATGCGCCGGGCGGCATATGCCTGTGCCGCCGCGGCCCTGCTGGCGGTCATCGCCGCGCACGGGCGCGGCAGCGCATCCGATGGCGCCTGCGGCCTGGGGCCGCCGCCGGGCGCCCCCGGTTTTGCCGAAGCCCAGGCTCGCGACGAAGCCGACCTGCGCAAGAACGGCTATCTTCCGGCATGCGAGGCCAGCCTGGCGCGCTACGATCTGCCGTTGCTACGTGCGGCGGCGCTTGCCGATGTGGCGTTTCCTCCGGTGGAGCTGGCGCGCACGCCGTTCGCCGGTTTCGAGAGCGCGGGCGCCTGGAGCGAGTCCGTCAACGACACCAGATCGCGCCTGTATCGCGCCTTCCGCACGCCGGACGGCCATACGTTGGTGCTGTTCGAGCATGACATGTCCGCCGACGGCTCGTCAAGCTGGCGCGCCGCGCAGTTCGAGCAGGAGCGCGTCAACGGCTCGCCGGCCCGCCTGGTGGTGCTGCGGGCGCCGTCGGGGCGCATGGTGTCCAGCCTGACCTGGACCGAGGGACGGCGCAGCTACGAGCTCTGGCTGGACGGGAACGACGCCCGGCATCCCGCGGGCCCGCAGTTGCTGGCCCTGGCGGCGGCGCTACCGCGCTCGGTGCCGGCCTGCCCGAACGAGGCCCCGGTCGCGCCGCCGCGCCTGGGCCCCGACGGCATGCCGGAGATCGGCCCCATCCCGGCCGTGCTCACCGGGGCCGAAGTCGCTGCGGCATTGGAAAAATCCGGAAAATCATGCAAGTGAGACCACATTCCGGAGTAAGCTAGCGGATCGTACTTACCAGGGGAGGGGCGTATGTCGTCGGGAAAAATTCTGGTCGCACAGGGAGGCGGGCCGACCGCCGTCATCAACCAGTCGCTGGCGGGCGTGGTGCTGGAGGCGCGCCGCTTCCGCGACGTCACCCGCGTCTACGGCGCGCTGCACGGCGTGCGCGGCATCATCAACGAAGACCTGGTCGATCTGACGCGCGAGACCAGCCACAACCTCGAACTGGTGGCGGCCACGCCGTCGTCGGCGCTGGGCTCGACCCGCGACAAGCCGGACCTGCCGTATTGCGAGGAAATCTTCAAAGTCCTGCGCGCGCACGAGATCGAGCAGTTCTACTACATCGGCGGCAACGATTCGTCCGACACCGTGCGCATCGTCAGCGAGCAGGCGCAGCAGGCCGGCTATCCGCTGCGCTGCATCCACATCCCCAAGACCATCGACAACGACCTGGTCGGCAACGACCACACGCCGGGCTTCCCGTCGGCGGCGCGCTTTGTCGCCCAGGCGTTTGCCGGCGCCAACCTGGACAACGCCTCGCTGCCCGGCGTGTACGTGGGCGTGGTGATGGGCCGCCACGCCGGCTTCCTGACCGCCGCCGCCGCGCTGGGCAAGAAGTTCCCGGACGACGGCCCGCACCTGATCTACCTGCCCGAGCGCGTGTTCTCGCTCGACCAGTTCCTGGCCGACGTCAAGGCCGTGTACGAGCGCTACGGCCGCTGCGTGATCGCCGTGTCCGAGGGCATCCACGATGCGTCGGGCGAGGCCATCGCCAGCCTGCTGGCCACGGAAGTCGAGCGCGACGCCCACGGCAACGTGCAGCTGTCGGGCACCGGCGCGCTGGCCGACCTGCTGTGCGACGAGATCAAGGCCAAGCTGGGCATCAAGCGCGTGCGCGGCGACACCTTCGGCTATCTGCAGCGCTCCTTCAGCGGCTGCGTGTCCGGCGTCGATCAGCGCGAGGCGCGCGAAGTGGGCGAGAAGGCGGTGCAGTTCGCCATGTGGGGCGGCCGCGATGGCTCGGTGGCGATCAAGCGCATCGGCGACTACGCGGTCAACTACGAGCTGATGGCGCTGTCCGACGTGGCCGGCAAGACGCGGGTCATGGAGGACGAGTTCATCAGCGCCAGCGGCACCGACGTGACCGACGCCTTCCGCATGTACCTGCGGCCGCTGCTGGGTTCCGGCATGCCGGACGCGTTCCGCCTGCGGCCGGCGCCGGTGGAAAAAATCCTGAAGAAATAGGAGATGGCGACCATGAGATTCTTCCACCGCGGCGTGCTGCTGGCCATGCTGGCCGGCGCCGCGCTATCCGTCTCGGCGCAAAACAAAGATCAGCCCCCGCCGCCCGACGGCAAGCGCGGCCCGCCACAGGAAGCCATCGACGCCTGCAAGGGCAAGGCCGACGGCGCGAAAGTCACCTTCAAGGGCCGGCGCGGCGAAGATATCAAGGGCGTCTGCAAGAAAATGCGCGACGTCGTTGCCGCCGTTCCGGAAGGCGGCATGCCGCCACCGCCGCCGGACCAGCGCAAATAACGCTACTCAGCATGCACGTCGCGGTAGGCCAGCATGGCCAACAGGCGTTCCTCCTTGTCCGCGTCGAAACCGCAGGTCGCTTCGAAACGGGCCGGGTTTTCGTAGGTGCCGAACAGCATGTCCCACCAGACGATGTCGCCGTAGTTGTTGCGGTGGCGTCCGTACTGGTGATGGATGCGGTGCATCTCCGGCCGCTGAAAGAAGTAGCCGATCCAGCGCGGCGTACGCACGCTGGTGTGATAGAAGAATTCGCCCAGCGCCGTGCACAGCGTGTAGACCGCGCCCGCTTCCGGCGACAGGCCCAGCAGCGTGTACACCAGCAAGCTGCCCAGCACCGAATTGACCAGCATTTCGCCCGGGTGCTTGTAGAACGACGTGATCACCTCGATGCGCTGCGGACTGTGGTGGATCTGGTGGAAGATGCGCCACAGCCAGTCCGACTCATGGCGCCAGCGGTGCCACCAGTAAAACACGAAGGTGGCGATGAAGTAGGCCAGCACGCCTCCCGCCGCCGGATGCAGCTGGCGCGACAGGTGGAACACCGACGCCGCCGACAACCAGCGCTCCCAGCTGAATCCCGCCAGGACCACGATGCCCAGTTGCGCCGCATTCACCAGCACCACCCGCAGCGGCCAGGTCCGAACCTTCGGCAAGCGCCAGCCCGGCCGCAGCCGCTCCAGCACAAAACAGCCGGCGAACACCGCCAGTATCACAGTCAGCATGTCTCTCTCCTCGAAGCGGTTGGAAAGACAGCAGTCTGCCACCGGGCAGCTGATTTAAATACCTTGCCGTTGATAATTACATCATTTAAGCTGCAACGTATCAAATTTCGATACCGCACGCCATGTCCCAGACCCAAAACCTGATCGTCACGCTGAAACGCCTGCTCAAGGCCGAGGGCATCACCTACGCGCGCGTCGCCGCGCACCTGGCGCTGAGCGAGGCCACCGTCAAGCGCCAGTTCTCGCTGCAAAGCTTTTCGCTGCAGACGCTGGAAGCGATCTGCGACCTGCTGCACATCGAACTGGCCGAGCTGGTGCAGGCGGCGGCCAGAAACCAGCCCGAACTGCATAAGCTGAGCCCCGCGCAGGAGAAGGAACTGGTGGCCGATCCCGGCCGCCTGCTGACGGCGGTGTGCGTGCTGAATCACTGGAGCGCGGCGCGCATCGTCGAGACCTACAAGATCAGCCAGGCCCAGTGTGTGGCCTACCTGGTGCAGCTGGATCGTCTCGGGCTGATCCATCTGATGCCGGAGAACCGCGTCAAGCTGCGCATCGCGCGCGACTTCGCCTGGCTGCCGGACGGTCCTATCCAGCACTTTTTCCAGGACCGCATCCAGTCCGATTTCTTGAACGGCAGTTTCAACCGGCCCGGCCAGCAGCTGCGCTTCCATCACGCGATGCTGACCGCGGAAGCCAGCGCGCGCCTGCAGCAGCGCATGCAGCGGCTGCTGCGCGAATTCGCCGAGCTGCACGAAGACAGCAAGAACGCGCCCGACGCCCAGCGCTACGGCACCAGCCTGCTGATGGCGGTCAAGCCGTGGGAGCCACAAGTGTTCGAAGCGCTGCGCCGCCATCCCGACGCGCGGCCGTTTGCCGGCGCCGCCGGTTAGCCGGACGCGGAGCGCGGCAGAGTCCCGAAGAGTCCTTTAAACGGAGAAGCGGGGTCAGGAAGCGGGGTCAGTTCCGGCAATGTGCCATGCCGAAAAGGCATGGCACATTGCCGGAACTGACCCCGCTTCCTGACCTCGTCGCTCTATAAAAAAAGCGGACGACGCCGAGGCGTGGTCCGCTCTTCGCGACAGCCCGTAAAGCTTAGACGACGATGGTCTGGTGTTCGTCGCCGACGCGGGCGCGGATCTTGCCGATGGTGTGGACGGTCTCGCCGGCCGCTTCCAGCTGGGCGATGGCCGCCGCCGCGTTTTCCTGCGACACGATGACGGTCATGCCGATGCCGCAGTTGAACACGCGGTGCATCTCAGCGTCGGCCACGCCGCCGTGCTGCTGCAGCCAGGTGAACAGCGGTGGCATGGTCCACGATTTGCCATCCAGTTCGGCCACCAGGCCGGGCTGCAGCACGCGGGGGATATTCTCGACCAGGCCGCCGCCGGTGATGTGCACCATGCCCTTGACTTCCATAGCGTCCATCAGCGCCAGCAGCGGCTTGACGTAGATGCGGGTCGGCTGCATCAGCACGTCCGACAGCTTGCGGCCGTGGAAGTCGCCTTCCAGGTCCGGCTTGGCCACTTCGATGATCTTGCGCACCAGCGAGTAACCGTTCGAGTGCACGCCCGACGAAGCCAGGCCCAGGATCACGTCGCCCGGCACGATCTTGGTGCCGTCGATGATCTTCGATTTTTCCACCGCGCCGACCGCGAAACCGGCCAGGTCGTATTCACCGGCAGGATACATGGAAGGCATTTCCGCCGTTTCGCCGCCGATCAGCGCGCAGCCGGCCTGTTCGCAGCCCTGGGCGATGCCCTTGATCACGTCGGTGGCGGTCGCCACGTCCAGCTTGCCGCAGGCGAAGTAGTCGAGGAAGAACAGCGGCTCGGCGCCCTGCACCAGGATGTCGTTGACGCTCATGGCGACCAGGTCGATGCCGACCGTGTCGTGGCGGTTCAGCTCGAACGCCAGTTTCAGCTTGGTGCCCACGCCGTCGGTGCCGGAGACCAGGACCGGCTCCTTGTACTTCTTGCTGATCTCAAACATGGCGCCGAAACCGCCCAGGCCGCCCATCACGCCTTCGCGCATGGTGCGCTTGGCAAAGGGCTTGATCGCTTCGACTAAAGCGTCGCCGGCGTCGATATCGACGCCGGCGTCACGGTAGGACAGGGAAACATTAGAAGTTTGGCTCATGGTGTATTTCGCAGCGGAGGCGGTAAAATAGAAGGCGGAGACCTGTTTCGTAGCAAAAAACCACGAAAATGCGTAGAAATCGGCGCAAAATCGGTACGACAACCCGGTCAATCCGCTATTTTATCAAAATGCCCCGTCCAACAGCCGTTTTTAACCATCTAAATCACTTTCCATGCCATTTCCCCTCTCGCTAGAGCAAAAGCAAACGGTATTCTGGGTAGCGGTTTGGGCGGCATTCTTCCTCCTCCTGATCACTTTGGGTCCGGTGCTGACGCCCTTCCTGGCCGCCGCCATCATCGCCTATGCGCTCAATCCGGGGGTCGACTTCCTCGACCATCTGCACCTGCCGCTGGGCCGCGTGAAGATGCCGGTGCCGCGCGCGCTGGCCGTGGTCGTGGTCGTGGTGCTGTTTTTTGCCGCCATCGCCACCCTGGTGCTGATCGTGGTGCCGGTGCTGCAGAAGGAAATCCCGATGCTGCAGGCGCAGATCCCGGCCTTCCTGGCCAAGACCAACGACCTGCTGGGCCCCAAGCTGCTGGACATGGGCGTCAAGGTGCGCCTCGACAGCGCCGGCATCAAGAAGCTGGTATCGCAGCAGATGGCCACCAGCGGCGACGAAATCTGGAGCGCCGTGCTCAATTCCGCCCGCGTCGGCGGCACCGCGGTGCTGGGCTGGATCGCCACGCTGGTGCTGATCCCCGTCGTGCTGTTCTACCTGCTGCTGGACTGGCACCCGATGCTGGCCCGTATCGGCGGCGCCGTGCCGCGCCGCTGGATAGTCGCCACCGAGGCGATGGCGCGCGAAGTCGACACCCTGCTGGCCCAGTACCTGCGCGGCCAGCTGCTGGTGATGTTCGTGCTGGCGGTCTACTACTCGGTGGCGCTGGCGATCGCCGGTTTCGACGTCGCGCTGCCGGTCGGTATCATCACCGGCCTGCTGGTGTTCATTCCCTACCTGGGCTTCGGCCTGGGCCTGGTGCTGGCGCTGATCTCGGCCGTGCTGCAGTTCTCCGACTGGAGCGGTGTCATCGCCGTGGCCATCATCTACGGCGCCGGCCAGGTCCTGGAAGGATTCTTCCTGACCCCGCGCCTGGTCGGCGAGCGCATCGGCCTCAATCCGCTGGCCGTGATCTTCGCCCTGCTGGCGTTCGGCCAGCTGTTCGGCTTTGTCGGCGTGCTGCTCGCATTGCCCGCGTCGGCGGTGCTGATGGTGGCATTTAAGCACTTGCGCCGCCACTACCTGAGCAGCAGCTTCTATAATGCGTGACGTGGAATACAGAATCGTTATGCAAAATACAAGACCAAGGCGAACGCCATGAAGCAGCTGGTGCTCGATTTAGGCGCGGACCAGGCGCACAGCCTCGCATCCTTCGAGGTCGGACAGAATGCCGAAGCGGCAGCGCTGATGGAGCAGTTCGCCGGTCGCACGTCGCGCGAGCACTTCGCCTACCTGTGGGGCGCCGGCGGCGTCGGCAAGACTCACCTGCTGAAAGCCCTGGCCAGCGCCGGCGGCGAGGCGGAACAGCTGCGCGCGCGCTACATCTCGCCGTTTTCGATCGAGTCCGAGTTCCTGTATTCGCCCGAGGTCGACCTGTATCTGCTCGACGACTGCGAAAAACTGTCGCCGGTGGCGCAGATCGACGCCTTCGCGCTGTTCAACGAAATCCGCGCCAACAACGCCTTCATGGTCTGCAGCGGCGCCGTCGCCCCGGCCGTGCTGCCGGTGCGCGAGGACCTGCGCACGCGCATGGGCTGGGGCCTGATCTACCAGATCCACGGCCTGACCGACGACGAAAAAGTGGCGGCCCTCTCCGCCGCCGCCACCGCCCGCGGCTTGACGCTGTCGCCGGGCGTGATACCCTACTTGCTGTCCCACTTCCAGCGCGACATGCGGTCGCTGTCGACGATGTTGGACTCGCTGGACCAATATTCCCTTGAAACCCAACGCCCGATCACCCTGCCGCTGCTGCGCGAGTGGTTGCAGGCGGAAGCCAAAGAATGATGAAGCATGAACCTGGCACTATTTGACCTCGACCACACGCTGCTGCCGATCGACTCCGACTACGAGTGGGGCCAGTTCCTGGTGCGCATCGGCGCCGTGGACGCCGCCGAATTCGCCCGCCGCAACGATGAATTCTTCGCCCAGTACCAGGCCGGCACGCTGGACCCGGTCGAATACCTCGAGTTCTCGCTCGGCACCTTGGCCGGCTTCCCGCGCGCCAGGCTCGAGGCGATGCAGGCGCAGTACATGGAGGAAGTCGTGCTGCCGGCGATCCGCCCGGCCGCCCGCGCGCTGCTGCAAAAGCACATCGACGCCGGCGACCTGGTGGCCATCGTCACCGCCACCAACCACTTCGTCACCGCGCCGATCGCCAAGGCCTTCGGCGTCGAGCACCTGATCGCGGCGATGCCGGAAACCGACGCCGACGGCAACCTGACCGGCAAGCTGCTCGGCACCCCGACCCAGGGCGCCGGCAAGGTCACGCACACCAAGGCCTGGCTGGCGAAGATGGACAAGAAGCTGGAAGATTTCGGCACCGTCCACTTCTACAGCGATTCGCACAACGACCTGCCGCTGATGTCCATTGTCAGCCACCCGGTGGCGACCAACCCCAACGCCGCACTGAAAACGCATGCCACAGCCCAAGGCTGGCCATTAATTGACCTATTCAATGATTAAGAAACTGATCCGCAAAATCCTGGGCACCAAGAGCAAGGCGCGCGACACCAGCACGCCGGTGATACTCGGACCGGACGCCCACGGCATCGATCCCCGCCTGCTGTCGTCAAACGCCGTTCGCGTCACCAGCACCCTGCAGGAAGCCGGCTACGAAGCCTTCGTCGTCGGTGGCGCCGTGCGCGACCTGCTGCTGGGCGTGAAGCCGAAAGACTTCGACATCGCCACCAACGCCACGCCGGAGCAGGTGCGCAAATTGTTCCGCCGCGCGTTCATCATCGGCAAGCGCTTCCAGATCGTGCACGTGATGTTCGGCCAGGACCTGCTGGAGGTGACCACCTTCCGCGGCACCACGCTGGACAACGCGCCCAAGGATGAACATGGCCGCGTCCTGCGCGACAACACCTTCGGCTCGCAGGCGGAAGACGCGGTGCGCCGCGACTTCACCATCAACGCCATGTACTACAACCCGGCCAACCAGCAGGTGCTGGACTACCACGGCGGCATCGAGGACATCCGCGCCAAGACGCTGCGCATCATCGGCCAGCCGGAAGCGCGCTACCGCGAAGACCCGGTACGCATGCTGCGCGTGGTGCGCTTCGCCGCCAAGCTCAAATTCTCCATCGAGCCGAACACCGGCGCGCCGATCCCGGTGATGGCGTCGCTGATCGACAACGTGCCGGCCGCGCGCGTGTTCGACGAAATGCTGAAACTGCTGATGAGCGGCCAGGCGCTGGCCTGTTTGCAGCAGCTGCGCAAGGAAGGCCTGCATCACGGCCTGCTGCCGCTGCTGGACGTGGTGCTGGAGCAGCCGCTGGGCGCCAAGTTCGTCACGCTGGCGCTCGATTCGACCGACGCCCGCATCCACGCCGGCAAGACCGTGTCGCCGGGCTTCCTGTTCGCGTCGCTGCTGTGGCACCAGGTGCTGGAGAAATGGACCGCCTACCGCGCGGCCGGCGAGCAGACCATCCCCGCGCTGCACCTGGCCGCCGACGACGTGCTCGATTCGCAGACCGAGAAGCTGGCCTTGCAGCGCAAGATCGGTTCCGACATGCGCGACATCTGGTCGATGCAGCCGCGCTTCGAGCGCCGCACCGGCAAGTCGCCGCACAAGCTGCTGGAACACCTGCGCTTCCGCGCCGGCTACGACTTCCTGCTGCTGCGCTGCGCCTCGGGCGAGATCGACGCCGAACTGGGTGAATGGTGGACCGCGTTCTATGAAGGCGACGAAGCCACCCGTGAAGACCTGATCGCCTCGGCCAACCAGCCAGCCGGCGGTGGCGGCGCCAAACGCAAGCGCGCTCCGCGCCGCGGAGGCCGCAGCAAGGGCGGCGCCGGCGGTGCCGAAGGCGGCGCCCCCGCCACCGGCGGCGGCGACGGCGCGGATTAAGCTGCGCGGACGCACTCACAGCGCATCATGAGCATCATCGGCAAAACAGGCGAAGACGGCTTCGCCTTCACCATCGCCTACGTCGGCATCGGCGCCAATCTCGGCGACGCGCGCGGCAACGTGGCCGATGCGCTGGAGCGCCTGCAGCGCCTGCCCGGCTGCACGCTGATGGCCGCGTCGAGCCTGTACCGCACCGCCCCCATCGATTCCAGCGGCGACGACTACATCAACGCCGTCGCCCGCGTCGCCACCACGCTGGACGCCGAAGCGCTGCTGCAGGCGCTGCACGGCATCGAGCAGGCGCACGGCCGCGAACGGCCCTACCGCAACGCCCCGCGCACATTGGACCTGGACCTGCTGCTGTACGGCGACCAGCAGATCGCCAGCCCCACGCTGACCGTGCCGCACCCGCGCATGACCGAACGCGCCTTCGTGCTGGTGCCGCTGCTGGAGATCGCGCCGGCCATCCACATTCCCGGCAAGGGCGCGGCGCAGCAGTATGCCGCCGCGGTAGCCGGCCAGGGCATCGGGCCCATTATTTGACTCCCCTGCACGCGACAGCATTCAGGACTACACTATCGCGGTCTGACCTCATCTTTAAAGGATTCTCCATGTCTGGTTATTTGCAAGGAAACGAAATGGCCGCGGGCCAAAAGCCTGCCGTCGCCACCGCGCCTGCACCGGCCAAAACGGTCGCCACCAAGGCGGTGACCATTCCGACGCTGAACACGCTGCGCGCCGCCGGCGAAAAGATCACCATGCTGACCTGCTACGACGCCAGCTTCGCCTCGCTGATGGACCGCTGCGGCGTGGAGATCCTGCTGATCGGCGATTCGCTGGGCATGGTCTGCAACGGCCACCAGTCGACGCTGCCGGTCACGGTGGCGGAGGTGGCCTACCACACGTCGGCGGTGGCGCGCGGCAGCAAGTCGGCGATGGTGCTGGCCGATATGCCGTTCGGCAGCTACGCTACGCCGCAAGCGGCGTTCGACAACGCCGTCAAGCTGATCCAGGCCGGCGCGCACATGGTCAAGCTCGAAGGCGGCGCCTGGCTGGCAGACACGGTGCGCTTTCTGACCGAACGCGCGGTCCCGGTCTGCGCCCATCTCGGCCTGACGCCGCAATCGGTGCACCAGCTGGGCGGCTACAAGGTGCAGGGCAAGACCACCGAAAGCGCCGAGCTGCTGAAAGCCGACGCGCTGAAGCTGCAGGCGGCGGGCGCCTCGCTGCTGGTGCTCGAAGCGATACCGTCGACGCTGGGCAAGGAAGTGACCGACCTGCTGGCGATACCAACCATCGGCATCGGCGCCGGCCCGGACTGCTCCGGCCAGGTGCTGGTGATGCACGACCTGCTGGGCGTCTTCCCGGGCCGCAAGGCGCGCTTCGTGAAAAACTTCATGGAAGGCCAGACCAGCATCGACGCCGCCGTCAGCGCCTACGTCGCCGCAGTCAAGGACGGTAGCTTCCCGGCGCTGGAGCACTGCTTCTAAGCGATACGGCCCGCAAACTGGCGCGCGTCGATCAATGGCAGGGTGGCCGAGGCGTCGCTGAAATAACGCAGGCCGCGCCAGACGGCAATGTCGCCGACCATGTAGAAATGATGCTGGGCTCGCGTGAGCGCAACATTGAGCAGGTTGGGTTTCGATGCCGCCCATGCCGCCGCGCCGGCGCGGTCTGCGTCTACGCCCAGCAGCATGAATACGGTGCCTTGTTCCTTGCCCTGGAATGTATGAACAGTACCGACCCGCTCTTTGCACCAGGTCCTCAGCACCTTTTTCTTCGGCGTCTTCCGACCGGGAACGTGCCGCGCCCAGTCGATCGCCATGATGCTTTTTTTCAGCTCGTTCTTGACCGCCTTGAAAGGCGAGATGCAGTACAACGGCGGCAGCTCCCCATCGCGGGCGTACAGCCGCAGCACCACCTCGGTCATATAGTCGACTTGCTGCGGCACGACTTGCTTGAATGTCGTCGCACCTTGGATCTGTATCCAGCCGCTGTCGCCCAGCCTCAGGCCTGCTGGGGGCTGGCGCGATTTGAGGCCGAACACCATCTTGCCGCCGTAAGCGGTTGAATTCGACAACGAGAACATCGGATCGGCGCAGCGCCGGTGCACGCGTAATGGACTGCCGATCCACAGCCCGCTGGTGCCCGGCTCGGGCGCCAGCGTCCCGTAGCAATTGGCGGCATCGGCCAGCCTTTGAACCGAGACTTTGTCCGGCGCATAGGCCTCGCCTGCGGTATGCACCGACAAGGCGGACAAGGCGCGGATCAAATTCATCGGCACCGTGAACACCGGCTCGATTTGCCGGGGATCGCCCACCACGACGGCACGCCGCGCCCGCCATAGCGCGCCCACCGCCGCCTGCGGCACGGCCTGGCCGGCTTCGTCGATAAACAGCCAACCCAGCGAACGGCTGCCCACGTCGCGGAACTGCCGCGCGAATGAGGCAAATGTCGTCGACACTACCGGCACCACCATGAACAGGCTTTGCCATATCAGCTTGCCATGCGTGCTCACTTCCGGGCGCCGCCCGTCTAGCAGCTTCGCGATGGCAAACAGATTGCCACCAAAACCTCCGCCCTTGGAGGCGACATCCGCCAGCCAGGCTTCATGCAGGGCCAGCGCCTTCGCAAACAATGTCGCGCGCAGCGTTGCCAGAGCGCCGTCATGCCACACGCCCGCAATCTGGACATCATCGGTTTCCAGTGCATCGAGCGACGCGGGAACCGGTTCGACGAATCGCGCCGCCAATGCGGCCAGTTCGGACGATAGCTGCTCCCATTGCCGCCGCCGCGCGGCCAGGGCGGATTCCGCCTGCCCCGCAGCGGTGGCGGCTTGCACGCTGTGCGTCGCGCAATCGGCCTCGTGCCGCTTTGCGGCGGCGATATTGGACCGTGCGGCAAGCTGCGCGTCGGCATTGCGCATCACCTCGGACTGGTGGCGGCGCGCCGTCCCGGTACGCAACAGGCGCGACCAGAAGCCAGGCCTGGAGCGGTCCAGCAGGCGCTCATTTTCGGACAGATCGGCCAGACGCTCCTTCAACACGCTTAAATCCGACTGGCTGGTCCGCAGCACCTCGGCGGCGGCGGCGGCGACGTCAACCGCCACCGTCAACGCCAGTTGCTGTTCATGGCAAAACAGCGCCGCATCCTGTCCCAGCATGGCCGTCCGCAAATCGGCATAACGGGCCAGATCAGTGCGCAATTGGTCGACATGGCGCTCGGCTTCGCGATAGTCGGCCGCGGCCTGGCTGAATCCAGGGCCGTTGTATCTCTCAACCCAGTCGCGGATATGCTGGCACCTGCGGTCCGGGGGGCTCTTGCCCTCCTTGTTCGCGTAATAAAATTTGGAAACGAAGCGCCGCCGATTACCGCTGTTGCCTAGCGCGCAGGAAATCAAACCCCACGGCGCCTCATCCTCGGACAACTCCGCGACCTTGCCTTCGTCGTCCTCGGCGGCCAGGCGATGGGCTACCGGGCGCAGGTAGCTGAAGTCCTTCCACGCCGCGCCCAGCTGTTTGCTCTTAGGCAGGTCGCGGGAGATGTTTTCGACGGCGGCGTTATTCGATGACGCCACAACCATCTCGAACCCCGTCAGGTCGGCATGCAGGCATCCTATGGTCGTGGTTTCATTGGTGTTGGCAAAGCCGACGCGTACCTTGCCGGTAAAGGCGTCGGCCGCACGGTTCAGTCGCGCCAGCACGCCGGCACGGCGCACGATGTTTTCGGCGAAGACCTCACGCAGCAACGTGGTCTTGCCGGTGCCAGGAGGTCCGTTGACCGCGAACAGTCCCTGGTCCGCCAGCCGGGCCATGCCGGCGTTGATGGCAAATTGCTGCATCAGGCTCATACGACGATCCGCGTCCTCCAGCCAATGACCACGGTTGCCGAACGCGGGATGCAGCAAACGCCAGAGTTCCGCGCGACCGGCGTCGGTGTACACATCGACCCGCTGGTTTTCCGCCAGCGGATTCAGATAAGCGTCGAGCAAGGGAACCGGCTCGCCATTCTTCACCGCGCGCATCGCGCACTCGATGTCTTCGATATAAAAACTGTTGAGGATATCGATGCCCGGTTCGGCCGGCTCTTCCGCTTCGTCGCTATCATCCACATCTTCGGGAACGGCCGTCGTATCCGCCGCCTCAGGCGGCGCAGCACTTTGAGTGGTGACGATCTCCAGCAATATCGCCGGCTGCTGCCGGCCCGGGGAAAAGCCGGACCACTCGGCAAACAAATCGGTCAACATGCCCATTTCAGCGCCGGACAACGGCGCCGCAGCCATGGTGCCATCACCGGATTTTGGCGCAGGCGCGCGTTGGGAAATGAAGTTCTGCAGCCTGTCCTTGAGCGCCTCACGGCCGGCGTCAAACGCCTCCAGGCCCAGACTCGACAAACCCTGCGCCGCGACCCGGCCCAACGCCCAAGGTACCGTTGAAACGGAAACCGGGTCGAAATTCGGTTCGCCGCAGGCATTCAGGGACAACCGCGCGCAGCAAGTGCGGCCCTCCATTTCAGTTCGTTCTTCTTCCTCGCACGGCTGGGAAGCGGACAAGGAAATGGCACACGACTCCAGTATTTCCGCCTTGTCGAATACGCCGATAAACAGGCGGTACCCGGTGAGCCTCCTCTCAGGCGGCACGGCCAGCGTCGAGAGGTAAGTCGTGGGCAAGCTGGCAAGATCATCGCGCGTGAGCCAGCGCAATTTCCATTTGTCTTCCGTATCGGTGATTTGATTTAGATCAAAGGGAATAAAGAATTCGATCTTATGCCAATATTCAAGGATGTCGAGAAGCCGCTGCTGTGCCGCTTGGGTCATAGGTTATGGAGTCAGATATCAAAAGCCGATGGGTTCGCTGCCGGACCTGCTTGTGTCAGTATCTCAGCAGCCAAACCATCGGTCAATCGGTACGCGCAGCCAGCTCTTTAACCGACTTTTATCCACGTAGTCTTGAGCTCCGTGTATTTGTCAAAGGCGTGCAGGGATTTGTCGCGGCCGTTGCCGGATTGTTTGTAGCCGCCGAACGGCACCGTGATGTCGTCGCCGTCGTACTGGTTGACGTGCACGGTGCCGGCGCGCAGCGCGCGGGCGGTCTGGATGGCTTTGCTCAGGTTGGCGCTCCATACCGCCGCCTGCAGGCCGTAAGGCGTGGCGTTGGCTTGCCTGACGGCGTCGCGCACGTCGGTAAAGCTCAGCACCGACAGCACCGGGCCGAAGATCTCTTCGCGCGCGATGCGCATGTCGCTGTTGACGCCGTCGAACAGGGTCGGCGCGACGTAGTAGCCGCCGCTGTCCTTGCGCACCTGTTCGCCGCCGGCCAGCAGTTTCGCGCCGTCCGCGCTGCCCGCTTCGATGTAGCCCATCACCGTCTTCAACTGCGTCTCGTCGACGATGGCGCCCATGATGGTGGCTTCGTCCAGCGGATCGCCGGGCGCGAAGCGCGGTATCATCGCCAGCGTTTTTTCGATGAAGCGCTCCTTGATCGACTCCTCCACGAACAGCCGCGATGGCGCGTTGCAGCTCTCGCCCTGATTGAAATAGATCGATCCCACCGCCGCCGACACGGCCGCATCCAGGTCCGGACAATCGGCGCACACGATGTTGGCCGACTTGCCGCCCAGCTCAGTCCAGGCCCGCTTCAGGTTGGACTGGCCCGCCATCTGCATGATCTGCTTGCCCACGCGCGTCGAGCCGGTGAAGCCGATGCAGTCCACGTCCATATGCAGCGCCAGCGCGCTGCCGGCTTCCTGGCCATAGCCCGGCACCACGTTGAACACGCCGGCCGGGATGCCCGCCTCCAGCGCCAGTTCGCCCAGCCGCAGCGCCGTCAGCGGCGACTTCTCGGACGGCTTGAGCACCACGCTGTTGCCGGCGGCGAGCGCCGGAGCGATCTTCCACGCGGCCATGATCATCGGATAATTCCACGGCACGATGGCGGCCACCACCCCGACCGGCTCGCGCGTGATCAGCGCCAGGCTGTCGGCGGCGGTCGGGGCGATTTCGTCGTAGACCTTGTCGATCGCCTCGCCGTACCAGCGGATGCAGTTGGCGGCGGCCGGCACGTCGACGCTCTGGCTGTATTTGATCGGCTTGCCCATGTCCAGCGTTTCGAGCAGCGCCAGTTCGGCGGCGTTCTTCTGTATCAGGTCGGCGAAGCGCAGCATGGTGCGCTTGCGTTTGGCCGGCGCCATGCCGGCCCAGCGGCTGTCGTCGAAGGCGGTGCGGGCGGCGGCAACCGCGCGGTCGACGTCGTTGCCGTCGCAGCGCGCGACAGGGCCGAGCAGGCGGCCGTCTATCGGGGAATGGTTATCGAACTGCTGGCCGCTGCGGGCCCAGACCCGCTCGCCGTTGATGAAGGCGCGGCCGTCGATCTGCTGAACCAGCGCGCGTTGATGCCAAAGAGGATTGTCCGCCATGTCGACTCCAGATGAATGAACCGCAACACCCTGATTCTAATCCGGAATGACGTGCTCCGACGCACGTCATTCCCGCGCAGGCGGGAACGACGTCAGCCGGACTTGAAGGCCGCGGACACCTGACGCTGGCGCAGGCGCTCGGCGCGCGCCAGGTACAGGCTCGATGCGATCACGCCGATCGACACCACCAGGATGGTCAGCGCCGCCACCGCGTTCACGCGCGGATCGAGGCCCAGGCGCGCGCGCGAGAAGATCACGATAGGCATCGTCGACGAACCGGGGCCGGACAGGAAGGCCGACAGCACCACGTCGTCCAGCGACAGCGTGAACGTCAGCAGCCAGGCCGAGGCCAGCGCCTGCGTGATGTTGGGCAGCGTCACCAGGAAGAATACCTGGTGCGGCCTGCAGCCGAGGTCCATCGCCGCCTCTTCCAGCGACTTGCTCATCTCCTGCAGGCGCGATTGCACCACCACCGCGGCGTAGGCCATGCCCAGCAGGGTATGGCCCAGCCAGATGGTGCCCATGCCGCGCTCGGGGAAGCCGAACATCTTCTGCACCGACACCATCATCAGCAGCAGCGACAGGCCGATGATCACCTCCGGCATCACCAGCGGCGCGCTGGCCATGCCGGCGAACAGCGTGCGGCCGGCGAAGCGGCGGTAGCGGTTCAGCACAAAGGCCGTGAAGGTGCCCAGTATCACCGACGAGCAGGCCGTCAGCACGGCGATCTTCAGCGACAGCCCGAAGCCGGAAATGATCTCGCCGTCGTTCATCAACTCGCTGTACCAGCGCGTCGAGAAGCCGCTCCACACCATGTCCTGGCGCGAGCTGTTAAACGAGAACACCACCAGCACCACGATCGGCAGGTAGAGGAACAGATAACCGAGCGACAGCCAGCCGCGCCCGAACCAGCGTTGTACGAAAGACGTCATGCCCGCCCTCCTTCGCGTTGCTCCGCCTGGTATTTGTTCAGGATCGCCATCGGCACCAGGATCAGCAGGATCACCACCACGGTGACCGACGACGCCATTGGCCAGTCGTTATTGGTGAAGAACTCGTCCCACAACACGTGGCCGATCATCAGCGTTTCCGGGCCGCCCAGCAGTTCCGGAATCACGTATTCGCCGACGGCGGGAATGAACACCAGCATGGTTCCGGCGATGATGCCGGACTTCGACAGCGGCACGGTGATGCGCCAGAACGCCTGCAGCGGCGTCGCGCCCAGGTCGGACGCCGCCTCCAGGAAGCGCATGTCCATCTTCACCAGGTTGGCGTACAGCGGCAATATCATGAACGGCAGATAGGCGTAGACCATGCCGATCACCAGCGAGAACGGCGTGTTCATCATGTGCAGCGGCTCGCTGATCCAGCCCAGCGACAGCAGCAGGTGGTTGACGATGCCCTGGTTGGCCAGGATGCCCTTCCAGGCGTAGATGCGCAGCAGGAAGGAGGTCCAGAACGGCAGCATCACCATCATCAGCAGCACCGGCCGCACCGTGGCCCTGGCGCGCGCCATGAAGTAGGCGAACGGGTAGCCGATCAGCAGGCAAAGCACGGCCGTGATGGCCGCGTACTTCAGCGAACTGAGATAGGTCAGCGCGTACAGGTCGTCGGTGACGATGAACAGGTAGTTGGCGACCTTGGCCTGCAGGTTGATGGTGCCGTTGGTGTAGCTGAGCAGCGTGCCGAGCGGATGGTCCGCGTCGATGTCGCTCAGGCTGATGCGCGCCACCAGCAGGAACGGCAGCAGGAAGGTGACCACCAGCCAGACGAACGGCACGCCGATCACGAAGCGGCGGCCGGAGTTTTTAAAGAACTTGCCCATGGCCGCCTCAGTTGGTCAGCACGACGACGTCGGCGCCGTCCCACCAGACGTAGACCTGCTGCTCGCGGCTCAGGCCCGCGTCGTGGCGGGCGGCGTTGGTGCGCGAGACTTTCAGCTCCATGCCGCTGGCCAGGCGCACCACATAGTGCGTCTCGTTGCCGAAGTAGGCGACGGAGGAGATCTTGCCCTGCACGCAGTTGTGGCCATGCTCGGCGGCGCTGGCGCGCTGTTCGACGGTCGGCGCCTCGACCTGCAGCACCATCTTCTCCGGCCGGATCGCCACCTGCACTTCCATGCCCTCGACGCCGGTGATGCCGTGCGGGACATAGCATTTGCCCTCGGCGCCCTCGACCACCACGTGGTCCGGCTCGTCGATGGTGACGCGGCCCGGGAACAGGTTGACGCTGCCGATGAAGTCGGCGACGAAGCGGCAGTTCGGCGTTTCGTAGATTTCGCCCGGCGCGCCCACCTGCAGGATGCGGCCCTGGCTCATGACGGCGATGCGGGTCGCCATGCTCATCGCCTCGTCCTGGTCGTGCGTCACCATCACGCAGGTCACGCCGACCTGCTCGATGATGTTCACCAGTTCGATCTGCGTCTGTTCGCGCAGCTTCTTGTCCAGCGCGCCCAGCGGCTCGTCCAGCAGCAGCAATTGCGGACGCTTGGCCAGGCTGCGCGCCAGCGCCACGCGCTGCTGCTGGCCGCCGGACAGCTGGTGCGGCTTGCGCTTGCCGTAGGCGGTCAGCTGCACCAGCGCCAGCATCTGCTCGACGCGGCTGGCGATTTCGTCTTTCGGCAAGCCGTCGCGGCGCAGGCCGAAGGCGATGTTGTCCCACACCGTCAGGTGCGGGAACAGCGCGTACGACTGGAACATCATGTTGATCGGCCGCTCATACGGCGGCACCGCGATGATGTCCTTGCCGTCCAATTCGATATGGCCCGAGGTCGGCGTCTCGAAGCCGGCCAGCATGCGCAACAGCGTCGACTTGCCGCAGCCGGAGCTGCCCAGCAGCGCGAAGATTTCGCCTTTCTCGATCGCGACCGACACATCGTTTACGGCGCGCAGGCCGTCAAACTCCTTGACCAGATTACGTATCGACAGGAAGGGCTGGCCGGGGGCCGATGCGGCGGGTATCGTCATGGTGGCGAAAATATCAAGCTTAATAAAAATGTACAGCGAAAAAATAAAGCGGGCTGCACCCGCTTTTTCAAAACCGTGATTATAAATGCAGCGCTTTTCGGCTGACTACTAAATCCAGCCTCTTTGCTGCAAATCGGCCAAGGTTTTGTCCAGGCAGGAGCGGATCAGCGCCACCATCTCGTCGATTTGCGCCTCGGTCATGATCAGCGGCGGCGCGATGATCATGCGGTCGCCGACGGCGCGCATGATCATGCCGTTGTCGAACATGTGGGCGCGGCAGACCATGCCGACCGCCAGGTTCTCGTCGAAGCGCTCGCTGTCGTGGATGGTCACGCCCTTGCGCCTGACCAGATTGAGGCCGGCGACGAAGCCGCAGCTTTCTGCCACACCGACCAGCGGGTGGTCGCCCAAGGTCGCGAACCGGCGCTTCAGGTAGGGGCCGGTCTGCTCGGCCACGCGCCGCACCAGCCCTTCCTCTTCGATGATGCGGATATTCTCCAGCGCCGCCGCGCAGGCGACCGGATGGCCGGAGTAGGTGAAGCCGTGATTGAACTCGCCGCCCTCGCCGATCAAGACATCGGCCACGCGGTCGCCCACCAGCACGCCGCCCAGCGGCACGTAGCCGGAGGTGACGCCCTTGGCGAAGGTGATCAGGTCCGGCTTCATGCCGAACAGCTCGGAGGCGAACCAGCGGCCCAGCCGCCCGAAGCCGCAGATCACTTCATCGGCGATCAGCAGCACGCCGTACTTGTCGCAGATGCGCTGGATCTCCGGCCAGTAGCTGGCCGGCGGTATCACCACGCCGCCGGCGCCCTGTATCGGTTCGCCGATGAAGGCGGCGACCTTGTCGGCGCCTACTTCATGGATTTGCTCCTCCAGCCAGGACGCCGCCTTCAGGCCGAAGTCATGCTCGCTCATGCCGGCGCCGTCGTCCAGATAGTTGGGCTGGCCGATATGGACAATGCCCGGTATCGGCAGGCCGCCCTGCTCGTGCATGCCGCTCATGCCGCCCAGCGAAGCGCCGGCCATGGTGCTGCCATGGTAGGCGTTGTGGCGGCTGATGATGACGTGGCGCTGCGGCTGCCCCTTCAGATCCCAATAACGGCGCACCATGCGCACGTTGGTGTCGTTGGCTTCCGAACCGGAGTTGGTATAGAACACGTGGTTGAAGCCTGCCGGCGCGATCTCCACCAGCTTGGCGGCCAGTTGCACCGCCGGCACGTTGGTGGTGTTGAAGAAGCTGTTATAGAACGGCAGCGTCGTCATCTGCTTATGCACCGCGTCCGCGATGCTGCTGCGGCCATAGCCGACGTTGACGCACCACAGGCCGGACATGCCGTCCAGGATCTTGTTGCCCTCCGAATCCCACAGGTAGATGCCTTCGCCGCGTACCATCACGCGCGCGCCCTTCTCGCCCAGCGCCTTGGTGTCGGTGAAGGGGTGCATGTAGTGCGCCGCATCGAGTTCGCGTACTTTGGCGGTGTCCATGGCGGCCTCCTTAAACGTGCAGCAGCAGGTGCTCGCGCTCCCACGGGCTGATGACGGTCATGAACTCCTGGTGCTCCAGGTCCTTGATCGCGGCGTAGACGTCGATGAAACGTTCACCCAGCACGGTGCGCAGCTTGTCCTCGGCGCGCAGCAGGGCCAGCGACTCCGGCAAGCCTTGCGGCAGCTGCACCGGTAGGTCGTAGGCGCTGCCGACGGTCATCGGCGTCGGTTCCAGCGCTTCCGTCATGCCCAGGTAGCCGCAGGCCAGCGTGACCGCCAGCGCCAGGTAGGGATTGGCGTCCGCGCCGATGATGCGGTTCTCGACCCGGCGGTCCTGCACGCCCGATTCGGGGATGCGGAAGCCCACGGTGCGGTTGTCCACGCCCCACTGGATGTTGATCGGCGCGGCCGTGTGGCGCACCAGCCGGCGGTAGGAATTGACGTACGGCGCGACGATCGCCATCGCCGACGGCATGTAGCGCTGCAGGCCGCCGATGTAGTGCTTGAAGATCGGCGCCGGCGAACCGTCGGCGTTGCTGAAGATATTCAGGCCGGTCTTGGCGTCCACCACGCTCTGGTGCACATGCATCGCCGATCCCGGCTCGCCCGCCATCGGCTTGGCCATGAAGGTGGCGTACATCGAATGCTTGAGCGCCGCCTCGCGCAAGGTGCGCTTGAAGAAGAACACCTTGTCGGCCAGGCCCAGCGGATCGCCGTGCAGGAAGTTGATCTCCATCTGGCCGGCGCCGATCTCGTGGATCAGCGTGTCGACGTCGAGGTTCATCAACTCGCAGTAGTCGTAGATGTCCTCGAACAGCGGATCGAACTCGTTCACCGCGTCGATGCTGTAGACCTGGCGGCTGGTCTCGGCGCGGCCGCTGCGGCCGATCGGCGCCTTCAGCGGCAGGTCGGGGTCGATGTTCTTGTCGGTCAGGTAGAACTCCAGCTCCGGCGCCACCACCGGGCTCCAGCCCTTGTCCGCATACAGCTTGAGCACGCGCCGCAGCACGGTGCGCGGCGCGAAGTCGACCATCGCGCCGTCGGAGAAGTAGCAGTCGTGGATCACCTGCGCGGTCGGGTCGGTGGCCCACGGCACCATGGTGATGGTGGTCGGATCGGCCTTCAGGATCATGTCGCGGTCGATCGAGGAAATGGCGCGGTAGTAGGCCGCGTCGTCGGTCGGGTAGTTGCCGGTCACGGTCATGCCCAGCACCGCCTCCGGGATGCGCATGCCGCGCTCCTGGGTGAATTTTGTCCGGGGGAGAATTTTCCCGCGGGCGACGCCGGTCAGGTCGGGCACCAGGCATTCGATTTCGGTGACTCGTTTGTCGTTGAGCCACAAGTCCATATCGGTGTAAGTGAAGTTTTCGCGGATAGCCATGAATTACTCTCAAAAGTCTTGATCAAGCGCGGCCGACTGCGGGCCGCGCGCGTGGGGACGGGTTTTCGGAGAGCCCAGCTAAGGAACGCGGCGCGCCCAGCGCTCGTAGGTACGGGTGAATTTCATGCCGGCTCCCTGTGTTGTGGATGCTGGCTGGCCTGATAGGCACGACATGCGTCGCCGAACGCGCGGAACAGCTTCATGGCATCCGGATTGGCGGCGACATTCCATTCCGGATGCCACTGCACCCCCAGCGCGAATGCGCGCGCGGCGGTCACGGAAACGGCTTCGATCAGGCCGTCGTCGGCGACGGCTTCCACCGCCAGGCCGTCGGCCAGCTTGTGGATGCCCTGGCCGTGCAGCGAATTGACCATGATGTGGGTGGGGCCTGGACCCAGGCCCTGGCCTGGGTCCAGCAGATGCGCCAGCTTGCCGCCCGGCGTGACGGCCACGCGGTGCGCGGGACCGTACTGTTTTTCCAGCGGATCGCCCTTGTTCTCGCGGTGGTCCATCATGCCCGGCAGGTTCTGCACCGCCTGATGCAGCGTGCCGCCCAGCGCCACGTTCAGTTCCTGGAATCCCCGGCAGATGGCCAGCAGCGGTATGCCGCGCTTGAGCACCGCGCGTATCAGCGGCAAGGTGGTGGCGTCGCGCGCGTCATCCAGCGGCAGCGAGGGATCGAGCTGCGCCTGGCCGTAGTGCGCGGAATGAATGTTGGATGCGGAGCCGGTCAGCATGACGCCGTCGGCCACGGCCAGCAGCGCCTCGAGGTCGGTCTGCCCGGCCAGCGCGGGCAATACCAGAGGCATGCAACGCGCGCCGGCGACGACGGCGTTGAGGTACTTGTCCTGGACTGCGTGATTAGCGTGGTCGCCTATCTGCCTGGTACAAGCTGGGACTATGACGATTGGGCGGCGCATGTGGGTCTCTATCTCAGTGAAAGCAATTCCTGCGATCGATGTGATCAATTTATCACATTTTGCATTTACCATCACCGCGCACAGCGCTGTTTCGTACTTTTAGTAGCGTTTTGCCCGCTTTTAAGGCTATGCCACCTCTTCCGCGCGGGTTTCGGCCAGCAGTTTCTTCAGCTCGGGAACGCAGGACCCGCAATTGCCGCCCGCTTTCAGGCAGCTGGTGATCTGCGGCACCGTCTCCAGCTTCTGGATGCGGATCGTGTCGCAAATGGTGTTGCGGCCCACGCCGAAGCACGAGCACACGGTGGGACCGGCGTCGGCGCCCTTCTCCACCGGCATGCCCACCAGCAGGCCGACCCGGTCGATCTCGCTCAGCTCATCCTTGACGAACAGGCTCGCCAGCCATGCGCGCGACGGCATGTCCTGGCGCGGCGACAGGAAGATGCACTGGTCGATGCGGTCGTTCACCACGTGCACGGCGCGGTACACGCCGGCGGTGCGGTCTTCGTATTCGAGCCAGTCGGCGTCCAGATCCTGTACGCCCAGCAGTTCGCGCGCCCAGCCGCTGAAATCCTTGATGGTGTTGCGGCCGGCCAGCTCATACCGCGCAAATTCGCGGCCCTGGATGCGGGTCCAGTGGGCCACGCTGTCGAGGTTCAATTCCGTGCGGCTCAGGATGAAGCCATTCCAGTTCACGCGGAACTGCTCGATGCGCACCGGCGTATGCTTGAACTCAGGCTCGCCGGAAACCGGATCGACCACCGGGTTGACCAGCGCGCCGACGCGCGCGTCGGACGAGGTCTGGCCGGACCAGTGGATCGGAATGAACACGCTGCCGCGCGCGATGCCGCCGCCGTGCTGCACCCGCGCCACCATCGCGCCCCACTGGGAGGTCACGCGCGCCAGTTCGCCCTCGCGCACGCCATGCAGCAGCGCATCCTGGGGATGGATGTCGACGAAGGATTCGGCGATGTGGTCGGCCAGCGTGGCGGATTTTCCGGTGCGCGTCATCGTGTGCCACTGGTCGCGCACGCGGCCGGTGTTGAGGGACAGCGGAAAATCTTCGCAGACGGCGTTGGCCGGCGCGCGCGTGGCGGTGGCGATGAAACGCGCCTTGCCGTCCGCATGGGCGTAGACGTTGTCCTTGAACAGGCGCGCCTCGATCTGCAGCTCGCCGGATGCGGCGCGGCGCACCGGCCACTGGGTCGGTTCCAGATCGTCGTATTCGCGCTGCTTGAGTCCTCCCAGGCCGGACATGTCGAACGCGCGCGGCACGTCGCCGACGGCGTTGCGGAAGCCGCTCAGGCGCGCATGCTCGTCGAAGACGTCCTGCGCACCGCCGAAATCGAAGCCGCCGAAGCCCATGCGCTGCGCGAACAGCGACAGGATTTTCCAGTCCGCCAGCGCCTCGCCCGGCGCCGGCAGGAAGGCGCGCTGGCGCGAGATGCGGCGCTCGGAATTGGTGACGGTGCCGTCCTTCTCGCCCCAGCCCAGCGCCGGCAGCAGCACGTCGGCGTAGGCGTTGGTGTCGGTGTTCTGGATGATGTCGGTGGCGACCACCAGTTCGCACTTCTCCAGCGCGCGCCGTACCTGGTCGGCGTCCGGCAGGCTGACGATGGGATTGGTGGCGATCACCCACACCGCCTTGACCTTGCCCGCCTCGATCGCCTGGAACAGGTCGACCGCCTTCAAGCCCGGCTTGTCGGCCATGGCGGGCGATTCCCAGAAGGTCTGCACCACGTCGCGATGGTCGGCGCGGTCCAGGTCCATGTGCGCGGCCAGCATGTTGGCCAGGCCGCCGACTTCGCGCCCGCCCATCGCGTTCGGCTGGCCGGTGATCGAGAACGGTCCCATGCCGAGCTTGCCGATTCGGCCGCCGATCAGGTGGCAATTGATGATGGCGTTGACCTTGTCGGTACCGGCCGAGGACTGGTTCACGCCCATCGAGAAAGCGGTGATGGTCTTGCGCGTGGAGGCGAACGATTCGTAGAACTCCATCAGCACCGGCAACTCGATGCGGCAGATCCTGGCGACGGCGGCGGGATCGCTGCAATCGACGTTGGCGGTTTCCAGCGCCGCCTCGAAGCCGTTGGTGTTGTTGCGGATGAACGCCGGATCGACCGCGCCGATGCGCTCCAGGTAGCTGAGCAAGCCGTTGAACAGCCACACGTCGGTGCCGGCCTTCACCGGCAGATGCAGGTCGGCCAGCTCGCAGGTGGCGGTGCGGCGCGGATCGATCACCACCAGCTTCATCCCGGGGCGCGCCTCCTTGGCCTTCAGGATGCGCTGGAACAGGATCGGATGGCACCACGCCGTGTTGGAGCCGACCAGCACCACCATGTCGGCCAGTTCCAGGTCGTCGTAGCACAGCGGCACCAGGTCTTCGCCGAAGGCGCGCTTGTAGCCGGCCACCGCCGACGACATGCACAGCCGCGAATTGGTGTCGATGTTGGCGCTGCCGATGTAGCCCTTCATCAGCTTGTTGGCGACGTAATAGTCCTCGGTCAGCAGCTGGCCGGAGACGTACAGCGCCACGGCGTCCGGGCCGTGTTCGTCGATGATGGCGCGCCAGCTTTGCGCCACCTTGTCCAGCGCCTCGTCCCACGATACGCGGCGCAGGCCGTCCGCCTCGCGCACCTGCGGATACAGCAGGCGACCGTCCAGGCCCAGGGTCTCGCCCAGCGCCGAACCCTTGACGCACAGGCGTCCCTTGTTTGCCGGATGCAGCTTGTCGCCGGCGATGGCGATCGTGCCATCGGCCTTGGAAGTGGCCTGCACGCCGCAACCCACGCCGCAATATGCGCAGGTGGTGCGTACAGCCAGATGGTCGGTGGACAGGTTCACGATATGCTCTCTAAATCAGGCGGCGCGCGCGCTGAGCGCCTCGCCGAACAAAAGGTTTTGCCGGATCGGCGTGATGTCGGTGCGGTTCTGGATCAGGTTGAAGTACCACGGCCCGTCCTTGACGTCGCCGTACAGCACGGCGCCGGTGACGCGGCCGTCCTTCAATACCAGGCGCTTGTAGACGCCGCGGCGCGCATCGCGCAACACCAGGTCCTCGCTGCCTTCGCCGCCGATGAAATCGCCGACCGAATACAAATCCACGCCGGTGACCTTGAGCCGCGTCGGCGAGGTCGACTGCACGTAGCGGCGCACGCCTGCGCCGGCCAGGTGGGCGCCGCACACGCGCGCCTGGTCCCAGATCGGCGCGACCAGGCCGAAGGTGGCGCTGCGGTGCTGCACGCACTCGCCCACCGCATACACGCGCGGATCGTAGGTTTGCAGCGTATCGTCGACGACGATGGCGCGTTCGCAATGCAGGCCGGCCGACTTGGCCAGGTCGATGTTGGGGCGCACGCCGGCGGTCATCACGACCAGGTCCGCCGGGATCACGGTGCCGTCCTTGAAGCGCACGGCGGTCACGCGGTCCGGACCGACGATTTCCTCGGTCTGCGCGCTCATCATGAACGTCAGGCCCTTGGCTTCCAGCGCCTTCTGCAGCAGCAGCGCCGCCGGCTTGTCGAGCTGCTGGTTCATCAGCGCGTCGGTCACATGGACGACGGTGACGGACATGCCCTGGCGCTGCAGGCCGTTGGCGGCCTCCAGACCCAGCAGGCCGCCGCCGATGACCACCGCGTGACGGTGGTTGCGCGCCATCGCCAGCATGGTCTCGACATCCTGGATGTCGCGGAAGGCCAGCACGCCGCGCAGCTGATGGCCCGGCACCGGAATGATGAAAGGCTTGGAGCCGGTGGCGATCAGCAAACGGTCGTAGCGCACTTCCAGGCCGGAGCGCGCGCGCACGATGCGCTTGCGGCGGTCGATGTGCTCGACCGGGTCGCCGGCGTGCAGCGTGATGCCATGCTGGACGTACCACTCGCGCGTGTTGAGCATGATGTCTTCCATGCTCTTCTCGCCCGCCAGCACCGGCGACAGCAGGATGCGGTTGTAGTTACCGTGCGGCTCGGCGCCGAACACGGTGATGTCGTACATATCCGGCGCCAGCTTGTACAGTTCTTCAACCGTGCGCATGCCGGCCATGCCGTTGCCAATGACGACCAGCGACGGTTTCATAGACCTACCCAGACCTTGCCGTCCGCGATGCGGGCGGGATAGGTGCCCACCGAGTGCTCCGGCGCTTCCAGGCACTCGCCGGTCTGCAGGTCGAAGTGCTGCTTGTAGATCGGCGAAGCGACCACGATGCGTTCGCCCAGGCTGCCCACCAGGCCGCGCGACAGCACGGCCGCTTCCGAATTCGCATCGTAATTATCGATGGCGAACACGCGCGCGCTGCCGTCGTCCACATGGAACACGGCGACCTGCGCGTCGTTCAGCAAGGCGCATACGCCGGTGTTGGGAACGATGTCGTCCAGGTTGCAGACGGCGATCCAGTTATCGGTTTGAATATCACGGTGCATAATCTTCTCCTCAAGCTGCCTTGACTGCGATAGGAATCACGCGCTTGCGCTCTTCCACGGTGGCCGGACGAATCTGGCCGCGCTCTTCCATGAACAATACGTTCTCGTCGGCCTTGTCGCTGTTGACGAAGGTGCGGAAGCGCTTGCGCGTTTCCGGATTCTCGACCGCTTCCTTCCACTCGCAGGCATAGGTGTTCACCACATGCTGCATGTCCGCTTCCAGCTCGGCGGCGATGCCCAGCTTGTCGCCGACGACGACCTGCTTCAGGTAATCGAGGCCGCCTTCCAGGTTTTCGCGCCAGGTGCTGGTGCGCTGCAGGCGGTCGCCGGTGCGGGTGTAGAACATCAGGAAGCGGTCGATGTACTTGACCAGCGTGGCCTTGTCCAGGTCCGTCGCCAGCAGTTCCGCGTGGCGCGGCTTCATGCCGCCGTTGCCACACACGTAGAGGTTCCAGCCCTTCTCGGTGGCGATGACGCCGACGTCCTTGCCCTGCGCTTCCGCGCATTCGCGGGTGCAGCCGGAGACGCCGAACTTGATCTTGTGCGGCGTGCGCAGTCCCTTGTAGCGGTTTTCCAGCTCGATGGCCAGGCCGATGGAATCGTCGACACCGTAACGGCACCAGGTCGAGCCGACGCAGGATTTCACCGTGCGCAGCGACTTGCCGTAGGCGTGGCCGGATTCGAAGCCGGCCGCGATCAGCTCTTCCCAGATCAGCGGCAGCTGCTCGACGCGGGCGCCGAACATGTCGACGCGGGCGCCGCCGGTGATCTTGGTGTACAGGCCGTACTTCTTGGCCACCGTGCCGACCGCGATCAGGCCGTCGGCCGTCACCTCGCCGCCCGGCATGCGCGGCACCACCGAGTAGGTGCCGTCCTTCTGGATATTGCCGAGGAAGTAGTCGTTGGTGTCCTGCAGGCTGGCGTGTTCCTTCTTCAGCACGAAGTCGTTCCATACCGATGCCAGGATGCTGGCCGAGAGAGGCTTGCAAATGTCGCAACCGAGACCCTTGCCGTGCTTGTGCAGCAGGTCGCCGAAGGTCTTGATCTTGCCGACTTTGACGAGATGGAAAATCTCCTGGCGCGAGTAGGCGAAGTGTTCGCAGACATGGTTGTTGACTTCCATGCCCTGCTTCTTCATCTCTGCCTTCATCACCTGCGTCACCAGCGGCACGCAGCCGCCGCAGGAGGTGCCTGCGCCGGTGCAGCTTTTCAGTTCGCCGATGGTGGTCACGCCGCCGGCCACCGCCGCGCACAGCGTGCCTTTGGAGACGTCGTTACAGGAGCAGATCTGCGCCGAATCCGGCAGCGCGTCCACGCCCAGCGCCGGCTTCGCAGCGCCGTCGGACTGCGGCAGGATCAGGAACTCGGGCGATTCCGGCAGCTCGATCTTGTTCAGCATCATTTGCAGCAGCGTGCCGTACTCGCTGGCGTCGCCGACCATCACGCCGCCCAGCAGGTATTTGCCGCAATCGGACACCACGATCTTCTTGTAGATCTGCTTGCGCTCGTCGGTGAACTGGTAGGAGCGGCTGCCTTCGACCTTGCCGTGCGGGTCGCCGATGCTGGCCACGTCCACGCCCATCAGTTTCAGCTTGGTGCTCATGTCGGCGCCGGCGAATTCCGCCGCCTCGCCCAGTATGTGCTTGGCCGCGACGCGCGCCATTTCATAGCCGGGCGCCACCAGGCCGAAGATCAGGCCGCCCCACAGCGCGCATTCGCCGATGGCGTAGACGTCCGGGTCCGAGGTGACGCAATTGTTGTTGATCTCGATGCCGCCGCGCGGGCCGATCGCCAGGCCGCTCTCGCGCGCCAGCATGTCGCGCGGGCGGATGCCGGCCGAGAACACGATCATGTCCGCATCCAGGTGGCCGCCGTCGGCGAACTCCATGCGGTGCGTGCCGTCGACACCGTCGACGATGGCGGTGGTGTTCTTGCCCGTGTGGACGGTCACGCCCAGGTCTTCGATCTTCCGGCGCAGCACGCGCGCGCCGCCGTCGTCGACCTGCACCGCCATCAGGCGCGGCGAGAACTCGACCACGTGGGTTTCCAGGTTCATGTCGCGCAGTGCCTTGGCGCATTCGAGGCCCAGCAGGCCGCCGCCGATGACGACGCCGGTCCTGGAGCGCTTGCCGCATTCGAGCATCGCTTCCAGGTCCTCGATGGTGCGGTAGACGAAGCAGTCCTTGCGCTCCTTGCCCGGCAGCGGCGGCACGAACGGGAACGAACCGGTGGCGATCACCAGCTTGTCGTAGTCCAGCACATTGCCGTCGGCGGTGGTGACCGTCTTGCCGGCGGTGTCGATCTGCGTGGCGCGCGTGTTCAGGCGCAGCACCATGTCGTCGCGGTCGAAGAAGCCCGGTTTGACCAGCGTCAGGTCTTCCGCCGCTTTGCCGGAGAAGAATTCGGACAGGTGCACGCGGTCGTAGGCGGGGCGCGGCTCTTCGCACAACACCGTCACCTGCAGGTGGGAAGCGCCGCTGTTGGCCAGGCTTTCCAGGAATTTGTGGCCCACCATGCCGTGGCCGATAACGATAATTTTCATAGTCCTAGTCCTTCAGGCTGCCAGCTTGCTGGCGATTTCGGTTTCTTCGACGGCGCTGTTGCTGAACCGTGCGGCCAGTGCGCACAGCGCCGATGCCGCGACGACCACGCCAAGGATGCTCAGTGTCCGCTGGGTGTCGCCCAGGCCCTTCATCAGGAAGCCCGCAGCGACCGCGCCGACGTTGCCACCCGCGCCGATGATGCCGGCCACGCCGCCCAGGGCGCGCTTGTCGACGAAAGGCACCACGGCGTAGGTCGCGCCGCAAGCCATGTGGGTGAACAGGCCGAAGACCAGCATGGCGCCGATCGCCAGCACGGCGCTGCCGGCGTTGGCGAACATCAGCAGGCCGGCGCCTTCGCCCAGCATCAGCACGAACAGCAGCGTGACGCGGTTATTCAGGTTGCCGGCTGCGGCGAACTTGTCCGACACCCAGCCGCCCAGGGCGCGGGCAAACAGCGCCAGCAAGCCGAAGCTGCCCGCCGCCATGCCGGCCTGCGCCAGCGTCAGCTTGAAGTGGTCGACATAATAGACAGCGGCGATGTTGTGGATGAAGATCTCGATGCCGAAGCAGGCGCCGTAGGTGATGAACAGCAGCCATACGCGGTAGTTGGCGGCGGCCAGCTTGAACGAGTCCCAACCGCCTTTTTTTCCGCCTTCGATGGCGATGCCGGCGGCGCGCAGCTCGCTGAAGTTCCCTTGCGGGCAATCCTGGGTAAAGCGGTAGTAGACGCCGGCCATGACGATCATCAGCACGCCCGGCACGATCAGCGCGGCGCGCCAGCCGAAGCCCTCGCTCACGCCCAGCATGATCATGGCGGTCATCAGCAGCGGCATCACCGCTTGCGCCACGCCACCGCCGGCGTTGCCCCAGCCTGCGGCGGCCGCGTTGGCGGTGCCGACCACTTTAGGCGCGAACATCACCGAGGTGTGGTACTGCGTGATGACGAAGCTGGCGCCGGCCGCGCCGATACCGAGGCGGAAGAACAGGAAGCTCTCGTAGCTCTGCGCGAAGGCGACGCCGATCACCGGGATGGACCCCAGCAGCAGCAAGGCGCTATAGGTCTTGCGCGGGCCGAAGTGGTCGCACAGCGGGCCGACCACCAGCCGCACGAGGATGGTGATGGCCACGGCGGCGATGTTGATGTTGGCGATCTGCGCGACGCTCAAGCCGAATTCGCCTTTGATCACCGGCATCAGCGGTGCGCAGGCGAACCATGCGAAGAAGCAGACGAAGAACGCCATCCAGGTCAAGTGGAACGCCCGCATCTGAGGCGTTGAAATTGAGAAGAGCTTGATGCTGGTAGCTTTGCTGGCCATTTTTTTATCCCGTTCAGAAAACAAAAAGGCGCCCGCGCAACCAAGGTCACCTAAGACCGGGTTGGGCGGACGCCGTTGTCCTGCCAACCCGTCTTTGGGTCAGCGTGTGTATTCGGGGGGATCGCCGTTGATCCCTTATCCTCTGTATTGCAAGAGGCGTGCCAGATGGTTTACAACGGGTCTACAGAGGGAGAAGCGGGAAATACGGTTCGGCCGGCGCGGTGCGCTGCCATGTTGCGGTGCACGATTGCACGCTATCGGTGCGCATTCGCGGTGCGCGGCGCCTGATCCGCCTGATCCGCCTGATCCGCCAGCTCCTGCCAGGCGTCGGCGCAGCGCAGCACGTCGCCCACCACGATGATGCTCGGGCTGCCCAAGCCGCTGTCACGCAGCGCCTGCGGCAGCTGGCCCAGGGTCGTCAGCAATTGCCGCTGGTTGTCGCGTGTTGCCGATTGCACCACGGCGACCGGCGTCGATGCCGCCGCGCCGCCCGCCATCAGGCCGGCCTGGATCGCGTCGACACGGGCCACGCCCATGTAGATCACCAGCGTCAGGCCGCTTTGCGCCAATGCCGGCCAATTCGGCTCGGATGCCGCATCCTTGCCGTGGCCGGTGACGAAGGTCGCGCCCTGGCTCCAGGCGCGGTGGGTCAGCGGCACGCCGATGCTGGTGGGAGCGGCCAGGCCGCTGCTGATGCCTGGTATGACGTCTACCTCGATGCCGTGGGCGCGCAGCGAGGCGCGTTCCTCGCCGCCGCGGCCGAACAGATAGGGATCGCCGCCCTTGAGCCGCACCACGCGGTGGCCGGCGCGGGCTTCGGCGATCATCAGCCGCTCGATGAATTCCTGTGGCGTCGAAGCGCAGCCGCCACGCTTGCCGACCTGGATCACGCGCGCGCCCGACGGTGCGAAGCCCAGGATTTCCGGGTTGACCAGGTCGTCGATCAGTATCACGTCGGCGCGCTCGATGGCGCGCACGGCCTTCAACGTCAACAGTTCAGGGTCGCCGGGACCGGCGCCTACCAGGGTTACGCTGCTCATGATGTTTTCCTTATCCGGCCGCAGCCAGTGCGGTGTTGACCATCTCGTCGATTTCGCCGGTGATGTTGGACAGCACGCCCGCCACCACCGCGAACTCCTTGCCGGCCTGCCCGGCGCGCGCCGCGACGATGCGCGCGTTGAACGCCACCATGCGCGCCTGGCGGTTGATGGTTTCAATATCGGTGATGATGCCGCGCAGCTGCTTGCGCACCGTGCGGGCGTTCTGCTTGGCCTGTTCCTCGTAGATGCTGGTGATCGTGTTCAGGATCGCCAGCGTCGGCGTGGTGATGTGCACCAGCTCCGCCAGCAGCTCGGCGCTTTGCGCCGAACCTTGGGCGATGGCCTTCAGCGTGCGTTCGCCCAGGTCGGCAAAGGCGGCGATCTGCCGGTCGCCATCGAGCTTGCCGAAGTAAGCCTCGTGCAACTCCGGACAGAACACGCCCGGCAAGCCATCCTTCTCCGCCAGCAGCGCCTTGTGGGCGTTACGGAACAGCGCCAGCGCTTCCTGTGCGATGGCGGCTCCGCTTTCCTGCCCCTGCGACGCCAGCAGCGCGTACAACACGATGCGCTGCGACGTGAAACGGCGGCGGCCGGAAAGATTAATCAAGGCGCCGAACACTTCACCGGTCAGCGCCTTCCCGGCGGCGCCCTCCTTCGCCATAGGCGGCATGGTCATATCCATCAAGCCGCCTCCTTGGCCGGGTGTGCCTGTTTGCGGTACAGGAACTCCAGCACCGCCGTGCGGTACTCGGTGTAACGGGCGTCCTGCGCCAGCGCCACGCGGTCGCGCGGGCGATCCAGCCGCACGTCGACGATCTCGCCGATGGTGGCGGCCGGGCCGTTGGTCATCATGACGATGCGGTCCGAAAGCAGCACCGCCTCGTCGACGTCGTGCGTGACCATCACCACGGTGGACTTGGTGGCGGCGACGATCTTCAGCAGCTCATCCTGCAGGTGGGCGCGGGTCAGCGCGTCGAGCGCGCCGAACGGTTCGTCCATCAGCAGCACTTTCGGCTCCATCGCCAGCGCGCGGGCGATGCCGACGCGCTGCTTCATGCCGCCCGAGATTTCATGCGGACGCTTGGCCTCGGCCGCAGTCAGGCCGACCAGCGCCAGCGCCTGCATGGTGCGCTCGCGCAGCTGCTGGCGGGTTTCCGTCTTGCCGAACACGCGCTCCACGCCGAGGTGGATGTTTTCGTAGCAGGTCAGCCACGGCAGCAACGAATGGTTCTGGAACACCACCGAGCGCTCCGGCGACGGTCCGGCGATTTCCCGGTTGGCGCACAACAGCACGCCGTCGGTCGGTTTCAGCAGGCCGGCGATCAGGTTGAGCAGCGTCGACTTGCCGCAGCCCGAATGGCCGATCAGCGTGATGAATTCGCCCTTGCGCACCGTCAGGTCGATTTCCCGCAGCGCGTGGAACACGCCTTTTTTGGTATGGAAGACCATCTCCACGCCTTCGATATCGATGAATTTTGGCTCGTCCATGATGGTGCTCCTTAGTTCGATACTTGTTCGTAGGTGAAGGCGCGGGCCAAGGCCATCAGCGCCTGTTCCAGCATCAGCCCGACCACGCCGATGGCGACGATGGCGATGATGATGTGCGGGACATTCAGGTTGTTCCACTCGTCCCACACCCAGAAGCCGATGCCCACGCCGCCGGTCAGCATTTCCGCCGCGACGATCACCAGCCATGCGGTGCCGATCGACAGCCGCACGCCGGTCAGGATGTAGGGCAGCGCCGACGGCAGCAGGATCTTGGTCAGCACCTTCCACTCCGACAGGTTCAGCACGCGCGCCACGTTCATGTAGTCCTGCGGCACGCGCTGCACGCCCACGGCGGTGTTGATGATCATCGGCCAGATCGAGCAGATGAAGATCGACCATATGGCCGCCGGGTTGGCGGACTTGAACACCAGCAGCCCGATAGGCAGCCAGGCCAGCGGCGACACCGGCTTGAGCAAGCTGATGATCGGGCCGAACATGTTGCCGACGAACTGCACGCGACCGATCAAAAAGCCCAGCGGAATGCCGACCATGGCGGCCAGTCCGAAGCCCACCGCCACGCGCTGCAGCGACGCCAGCACGTTCCAGCCTATGCCCTGGTCGTTCGGGCTGGTGCGGTAGAACGGATCGGAGAACAACTTGACCGCTTCCTGCAGCGTGGCCAGCGGCGTCGGGAAGGCGGAGTTGTTGGTGGTGATGATCTGCCAGACCAGCACCAGCAAGGCCGCGCCCAGCAGCGGCGCGACGATCTTCACCGCCGTGGCGGACACCTGCTGCCGCACGCGGGTCGCGGAATTGGCCGCCAGCGGACGGCGCGGGCGGCGCGCCGGTGCGGCCGCGGTAGGAGCTTCGATGGCCGCCGCGACGGGCGCGGCGCTTTCCGGCTGGAGCATGGCGTTCATGGCATTCTCCTATCAGGCTTTGATTTTGAACGAGGCGGCGAACGCTTTCGGGTTCTTGCCGTCCCAAACGGAACCGTCCATCAGCTTCGAGCTGCGCATGGGGCTCTTGGGCACCGGTGTCTTGGTCATCGCCGCCGCATCCTTGTACAGGTCGATCTGGTTGACCGCCGTGGCGACGGCCAGGTAGTCCGGATCCTCCTTCATCAGCCCCCAGCGGCGATGCTGCGTCATGAACCACATGCCGTCCGACAGGTAAGGGAAGTTGACCGCGCCGTCGTTGTAGAACTTCATGTGGTTGGCGTCGTCCCAGGTCTTGCCCAGGCCATTCTGGTAGCGGCCCATGATGCGCTGGTCGATCGCGTCCTTGCTGGTGTTGACGTAGGACTTGTCGGCAATGACCTCGGCCATCTTGTTCTTGTTGGCCAGCGACGAATCGATCCACTTGCCCGCTTCGAGGATGGCGGCCATCATCGCGCGGCAGGTGTTGGGATACTTCTTGGCGAATTCCAGCGTCGAGCCCAGCACCTTCTCCGGGTGATCCTTCCAGATGTCCTGGGTGGTGGTGGCGGTGATGCCGATGCCGTCCATGATGGCCCGGTGGCCCCATGGTTCGCCCACGCAGAAGCCGTCCATGTTACCGACGCGCATATTGGCCACCATCTGCGGCGGCGGCACGGTGATGACCTTGGCGTCCTTCATCGGATTGATGCCGTTGGCGGCCAGCCAGTAGTACAGCCACATCGCGTGGGTGCCGGTCGGGAAGGTCTGGGCGAAGGTGTATTCGCGCTTGTCGGTCTGCATCAGCTTGGCCAGCGATGCGCCATCGACCGCGCCCTTGTCCGACAGTTTTTTGGACAGCGTGATGGCCTGGCCGTTGTTGTTCAGGCTCATGAGCACCGCCATGTCCTTCTTCTGGCCGCCGATGCCCATCTGTACGCCGTAAAGCAGGCCATACAGCACATGGGCCGCGTCGAGATCGCCGTTGGCCAGCTTGTCGCGCACGCCGGCCCATGAGGCCTCCTTGCTGAGCACGAACTTGACGCCGTATTTTTTATCCAGCCCCAGCACCGACGCCATCACCACGGAGGCGCAGTCGGTCAGCGGAATGAAGCCGATCTTGATTTCTTCCTTTTCCGGCTTGTCCGAACCAGCCGCCCATACCCCACCCGTTGACAATCCCAACATGCTCCCCCCAGCTACTAGACTTGCGCCTTGGATGATTTGCCGGCGTTTGATATTGACGCCAGTGTCGGCGTTGCCGCCGGATGGCAGGTCGCTGCCCGCTTGTAGCTTTTTATATTCCATCGCAAATCCCCAAAAAAAAAGTCTACCCACATGAACGAATTCATGAGTGTAGACATCGTTGTCTGGTGGTCCCCGCCGCCGTTGGCGGGAATCATCGTGCGCGACATTGCGCATACTTGAGCTACTGCAAGGTCCGTGCCAGCAGGGTTTACAGAGGGGAATGGGCAAAAAACGGGGAGAGGCGCGCCGCGCCGTGGCGCAAAAAAATGCACCGCTATTGCGCAGTGCATCATTTTGGACGGGGGATTTAGCCGAGCAAGTCTTCGACGTCGATGATGCGCTGGGCCACTTCGGACAGCTTGAGGTTCTTGCTCATCGCCATGCTGCGCAGCTTTTGAAAGGCCTGCTCTTCGGTGAAACGTTGGCGTTCCATTAACAGGCCCTTGGCGCGTTCGATGATCTTGCGCTCGGCCAGCTTGCTCTTGGTGTCGGACAGCTCGTCCAGCAGCTTCTGCTCGCGCTTGAAGCGGGCCAGCGCCACCTGCAGCACCGGCTTGATGCGCTCGCTCTGCAGGCCGGCCACGATGTAGGCCGACACGCCGGCCGCCATGGCCGCCTCCATGCTCTCGGTATCCTCGCTCTCGGTGAACATGACGATGGGCCGGCGCTCGTCGCGCGTGGCGATGACGATGTGCTCCAGCACGTCGCGCGCGTCGGACTCGGCATCGACGATGATCATGTCCGGCTGCAGCTGGGCGATGCGCTCGGGCAGGTACATGTCCGGCGGCAGCGAGGCGACGATGTCGTAGCCCGCCTCCAGCAGGCCGATGCGCAGCGCGCGGGCCCGCTCGGCCTGGGCGCGCAACGACTCGTCATCCTCGTCGCCGGCGTGGATGATGGTGTTGACGACCACGATACGTAAATGTTTCATGGTCATACTAGGGACGGAGTGTGGTTCATGACTCTTAAGCAAGCAAGAATCAAACCAGTAATTTTGATGTGCATTTGCAGATTCTACGGCACAAAGCCGAAATCCTGCCAGCCCATCCTTCAGCGCTGCATGCCCCAGCGGCGGATGGTGAACGTTTCCAGTGGACGGAATACGACGTTCTCCACCAGCAACCCGATCAGGATGACGGCGGCCAGGCCAGCGAAAACCTTGTCGGTGTAGAGCTCGTTGCGGTTCTGGAAAATGTACCAGCCGAGGCCGCCCTGGCCGCCGGTGGTGCCGAACACCAGCTCGGCCGCGATCAGCGTGCGCCAGGCGAAGGCCCAGCCGATTTTCAGGCCGGACAATATCGACGGCAGCGCGGCCGGCACCAGGATCTGCAGCACGAAGCGCAGCCCGCGCAGGCCGTAATTGCGGCCGGCCATGCGCAGCGTTTCGGGCACGCCCTGGAATCCGGCGTAGGCGCCCAGCGCCAGCGGCCACAGCACCGCATGCACGATGACGAAGATCAGGCTGGCGCGGCCGAGGCCGAACCACAGCAGGGCCAGGGGCAGCAGCGCGATGGCCGGCAGCGGGTTGAACATCGAGGTCAGCGTCTCCAGCAGGTCGCGGCCGATCCTGGTCGACGCGGCCAGCGCGGTCAGCGCGAAGGCGGCCAGCACGCCGACGACATAGCCCTGCAACAGCACGGACAGCGAGGCGCCGATGCGGCCCGTCAGCTCGCCGCTGGCGATGCCGCCGATGAAGGCTTGCGCGGTTTGCAGGAAGCCGGGCAGCAGCAGGTCGTTGTCGGTCCAGCGGGCGACCGCCTGCCACAGGCCGGCCAGCAGCATGAGGATGAACGTCTTGCGCAGCCAGGCCTGGCGCCATGCGCGCTGCAGCGGCGGCGGCGTGGTGTCGGCTTCGCGCCGCGGCGGAGCGGCGGTGATGTATTCGCATTCCTGGCGGATCGGCGGATCGAGAAGCAGGCTCATAGCGCGACACTCCACTCGGCCGGCGCGGCGGCTGGCGCATCGAACAGCAGGCTGTGGATGCGCCGCGTGGCGGCCTGGAACTCGGCGCTGCCGGCGCTGCCGAGGCTAAACTGGTGGCTGTTCAACTCCGCCCTCACCTGCCCCGGATGCGGCGACAGCAGCAGGATGCGGTTGCCCACCACCAGCGCCTCCTCGATCGAATGGGTGACGAACAGCAGCGTGAAGCGCAGCTCTTCCCACAAGCGCCCCAGCTCCTCCTGCATATTGCGCCGCGTGAGCGCATCGAGCGCGGCGAAGGGTTCGTCCATCAGCAGCACTTCCGGCTGCATCGCCAGCGCGCGCGCAATCGCCACGCGCTGCTTCATCCCGCCGGACAAGGTGTGCGGATGCGCGTTCTCGAAGCCGGCCAGGCCCACCTTGGCGATCCAGTGCAGCGCCCGCTCCTCCGCCTCGCGGCGGCGCAGGCGCTTCGTCGCCAGCAAGGGGAACATGACGTTCTCCCTCACCGTCTTCCACGGCGGCAACTGGTCGAACTCCTGGAACACGACGATGCGGTCCGGTCCTGGCCCGGTGACGATGGCACCGTCGATGCTGATGCCGCCGCCGCTTGGCTTGATGAAGCCCGCTGCGGCCTTCAGCAGCGATGACTTGCCGCAACCGGAAGGCCCCAGCAGCACAAAGCGGTCGCCGCGATACACATCGAAGCTGACGTCGTGCGTGGCCCGCACGGCGCCGTACTCCAGGCTCACCCTCTCCGCTTTCAGCAAAGGCGCGATGCCGCTGGTTGGACGTACCACCTGGAAGCTCATGATCTCAGCCGCCTTGCGTGATCACGGGATCGTCGAAGAAGTAGTCGCGCCAGCTGGCGGGCTGCTTCTTGATCGCGCCAACGCGGTACAGGAACTGCGACAGGCCGTAGGTATTCTGCGGCTCCACGCTGAACTGCACTTGCGGGTTCTTGATGATCTTCAGCAACAGGTTGCGATCAACCTTGCTCTTGCTGACGCGGATGTACGCGTCGGCCGCGCCTTCCGGATTGCCGGAGGCGTACCTGGCCGCCTCCGCCAGCGCGGCGGTGAAGGCGCGATAGGTCTTCGGATTCTCGTTGCGGAACTTCTCGGTCGCATACAGCACCGTGGCCGAGCTCGGGCCGCCCAGCACGTCGTACGAATTGAGCACGATGTGCGCGTTCGGATTGCCGGCCAGCTCCTGTTCCTGGAACGGCGGATTGCCGAAGTGGCCGTTGATCTCCGTGCCGCCGGCAATGACGGCCGCCGTCGCATCCGGGTGCGGCAAGGTCTGGGTAAATTTGTCGAGGCGCGCGAATTCCTTGTCGCCCCACTGCTTCGCCGCCGCGTACTGCAGGATGCGCGACTGCACCGACACCTGCACCGCCGGCAGGCCGATGCGGTCCTTCCCGGTCAGGTCGGCGATCGACTTCACCTTGGGATTGGTGCTGACCAGGTAGTAGGGAAAACTGCCCAGCGACGCCACACCCTTGACGTTCTGCTTGCCCGACGTGCGGTCCCAGATCGTCAGCAGCGGACCGACACCGGCGCCGGCGATATCGATGGCGCCGGACAGCAGCGCGTCGTTCACGGCCGGGCCGCCGGACAGTTGCAGCCATTCCACCTTGATGTCGATGCCGTTCTTCCTGCCCTGTTTTTCAATCAGCTGCTGGTCCTGCGCCACGTTCAGCAACATGTAGACGACGCCGAATTGTTCGGCGATGCGGATGCGTCCCTCGGCCTGGGCCGCGGTGGCGAAGCTCAACGCGAGGGTGAGAGCAGACCCGGCGGCGATCAGGCGGGAAGTCAATCTGTACATGGGTTTCCTTGAAATTAGAAAGGCGTTTCGCCTTCGATGGTGGTGCGGTACAGCTTGCGGCGCAAGTGATCCGGCGTGCCTCCCGCCAGATGCATCAGCGAGCGGTTGTCCCAGAACACCATGTCGTGCGGCGCCCAGCGGTGGCGGTAGATATGCTCCGGCTTCACGCTGTGCGCAAACAATTCGTCCAGCAGCGCGCGGCTCTCGCCTTCGGGTATGCCGATGATGCGCGTGGTGAAATGCTCGCTGACGAACAGCGCGCGGCGGCCCGTCTCGGGATGCGTGCGCACCACGGGGTGCAGCACCGGCCGCACTTCGTCGATCTGCGCCTGCGTCAACGGCGGGCGGTAAGGATTGCGGCGGCGCAGTTCTTCATACTGCGCCAGATAGCTGTGCTCCGCGCGCAAGCCTTGCACGGCGTTGCGCAAGGCTGCCGGCAAGGTGTCCCACGCCAGGTGCATGTTGGCGAACAGCGTGTCGCCGCCTTCGGCCGGCAGCTCCTGCGCGTGCAGCATCGAGCCCAGGCTCGGCGTTTCCTTGTACGACAGGTCGGAATGCCAGAAGTGGCCGGCGTCGCCCAGCCCGATCGGCTTGCCGTCCTCGATGATGTTGGAGATGATCAGCACCTCCGGGTTCGAAGGCAGCTGGAAATTGCGCAGCACGTGGATCTGCAGCGCGCCGAAACGGCGGCTGAAATCCACTTGCTGCTGCGGCGTGATGCGCTGGTCGCGGAACACCAGCAGGTGGTGCTCCAGGTGGGCGGTATGGATGCGCTGGAAATCGCGCTGGGACAGCGGACGGTTCAGGTCCAGGCCGAGTATCTCCGCGCCCAGCGGCGCATCGAAGATTTCAACCTCGAATGAAGGCTGGAGGGAAGATTGGAGAACGGCAGACATGGCACACGCCCGATGAGTGAGTATGCGCCCAGTCTATGCCGCTTCCTTTAGTTAGAAAACGAAGCTTATCCGATATCGATATGCGGTTTTCTAATCAGCCCTCATCTGCGTTGTATTCGGCCAGGCGCTTGGTCACGCGCGGCGCCAGTTCATGGGCGGCGGCGACGGTGATCTCCAGGTCGTGCAGCTTGCCGTCCTTCAGGCCATACACCCAGCCGTGCACGGTGACGTCCTGGCCGCGGTCCCACGCGTCCTGCACGATGGTGGTCTGGCAGACGTTGGACACCTGCTCCACCACGTTCAGCTCGCACAGGCGCTCCGAACGCTTCTTGCTCGGCAGGGTATCGCCGAGGTAGCGCTCATGCTTCTGGTGCACGTCCTGCACGTGGCGCAGCCAGTTGTCGGCCAGACCGACGCGGGTGCCGGTCATCGCCGCGTGCACGCCCTTGCAGCCGTAGTGGCCGACGATGATGACGTGCTTCACCTTCAGCACGTCGATCGCGAACTGCAGCACCGACAGCGCGTTCAGGTCCGAGTGCACCACCACGTTGGCGATGTTGCGGTGGACGAAAACGTCGCCTGGAGCAAGGCCCAGCAGCTCATTTGCCGGCACCCGGCTGTCGGAGCAGCCTATCCACAGGTACTCAGGCGAGGCTTGCTGCGCCAGGCGGTTGAAGAAATCGGGATCGCGTTCGACTTCCGATTCGGCCCAGCGGCGGTTGTTCTCCAACAGGTCGCGCAGGGGGGAATTGCTGTTATCCAGATCACTCATGATGCTCCTCTCGTTCTCGTACATAAGAAGACCGCCGGTCCGCCCGGAAAGGGCGGCGCGGCGGTCCGATATTACCAAGACTGCGTGACGTCGCAGTTACTCAAAGAAGTCCTTCACCTTGTCACGCCACGTTTTGCTTTGCGGGCTGTGCTTCGAGCCGCCCTCGGTGGTCAGCTTCTCGAAATCGCGCAGCATGTCCTTCTGCTTCTCGGTCAGCTTGACCGGGGTCTCGACGGCCACGTGGCAGAACAGGTCGCCCGCGAAGCCGGAACGCACGCCCTTGATGCCCTTGCCCTTGAGGCGGAAGGTCTTGCCCGACTGGGTGCCTTCGGGGATCGTAAACGATACTTTACCAGACAACGTCGGTACCTCGATGTCGCCGCCCAAGGCCGCCTTGGCGAACGAGATCGGCATTTCGCAATGCAGGTCGTCGCCTTCGCGCTGGAACACGCTGTGCGGCTTGATGTGGATCTCCACATACAAATCGCCCGACGGTCCACCATTGGTACCCGGTTCGCCGTTGCCGGACGAACGGATGCGCATGCCGTTGTCGATGCCGACCGGGATCTTCACTTCCAGCGTCTTGTTGCGCTTGATGCGGCCCTGGCCCGAGCATGCGGCGCATGGCTCGGGAATGATCTTGCCGGTGCCGTGGCACTTGGGGCAGGTCTGCTGGATGCTGAAGAAGCCCTGCTGCATGCGCACCTGGCCGTGGCCGGCGCAAGTGGAACAGGTGACCGGCGAGGTGCCCGGCTTGGCGCCGGAACCGTGGCAGGTGTCGCACTTGTCCCACGACGGAACGCGGATCGTGGTGTCGAAACCGTGCGCGGCCTGCTCCAGCGTGATCTCCAGGTTGTAGCGCAGGTCGGCGCCGCGATAGACCTGCGGGCCCTGGCTGCGGCCGCGGCCACCGCCGAAGATGTCGCCGAAAATGTCGCCGAAGGCATCGCCGAAACCGCCGGCGCCACCGCCAAAGCCGCCACCGCCGCCCATGTTCGGATCGACGCCGGCGTGACCGTAACGGTCATATGCCTCGCGCTTTTCCGGATTGGTCAGCATCTCGTATGCTTCTTTGACTTCCTTGAATTTTTCTTCCGACTCTTTGCTATCCGGATTGCGGTCCGGATGGTACTTCATCGCCAGTTTGCGATAAGACTTCTTGATCTCGTCTTCAGACGCGTTTTTTGCGACACCAAGTGTCTCGTAGAAATCACGCTTTGCCATATTGTCGGGACCTTGCTGTATTTATACCGATGTACTGATTATGCTAAAAAGCCGAGCCGGCACCGCTTGAGCGGACACGCGGCTCGGCTCGTCGTTCCCGCGCAAGCGGGAAGACGCCGGGTGCTTACTTGCTGTCTTTGACTTCTTTGAAGTCGGCGTCGACGACGTCGTCCTGCGGCTTGGCCTGCTCGGCGCCGGCACCTGCCTGCGCGCCTTCGGCGCCACCGCCGGCTGCGGCTTGCTGCGCCTGCATGTCAGCGTACATCTTCTCGCCCAGCTTCTGCGAAGCGGTCGACAGGGCTGCTACCTTGGCGTCGATTTCCGCCTTGTCGCCGGCCTTGATCGAACCTTCCACCTCGGTGATCGCAGCTTCGATCTTTTCCTTCTCGCCCGCGTCCAGCTTGTCGCCGTATTCGGTCAGCGACTTGCGGGTCGAGTGCACCAGCGCGTCGGCCTGGTTGCGCGATTCGGCCAGCTCTTTCACTTTCTTGTCTTCTTCGGCGTTGACTTCGGCATCCTTCACCATCTTCTGGATCTCAGCTTCGGTCAGGCCGGAGTTGGCCTTGATCGTGATCTTGTTCTCTTTGCCGGTGGCCTTGTCTTTCGCGCCGACGTGCAGAATGCCGTTGGCGTCGATGTCGAAGGTCACTTCGATCTGTGGCGTGCCGCGTGCCGCTGGCGGGATGCCTTCCAGATTGAATTCGCCCAGGCCCTTGTTGCCGGCCGCGATTTCACGCTCGCCCTGGTAGACCTTGATGGTCACCGCAGGCTGGTTGTCGTCGGCGGTCGAGAACACTTGCGAGAACTTGGTAGGAATCGTGGTGTTCTTGTGGATCATCTTGGTCATCACGCCGCCCAGGGTTTCGATACCCAGCGACAGAGGCGTCACGTCCAGCAGCAGCAAGTCCTTGCGTTCGCCCGACAGCACCGAACCCTGGATCGCGGCGCCGACGGCGACCGCTTCGTCCGGATTCACGTCCTTGCGCGGATCCTTGCCGAAGAACTCCTTAACTTTTTCCTGCACCTTCGGCATGCGGGTCATACCGCCGACCAGGATGATGTCGTCGATGTCGGTGACCTTGACGCCGGCGTCCTTGATCGCGATGCGGCATGGTTCCATGGTCGCGTTGATCAGTTCTTCCACCAGCGATTCCAGCTTGGCGCGGGTCATCTTCAGCGTCAGGTGGACCGGCGCGCCGTTCGCCATGGCGATGTACGGCTCGTTGATCTCGGTCTGCTGCGACGACGACAGCTCGATCTTCGCGCGCTCGGCCGAAGCCTTGATGCGCTGCAGGGCGATCGGGTCCTTCTTCAGATCCAGGCCGTTGATCTTCTTGAACTCGTCGATGATGTAATCGATGATGCGCTGGTCGAAGTCTTCGCCGCCGAGGAAGGTGTCGCCGTTGGTCGACAGCACTTCGAACTGCTTTTCACCGTCCACGTCGGCGATCTCGATGATCGACACGTCGAAGGTACCGCCGCCCAGGTCATACACGGCGATCTTGCGGTCGCCCTTGTCGGTCTTGTCCAGGCCGAAGGCCAGCGCGGCCGCGGTTGGCTCGTTGATGATGCGCTTGACGTCCAGGCCGGCGATGCGGCCGGCGTCCTTGGTTGCCTGGCGCTGCGAGTCGTTGAAGTACGCAGGCACGGTGATGACGGCTTCGGTGACTTCTTCACCGAGGTAGTCTTCCGCCGTTTTCTTCATCTTGCGCAGCACTTCAGCCGAGATTTGCGGCGGCGCCAGTTTCTTGTCGCGTACGCCGATCCATGCGTCGCCGTTGTCGGCTTTCATGATCGAGTAAGGCATCAGGCCGATGTCCTTCTGCACTTCTTTTTCGTCGAACTTACGGCCGATCAGGCGTTTGACCGCAAACAGCGTGTTCTTCGGATTGGTGACAGCCTGGCGTTTTGCCGGGGAGCCGACGAGAATTTCACCATCTTCTTGGTAAGCAATGATCGATGGCGTCGTGCGTGCACCTTCGGCGTTTTCGATTACCTTTGGCTGACCATTTTCCATGATGGAAACGCAGGAATTTGTGGTTCCCAGATCGATACCGATAATTCTACCCATGATTTTCTTCCTTATTTGCTAGAGTTCAGATGGTACTAATATGTGGAAAAGCTATATGTTTTCAAGTGCTTAGTTCGGCGCTACGGCAAATTACTTTGCCTGCGCAGCGGTCACGATGGCGGGACGCAGCAGGCGGTCCGCGATCATATAGCCTTTTTGCAGTACGGAAACTACCGTATTGGCTTCCTGGTCGGCAGGCACCACGGCAACGGCCTGGTGCTTGTTCGGGTCCAGCTTCTCGCCCTGTGCCGGCAGGATCTCCAGCAGGCGGTTTTTCTCGAACGCCGACGACAGCTGCTTGAGCGTCATTTCCACGCCTTCCTTCAGCGATTCGATCGACGGGGTTTCGACTTTGAGGGCCATTTCCAGGCTGTCCTTGACCGGCACCATGGCTTCGGCGAAGCTTTCCACCGCGAACTTATGGGCCTTGGCCACGTCTTCCTGGGCGCGGCGGCGGATGTTTTCGCCGTCAGCCTTGGCACGCATGAAGGCGTCGTGCATCTCGGCCAGTTTCGCTTCGGTGGCCGACAGCTGCTCTTCCAGGGAAGGCTGGTCCGGGGTCGATGGCGGGGCCGACGCAGCGGCCGCTGCCGCCTCTGGATTAGGTGCTGCTTGGTTTTCCTGATCTTGCATCTAGAGACTCCTACAATCGTATTTGTTTGACATTACTTTTCTACCGCACTGGCTGCAAATGGGGCGATAACCTATATTTTCAAGGGTTATTCCGCCAGCCATTTCAGTACGGCACGGTCCGGTACAAAGCGATACAAAACTTCGCCCTTGCGACCTCTACTTTTTTGCGCCGCAGCGTCTAAGATGAGCTTAAGACACCCTTCGCGGCGGTTTTTCAGGGAGCGCATCATCATGAAGTTGCCACTGATAGCAGCATCCATCCTGGTGTACATCGTCCTCGCGACGGCATGGATATGCTATGCCGCCGATCCCGTCAGCCGGCTATTTTAACAGGCTGGCACTCGTCACCCGCAAGTGCTGATTATGGTGCGGGGGCGCGGTTGTGGTCAGTTTGTCTCTTTTCAGTCAGCCGCGCCCAGGCCGAGGGCGCTGGCGCGGCCCGATTCCGCATCTTTCTTGATTGCATCATGCTGGGCGGGCGACAGCTGCGTCGGCCAGCCGATGATGTGCTGTTCGGCAATTTCCGCCAGCGCGGCGACCCAGGCTGGCGACTCGTTCAGGCAGGGGATGTAGCGGAAGTCTTTACCGCCGGCCTGCTCGAACTCGTGCCGCACCTCCATGGCGATTTCTTCCAGCGTTTCCAGGCAGTCGCTGATGAAGCCGGGGCAGAGCACGTCGACCCGCTTGACGCCGTCGCGCGCCAGCTGGACGATGGTCGGCGCCGTGTACGGCTGCAGCCACTCGGCCTTGCCGAAGCGGGACTGGAAGGTGACGACATACTGGTCCGGCGTCAGTTTCAGCGCGGCGGCCAGCAGGCGCGCGGTTTTCAGGCATTCGCAATGATAGGGGTCGCCCAGCATCAGTGTGCGCTTGGGCACGCCGTGGAAGCTCATCACCAGCTTGTCGGGACGGCCGTGGGCTTCCCAGTGCGCCTGCACCGACAGCTTCAGCGCGCGGATGTAGGCCTCGTGGTCGTGGTAGTTGCGCACGAAGCGCAGCTCGGGGATGTTGCGCACCGAGCCGTAGTGGTCGAACACGGCGTCGTAGATCGAGCCGGTGGTGGTGCCGGAATACTGCGGATAGGCCGGCAGCACGGCGATGCGGTCGGCGCCGTCGGCCTTCAGCCGGGCCAGCACCTCCGGCAGCGACGGCGAGCCGTAGCGCATGGCCATGGCCACCGTCAGGTTCTCGTGGCCGCGTTCGCCCAGCGCGCCGCGCAGCAGCTGGGCCTGGGCGTCGGTGTGCACCTTCAGCGGCGAACCTTCGCGGGTCCAGATCGATGCATATTTTTTGGCCGACTGTCCCGAGCGGAACGGCAGGATGATCAGGTTCAGGATGAACCACCACACGGCGCGCGGAATCTCGACCACGCGCGGATCGGACAGAAACTCCTTCAAATAGCGGCGCACGGCCGAGCGGGTCGGCGCGTCGGGCGTGCCCAGGTTGACCAGCACGATGGCGCTGCGGCCGACGGTGCCGTGCTTGTAGGGAGGTTCTTTTAAAAAGGTCATGGACGCCTGGGTTTGCGGGAGCTGGAGAGGCTGCAATTATATGGTCTAAAATAAAAGCACAGCCATTTGATCCGCAAGGGGGAAGATTTTGCTCGACGATAGCGAACATGGGCGCGAAGACTGCCGCGCGCTGACCGAGGTCCTGAAACGCATCGGCGACCGCTGGACGATCCTGGTCGTCGGACTGCTGGGCAGGGGACCGCTGCGCTTCAACGAGCTTCGCCGCACCATCACCGGCATCACGCAGCGCATGCTGACGCTGACGCTGCGGGGGCTGGAACGCGACGGCCTGGTGTCGCGCACGCAGTTTGCCACCAATCCGCCGACGGTCGAATACGCGCTCACCGATCGCGGCCGGTCGCTGCTGGTGCCGCTGATGGCGCTGGCCCAGTGGGGCAACGAGCACCGCGACCAGATAGGACAGTCCCGCGAACGCTACGACCAGGCGCAGGCCCGGGCTGATAACACTGCGGAACCTGCGGGCGTGCACCGCATCGCCGCGCGCGGCCGCTGACGCCGCCCATCGCCGCCGGTATCACGCATGTGCCTTCTTGTGGGCCTGCGGCAGATCTCTACAATGCCTCGCATCGCCGCTGTCGCGGCATCAACCGGCCTGGAGGAATTTATGTCCGCATCGATCTGCTTTTTTTCCACACCTGAGCACCGGCGCCAACGCCGTATCGCCTTGTGGCTTGCGCAGTGGTTCGTCGCCGTCTCGTTCGGCGCTGGTGCGGCGATGAAGCTGGCCATGCCGATTCCGGAGCTGGCCGCAATCTGGCCTTGGGCGGGCGACCTGCCCGTCTTCAGCGTGCGGCTGCTGGGCCTCATCGACCTGGCCGGCGCCGTCGGCATCGTGCTGCCGGCGTTGCTGCGCTGGCCCGGCAAGCTCACCGCCTCGGCGGCGCTGGGTTGCTCGGCGCTGCAGGCATGCGCGATGGTCTTCCATGCGACGCGGGCGGAATTCAGTGCCCTGCCGGTCAACGTCGCGCTGTTGGCCGCCAGTGTCGCGACCTGCATCGCCTACGCCAGAAAACCCGCCTGATTCGGCTCTCAGTTGCCCGGATGATGCAGTTCGGTGGCGTCGTCGGCCGGAAACAGATATTCGATGCGCAGTTCCTGGGCGGCCACCGTTTGCGGCGTGCCGACCGTGGTCACCATGGAAAAATAACTGAGCTCGCGGCCGTCCAGTAGGAAGCGGATCGGCACGAACGGCAGCTCCGGCGCCACGCCGGGATAGGCCATCAGCGCGGCCAGCAACTAGCACAACGGCTCGTCGACCGCGCCGACCGATTCGCGGTAGACGCGCTGGATCAGGCTTTTCGCCACCTCGTCCCAATTGACGATGAACGGGCGCATGGCGGCCGGGTAGAACATCAGATGCAGCATGTTGCGCGGCCCCTGGCGCGCGGCCATGTCGATGAAGCGGTTGAAGAAGCGCGGCGCCGCGTCGTTCGCCTGCAGCACGTTCCAGTGGCGGTCCATGACGAGGGCGGGATACGGCTCGTGCTGGCGCATCAGGCGATATCGACCGGCGTGACGTTGCCGCGCTTTTCGATCAGCGCCTTGGCGATGCCGGACAAGGCCGCGTATTACGGATGCCGCGGCAGGCGGCCGGCGCGGATCGCCTGCGCGTCGTGGGCGTCGACGCCGTCCTCGATGGCGAACGTCGAATGGGCCGCCAATTCCTTCGGAGGTAATGAGAACATCGCAGCGTTCGGCAGATTTTTATACGTTGCCGGTAATCCAGTTTTCCATACCAGTGAGAAGCTCTGAAATCGGAAGGTCTTCAATATTTTTGTCCGAAAAGCCTCGCAGCTTCAGTGCATCGTAGTTCGCTGCCATGAAATCGGTAAATGCGCCCCAGATCCTGGCGGGACCGGCGGCATTCGGCCGGTACTGCGGGGCTAACCAATTTCGGACTACAACAACGGCCTCTTCTGGTTCATTACCATGCACGGCGATATCGGACCCTGACAAGTCAGAAAGTGCAGCTTGATATCTGTATCGTTCCGCTTCGAGTATCAGGCATCGCTTGGTGGCAAGCTGGGCGCCACCGAAATTTCGGCAACCTACATCAAGTCCGAGCTCAAACGGCATGTTGAGGCGATATAACTCGTTTGCTTTCCTGGACTTGATCCTGGAAAGGTCATGAATGGCGTATCTGGATTCCTGGATCAGTTCAAGAATTTTTTCGATTCTGGCTTCGCCCGAATCGGACCGCTCTAACGCAATCCTCGGTTGCAGCCCCAGATAGATAACAGTAAAGAGTATGGGGCGAAGCAACCCATAATATTCTCGGTCGAATGGACAGTTAATGAAGACGTTGTCGTCGAAAGCCATCTTGATGGCTCAGTTCCTGTCTTTGGGAGGGGATGGATCATTGCCATAGCTATCCCGGGCCCGGATAGTTCCATCTTTTTTATGGACATACAGCTCAGACCTTTCCTTCTTCGCTATCGTGCGTGCATGCCGGACAGCTTCCTGCTGGGTCTCAAAGACTTTCGAAGCACGTTCAGCTCCTGTGCGGCGAACCGCCCACCCTCCACTTGAGCTCGGGACAACGTGCTGATCTCTCTTCTTGGTTGTCATGGCTGGTGACCTCCATCGGAATAATTAGCCACTATGATAGCTCTCGAAACCGATTCAAGAGGCCAGCAGCTCCCGGGCGTGCTTGCGCGTGGTGGCGGTGATTTCCAGGCCGCCCAGCATGCGCGCCACTTCCTCGACGCGGGCCTTGGCGTCCAGCACGTCGATGCGGGACGCGGTCTTGCCGCTGGCCAGCGTGCTCTTGGCCACCTGGAAGTGCTGGCCGGCCTGGCTGGCCACCTGCGGCAGGTGGGTCACGCACAGCACCTGGCGTTCCTGCCCCAGCCGGCGCAGCAGCCGCCCCACCACCTCGGCCACGCCGCCGCCGATGCCGCTGTCGACTTCGTCGAAGATCAGGGTCGGCGTGGTGGTGGCGTTGGAGGCGATCACCGAGATCGCCAGCGAGATGCGCGCCAGTTCGCCGCCCGAGGCCACCTTGGCCAATGGTCGCGGCGCCACGCCCGCGTGGCCGGCCACCAGGAACTCGACCTGCTCCAGCCCATGCGCGCTGGGCTCGCCCGCATTCAGCGCGACTTCGAAACAGCCGCCCGTCATGTTCAATTCCTGCATCGCCTTGGTGACGGCGTCGCCCAGCAGGCGTGCGGCCTTGGCGCGCGTGCCGGACAGGCGCTTGGCCTGCTCCATGTAGGCGGCCTTGAGCTTTTCCTCCTGCTTGCGCAGGCCTTCGATGTCGCTGGCGTCGGCGATCTGCGCCAGCCGCTCCGCCAGCTTCACCGTCTCTTCCGGCAACTGCTCCTCGGTGATGCGGAACTTGCGCGCGGCCGAGTGGATCGCATCCATGCGCGCCTCGACCTTGCGCAGTCGCTCGGGGTCCAGGTCCACGCGGTCGAGATAGTCGTTGAGCGCATACACGGCTTCCTGCAGCTGGATGCGCGCCGGCTCGATCAGGTCGACGATCGCCTGCAGCCCCGTATCGATGCCGGCCAGCTTGCCCAGCTTCTGGTTCAGCGACGACAGCTGCGACAGCACCGGATGCTCCTCCGCTTCCGAAATCACCGTCAGCGCTTCCTGCGCGCCCTCCAGCAGGCTGGCGGCGTGCGACAGGCGGCTCTGCTCATTGGTCACCTCGGCCCACTCGCCCGGCTTGACGGCCAGTTTTTCCAGCTCGTTGACCTGCCACTCCAGGCGCTCGCGCTCATACAGCACGTTGGCCGCGTTGGTCTCGAACTCCTCCAGCTGCTTCGACAGCGCGCGCCACGCCTTGTACGCCAGCGTCACCGCTTTGACGTCGCCCTGCGCGCCGGCCTGGCCGTCGAGCAGCGCGCGCTGCGCCTCGGTCTTCATCAGCGACTGGTGCGCGTGCTGGCCGTGGATGTCGACCAGCATGTCGCCGATCTCGCGCAGCTGCGCCGCCGTCGCCGCGATGCCGTTGATGTAGGCCTTGCTGCGGCCGGCGTTGTCGATCACGCGGCGCAGCAGGGCCCCGCCCTCCTCCACCGCGAACTCGTTGGCCGCCAGCCAGTCGCGCGCCTGCTCGCTGAGCGCGAAATCGGCCGTGATGTCGGCCTTGGCAGCGCCCTCGCGCACCACGCTGGCGTCGCCACGTCCGCCCAGCGCCAAGGTCAGCGCATCGATCAGGATCGATTTGCCGGCCCCGGTCTCGCCGGTGAAGACGGAGAAGCCGGCGGAGAATTCCAGTTCGATGGAGTCGACGATGACGAAATCGCGGATGGACAGGGTACGGAGCATGGATGCCTGGTGAGGTTAATTGAGTTTGCCTTCGCCGGAAGGATATTCATTCCAGTGCAGCTTTTCGCGCAGCGTGTTGTAGTAGCTCCAGTCTTCGGGATGCAGGAAGGTGATCGCGTGCGGCGAGCGCTGGATCACGATCCGGTCCTGCCCCTGCAGGCTGGCGAAGGTCTGCATGTCGAAGTTGACGCTGATGTCGCGCCCGCGCACGATCTCGATGACGATCTCGCTCGACTCGGGCAGCACGATGGGCCGGTTCGACAGCGCATGCGGCGCGATCGGCACCAGCACGATGCCGCCCAGGCTGGGGTGCAGCAGCGGCCCGCCGGCCGACAGCGCGTACGCGGTGGAGCCGGTCGGCGTCGAGATGATCAGGCCGTCGGAGCGCTGGTTGTACATGAAGTGGCCGTCGACGTCGACCCGCAGCTCGGCCATGCCGGCGCCGGCGCCGCGCGCCACCACGACGTCATTGACGGCCAGGCCGACGTGCATGATTTCGCCATCGCGCAGCACCCGCCCTTCGAGCAGGGTGCGGCGCTCGGCCTTGTAGCTGCCGCCGAGGATCTTGGCCAGCACGTCGAGCATGCCTTCGAGCGGAATGTCGGTCATGAAGCCGAGGCGGCCCTGGTTGATGCCGATCAGCGGCACGTCGAACGGCGCCAGCTGGCGCGCGATGCCCAGCATGGTGCCGTCGCCGCCCATGACGATGGCGGCGTCGCAGTGGGCGCCGATTTCGGAGGCGCCCATCACCCGCACGCCGGCCGGCACCCGCTCCAGGTGGGTGGCGGTCTGCTCTTCGAACACCACGTCGTAGCCTTCCCGCTGCAGGAACCCGACCACGCTGCCCACCGCCTCGGCGATGCCGTCGGTATTCGGGCGCACGACCAGTGCGATGGTTTGATAAACGGCGTGCGTGGCGGTCATAAAAATCTCGGCAAAAAGGTGAGGTCGGCAACACGCAGCAGGGTAACCCATAAAGCGGGCTTTCGCCATTCCTCACAACTGTACATTTAAACAGTATTTTGCGCAGTATAGTGTGCGCCGGGCCAGACCGCAAGGATCCCGGCGGCTTTAGTGGCCGATCGTCATGATTCCGCCCAGCATGGACAGCGTCACGGCCAGGATGATGCACATCGAGTAGATCAGCATCAGCGTGCTCCAGCGCAGGAACACGCCCCAGCGGCTGCTCAGGTACACGCGCCGCATCGCCCACGGCAGGTAGCCGAGCAGCCAGCACCACAGCAGCAGCCGGACCGGCGTGATGGGCACCAGCAGGAACACCGAGAAGATGAAATAGGCGAAGGCGTTGGTGTGCAGCGCGAACAGCAGGTGCTCGCCGAAGCGCCGGCCCGAGCCCAGGTACAGCACCTTGAGGATCATCGCGAACACCGGCATCAGGCAGAAGATCGCGTACGGCGCGTAGTGATAGAAACCGTCCTTGAACACCTTGGTCTGCTCGCTGCCCGGCAGCTTCTCAAACGCGCGGTACTGGTGCTGCAGCGTGGGCCAGTTGTCGAGGAATCTGGCGTCCTTGTCGAACAGGTTGATGATGGAGTTGTCGTCGTCGTCCGTTTCCGCCTTGTCCTTGCCGGCGGCCCTGCGAGCATCGGGCTTGAAATCCTTCTGCATGTCGGCGGCGGCCGCTTCGGCGGCGGCCTTGCCGCTCGCCTGCTCCGGCGTCAGCGGCTTGAGCGTCTCCGCCACCGCGGCCTGCGCCTTGGCCGCCTGGCCGGCAGACGCCGCCGTCACCTTGCCCGCCTCCGCTTCCCGCCTGGCGTCGTCTCCGACAGTGACGGGAACGAAGGACCCGGTGAACTTCAGCAGCGCGAAGAAAATCAGGCTCAAGGTCAGGTACAGCCGCAGCGGCTGCACGAAGCGCACGCGGCGGCCCTTGATGTATTCCAGCGTCAGCGCGCCGGGACGGAACAGCAGCCGCATCACCGTGCCCCACAGCTTGCCCTCCAGCGCCACGTAATGGCCGACGAACTCATGCAGGAACTCGCGCGTGCTGGCGTGGTGCAGGAAGGCTTCCTGGCCGCAGTTCGAGCAGAAATGGCCGCTGACGACCGCCTCGCAATTAGGACAGTTTTCCGACGGCGCGTGGACGGCAGTGCTCATGCAAAATCCCGGTGAATAAAAAGTGTCTAAATGATAAACGAGATCGCCTGGTAGTTGTCAGAATTCAATGTGGCGACTGTGATAACAGCGACCCGTTAAGATGACTTTACAACGATGCGAGGAGCGCAGACATGAAAGATACCAAGGTCAATACCGACGCCAAGGTCAAGAACGACGGCGTCGAGCGCATGCCGCACGAACGCGACGAATCGCCCGACGCGCAAGATCCCAGGCCGCGCAGCGTCATCAAACAGGCCGCCGCCGATGTCGACAGCGGCATGGTGGACACCGACCTGCACAACCAGCCTGGCGTCGAGCACGTGAAGACGCCCGTCCCGCGCGAAGCCACGGCGCGGCCGCAGGCCGGCACAAAAAAAGACTAACCGGAGATACCGCATGCAATTGAAGACGACGAGCGCGGCGGCGATGAGCGCCGCCCTGCTCGCGCTGATGCCGGTTCTGGTGCTGGCGCAAAGCTACCCCGCCGGCTTCGGCCCCAATCCGGCGCTGCCGGAGCCGGAGCGCTCGCTGATCCCGACCGTCAACGTGGCGCCGGTCGATCCATGGAAAGGCCAGGACCAGCCGCGCGCGCCGGCCGGCTTCGGCGTGACGGCCTATGCGCGGGGCCTCGATCACCCGCGCTGGATCTACACGCTGCCGAACGGCGACGTGCTGGTGGCCGAGACCAACGCCCCGCCCAAGCCGGACGACGGCAAGGGCATCAAGGGCGCGATCATGAAACATGAAATGAAGAAGGCCGGCGCGGTGACCGAGACGGCCAACCGCATCACGCTGCTGCGCGGGATCGACGCCAACGGCGCGGCGCAAAGCCGCACCGTGTTCATCAAGGGCCTGAACTCGCCGTTCGGCATGGCGCTGGTCGGCAACAACCTGTACGTGGCCGACACCGACGCCATCCTGCGCTTCCCGTACCAGGAAGGCGCGACCTCGATCAACGCCAGCGGCGTCAAGGTGATGGACCTGCCGGCCGGCACCATCAACCACCACTGGACCAAGAACGTCATCGCCAGCCCGGACGGCAAATACCTGTACGTGACGGTGGGCTCCAACAGCAACGTCGGCGAAAACGGCATCGACCAGGAGGCCGGCCGCGCCGCCATCTGGCAGCTGGAACTGGCCACCAGCAAGTCGCGCCTGTACGCCACCGGCCTGCGCAACGCCAACGGCATGGGCTGGGAGCCGAAGACCAAAATGCTGTGGACCGCCGTCAACGAGCGCGACGAGCTGGGCAACGACCTGGTGCCGGACTACATGACGTCGGTGAAGGAAGGCGGCTTTTACGGCTGGCCGTACAGCTATTTCGGCCAGCACGTGGACAGCCGCGTCTCGCCGCAGAAGCCGGAACTGGTGGCCAAGGCCATCGCCCCCGACTACGCGCTGGGCGGCCACACCGCCTCGCTGGGCCTGGCCTTCTATGACGCCAGGCTGTTCCCGGCCAGCTACCAGGGCGGCGTGTTCATCGGCCAGCATGGCTCGTGGAACCGCAAGCCGGCCAGCGGCTACAAGGTGGTGTTCATCCCGTTCAGCAACGGCATGCCTTCCGGGCCGCCGCAGGATTTCCTGGCCGGCTTCCTCGCCGGCGACGGCAAGGCGCACGGACGGCCGGTCGGCGTGGCGCTCGACAAGCAGGGCGCGCTGCTGGTCGCGGACGATGTCGGCAATATCATTTGGCGCGTAGCGCCCTCGGCTTCGGCCACCACTGCAAGTAAATAAGGATAGACCATCATGAGCACTAAACATACAGGTTCAGCAGTCTGGAGCGGCGGCCTGAAAGACGGCGGCGGCAAGATATCCACACAGAGCGGCGTGCTCGATAACGTCGAGTACGGCTTCCACAGCCGCTTCGAAGACGGCCCCGGCACCAACCCGGAAGAGCTGATCGGCGCCGCCCATGCCGGCTGCTTCACGATGGCGCTGTCGGGCGTCCTGGCCGAGGCGGGCATGACGGCCAAACAGCTGTCCACCAGCGCCACCGTGACGCTGGACAAGATCGACGGCGGCTTTGCCATCACCGACGTGCACCTGTCGCTGGTGGCCACCATTCCCGGCGCCGACCAGAAAGCGTTCGAGGAAGCGGCGCTGAAGGCGAAGCTGAATTGCCCCGTGTCGAAACTGCTGAACGCCAACATCACGCTGGACGCGCGGCTGGAGGCCTGAGCAGGATTGCCGCAAAACGCATAGAATCCCGGTTTATCCGTCCATCACGAAAGACCACTATGCGTATCTTGCACACCATGCTGCGGGTCGGCGACCTGCAGCGCTCGATCGATTTCTACACCAAGGTGCTCGGCATGAAACTGCTGCGCACCAGCGACAACCCGGAGTACAAATATACGCTGGCCTTCCTCGGCTACGGCGCCAATCCGGACCACGCGGAGCTGGAGCTGACCTATAACTACGGCACCACCAGCTACGACATGGGCACCGCCTACGGCCACATCGCCATCTCGGCCGACAACATCGTCAGCGCCTGCGAGGCCGTCAAGGCCAACGGCGGCGCCGTCACGCGCGAGCCGGGCCCGGTCAAGGGCGGCACCACGGTGATCGCCTTCGTCACGGACCCGGACGTACGGACAAGTAATTATGCCTTTGCTTAAACACGCAAGCTCTGCAAAAATGGACGCCAGCTGAGTTCACTACTCACCTGGCGTTTTATTTTGGTCGTCATGACCATTCTGGCGCAGGAATGTTGCGAATGTTATCCACGCTGGACCTGACATCGCGTCCCGTCACGTTCTGCCGTTGCCCTGTCATATCCGCCACACCGAATAGTGTCTCGCAAAGAACTCTACTTCGATCAACCTGACCGCTGCCGCGCAAGGAGTCACAATGACTGCGCTCGCCCGCAAGACAGTACTCCCCAAATTCACGTTAACTGTATTGGCCGAAAAAAACGATCCTTTAGCTACCCGAATATCGACTTCGGACGAGATACCCTATTTCACCAGACCCAAATATTCGGCCAACAACGCTCAGGCAAGTGACGGAAGTCCACCGCCGCAATATCGACTGTTTCCCCTCATACTCAACGGTGACGGGTCCCCTTGGGCGGAGGCGAATCTATACATTTTAGGTCTGCTCGACGGCGATGAGAATCCGAAAATGGCGACAGTGACTAGCATCGCCGAGGACTTGGCTGCCTTTAAGCGATTTCTTGAGAACCAGCCTTCAATCAACTGGCTACACTTTCCCGAAAATCGTCTCCTACGCCCTACCTATCGATTTAATGGCCATCTCCGAACGCTTTGCCGAAGTGCTGAAATAGCATGGAGTACTGCAAAGCGCCGCATGGCTGTAGTAGTAAGGTTCTACCGATGGCTCGTGGAAGAGAGGGTATTCGAGCCTAAAAATCCACTATGGAAAGAAAGCGAGCGCTATGTCCATTTCACAGACAGCTACGGTTCTCCTACTTCTAAAAGGGTTGCCACCACCGACCTCTCAATTCAAGTCCCTTCGCAAGACGACCCGTACGATGGCTTCATTGACGATGGCGCGAAATTACGCCCGTTGCCGGCTAATGAGCAGCAGTGGCTATTGGACGCCCTCATTTCCCTGGGAAATACCGAGCTAACTCTCATTCACATATTTGCGCTGGTGACTGGTGCGCGTATTCAGACAATTCTTACCTTTCGCGTGGGTGACATTATCAACTCGCGCCCGCTTCCATCCCAGGGGCCGATACGCTTCCCCGTAGGACCCGGCACCGGAATAGATACAAAACAAGATAAAAGATTGGTGCTGCATATCCCAGTTTGGTTCTACGAAATGCTACAGACGTATGCGTTGAGCAACCGCGCCAGAAATCGGCGGCTGCGAGCGAATGGCGGCGACACGCATGCTCAGTACCTCTTCCTCACCACGAGGGCCGTGCCCTTCTACTTGAGTAAGTACGACAACGGTGGGAGCCGTATGTCCGGACTACGGCATGGAAAAGTAGGACAAGGCGTTCGACAGTACATCACCGACTACATCTTGCCATCGATTCGGGAGGAACATGGTGCGGGCTTTCAATATCGGTTCCACGACCTCCGGGCCACCTTTGGCATGAATGTGCTAGACGAGAAACTGAAGCTTGTTCAGGAGAAAAGAATTACCTTAGCAGAGGCTCTAAACTATTTACAGACGGTCATGGGCCATTCATCGCTGAGCGTCACTGAACGGTATGTGAACTACCGGGGCCGGCTCAAGCTAGCGCGCTCTGTCCAAGACGAATGGGAATTGAATATTGCGAAGATCGCCAGCACCGCATTGGGACACCGGGATCTAAAATGAGCAAGATGACTGAGCATCCAATAACACTTCACCATCTCCCGTTGCCGGAAGGACTTGAGCTTTTACGTATCGAAGAGTTGGTCATCGGGTACCAAAATTCGTGGTCAGTAGACTTTGGAGCCTTATGTTACCTTCGTAGGTCAAAAACAAAAAGAAAGTCAGGAAGAGGTCGAGCAGTCGAGCTAACTTCATACTGCGACGCCAGAGCGACGCAGATTAGAAATTTCGCGCGAGCTGCTTCCGATTTCTGTTCGACCAGTGGATTTCGCGTTTCAACAATTTTCGGCCTACATAGCTCCCTCGCACGGTTCCTAGATTGGTGCGACGAGAACTCGCATAGTAACGCGCTCGCAACAAGAGAGAATGCACACCCAGCATTTCGAAGCTACTGCAATCACCTCCGAGAGCAAGTCGATCAAAACGAACTGCATGTGAACACGGCAGCCGATTACCAAAAAAACGTAATCGCCGTAATGGAAACGCATTTCGGCTTTGAGAACTTGGACCAAGGTGCACGCGTGCTCGCAAAATGCAAACAACTTGAGCGCGCCACCGCTGTTCCTCATGAAGAAGCGCAAGCGCAGGTATTGGCATGGTGCCATTGCTTGTTCTTGGGACTGAGCGAACTAGCAATCGAGGGCAAGGCATTCCCGTTTGCGCTTTCCATCCCAGGGTATCTGAATTGGCCCGGGGACCGTCTATGGATATTTCCCCTGCCACGCTGGTGCGAGACACCGAGGAATTTAAACCGCAGTCAAAAATATATGGCTTACGATTTTCAAAATGGCCGCGTCCGCGACCAGAAACAAATCATCGATATATTCGGAAGGACAAAATTCCCTTCTATTAAGCTAATAGCTCGGGCCGAAGGTAGGATAGCCGCTGCCAATATAAATCCACGCGACTATTCACGATTTGACCGTGCCACGCTCGCAATGCAATCATTTTTCCTGTTGTTCATAGCCATTACTGGGATGAACCTCACACAGGCTGCAGAACTACCATGGAGCGAAGAGCTTGATGCTTCGGTACAGGATCCCCTAGTGGAACGGCAAGGCTTTCGGACAATAAAATACAGGGCAAATAATCGCAAAGTCGCGTTCGAGTTGGGCGTACAGCACATAACATCCTTCAAGCGGTATCTTGAACTCAGAACGTACTTGCTCAACGGAAGGACTTCAAAATTTCTGTTTCATGGGGGCGTTTTACGATCAGGTGAAATCAGAGATTGCATTGCAGGTCGTGGCAAAGAACAAATTCAGATTTTTTTCAAAACTCTTCACCGCTTATGTCCGGACCTGCCAAAGGTACTCCCGAAACAATGGCGCGCCGCCAAGCAAGATTTCGTCATAAGACATTACGATCCAACTACTGCAGCGACGGCGATGCAGCATTCAACGGTGACTGCCCTTAAACACTACAGTAATGGCTCTGAAACCCTACAACAAGCGGAGCTCCGCTCATACCTTGAGCAGGTTGAACGCGTAGCCGTTCGACATCAGCGTGTAGCAGGGCAAACCGAGGCGCGCTCTATTGGGGCGTGCTCCGCTCCAAACAAACCGAAGCCGATCTCGGACATCACACCAGTAGCGCCTGACTGCGTTGGACCGGAGGGATGCCTTTTTTGTGACAAATACAGGATTCATTTAGATAAGCCAGACCTAAGGAAACTATTGAGCGCGAGGTACTGCCTTAGAAAGACGGCTGCGTTAGCGGAAAACCACGAACAGTTCCAAAGATTCTTCTACGCCAGCCTACAACGCATAGAGATGATCCTTACGGAGTTACGCCAGCACAACGCGCTTCTAGTACAGGAGGTAGCGCGCGAAGTTGATATCAATGGTGACCTCGACCATTATTGGGCCGCTAAGTTAGAACTACTTATTGAGCTGGAAATTCTGTGATGGCAATACACAAACTTCAGGCAAAGGCCGAGAATTCCCTGTTAAGCGAACAAGGTGCCCTTAGGCAAAGAAATCTCCCGTCTGCTGATTTCATAGTGTCCAAAAACAAAGATGGAACAGCCTTATCACATTATGGCGATGACTCTTGGGATCGCACAGCATATGACTCAGATGGCGTGCGTTCAATTTTTTCGTTTAAGTTTTGGAAGATAGGTGAAATAACCGAACAACGAAGCCAACTGATGGAGGCGGTTAAATGGATTATGTATTTGCTGATCTTCGAGAGAGGTGGCACCCAATTAAGCAACGGCTCCCTTAAGAACTACATGAAGCCGCTTAAAGCAATGGCTAGGTTCTGTGATGCGAAGAACCTAAGGATTGATAACGTCTTTTTTAATCATCAAATCATGCTTGCATTCCTGGTAGAGCAGGATCAGATGGCGAAGCTTGCGGCTGCGCTGGTGAACTTTCTTGGTAGACTTGGCCCGAACATTGTTGGATATGAGGTGGCGAACAAAAAAACACTCGTACAGTTGCAGCAACGAGCATCGGATTGGGCGGGGCGTGGCAAACAGCATCCACCTATCCCAACTAGAATATATTCTGAAATACTATCTATAATCGACCGCGAAATAGATGCGTTCCAAAAAATGGAAAGCAAGCTTTTTCCCCTTCTGGAAGCATGTTTAACGAATCCCTTGATAGGCCGTGCTGCTTCAAATCAGTGGAAGAAACGAAGCTCAGACGGCCGCAGGAGCGCTGTTCTGCCGACATTCAAGCAGCTACTCCAAGAATATGATCTTGAGCTATTTTGGGATGAAAGGGGCTATTCTTGGGACATTCGAGGACTGTCTGTTTCCGTGCTGGAGATGTCGATTGCCGCGTCGTTACAAATCCAAGCATATACGGGAATGCGGGCAAACGAGGTAGCCGCACTTCCCTACGATTGCTTTGAAGAGACTGCTCACACCGATGGCGGCTCAACCCATTTCATTATCAATGGACGCATAAGGAAGATTAGTGGAGGCAAGAGCAAATTGGTACGGTGGGTTACAAGCGATAGCGGGAGGACTGCTATTCGGCTAGCTCAAAGGCTCGCAACGATACTTTTTAGGGCGCGAAACTCGGCAGCTGATAGTTCCGATACCCGCACAGTTCCGAGCCACTTGTTTTCTTCTGCAGGCCTATTTGGCACAAAAAAAACTGGCAACATCGCCGATTTGAAAATTTATCGTTTCAAATCATTAGATGAGTGGCTTCCAATCATTGCAGAGGAAGATCTGTTTGAGTTAGAGCAAATCGATCCACACCGTGCTTGGCGATTTGAGGAAAAGTTCACACTCGGGCAACGCTGGCCCTTTTCATCACACCAACTCCGTAGGTCGCTCGCACTTTACGCTCAGCGATCTGGTCTGGTTTCATTGCCAACTCTAAAGCGACAGCTACATCATGTCACTGCAGAGATGTCGGCGTACTACGGGCGTGGATCAGCGTTCGCCAAACAGTTTATTCAGAATGAGGACGGTAAAAAGCATTTCGGGTTTGAATGGCAGGACGCGCAGCCGGTAAGCCAATATTTGAGCTATGCGATTAACGTTCTGTTGCTAAGTGACTCCGACTTATTCGGGGTTCATCCTCAGTGGATGAAACATAGACTCACAGATGGTGAAGGCGTCGTCCGCTTCGACCGAGCCACTACACTGGCGAGATTCAAAAAAGGCGAGCTTGCGTACAAAGAGACATTACTCGGTGGTTGTGTCAAAGTTGGCGAATGCAATAGAAATCCGTTGGACCTTCTACACGTCGAGTGCATAACGACACACTGCAAGAATATGGTCGGGCATAAAAAGAAACTCGAAAGAGTGGTAACGGCGCAGTCCCGCTTGGTAGATAGGTTAGCGATAGAGGACAATACTTCTCCCGAATTTCGGCACGAAAACGCCAACCTTTTTACGTTGCAATGCACTCTGAGATCACTCAGCAAATTAAAAAATTAACCGAAATAAAAAGATGCCGACTTCTGTCCCAGAAGAATATTTTTTAGCGCTTGACCGAATCAAGCAAGGCACGCCTCGCATTGTGAGGAAGGATGCCAAAATCAATAATGACTCAGTCTCGCTTGAAGCGGGCCGCAAAAAAGGCAGCATCAAGAAATCGCGCCAACAGTTCGGGGCTCTTATCGCCGCCATCGACGACGCCGCAGCCGAACAGTCTCGCCCTCAGGATGATCAAAGCCAACGCCTGAAAAAGGTCAAAGAAACAGCCGATACGTTAAGAATCGAACTAGACGCCGCGCTAGCCCGAGAGCTTTCCCTCTTGGCCGAGTTATATGACATGAAGAAAAAACTTGCAGCTTTGAGCGGCGAAAACGTTTTGCCGATTCGAGGCCCAGGCTGAGAATATTTCCGCAACTTGGCGCCCAACATCAAGCAGAACAGCGCGGGTTCATGCGAAGAAAAGTTGGATGTGAGCCTGCGAACTCTCTAGCAAAAGTTTAATATAGCGGCTGACAATTCTGGAGCCAGACATGAAGTATCTACACACCATGGTCCGCGTGACCAACTTGGAAGCATCTTTAGAATTCTACCGTGAAGCGCTCGGCTTGGAGCTTGTACGACAACGTGATTACCCTAAAGGACGATTCACTTTGGCCTACCTCGCTGCGCCCCACGATCAAGGCGCCGAGCTCGAACTTACATACAACTGGGATGCAGAAGAATATTCCGGAGGTAGAAATTTCGGACATGTCGCGTACGAAGTCGATGATATCTACGCCGTGTGCCAACGACTTGCAGATCGCGGAGTGACCATCAACCGTCCGCCACGAGACGGCCACATGGCATTCGTGAGATCGCCCGATGGCATATCTATCGAACTACTGCAGGCAGGTGAGCCACTCGGTCCGCAGGAACCCTGGTCTTCAATGCCCAACTCTGGGGCTTGGTAGCATCTAGCAACAGGGGTGAGATTACTAGCTGGCCAGCTCTGCTTCCGCAGAGCTCTCCAGTATTTCTACTCAGCCGGCACTACACCAACAGAAAGAGATTACTGACTCAAAGATCCATTTCAAAAATTGTCGCTTGTGCCGACGGCGTAGAATAGCCAGATTCGTTATAAGTTATTGCACGCGAATAACAAACCTGAAGAGCGGGATTCTCTACAGCAGCCAATCCTGCTCCAAATGTAGATATCTTCGTGTTCATTGGGCAGATAACAGTATTATATGCCGGCAACCGCTTAACCTCTGCCAAGATTGAGCTTTTTGCAGCGACTGGATCAATACCTGAAAATTTAAAAATATTAACTTGTGAGTAGATGCTTGTTTTCAAATCAATAAAGCTCTTCACTTCATCGAAAAATCTTTGATTGGTTTCATAGTGGGCTTTGGAAACCGAATGCGAGACATCGCCGATACCCAATGTGAGAGAAGAAGGTTCGAATTTTTCGATTACCGCTTTTGCTCTGTCATGCTCAAAACCCACTAGAACGATAAGATGCAACTTCTTTGAAGGCAAAAATTCGCCGGGAAAACCCAAGATCGATCTGACTTGCGATACTCCGCGGGAAAGCCAAACACCATCGGCATTCGTATTTGTGCTGTATTGCTCAGCTCCAGTATATCCAAAAATAAATCTTCTTCCGTGCTTGGTTTGAGTCACCACACGCAAAAAGATTAAAAGTTGCTCATGAGTAAATGTCGTGATATCTACAAAAATCAATCCATCAGCAGCGGAATCAATCATTGATAAGCATTTTTGGAATGCATCCGCCGTAATAGTCGGTCGATCCAAATCGATCTCGAAGACCCTATTTTTTAGAATAGTCAGCGCTCGCATTTTCTGAAGATTCTCTTCAGCAATTTCACCAGCCTCAACATTCTTAAAAAACATAAATGCGTCAGCACTATCAACTAAAGACGTTAATATACTCAAGCAACGAGCTTCAAAGCTGGCCGTTCCGATAAAAAGAGCGATTCGCTCCGGCAGAGATTGAGCAATATCAATGATATTAATTTTATGACTCATGATTCCAACTCCAAGCTCAACTGACTATCGTCAACAACGTTACCTAGCCTATTAGCCGTAAATTCGCGAATAGCTCGTACCGGATTCAGGATGGCGGTTTCTAATAAATCTGACGTCACAAAAAGGTAACCGGCAAAACCTGTTGGATCCAGTTTAAAGGTCGGCGCGAGGCGACGTGTCATCACATACTTACGCGTGCGCCAACGTCCGTCCTTACTACCTATCGCACCGTCGTAAAGATATCCATGTCGCACCGCAAGCTTAAGTATGCGGACAACGTTATCAGAAGGAGCGTCACTCAGCGCAATAGAAAAAACACGCCGTTCGGAGCGGTCGGAAAGCAATATAGATTGGAAGATCCCTCCTAGCCCCTGAATTAAATTACGCAGCTGTTTGAAGTCGTTTTTCACGCTTCCATTTACGAGTTCAAGATCAGCTTCTTCCAGCAATCTATCTAAATTATCAATCATCAAGGCGTCAGCGCTGCTACGAGTCACTTGGTCCTGAATGGCCGGGCTAATGCACGTAAGTTTAATATCAGTTTCACCTGATTTAACTTGTGCCAGCTTCATTTCTGCTGCGTACATCGAAGCAGCATCATCTAAGAAGTATCTTATAATTCCTGAAGAAATATGCACTAACTGCTCAAAGCCAGCATAAAGATAGGTACTGCCTTGCTTAGATGATCCTATCAAACTTTTTATGTAGTCAGGGCGCGCGTATCGAGTTGCGTCATCACCAGGACGAAATCCACGACCACTTAACTCGAAATCGTCCTTATACTTCTTTTTGATCGCAGCAATTGCATTTTCTTGGGCCTCGGACGGAGGAAAGAACTCCTTCGCTCCGGCATTAATCTCAGTCGCAGCAAGTCGCTTGGTCACGATATCTTCAACCCATTTAGGATAGGAGCCTTTCGAAGCTCCCCCTGTATAGATCGTAGAAATATTTACCTCTTTGAAATCATGTGGCGATTCAATTCTAGTATTCGAAGACGTCCGATAGTGCTTATATCCAAGTTGCGTAGATATTTTGAAGCAAATCTTATTTCCTGTGCGATACGAAACCCAAGTATTTAAGACTTGTGTTTGAAGGGCATTCAAATTATCTGCGTCATCAAGCAAGATAAAGACAGGCCCGGTAGGCATACATTCCATTTGGGTCAACGAAGAGCAAAGTGGAAAGAGAAATTCACGATAACCGACTACCCGTCCGGTAAATGGAGTGTACTCTGCGGAATCACCTAATAGACTTAATTGCCGGAGATAATCAATCAGTTCGCCATACTTTGAATCCACTGCTTCGATCGCGAACTGTAAAGGATCAGCCAATCTTTTTTCCAAAGGTGGAGAATTGCTTTCAGATAGTTTCAGCCGCTGAAATACATATTTCTCTAAAAAACCATTTAACTCTTCTTTAGCAGAAGAATTATTCAAATAGTCACCGGTATGATCCTTCAACGATTGCAACACTTTCGACGCGACAAATAAAGTAAGCGAGTGTTCAGCAAGCACTAAGCCAGCATACTGATTTTTTATCCTTTCAAACTCGGAAATATCAAGGTCTGTTGATTTAATCGTGGCGTATACGCCTAAAAACGGTAATCCCGTCAACGGGAGATTCAGTTCGATAGCCTTACAATCAGGCGCCAAAAGCCGAAGCATCATGCTCTTGCCACAACCGCGATGGCCATGCACGAATATATGTCCAGGCCCGTTTATCTCGAAATCTTCAGCAAGCGGCACGTACAGACGCCGCATCTCTGCAGCATCCATCATTTCTGGTGAAGATACGGTGAAAGGATTATTCCGCATTTTTCCATTCCTTTTCGGCTCTTTCGGCTATCTTATCGCCGACAAGCTCAGTATGCTGCCACGATGATGATTTAGGATAACCAGTCAGTGAGGGAATTTTAAACTCGAATTTATCAACTTCACCATTTTGCATAGCGTTTCCAATTTTCTTGGCTTGCAGCAAGCGAATTTGTACCTCGACCTGATTGGTTTGAAGGCCGGGTGATAAGAACTGATTACAATAACTGCGTTCCTTATCGAGTTTAGTGAGACGTTCGGTGATTTCGTCTATCAAGAACTTTTGAGTTGAAACACCTTGGGCATTAGCAGGCGTAGGATACTTTTCATGCAAAAACTTAGTATCGATGGCAATATAGAGACGAAACGATTTCGCTTTCCGATCTGGAACAGCACCAGTTATACTACTCGCGTAGTAATGGTATAGCTTATTCTCGTCTGGCAATTTCCCATTACGAATGAAGTGCCCCGCTGCTCGATTTCGGTGTTCGCAGATTTCGTCCGCAAAACGAACTAAGGCCGCCACATATCGCGGCCTGCAAGTGATTCCTCCAAATGGAGTATCATCGGGCGGCAAAGTGGCGATGGTGTCTTTATCGCCATCAAAGGTGTATCCACCGTGCGCTTGCGCGATCGAGCTGATCAATTCAAATTCGGGTGAATCATACACAATATTCCCTCCATACAACGAGAGAATACTGGCTGCATTCCTTTCGTGTTCTTCGCGACCGTCAATATTTCCCGCATCATGCAGTCGAATTGCGCACAACAGTAAATACAATTCGTAAGGTTCCAAACCTTCCGGCTTGCCAGTTTCTGGACTATTCAAAAGAAGTCCAGCATACCTTATCACTTCATCAAAATGCTCAGGTCCATGGTCAGTATAAATTCCTGGCGACTTCGAAAATGAGGCCAACCCTGCATTAATGTTCTTATATACATGCTCACGCAGGCCCGCCAATAAGTGCATATATCGCCCCCAATAATCAACATTGCGGTCTGGCAATTTGTTTTTATCCGTCGACAGTTTTTCTTTTACGAACTCTTCCAACGGTTGTAAATTATTATCCATTTTTTATTTACCGCTAAGTTTTTTACGAATTTCTTCGAGACGTGGATCATTAACCATTTCAACAGCTTCTAACATCTCGTCAATATCCGATTTAGAGATTTTTTTGCTGTGTAAAACATGGTTTTCAAAGGATTTATATGCCATCGGTGCTACATTTTTTGCGCAAAGAGATAATGCCTCTCCATAAACACGGATTTCCTTTTGAGCATGAGCATCCAATCGCAGCCGTAAGAAATGAAACAGATTATGCAAATCTATCTGCCAGTAAAACTCCGTATAAAGACTTAAAGGAAGATTTATGCGTGCCAGCTCACGAGCAATGTCAGATTTTATATAACCCTCATATCGGTGGTACGTTAATTTCTGATCATCAACAAGAGTGCCAACAAAATTTTCTTTGATCTCATCATCGAGAGACTCTTCAGATCGACCTTGTTTATTTTTTTGACTTTGTGGTCTTACATCATCCAGCTCTGGAACATAAAATTCATCTTGGAGAACGCTGTATCGCCCAGATATTTCGTTCATCCGCGCCGTTCTATGGCGTACCCACTGACGTGCCACGAAAAGCGGGGCCTTTATGTGAAATGTCAAGACAACTTGTTCAAAAGGCGAAGTATGATCATTCCGCAAAAGGTAATCGATCAACGCAGAATCTTCCCGAACAGTTTTTGTCCCATCGCCATAAGAAACTCGCGCTGCCTGGACAATGCGGGCATCACCTCCCATGTAATCAACTAGGCGAACGAAACCCTTGTTTAGTACTTTCAGCTCCTTGTCGAGCAAGGTATCCGCCTCAATTACCGTAATACGCGCCATTACATTCCCCCCAATCCATTTAATAATTATTCAATATGTTGGAAAAGACCGCCTTCGCTAGTAACGGAGGTACAGCGTTACCAACCTGCTGTTGTTGAAATCCAATGGAGCCTGCAAATCGAAACCAATCAGGAAAAGATTGCAGTCTGGCAGCTTCGCGAACAGAAAGTCCCCGATCAATATGGGGATGTATAAGCATATTTTTCCGGAAATTACCGATTACGACTGACGGCTCATTTGCTTTAAGCCGACGATAAATACCAGTATGACAACGTGTCACATCGGCATAATTTTCCATGAGTTCGATTGGAATATTCTCCCAATTACCACCCTGCGGAATATGCTTATATCTAGATATAATATTGGGTGCATTATTGGTAACTATATTATTAAAACACCTTTTTAGATTGCCGCGCATTTGTACCGCATATGCACTTCTGGCAACTCCAGAGTATTCCTTTTCATCAGGCGCATCGCCATTCTCAAGTAAAGGGAGATCATCTATCGCCTGAGAGACGGTAATCGGCTTCATGGACGTAACGGTAGGCCTATCCACTTCAATGCCATCTAAAGAACCAATGATAAAGAGCCGATTTCGCTTCTGGGGAACCCCGTAATCAGCTGAATTAAGTACGAAATGACTGGTTCGATACCCAGATTTTTTAAATCCCGACAAAACCTCATCGAGAAAAAAACCATTCTCTGTCTCAATCAACCCTTTTACATTTTCGAATACAATCCAATCCGGTCTAACGCTGCGCACCAATCTCAGATATTCTCGAAAAAGCCAGTTATTCTTATTGTCAGAATTTCTATTTTTTTGGTTGGATGTCGAAAATCCTTGGCACGGCGGCCCACCAAACATAATTAAAGGATGAGTTCTATCAATATCATTAAATTCTTTGCGAGTAATTTTTCGTACATCGCGCTCTATAATTTTGACATCAGGGTGATTTAATCTAAAAGTTTCTGCCGCAAATTTGTCTATTTCTACTGCGGCGCGTACTTTAATATCACACATTGAGGCGCCAATTGACATCCCCCCGGCACCACAAAACAGATCGATTGCTTGCATTTAATTCCCGTGCGCTATTTTTCTTTCAGCCAAATCAAGCGAATGTCTACGCTGAAAGCTGGAATTTTTATTAGACAGCTTGGCACCCCGCCCTCATATTCGAGAGCAATGGGTACGCCTTAGCCTATCTCTTGTAGAACTGGCAGTGCAGACACAACTTTCCACTGTACTTCGAAAGGATACCAGTTTGAAGTGTGCTGTGTGCGACGCGATATGAATTTGGCCGATGATTTGCTCAGAAACACCTATGAGGAGCACCGTCCAACGCCTGCCTGATGATTGCTGTCGACCGGACTTGAGTAGCCCGGCGAATGATACAAACACCACTGCGTTGAACGGCAGATGCCGGACGGCAACCCCTGAAAACCGACAATAGGTCGCACGACTTCGGTGCATGTGAGACTCGAAAACGTCTCGATGGCAGCGCCTCGCATGGGTACACCCACTGAGCCACGGACAGCAAAATTTATTCGAGGTCCCGGATAGCCTCAGCCAAGGCGGAAATGACGGCTTCCTGATGCTGTGGCAGCGGGCGTAGGCTGTTACTTATGATGTCCTGCTTGACCGTGCTCAGAAGGCCATTGAGATCACAACCAGCCTTACGGGCCGCATACAGCACTGCTGTGAGTGCGTGTGAGTATTTACCTGCGTTGTCTAAGTCCATGTTGATCCCCACTGTAGTCGAAAATTACAAGATTAGCACCTTGAGCAGCTACGCCGAAAGAATTCTTAGGGAAGAAAGAATGAGATGCAGCAAGCGGTCATTTGCAAACTACGTGAGCACGTCGGAATGAAATGAAAGCCCGCGCCGATGAATGCAAGCTCATTTGCAAATAGCGTGAGCATGATCGCTCGATCATGTGCAGTCATTGCGAGCCGAAATCGGCGACTAATGCGAGCACTGCCATTTTCAGACGCGAGCCGTTACGGCTAGCTGGAAGAACTGCACTACCTACTGTTTGCTTTAGTGCCACCTCGTTTTTGAAGTGCATCGGCCAGAATTTCCAAGACCATCCCTGGAACACTAACACTTCGACGTTGAAGCAGCGTAGCAGCCGCCGAGAGGTTGAGCAGATCCTCATACATTTCCCTAGGGACGCGTATCATGACTGGCTTTTTTTCGGTAGCGTCTAGGCTCTTCATATTGACTCAAGGGGTTGAGAAGGGTGGGAGGCAAAATGGGTCTTTGATGCCGTGGCCTATTTTGCACGAAAAACTGACGATGCAGTAATGAAAAATGCATCGTCAGAGGCAAACGAGACAGAAGTCTTGCGCTCACTTGGGGTAGTTATAAAAAATGCCCGAAAGGACAAAGGCTTGTCGCAAGAGGAATTCGCGCATCTTTGCCGAATCGATAGAAGTCACATGGGCAGAATCGAGCGAGGTGAACGGAATTTGGCAATTTTGAATTTCGTCAGAATCTGCCGAGCGCTGGATGTCACCCCATCGGAAGTTTTTGCACGAGCAGGACAGTAGCCTGCTGCCCTTTCAAATTTGTGGCAGCTATGGCCAACGTCGACAATCGCAACTTTGCTTCTTTGCTTCTCCAATACTATGTAATCACGCTAGTTATACAGGGCTCAACAGAGCCAAGAACTTGGTCCAGGTAGAAACCCGCCGTCATTGTGACTGTCCATCTCTTAAAAAAATTATGGACTGCCAAAAAAACTCGTAAGTCCTTGAGCTAAAAGGAAATAAGTATGTCCATTAGGCGACATACTTGACAGTACAGGCGGCTACAAGATCGAGCTGATCGAACGCAGCTTCGACGGCCAGGGCGCCGGCCTTTAATCAGATGCGGCTTTGACCAGGCCTGGCTTGAGCAGGTCGGCGATGCCGATGCGCTCGGCGAACCGCACGCGCACCCGCTCGGCCACTTCGGTCACCGCCGTGGCGCCGTCGTCGATGAAGTCGGTGATCGAGCGGAACGGACGCTTGCCGTGCGGCAGGCCGACGATGCGGGCGATGTCGCCCGCCACCGCCGCCGGGTCGGCTTCCGGCGGCATCAGCTCGGTCAGCCGCGCGCCGACCTGGTCCATCAAGCCGTCGTAACGGGCATACGCCGCGCTGGTCGCCGCGTCGGCCGGCTTGCCGGCGTTGGCGAAGTGGTCGGTGCCGGCGGTGAAGGCGCCCGGCACCACGATCGAGGTTTCGATATTGAAGCGTGACAGCTCGTAGGCCATCGTCACGGCGATCGAATCCATCGCGGCCTTGGCCGCGGCGTACGGCCCCAGGAACGGCGGAAAGCCGCCGCGCGCCGTCGTGCTGCTGACCCACAGCACCAGCCCCTGCTGCTGGCCCCGCATCACCGGCAGTACCGCCTTGTTGACGCGCTGCGTGCCGAGGAAGTTGGTGTCGAACACGCGGCCGATTTCTTCCGGCGTGAACGCTTCCGTCGGGCCGATCACCAGGTGGCCGGCGTTGTGGACCACCGCGTCCAGCCGGCCGCGCTCGGCGACGATGGTGGCCACAGCCGCATCGGCGGACGCCTGCGACAGCACATCGAGTTCGACGGCGCGCACGTCGGCGCCGTGGGCGAAGGCCCAGTCGCGCAGTTCGCGCACCTTGGCGGCGTTGCGGCCGGCGATGTCGCGCATCGACGCGTAGACCGAGTGGCCGGCCAGCGCCAGCGCCTTCACCGACAGATGGCCAATGCCGGTGCCCGCACCGGTAACGAGGACGATGGATTTGTTCATAATGTTCTCCTGGATGCGTACGGGTTAAACCAGGCCGCCGTTGGCGCGCAGCGTCTGGCCGTTGATCCAGCCGCCATCCTGGCCGGCCAGGAAGGACACGGCGGCGGCGATGTCTTCCGGCTGGCCCAGGCGTTCCAGCGGCGCCATTTTCGACATGCGCTCTATCGTTTCCGGGGTTTTACCGTCCAGGAACAGCGCGGTGGCGGTCGGCCCCGGCGCGACGGCGTTGACCGAGATGTTCTTGCCGCGCAGCTCCTTGGCCAGGATGTTGGTCATGACCTCGATCGCCCCTTTGGTGGCGGCGTAGATCGCGTAGCCGGGCAGCGCCAGGCCGATCATGCTGGTGGAGAAATTGATGATGCGGCCGCCGTGTTGCAGCTTGGCGGCAGCTGCACGCATCGTGTTGAAACTGCCTTTGACGTTGACCGAGAACAGGCGGTCGAAGGTCTGGTCGTCGGTGTCGGCCAAGTGCGGCAGCGCCGGCGGCATGATGCCGGCGTTGTTGACCAGCACATCGACGCGGCCCAGTTGCGCGATGGCCGCGTCGAACATGGCGCGCACGGCGGCCGGGTCGGCGACGTCGGCCTGGATGGCGATGGCGGTGCCGCCTGCGCCGGCGATGGCGCCGACCACCTTGTCGGCTTCGGCGGCATTGCCGGCGTAGTTGACGACGACCGCGTAGCCGTCTCTGGCCAGGCGTTGGGCGATGGCGGCGCCGATGCCGCGGGAGGCGCCGGTAACGATGGCAACTTGTTTCATGTTAGTACTCCTTCAATGAGAGGTTGGTGTGAAAGAAGTATCACCCACCATCAAACATGAATAAACCCATGAAAATTGCTTTAAGTATGCAATTTTCAATAACAATCGCGCCCGCGCGGCACACGCCCGTCAGCCCCCTGCCTTGCCCCGGCGTGCTACATTACGTCGGCAAATCCCCGATACTCGGGGCGATCTGGAGCACAATTTGATGAATTCCCCCTTGGCGCCGGCCACGCCACAATGGCGCTACAACGTGGTGCACGAAACCCGGTACAGCTATCAAAACATGGTGACGCTGTCGCAACAGCTGCTGCACCTGACTCCGCGCGACCTGCCGTTCCAGAAGACTGAAACCCATCATTTGCTGATCGACCCGGCGCCGGACGACAGCGCCGACAGCCAGGATTATTTCGGCAACAACATCCGCCGCCTGACGATCACGACCCCGCACAAAATGCTGCTGGTGCGCGCCGAATCGACCGTGGCGCTGGGGCCGCGCCCCGATCCGGCGGGCATACGCGGTTCCCTGCCCTGGGAATCCCTGCGCGACCTGCTGAAACAATCGCGCCAGGCCGACATGCTCGACGCCGGCCGCTATCTGTACGAGTCGCCGCACGTGCGCTGGACCGCCGCGCTGCGCGACTACGCCCAGCCCAGCTTCACGCCGGGCCGGCCGCTGCTGGACGCCGCGATGGAACTGACCGAGCGCATCTTCGACGACTTTGAATTCGACGGCGGCGCCACCGATATCTCCACGCCGCTGGAACAGGTGCTGGCCGGGCGCCGCGGCGTATGCCAGGATTTCGCGCAACTGATGATAGGCGGCCTGCGCAGCCTCGGTTTGCCCGCGCGCTATGTCAGCGGCTATCTGCAGACCCATCCGCCCGAGGGGCAGCCGCGCCTGATCGGCGCCGACGCCTCGCACGCCTGGGTGTCGGTGTTTTGCCCGGAGCTGGGCTGGGTCGATTTCGATCCGACCAACCGCTGCCTGGTGCAGCGCGAACACATCACCATCGGCTGGGGCCGCGATTTCAGCGACGTCACGCCGATGCGCGGCGTGGTGCTGGGCGGCGGCGCCCAGGAGTTGCAGGTCAATGTCACCGTCACGCCGCTGACGCCGGCGCAGCCGCCAGCGCAGCCGCCAGCGCAGCCGCAGCCCGCCGCCCAGCCGCCGGGCCAGATGCAGACGCCGGTCCCGCTGCCCGGACAGCCCGTCTAGTCCGCCTGGTTCGGCCGGCCCCGGCGCAGTGCGCAGCGCACCGGGCTGGGGCATCGCGACGATGGCGCCGTGCGCCGGCGCGGTGCGGCGGCGGCCCGGAACCCCGCCCCGCCGCCTTTCCACCTTGTGCCAATGGCATGCTTTCTGCTTAGTGCTGTGATATCCGCGCTCCGGGCACCTCCCGCGCCGCCGTGTCTCCACACCAGAGAAAGAAGCTCACCGTATGGCTATCCGTGTCGCGTTGCACCACAAAACCAGCTACAGCTACGACCGCCTGGTTGCGCTTTCGCCCCACGAAGTCCGCTTGCGCCCGGCCCCCCATGCGCGCACGCCCATCCTGTCGTATTCGCTGACGGTCGCGCCGGAGCAGCACTTCATCAACTGGCAGCAGGACCCCTACGGCAATTACATCGGCCGCTTTGTGTTCCCGGAAAAGGCCGACCGGCTGGAATTCACCGTCGACCTGGTGGCCGACATGACGGTGATTAATCCCTTCGACTTCTTCGTTGAAAAATACGCCGAGCAATTCCCCTTCGCCTATCCGGAACAGCTGCGCGCCGAACTCGGCCCGTATCTGCAGAGCGAGCCGCCCGGCGCGCTGCAGACCGCCTGGGTCGAGGCCGCCCGCGCCGACCTGCTGAAGGAAAAGATGGGCACCAACGACTTCCTGGTGGCCATCAACCAGCGGCTGCAGGGCGATATCGGCTACCTGCTGCGCATGGAACCGGGCGTGCAGACGCCCGAGCAGACGCTGGAAAAACGTTCGGGCTCGTGCCGCGACAGCGGCTGGCTGCTGGTGCAGATCCTGCGCGAGATGGGGCTGGCCGCGCGTTTCGTGTCCGGCTACCTGATCCAGCTGCGCGCCGACCAGCAGGCGCTCGACGGCCCCAGCGGCACCAGCGTCGACTTCACCGACCTGCACGCCTGGGCCGAGGTGTATGTGCCGGGCGCGGGCTGGATCGGGCTCGACCCGACCTCGGGCATGCTGGCCAGCGAAGGCCACATCCCGCTGGCCTGCACCGCGCAGCCATCGTCGGCGGCGCCGGTCACCGGCTTCACCGACAAGGCCGAGGTCACCTTCCATCACGAGATGACGATCACCCGCATCCACGAAGACCCGCGCGTGACCAAGCCGTATTCGGAGGACGACTGGCGCAAGATCGACCAGCTCGGCCAGCAGGTGGACGCCGACCTCAAGCAGCAGGACGTGCGCCTGACGCAGGGCGGCGAGCCGACCTTCGTGTCGATCGACGACATGGACGGCGCGCAGTGGAACACCGAGGCGCACGGCGCCGACAAGCGCAGGCTGGCCGGCGAGCTGATGCATCGTCTGAAGAACCATTTCGCGCCGGGCGGCATGCTGCACTACGGCCAGGGCAAATGGTATCCGGGCGAACCGCTGCCGCGCTGGGCGCTGAACATCTACTGGCGCGTCGACGGCCAGCCGATGTGGCTGGACGCCACCCTGTTCTCCGACGAAAACGTCGACGACGGCTACGGCCCCGACGAGGCCGAGCGCTTTTGCGCGGCGCTGGCGCGGGCGCTGCGCCTGCCGGCCGGCAGCGCGATTCCCGCCTACGAGGACGTGGCGCAGCAGGCGCAGCGCGAGCAGGGCATGCCGGTCAACCTGGATCCGCTGAAGGCCGACCTGGACTCGGCCGACGAGCGGCGCCGCCTGGCGCGCCTGCTGCAGACGGGACTGGGCGCGGTGGTCGGCTATGTGCTGCCGCTGAAGGCCGGGGAGCCGGCCGCCGGCGCGATCGGCATCGGCGGCACCGTCTGGCGCACCTCGCCCTGGCCGCTGCGGCGCGAACACCTGTACCTGATCGACGGCGATTCGCCGATGGGCTTGCGGCTGCCGCTGAACACGCTGCCGTGGGTGATGCCGGAAGACGAGGAGCCGCAGTTCGAGGTCGATCCCTTCGCCCCGCGCGAACCGCTGGCGGTGCCCAAGCGCGACCGCCGGCCGGTGCTGGGCCTCGGCACCGGGAACGGCAGCGGCAAAAACGCCGGCGCGGCGCCGGTCACGCCGGCGCCGCGCGACGTCATCCACACGGCGCTGTGCGTGCAGGTGCGCGCGGGCCGGCTGCATGTCTTCATGCCGCCGATGCAACGCATCGAGGACTACCTGGCGCTGGTGGCCGCCGTCGAGAACACCGCCGCGCTGCTCAAGCTCAAGCTGTGGATGGAAGGCTATCCGCCGCCGCGCGATCCGCGCATCAAGCTGCTCAGCGTGACGCCCGATCCCGGCGTCATCGAGGTCAACATCCATCCGGCCGCCAGCTGGAAGGAGCTGGTCTACAACATGTCGACCCTGTACGAGGAGGCGCGCCTGACCCGCCTCGGCACCGAGAAATTCATGGTCGACGGCCGCCACACCGGCACCGGCGGCGGCAACCACGCGACCCTGGGCGGCGCCACGGCGGAGGACAGCCCGATGCTGCGCCGCCCCGACCTGCTGAAAAGCCTGATCACCTACTGGCAAAACCACCCGTCGCTGTCGTATCTGTTTTCCGGCACCTTCATCGGCCCGACCAGCCAGGCGCCGCGCGTTGACGAGGCGCGCGACGACAACCTGTACGAGCTGGCGATCGCCTTCCAGCAGATGGACCAGCAACTGCCCACCATGCATCCGGGCGACCGGCCATGGATGGTCGACCGCCTGCTGCGCAACCTGCTGGTCGACCTGACCGGCAATACTCACCGCTCGGAATTTTCGATCGACAAGCTGTATTCACCGGACGGCCCCACCGGCCGCCTCGGCCTGGTCGAGTTCCGCGCCTTCGAGATGCCGCCGCACGAGCGTATGAGCCTGCTGCAGATGCTGTTGTTGCGGGCGCTGGTGGCGCGCTTCTGGCGCCAGCCCTACCAGGCCAAGCTGGTGCACTGGGGCACGGCGCTGCACGACCGCTGGATGCTGCCGCATTTCGTGGCCCAGGATATCCGCGGCGTCGCCCGCGATTTGCGCGACGCCGGCTATGCCTTCGAGGATCACTGGTTCGATCCCTTCATCGAATTCCGTTTCCCGCGTTTCGGCACCGTGGTGTACGAGGGCGTCGAAATGGAATTGCGCCAGGCCATAGAACCGTGGCACGTGCTGGGCGAGGAAATGAGCGGCGGCGGCACCGCGCGCTATGTCGATTCGTCGGTCGAGCGGATGCAGCTGCTGGTGCGCGGCCTGACCGACGGCCGCCATGTGGTGTCCTGCAACGGCCGCATGCTGCCGCTGCATCCGACCGGCGTGCCGGGCGAGTATGTGGCGGGCGTGCGCTTCCGCGCGTGGAGCCCGTGGTCGGCGCTGCATCCGACGATACGGGTGCAGGCGCCGCTGACGTTCGACCTGATCGACACCTGGAGCAACCGCGCCATCGGCGGCTGCACCTACCACGTGGTGCATCCGGGCGGCCGCGCCGAGAGCGGTTCGCCGGTCAACGCCAACGCCGCCGAGGCGCGCCGTTTCGCCCGCTTCTGGGCGCACGGCCATACGCCGGGGCCGATGACGGTGTACAAGGAGGCGCTGAACCCCAGCTTCCCGATGACCCTGGATTTGCGCTGGCAACCGACGTAGGCGTGCGCCCGCTATCGGACGCCGGAAGCCATATGGCAGAATGGGCACCATGTTAGATCAATTACTCGCGGGCTATCCCGCCGCCGCCGGCACCTACGACGAAATGCTCGACGCCAGCGGGCAGCCGCGCCCGCACTGGCGCGCGCTGCTCGGCGGGCTGAGGGGCGAAGCGCCGGCCGTGATGCGCGAGCGCATCGCGGCGGTGGCGCGCCAGGTGCGCGAGAACGGCGTCACCTACAACGTCTACACCGACGCCAAGGGCGTGCAGCGCCCGTGGGACTTGAACGTGCTGCCGCTGATCCTGCCGCACGAGGAATGGGCCGAGATCGAGGCCGCCGTGGCGCAGCGCGCCACCTTGCTCAACCGCATACTGCTCGACGTCTACGGCGAGCAGCGCCTGCTGGCCGAGGGCTTGCTGCCGCCGGCCCTGATCCACGGCCACGCCGGCTTCCTGCGGCCCTGCCAGGGCATACGCCACCAGGGCGACATCGCCCTGCACTTCTATGCGCTGGACCTGGCGCGCGCGCCCAACGGCCGCTGGTGGGTGGTCGGCGACCGCACGCAGGCGCCGTCGGGCGCCGGCTACGCGCTGGAAAACCGCTCGGTGATTTCGCGCATCTTTCCCGACCTGCAGCGCGACCTCAAGGTGCGCAGCCTGGGCGGCTTTTTCGACACCATGCGCGCCAGCCTGGCGACCTGGGGCCGCAACTGCGCCGCCAACGGCGGCGGCCCGCCGCTGCGCGCCGGCGAACCGCCGCTGATGGTGCTGCTCACGCCAGGCCCCTACAACGAAACCTATTACGAGCACGCCTACCTGGCGCGCTACCTGGGCTTGCCGCTGGTCGAGGGCGGCGACCTGACGGTGCGCAACAACATGGTGTGGATGAAGACCCTGTCCGGCATGCAGCGCGTGCACGTGATCGTGCGCCGCGTCGACGACGACTTTTGCGATCCGCTGGAATTGCGCTCCGACTCCGCGCTGGGCGTGGCCGGCCTGACCGAGGCGGTGCGCCGTGGCAATGTGCTGGTCACCAACAGCCTCGGTTCAAGCCTGCTGGAATCGGGCGCGCTGCTCGGCTTCCTGCCGTCGCTGTGCCAGCGCCTGCTGGGCACGCCGCTGAAGATGCCGTCGGTGGCGACCTGGTGGTGCGGCGAGCCCAGCGCGCTGGAACAGGTGGTCGCCAAGCTCGACACGCTGGTCGTCAAGCCCAGCTTCCCGCAGATGCGCCAGGCCTCGGTGTTCGGCGCCGACCTGGCGGGCGCCGCGCGCGAGGCGCTGATCGCGCAGCTGCGCGCCACTCCCAACCAGTACGTGGCCCAGGAACTGGTGCGCCTGTCGCAGGCTCCCGTGTGGAAGTCCGGCGCGCCCGACGGCCTCTACCCCTGCGCCACCGGCCTGCGGGTGTTTGCCTGCGCCACGCCCAAGGGCTATGTGGTGATGCCGGGCGGCCTGACGCGGGTGGCCACCGGCCCCGACGCCCGCGTCATCACCATGCAGCACGGCGGCGGCAGCAAGGACACCTGGGTGCAGGCGCGCGCGCAGACCGGCGCGCCCTTGCACCCGGAACGGGCCGCCGGCGTGCGCCGCGACCTGGTGCGCGACGACACCCACCTGTCGAGCCGGGTGGCGGAAAACCTGCACTGGTTCGGCCGCCACGCCGAGCGCTGCGACGATATCGCCCGCCTGCTGCGGGTCACGCTGACCTATCTGTTCGACGTGCCGCCGGACGACCGCGGCCGCGAGTGGCAGGCGATGACGGCCTTGTGCACGTGGTTCGGGCTGCTCCAACGGCCGGAGACGGAGCCGTTGCAACCGTCCACGGCACCGGCGCCGGCCGCAGCCGCGCCGCCGCCGAGCGACGCCGAGATCGAATCGGCCCTGCTGCGCGCGGTGGTCTCGGCCGACGTGCCCGGACTGGCGCGGCAACAGCAGCAGCTGTATCAGTCGGCCAGCCTGCTGCGCGAACGCATGTCGCTCGACAACTGGCGTGCGCTCAACAAGATGGCGCAGCGCGCCGACGAAGAGCGGCAGCCGACCCAGGCCGAAGCGATGAGCCTGCTCGACGACGCGGCGGAAAAATCGATGCTGATGAGCGGCTATGCGCTGGACGGCATGAACCGCGATCGCGGCTGGCGCTTCCTGTCGCTGGGACGCCGTCTCGAACGGCTGCAGTTCCAGTGCAAGGTGCTGCGGCACGGCCTGGAAATGGATGTGGACGCGGACGACGACAGCAAGCTGGAATGGCTGCTGGAGCTATCGGACAGCATCATCACCTACCGCTCTCGCTACCAGGCGCAGCCGGAATGGCTGCCGCTGCTCGACCTGCTGCTGCTCGACGAGAGCAATCCGCGCGCCATCGCGTTCCAGGTGCAGGGCGTCCTGAAAACACTGACCCAGCTGGGGGAGGCGAGCGGCGATTGCGGCGCGGACAAGCTGGCGCCGCTCAACGAGGAATTGCTGGCGCTCACGCCGGAGAGCGATCTGTACGGCGGCAACGCCTATCTGCTGGACTTGCTGCAACGCCTGGACCTGGCCAGCCAGGCCCTGTCGGAACAGATAGGCGTGCGCTTCTTCAGCCACACGGGCAAGCCGGCCGCCTGAACGGCGCCAGCCCGCGTGGACTGGTTCTTAATGGACCAGCAGCGCGTTGACCGGCGCCAGGTCGTCTTCCTTCAGCGAACCGGCCGCCGACTTCAGGCGCAGGCCGTTCATGATGGTGTCGTAGCGTGCCTTCGACAGGTCCTTCTGGGTCGAGTACAGCAGCTTCTGGGCATTCAGCACGTCGATGTTGATGCGCACGCCGACCTGGTAGCCCAGCTTATTCGAATCCAGCGACGACTTGCTCGACACTTCCGCCGCTTCCAGCGCCTTGACCTGCGCCAGGCCGCTGTTCATGCCCAGGTAGGCCGAACGGGCGTTTTGCGAGGCGGCGCGCTTGGTCGCTTCCAGATCGTTGCGGGCCTTGTCTTCCAGCGCGATGGTTTCGCGCACCTTGCTGGTGACGGCGAAGCCGCTGAAGATGGGCACGTTCCAGCTGACGCCGATGGCGTTGTTGTTGATCGCCTGGCCGGCGGTCTGGGCGTTGTGCGAGGAGCTGGCGACCAGGTTCAGCGTCGGCATGTGGTTGGCGCGGTTGCGCTCGATTTCGCGCTTGGCGATTTCCACGTTCAGCTTGGCGGCGACCACCGCGTAGTTCTGGTCTTCAGCCGAGCTGACCCATGGATCGACCGCCGCCGGCGACGGCGGGTTGATCGTCACGCCGGTGCGCAGCGGCGCCAGTTCGCCCGGCTCCTGGCCGATGATCACGCGTAGCGCGGTGCGCTTGTTGTCCAGGTCGTTGATGGCGGCAAACTCCTGCGCCACCACCAGGTCGTACGCCGCTTGCGCTTCGTGGGTGTCGGTGATGGTCTGGGTGCCCACTTCGAAGTTGCGCTTGGCCGAGGCCAGCTGTTCGGTGGTCGCCACTTTCTGCGCCTGGGTCGAGGTCAGGTTGTCCTGCGCCGTCAGCACGTCGAAATAGGCTTGCGCCACGCGGGTGATCAGGTCCTGCTGGGCCTGGGCAAAGGTGGCTTCGGCGGTGGCCTGCGCCAGCTTGCTCTGCTGGTAGGTCTGCCAGTTGGCCCAGTTGAACAGCGGCTGGGACAGCTGCACCGTGTAGGCGTTGGTGTGGTACCTGGTGTCGGATTTGGTGACGATGCCGAAGACCGGATCGGGGCCGGTGATGTCGCCGGAGTTGCGCAGATTGCTGCCGCTGGCCGAAATGCTCGGCAGCAGGCCGGAGCGCCCCTGGGTGATCCGTTCCTGGCCCGCGGTCAGCGACGAGCGGGCGCTGGCGTACGTAGCGTCATTGGCCAGCGCTTGCTGATAAACCTGGATCAGGTCGGCCGCCTGTGCGTTGAGCGTCAAGAAGGCGCTGGCGATCAGCACGGCGATAAGGGGTCTCTGCATTGCATTCTCCGTTGGAGTCATCAAAAAAGTTGATCAAATCAAAAACACTGCTACCTTTGCGCCGCGCCGTTTCAACGCGGCATCTCAATACTTGGCCATCGTGCCATCGACTTGCAGCGCCCAGGCGTGGATGCCGCCGGTCAGGTTGACCATCTGGCCGAAGCCGTTACGCTCCAGGAAGGCGGCCACCTGCATGCTGCGCGCACCGTGGTGGCAGATGCAGACGATCGCCGCATCCTCATCCAGGTCGTCGATGCGCGCCGGTATGGTATTCATCGGGATCTGCACCGAGCCGGCGATGCGGCAGGTCTCGAATTCCCAATTTTCCCGCACGTCCAGCAACATCGGGCTGGGCCGCGCATCGTCTGCCAGCCAGTCGGCCAGTTCCAGGGCGGTGATCTGCTGCATACGCCGCCCGCTTAAAACACGAAGGCCGGGGCCGCCGTCGCCAGCTGCAGCGGCTTGACGCTGGTTTCAAACAGCGTGCGCGTGTCGTAGCCGGCTTCGCCGGTACGGGTGATCAGCTGTGCCTTCATCGCCGGCGCCTGGCCGATGATGACCGCCAGCCGGCCGCCCACGTTCAGTTGCTGCAGCAGCGCTTCCGGCAGCACCGGCAGCGAGCCCGATACCACGATGACGTCGAACGGCGCGCCCTTGGACCAGCCCTGGGCGCCGTTGCCCAGTTCCACGGTCACGTTGGTGACGCCGTTGTCGGCCAAATTCTTTTCCGCCAGCGCCTTCAGCTCCGGCGAGATTTCCACGGTCGTCACATGACGGGCCTTGTACGCCAGCAGCGCGGCCATGTAACCGGAGCCGGCGCCGATTTCCAGCACGTTCTCATGCTTCTTCAGCTTGACGTCCTGCAGCAGGCGCGCCTCCACCTTCGGCATCAGCATGTTCTCGCCGCCCGGCAGCGGGATTTCCGCGTCGACAAACGCCAGCGCCTTGTGCGCGGCCGGCACGAAATTCTCGCGTTTCACTACCAGCAGCAACTCCAGAACCTCCGGATCCAGGACGTCCCAGGGACGGATTTGCTGTTCGATCATGTTGAAGCGGGCTTGTTCGATATTCATCTTAATACTCAGTCGGGATTAAATAATCCGTCATTTTATCGTTGAACTGGCATCGAGGCACATATTAACGATATGACGGTCTGGTTCGCGGGAAATTGCGACAGTCTGCAGTTTAAGGGGGTTGAACCTACCAAAATGGCAAGTTGGGCGGTGATGGCGGCGCGCTGGCTCACGCCGGAGCCACTTCCAGGCCGCGCAGGGTGACGTCGATCAGCGTCGCCATGAAGGCTTGCGGATCGATAGCCGGCATCGCGCAGGTCGGCATGAAGGAATGGGTCCACATCATCAGCATCAGCACCGGCGCCACCAGCACCGGCGTCATCACGGCCGGATCGACCGGGCGGAACTCGCCGCGGGAGATGCCGCGCACCAGCACGCTGGCGATCAGGCCGTTGCCGCGGGCGACCACGTCTTCGTTGTAGAACTGCGCCAGCTCGGGGAAGTTGTTGCCTTCGGCAAGCATCAGCTTGGTGATGCCGGCCAGATGGGTGGCGCAGATCTGGTTCCACCACTTCATCAGGATGGCGCGCAGCAGCTCGCCGCTGGGGCCTTCGAACACGGCCGCCGCCTGCTCGGCCTCGCCGATCGCGTGGACGATGTTCTCGCGCACCACGGCCTTGAACAATTCTTCCTTGTTGGCGAAATACAGGTACAGCGTGCCCTTGGACACGCCGGCGCGCTTGGCCACGTCTTCCAGCCGGGTGCCGGCATAGCCGCGCTCGACGAACTGCTCCAGCGCCGCCGCCAGCAATTCCTGCGGCCGCGCATCCTTGCGCCGCTCCCAGCGTGGCTTGGTATCTTGAGGGGCTTGCATGGGTGGTTTTAATTTTAACTTACTTATAAGTCATTAATATAAGCGCAAGGGGGGGCAGCGTCAAGGGAGGGTGTGGCGGCCAGCGGCTTTACATCGCCATGGGAACCGGGAAATGAGGCGTATTCCGGTTGGGCGTGTTACAGGCAGGGCACAGCGGGCGCAGGTTAATAATGTGATTCATGCACGCCATGTCGAGTTCGTGATTTCCGGTTAATAGGCCGCACCAATCCGCCACAGTCAGATAAATTTCCCCGATATTATTCAGCGTGTATTTGGCAGCGGTTGCCGCCCCCGCCGCCCCCACCACGCCACCGACATTGGCGCGATGAATTCCGGCGAAGTGCGCCCCTTTGGGACCGGCCGCCGCGCCCACGGTCAATCCGATGGAGCGGAAAACCTTGCATACCGCTTCGGTATTATTGCCTTCCACGGGACGCTGGTGATCGATTTGGATATTCCGGGTAGGCAGTACCAGCCCGCAGTCATAGCAGGCAACGGAAGGCTCGGCAGGATTTGCCACCGCTGCGTTGGCATGATTGGTATAGGCAAGGGCTCTGTTTGCCAAATGATAAAAACCTTGCCAGGCAGCGTTGTTAAGCACTCCTCTGTGATTTCCTGGCAAAAAGGAGTTCTGAGTGAGGAAATTAACAAAATGGGTCATCTGCGGCAGCGTCACCGAGGCCAGCGGGATGTCGGTCCAAGGCGTCCCGAGGGGTGCTCCCAAAGGCCGGCCCTGCAGCGTTACCGTGGTGGTACCGGCCCTGATTTTGATGCGTCTCCCGCTGGCCGCTTCGACGCCGGCGTTGATCGTTACAGCATCCCGGACGCGATCATTGTGATTTACAGCCAGCCGATTGACCATATCTATCAACGCCATCTTTCCTCCGCCCGTGTATAAGTTGCATACATCATAATCTTTTTCAGTCCCGGCCGCACCTTCGGGCGACCGCCATGCATATCCTCGATGTTTCCAGAAAACCATATCGGAAATACATTAAAATAGATTCACCTTTTTCACGCCCAGCGAGCGTCCCATGCCCAGTCCCATGTTGATGGAGAGTGTCATCGTATTCGGCGACAGCCTGTCGGACATCGGCCGCAAGTGGACCACCAAGGCGGGCAAGGCGGCCCTCGCCTTCAACGAGATGTACGTCAGCCCGAGCGGGCGCTACAGCGATTGCCGCAACTGGACCGACTTCATGATCGAGGAGGCGACCGGCGGGCAATCGCTGGTGGCGAACACGGCGGAGTCGACCATCGCCCTCAGCAAACGGCACATCAATCTGGGCATGAAAAGCATGCTGGACTGCGCCCATCCCTTCCAGTACGCGAACTACGCCGAAGGTGGCGCCTGCGGCGACACGCCCGCCTCCAAGGCCGCCTTCCTGGGCACGTTCAAGGAGCAGATCGACTGGTTCGAGGCGGACCTGCGCACCACCGAACTACAGCTGGGCAACACGCTGTTCTTCGTCTGGTTCGGCGCCAACGATTTGTACACCGCCGGACGCCCGCCCGCGCAGATGCACCAGGTGGCCGACGCGGTCGCCAACGTGCAGCGCAACCGGCTGGTGGAAATCGTCCGCGCGCGCCGCGGAAAATGCCGCTTCATGTTCGTCAACCTGGCGCGCGCCCTCACCTCGGTCCGCTACACCAAGCAGCTGGCCGAGGCCGAGACCGCCCTGACGACGGCGCTGAAGATCCAGCGGGCCGCGCCCGCCCACGGCCGCGCCAGCAACCTGTGGCACGCGCAGCAGGCGCTCAACACGGCCGCCGCCAGGAACGTGACGTCGGGCCGCTTCAGCGCCGGCGCCCGCGCGGTGAAGAACCTGCAGGAAAAAGTGACGCTCATCAAAGGCTTCGAGACGGGCGTGATGAACTACAACACTCACCTGTCGCTGATCGCGCGCGGCAACGGCGACTCGGTCGCCGAGGTCGGCAATATCATCAGCGAGGAAACGCTGAACCGCCTGTTCGAAGGCAACTATCACCTGATGGCCGGCGCCATGACCGGGCGGGCCGCGCAGGTGAGCGCGGCGCAGTACGACACGACGGCCGTGCGCCCGATCACCACCATCGACGAGGTGCATCCCACCGATCAGATGTACAAGATCATCTGGGCGGAAATCTACGAGGAACTCAAACGGTCGAACTCCTCGTTCGGCGAGCTGACGGGCGCGCAGGTCGCCTCGACGCTGGCGACGCTGGCCGGGCCGTCGGCGGCCGTGCGCGGCGACTACAACTCCGTCATGGAACAGATACGCGCCGGCGGCTTCAAGCTGAAGCCGCCGCCTCCCAAAGCCGTGTAGGCCAGGCTAGAACCATTTTTTCTGCAGCGCCGCGAACGTGCCGTTTGCCTTGACGGCTTCAAGGCCCTTGCGGAACCGCTCGACCAGAAGATCGTCGGTCTTCGGCCCGAACGCCATATAGCTGCCGCCGCTGCCCAGTTCGGTCAACTGCAGCGCCCGAATCAACACCTGGGACGGGTCGCTCCCCTCGCGCCGCACAATATCCGTGGCCACGATGTCGCTCATCGCCCACAGGTCGACACGCCCCAGCTTCAGTTTCTCGTAGTTGGTCTTGGGCTGGGCGTTGCCATGCAGCTGGCGGCCCTTGACGAAGCCCTTCGACTCCAGGTATTGCTCGCGCGCGTCGCCGTTGATGGTGGCGATGTTGTAGTTGAGCGCGTCGCCAAGATTGTCGAGCTTGAGTTTGCGTCCGCGCAGCGCGAACAGATAGGAGCTGTCGGGCGGCGAGACCACGCCGACCCACTTGAACAAGTGTTCGCGCTCGGGCGTGCGCATGATCGAGAAGATCAGCACGTTTTCCCCGTGCAGGGCGGTCGCGTAGGCGCGTGCCCAAGGCATCATCTGGATGTCGGCCCGCACATCGATTTCCTTGAGGACGGCCTCGACGACCTCGGCGCTGAAGCCGGTGACCTTGCCGTTTTCCCAAAAATTGACGGGCCGGTTTTCCTCCGTAACGCAGGTGACCGTGGGGGCCGCGTTCACGGTGGTCGCCAAGCATATCAACCCCACCCAAAGCAGCAAGCGAAGCTTCTTCATTCCCACGTAATCCTCTGGCATGGCGTCAAGAAATGTTCGCCTGCGGCCATTATACGCGTGTTTGCTTCGGTTTTTTAAGCCCGGGACGGCGCCGATCGCAGCAAGAGAAACTGGCTGTGAGGTTCACAACCAGCCCCCCCGTGGCGCCAAGCCCGGGCAACCGCCAGGCGGTTTAGAACATATAACTCAGGCTAAACCGTACTGTGCGGCCGAACAGTGGACGCGCGACACCACGGTTGCGCGTGCCGTCCGGCGACAGCAAGTCGCTGAACAGCGGGTCGCCCTCCGTAAACGACAGCTGGTTGGTCAGGTTGGCCACATGCAGATGCGCACTCAGCCGTTCCGTGATCTGGTATTGCGCACCGGCGTTGATGATGTGGTAAGCCGGATACAGCGTCACGTTGTTGTCGGTCGCTTCCGAAAAGCGTGAGCCGTAGTACTGGTACTGCGCATACAAGCTGAGCGGCACGTTGGTCAGCGGCTTCAGGTCGTACGAGGGCATGAGGTTGACCATCACCTTCGGCAGGCGGCGCGGACGGCGGCCGTCTTCGCTGATCTGCACGTAGTGGTAGCCGGAGATCACGCCCTGCGCATCCTTGTCTTCCTGCGTGATGGTGTAGTTGGCGCCATTCACCTTGGGGTTCTGCATCACCACGCTGCCCTTCAGTTCCAGGCCATCCAGCGCCGACGGGCGCCAGCTCAGTTCCACTTCGGTACCGATGTTCTGCACGCCGCGTTTATAGAGCTGGGCAACGTCCGGGCAGGAGTTAATCTGCGTCACGCCGCCTTGCGTCGCGCACGAGGCGGACTGGATATCCTTGTAGACATTGACCGCGCTGCGTGGCGAGAAATTGTTGTAGAACACGGCCACCGAGGCGCCGAAGCCGCGTGTCAGATAACGCAGCCCCATCTCGTACTGGCGGATATGTTCGACCGCGCTGACGTCGACCGGCTTGCCGTTGACTACCGTGGCCGAGGCCACGCTGAGATCATTCAAGTCCTGCAGGCTGGGCAGGCGGAACGAGTTTGACGCCAGGCCATACACGGCCAACGCCTTGCTGACGCTGTAGTTGCCGCCCAACGACCAGCCGACGCCATGGTAGGTCTTGTTCAGCGTGGCCGGATTGCCGGGGAAGCTGATCTCGTTGTCCGCCGCCGTATCCTGGGTGGAGCCGACCACCGTGCCGGCCGGAGTCAGGTCGACCGTGGTATTGCGGTCGCGCCGCACCGCGTCCGCCTTCAGATCCTGCCAGCGCACGCCGGCATCGATCTTCAGCTTGTTGCCCATGGTTTCCCAGTGGTCGAGCAGATAGGCCGCGTTGCCGTCGCCATGGATCTGGCTGACGAAGCCGAACCAGCCCGGCAGGATCGCGCTGCCGGTCGTCAGGCCGGGACCAACCTGCCGGCCCTGCGCATCGACCACGGTCAGCTCCACCGGGCGCGATTGCGCCGCCACGTCGGTGACCAGCAGGCCGGCCTGGAAGTTGGGCGCGTAGCTGTAACGGCTCTTGTAGACGCCGAAGGTCAGGTCGTGCGAGCCCTTCAGCTCGAACGACTTCTGCGCCTTGAGGTCGAGCGAGGTGCTGGTGGCATCGACGTCGGCGATGAACGGCACCGCGAAGTTCAGCGTGGCCGACGCCGGCACCAGCGAGCCGTCGTTCAGGTAGTGGCCCACCACGCCGGTGGCCTTGGCGTACTTGCGGATGAAGTCGTCGCGGCTGATGTTGGCGAAGGCCGCGCACGGATTGCTGGCGGGGACGTTGAAGTAGCCGATCAGCTTGGCATTGTTCAGATTGCAGCCCAGCGCCGCCCCATGGGCCGGCGAGATCACGTCGTTCTGGTAGCGCGCATTGAGGAAGTTGGCCGCCGTGGCCGTGTCGTTGCCGGTAAACACGGCATTGAAGCCGTTGCTGCCGCCGGTATGGCGCAGGCCCGAGGACAGCTTCCAGCCGTTGTCGAATTCATGCGATCCGCTCAGCGTGAACATCTTGAAATCCGGATGGATGCCGTCGGCCTGGTCGATGGTGCGGGTGCCATATTCGCCCAGCATGGTGAAGGTGCGGTTGTAGGGCGAGGCGGTGGTGCCGTGCGCGAAGTCGATGCCCAGCGGCTGGATGGTGCCCTGGCTGATGACGGTCGGGTTGGCCGGCGTGCCGCTGTTGGTGAAGCGCGGCACCGAGATCGGCAGGTTCTGGTAGAACGCGGTACGGTCGTTGAGCACGGTGGCGTCGACCCGCGCCGTGGTCTTGCGGTCGTTGCTGGTGTAGACCACGTTGCCGCGCACCTGGCCGCCGCGGTCGGCGGTGTAGCCGGTGTCGCGGATGCCGTCGCTGCGGCGGTAGAAGCCGCCCACCGCGCCGGTCAGGTTGGGGCCGAGCGGGCCGGAAATGAAGGCGTCCTGGCGCAGGAAGCCGTAATCGGCGTATTCGATCTTGTAGCCGCCCGCCAGATGGTCGCCGCCGGTGCGGGTGATGTGGTTGACCGTCGCGCCCAGGCCGTTCGAATACAGGATGCCGCCCGGGCCGCCCTTGACCACTTCCACGCTGTCGGTCATCAGGTCGTCGCGGATGAACACGTCGTTGTTCATGAATGGCGCTTCCGGTTCCTCGTAGGCGGGCAGGCCGTCCACCAGTTGCGGCGCGAAGCGGTAGCCGCCGGTGACCGGCAGGCCGCGTACCGTGATGTTGTTACTGGCCTCGCCTGCGGTGCTGCCCTCCGAATAGATGCCCGGGAAATTGGACAGCAGGTCGGCGGTGCTCATCGGCGCCAGGCGCTGGATCTCTTCGCCGCTCAGGGTGTTGATCGAGAAGGTGGCGTTCTTCTTGGTGGTGGTCTTGGTCACGCCGGTGACGATGACCACCGCAGCCGGGTCGGCGGCGCCCGCCTCCGCACTGGACGGGGCAGCCGCGGCGCCTTGCTGCTGGGCGTACACCAGCGCCGGCGCCAGGCAAATGGCCAGGGCTGCCGAGCGGGTGAGGTAACGCGTGATCGAATAAGTCATGGTGCATCTCCTTTTATGATTATCAGCGGCTTGCCGCCATTTGGGTAAATCTGATGATGTCCAACGTTGTCATGTCTGCTACAGCTACTCAATCGCTTGCGAGCACCTCCTCCAGCCGGGGTAGATCGGCGCCGCGCCGGGAACAGGTGATCGCTGCCGCCCTGGCCGCAAAACTCAGCGCGGCCAGCAGCGCCGGCCGGTCCAGCGCTTCCAGCGCGGTGCGCGTCAGCAGGGCGTGGCGGGCCAGGTAGGACAGCAGCGCGGCCTGGAAGGTGTCACCGGCGCCCACGGTGTCGACCACCGCCACCTGCAGCGCCGGCAGTTCCAGCGGCGCCAGCGCCGCGGTCGCGGCCAGTACGCCCGCGCCGCCGCGCGTGACCACCACCAGCGCCACGCCGCTGCGCAACGCCAGCGTCATGAAGGCCTGCGGCGTCATGTCCGGGTAGAGCTGGGCGATGTCCTCGTCGCTGATCTTGAGCAGATCCGTCGCCGGCAGCATCCAGGCGACGGCGTCGGTCCAGCGCTGCCGGTCCGGCTCGATGGTCAGGCGCACGTTGGGATCGAAGGCGATCAGGCTGCGCCCATGCTGGCGCGTGACCAGCGCCCGCAACGCCGACGCCACCGGTTCCACCACCATGCAATAGGAGCCGACATGGATGGCGGCGGCGTCGGACGGCAGCCCGGCCAGGTCGGCGACCGTCAACGCGCGCTCGGCGGTCGCCGCGCCGTACAGGGTATAAGCCGGCACGCCTTCGCGATCCAGTTCCACCATGACCAGCGCGGTCGGCGCGGCGGGACGGGGGGCGGCGCCGATGTCCACGCCTTCGCGCGTCAACGTGGCGGCCAGCTTGCGGCCGAACTGATCGGACGACAGGCCGCCGAAGAACAGCGGCCGCGCGTCCAGCCGCGCCAGGCCGACCGCCAGGTTGAACGGAGATCCGCCGATCCGGGCCGACAGCGCGAAACCGGTCGCGGTATCGCCGTCGGAAAACACATCAAACAAAGCCTCGCCACAAACGATGATCATGCTGCCTCCGATATGCCGGCCGTGCCGGCGTTGCTGATTCCTGCTTCGATGCGCAAGCCTTGTTGATCGAACACGTGCAGCCTGCCGGCCGCTGGGCTGACGCGCCAGCGGCTGTTGGCCGGTGGCGGCTCGCCTTGCACCACCACCATCAGCGGCTTGTCCAGCCCCGCCACGTCCAGGTGCACATAGGATTCCGCGCCCAGCCGTTCGACCAGCAGCACCTCGCCCTGGATCGCGCCATCGGGATCGGCCACCAGATGCTCCGGACGGATGCCGACCGTGACGGCCGCCGGCGCCATGCCGGTATCGGCCGCTTGCCATGGCAGGCAAGCGGCGCCGATGCGCAGCCGGCCCGGCGCTTCCAGCGTGCCGGCCACCAGGTTCATCCGGGGACTGCCGATGAAACCGGCCACGAAGACATTGGCGGGCCGGTCGTACAGGTGCATCGGCGCGCCGATCTGCTGCACGCCGGCCGGTCCCAGCACGACGATGCGGTCGGCCAGCGTCATCGCCTCGACCTGGTCGTGGGTGACGTAGACCATGGTGGCGCCCAGCTGCTTGTGCAGGCGGGCGATCTCCACGCGCATGTCGGCGCGCAGCGCGGCATCCAGGTTGGACAGGGGCTCGTCGAACAGGAAGGCGCGCGGCTTGCGCACGATGGCGCGGCCGATGGCGACCCGCTGGCGCTGGCCGCCGGACAGCTGCGGCGGGCGGCGCTGCAGCAGGTGCTCCATCTGCAGCATCCTGGCCACCTCCTGCACCGCCGCCTTGATCTCGGCCTTGGGCACGCGGGCCAGCTTCAGGCCGAAGGCGATGTTTTCGTACACGCTCATGTGCGCATACAAGGCATAGCTCTGGAACACCATCGACAGGCCGCGCCTGGCCGGCGGCACGTCGTTGACACGTTCGCCGGCGATGCTGATCTCGCCCGCGCTGATCTCTTCCAGCCCGGCGATCATGCGCAGCAGCGTCGACTTGCCGCAACCCGACGGCCCCACCAGGACCACGAATTCGCCGTCCGCGATGGTGAATTCGACGTCGCGCAAAATGTACTGCGCTTCCTTGCCGGGGTAGGTCTTGCCGACGCCCCGCAATGCGATAGATGCCATGTCAGTTCTCCTTTTCTGCCGCCGCCATCGCCCATACCTTCAGCGAGACGATGCGGTCGCCGGCAGCCGCCAGCAGCGCCAGTCCGTCGGCATCGGCACGGACCGGGTAGATCCGGCTGGTCAGGCTCTTGCGCTCGTTGACGTAGGCCTCGACCATCGAGCGGTCGAGGAATATCCGCATGCGCAGCGGCTCGCCCGACAGCGCGAAGGCGCCACCCTGCACGCCGTAAGCGTGGTCGGCCGAGGTCCGCGTGCGGTCGATCTCCAGCCGGCCGCGCGCGGCATCCACATACAGGTCGGTCAGCTCGGCCCGGCCCGGAGCGACGCGCACGCTCATGCCGCGCTTGCCCGCCACGGCGGAGGGCACCAGTTCCAGTTCGATTTCCAGCGCGTCGCCGTGAACGGCGGCCAGCGCTTCGACAGCATCGGCCACGCTGGCGTCGCGCAGCTCGACCAGCAGCTTGCGGCGCAGGCTGGCCACCTCGCCGATCGGCGCCAGGCGCAGGTCGCCGTCGGCGCCCAGCGACAGCGTGATCGGCAGGCCGCCGTTGTGCGCCCAGCCGGCATTCCATTCATCCTGCGGCGAGCGCTCGCCCTGGGCGATGGAAAATACGATGGTGCGGCCGGTCTTCGGATCGACAAAGCCGCTCGGTCCGGAGAAATGGCCCAGGCCGACGTCGAACACGCGCGGCGCCTCGACGTCCGGCGTGAAGCGCGCGGTGGCGGCGTCGAACACGCCGGTCCAGTAGTAGGCCTGGCCGCGCACGTCGTTGAGGAAGACGTGGCGTTCGCGCCCGTCCACGCCCTTACCCACCGGCAGCAGCACCGGCAACTCCCACGTCGCCTCGAAGCCGGCATAGCGGCTGGCGTCGATCGAGAACAGCGGTCCGCGCGGCGTCCAGTTTCGCAGGTCGGTCGATTCATATACCAGCGCGGTGCCGCTGCGTCCCGGCAGCGACGAACCCACCAGCTGGAACCAGCGCTGCCGCGCGCCGTCGCGGAACACGAAGGGATCGCGGAACTCGCCGTAGCTTCCCAGGCCTTCCGTCTGCAGCGTGACCGGCGTCGGATATTTAGTCCAGCGCACCAGGTCAGGATCGCGCAAGTCGGCCGGAGTGGCCATGCCGGTGCGCTGGTTCGGCTTCGCGGCATCGTTCCCGGCCGTGAAGAACAGCACCGGCGAGCCGTCCGCCGCGTATGTGGCGCTGCCGGACCAGACGCCGTCGGTCGCCAGCCCGTCGTCTTCCGGCGCCAGCGCGATCGGCAGTTCGCGCCAGTGCGTCATGTCCCGACTGGCCCAGTGGCCCCAGTGGATCTGATGCCAGAAAGGCCCGAATGGATTCTTCTGAAAGAACAGGTGGTACTGCCCTGCGTAGTAGAACGGCGCATGCGGTTCGTTCATCCAGCCGGAATCTGGTATCAGGTGATACTGCGGGCGGTGACGGTCGCCGTCGAAGGTCGATGGCGAAATGCGCATATCCGCCTGCGTCAATAGCGGCGCCTTGCCGCCGCGCTGCGCCAGATCGGCGGCGATGGTGCGTGCGACGGCTGCCGCATCCGATGGCCCGGCGCTGACGCGCACCTCGTCCATCAGGCCGAGGAAGGTGTTCAGCTTGAACGCATCATGGAACGGCTCCGGCTGCGAGTGACGGCCTATCGTCAGTGGCGTTGGCGGCATGGCGAACTTGCCGTCCACCGGCGCGGCGATGTTGACCAGCCGCTCGCCGTTGAGGAACAGCGCCACCCGACGCAGGACCGGATCGTAGCTGGCCGCCACATGCGACCACGCATCACGCGGCAGCTTGCGGTCCTTGACGCGCACGTCGACGATGGCGCTGCCGAAGCCAAGCTGCATGCCCCAGGTGCCGAAGCGGTAGACGCCGAACGAAAAGCCCTGCTTGGCGCCGGCGTCGAACTGGCTCAGGAAAGCGGAATAATGGCCGCCATCGCCCCATTCGAAGGCGTGCGGCGCGACCCAGGCGCTGAGCGTGAAGCCACGCGCCAGCTGGGCCGAAGTCAATCCCGGCGCCACGATGTCGGTCGAGTAGCCGTCGAACAGCAGGCAGCCGTGCTTGACGCAAGCGGCATCCGCGCGCCACAGCGGCGCCGAGGCGGGCTTGAAGCGCGCGCGGTTGAACACGTAGTTAACCTGGTCGCGGCGTCCGGATACGGACTCCACGGCCTGATTGCCGGCCTGTTCGTCCAGCCCCCAGCGCGCCAGCGCCGGTGCGCTGTCGCCCGCTGCCGCACCTGCCGCCGCCAGCCAGCCGGCCAGCAACAAGCCTGCGACAGTCCAGCCTGGATATTTATGACTCATCGTGTCTCCTCCATTTTTATGATTACGTGACGATGTCCACCGTTGTCATTTTTCAGCCAAAATATCGTCGATGAGATACAGGCCCTGTTCCATCCGCAGCGCTATCGGATTGCCGATGCGGCCGGCGAACTGGCCGTCGGCGCCGGTATCTTCAAACGCCATCAGGCTGTCCTTGCCGGTGACCGGATCGCGCAGTATCTTGCCGGCGTAGCGGCGGCATGGAAGGTCGCCGTCGAGGAAGCCGGGGGCTGGCTGCCATGGTCCCAGCGGATGGTCGGCCACCAGGTAATGTGTGCCGGAGACGCCGCCGTTATGCTTTGCACGCATCTCCTCCGACCAGTGCGCCGCGACATTACAGAACACGCAGTACCAGCGGCCATCGCGCTCGAACACCTGCGGCACCTCCAGCTGGCCATAGTGGCCGCCTGCGTACACCGGCGCGGTTGCCTCCCAGTGCACCAGGTCCGACGACACTGCGTGGCCGATCACGCCGCGCTCGTAGAGCGGGCCGTCGTTGCGGCGCGCGGTGTAGAACATGTGATACATGCCGTCGATCTTTTCGGGCAGCACCCACGGGTCGCGCAACGCGCGGTCGTGCCAGCGCCCTTCTTCGTATTCCTCGTAGTAACGCTGGTCGAGGTCCAGCGCCAGGCCGCTGCCGACGCGCTTCCACGGACCGTCGATGCTGTCCGACTCCGCATGGCCGATGCGCTGGCGCATGCCGTTCTCGGCGCGGCAGGTGCCGGTATAGAACAGGTGATAGCGGCCTTCCACCTTGATGACGGAGCCGGTCCAGGTGGTGTAGTCGTCCCACGCCGTGCCTGCGGACGGGCCGAAGGCGGTACCCAGCGGGGTCCAGTTGCGCAGGTCCGGCGATACCGCGTGGCCGATCGAGACGTTCCAGTGTCGAAGGTCGGGATTGCCGATGGCGCGGTCGGCCTGCAGGAAGAACAGGTGCTGGGCGCCGTCCTCTTCGAAATGCCAGAAGTCCCAGATGAATTTGTCGCTGATTTGAAGTGTCATGATGCTTCCAAAGTTAACCCTTGACGCCGGTGCCGGCCACCGAGGCGACAAACTGCCGCTGGAAAGCCAGGAACACCGCCAGCACGGGTAGAGTAATCACCGATGCGTAGGCCATGATCTGGCCCCACGAATTGGTGCGTCCGAAGAACTGCTGTATGCCCGGCTGCACCGGCCGGAACGCCTGGCCCTGGATCACCATGATCGGCCACAGGTACTGGTTCCAAGCGGAGATGAACAGGACGATGGCGGCGGTGGCGATCACCGGGCCGCTGTTGGGCATGATGATCCTGGCGTAGACGGTCCATGGGCCCGCGCCGTCCATCTTGGCCGCTTCGTCCAGCTCCGGTGGAATGTCGCGGAAGAACTGGTAGAACAGGAATACGCAGAAGGCGTTGGCCAGGAACGGGATCACCTGCACGTGCAGGCTGTTGAACCAGCCGGTGTGCATCACCAGCTGGCCGTGCTCGAAGCCCGGCCACGGCAGCCGCGCCACCAGCGACAGCAACGGGATCGCGATCACCTCGAACGGCACGATCACCATCGCCACCACCAAGGCCAGCACCACTTGCCGTCCGCGCCAGCGCATGCGGGCGATCGAGAAGGCCAGCATGCTGTTGACGAGGATGCCGCCAACCACGATCAGCGCGGCGATCAGCGTGGAGTTGAGCAGGAACGATGGCAGCTCGCTCTTCTCGAACACCGCGCTGTAATTGCGCATCGACCAGTCGGACGAGGGCAGGTAGGCGGACCAGCTATCGAGGTTGGCGAAGATCGCGGCATCGTTCTTGAACGACGAAATAAACATGAACAGCAGCGGCGCGATGAACACGATGCCGATCGCGCTCATGGCGAGGAACAGCGCTGCGTCGCGCAAGTTCCTGCGCCAGCCGGGGTGGCGTAATGCCGGATTCATTTGGACTCTCCTTTCGATACCAGCATCCGCTGCAGCATCGACAGCACCAGCACGATGACGAAGAACACCAGCGTAATAGTCGAGCCGTAGCCGACATCCTGCTCCTTGAAGCCGCTGCGCACCGCATGATAGACAACAGTCGACGTCGAATCCAACGGACCGCCAGAGGTCATCACGTCGACCTGCGTGAACAGGCCGAAGGCCAGCAAGGTTGTCGACACCAGCACGAAGATGATGGTGTTGCGCAGGCCCGGCAAGGTGACGTGCACGAAGCGCTGCCAGGCATTGGCGCCCATCAGCGTGGCCGCCTCGTACAACTCGGGCGAGATCGACTGCAGGCCGGCCAGGAACACCAGCATCTGGAAGCCCGCGCCCTGCCAGGCGGACATCAGCGCGATGGCCGGCAAGGCGTAGTGGCTGTCGCCCAGCCAGTCCGGGCCGGCATTGGGGTCATGCAGCAGACCGCGCAGGAGCTCGTTGAGCATGCCGCGGTCAGTATTGAGCATGAAAGCCCACACGATCGACGCCACCACCATGGAGGTGACGACCGGCGCGAAATACACGGTACGGAAGAAGATCCGGCCGCGCATCTTCTGATTGACCAGCAGCGCAAGACCAAGCGCGGCGCCGCATTGCAACGGCAGTACGAGAGCGGCGAACAGGAAGGTGTTGAGCAACGAACGGTAGAACAGCGGATCGCTGGCAGCCAGCACAATGCGGGAGCCACCGGCGTCGAGATGGAAAGCTTCGCGGTAGCCCTCTAGTTCCGGATGCTGCTTGCGCACTTGGCGCCAGGTCGGATAACGCGCCTCCGCTCCATCCTCTTCGCGCACCACCTCGCCACGCGCGTCGCGCACCGGTTCGACCACGACCAGGTCCAGCGCCAGCAGCCGCCGGTAGTTATCGAGGCCGATGTATTGCGTCGGCTCCGGCGACATCAGACGGTGGTTGGTCAGCGTTGCACCGGCGGCGAGCAGCATCGGCAGCGCCACGAACAGCAGGAACAGCAGCAGCGCCGGGGACGCAAACAGCGCCACCGAGAACGGGCCGTCCTGGCCAAGTGTGCGTTTCATAAGCCGCCTCCGATTTTGGGCGCGGTAAAACCGTAGCCGTTGTTGCGCGAGATATTGTGTTCCATCGCCTCGACCGCCTCGTCCAGCGCCTCGGCGGCGTCCTTGCCGCTGCGGATGTCGGCCATGGCTTTCTCGAAGACCGACGACAGCGCCGGGTAGGCCGGGCTGGCAGGCCGCGCCACCGCGTAGCGCTTGGCGAATTCAAAATAGACGCGCCAGTCGCCGTCGGGCCGGTAGTGCTCCGTCAGCGCCGCACCCTCGACGCTGACCGGCACCAGGCCGGTGGCGCGCGAAGCGGCCGCGATTTCCTGGGGGGAGATCAGATGCGCGAGAAAAGCCGCCGCCCCCTCCGGCTGCGGGCAACTGCGCGTGATACCCCATTGCCAGGAGGCGGCGCCGATCTTCGGCCCTTGACCGAAATCGGGCGGCGGCATCGCCACCAGGTCGTCGCCGAAACGCTCGCTGTACTCGCGCGCCTTCCACGAACCGGTGTAGTGGAACAGCGAGCGACCCTGCTCGAACGCCTTGTCGTCGGCGGGATGGCGTTCAACCAGCTTGTCCTTGAACAGGCGGCCGTAGTAGCGGCCGACGCTGACAGCCGCCTCGCTATTGAGCACGCCGTCGACGCGCACATAGCTGGCGCGGTCGATCAGGTCCGTTCCCGCGCTCTGCAGCCACGGCGAGAACGCATAGCTGTACCATTCGCCCTTGAAGCCGCCGTTCAGGTCCAGCGGAAAACGGAAACGGCCGCTGCGCTTTGCCTGCGCCAGGATGTCATGGAATTCAGCCGCCGTGTAGGGCTGCGCCATCGTCGCCACGCGCACGCCGAGCGCGGCCAGCTGCGAGCGGCGCGCAAACAGCGCCAGCACCACGTCCAGCTGGCCGACACTGTACAGCTGTCCCTTGTAGGTGCCGCGCCCGCCTTCCAGCAGCCGGGCCACGGCATCGGCCGGCAGCAGCGCGTCCAGCGGGCGCACATGGCCGGTCCAGGCGAAGTTGGGCACGGTCGGCTGGTCCATCGCGATGATGCACGGCAGCTGGCCGACCATCGACGCGGCGGTGATGGACTCGGTGTAAGAGCCCTGGGGAATCGCCTCGACCGTGACCTTCCAGCGCGACTGCGAACGGTTGAAGCGCTCGACCGCCGCCCTGCCCGCCGTCATTTCCAGGTCGCCGGTGTCGTGGCGCCACAGCCGGATCTCTACCGGCGCCGCCAGCACCGGCGCGGCCAGCATCGCCAGCAAGGCCGGCATGATGATCGATGCGCGCTTCATCGCATGGCCTTCGTGGCGGAAGGCGCCGCAACCGTGCCGCGCATCACCGGCAGGCACGGCACCCGGATGGTGCCGGCGGGTGCGTCGCCCGGCTCCAGCACATAGCGCCCGGACAGCTCGCCGATCTCGCGGTATGGCAGCGCCACCGTGGTCAGGCCGGGATCGAGCGCTTCGGAAATCAGCCGGAAATCGTCGAAGCCGACGACGGAAACATCGGCCGGCACCCGCAAGCCACGCCGCTGCAGGATGAAGATCACGCGCATCGCCATCTTGTCGTTGCCGCACAGGATGGCGGTCGGGCGCTTGGCGCCGGAGAACAGCCGCTCGACCGCCCCGGACAAGTGCGAGAACTCATCGGCCTCGCCCGCCTCGGCACCATGGATCACCCATTCCGCTTGCGGGGTCACGCCGTGTTCGCGCATCGCCCGGTGAAAACCGCGCAGGCGCAGATCGGTCGCCACCATGCCGGGGATCAGCTGCAGGAAAGCGATCTTGCGGTGGCCTTCCTGCAGCACGATCTGCGCCGCCGCGTAGCCGCCGCCTTCGTCGTCGGGGACCACCTGCATGTAGCGGCCGGGCGTTTCGAAGCAGTTGGCCAGCGCGGTGGGCGTGCTGCCCAGCAGCGGCTCCACCGCCACCTCGCGGTGGAACGGCGTTGCGAACAGGATGGCCTCGACGCGCCGTTCGCGCATGTCCGCCACCAGGCGGCTGGCGACGTCGGCATGGCCGCCGGTCTCGCCGATCAGCAGCACCTTGCCCATCTGCTCGCACACCTGCTGGATGCCCTTGATGATCTCGGAGGAATCAGGCGTCGTGGTCAGCTTCTCGGCGATGACCGCCACCAGCCCGGTCGGCCTGCCGCGCAGCATGCGCGCCGCCGCCGACGGCGTGAATTCAAGCGTGCGCATCGCCTGCTCGATACGTTTGCGGGTCTTTTCGGACACCTCGGTGCCGCCGTTGAGCACGCGCGACACTGTCTTGATCGACACGCCAGCCTTCTCGGCCACATCATGAATCGTTGCCACACTGTCTCCTCACACTGTTTTCTTATGTTGGCAAGCGCGGAGCACCAGAAATGTCCAACGTTGTCATTTTTTGAAATGATAGGCAGTATGGATGGTTCCGTCAACCAAAAAATACAACGGGCTGTTCGTTTGCTGGCAGGATTGTCCCGGTCAGATTGACCCGCCCTACATACCCTCGCGAACGCCGCGCCCCTATCGTAAGACCCCTCGCCCCCCGTTCCTTTAGGTCCTCATGAATCTGTTTTAGCGTGCGCCGTTGCTGGCGTGTCCGCGCTGCTTCAGTCTTTAGTAGTGCGGAAAGCTGAAACGCGTATTTGTGGATGGCGCGAGTGGAACGCCGTTCGGCGTATGCCGGCTCTATGGCTTCTGAGCGCGGATAGCGTCGGACGGTGTTTCTGGAGATGCCCAAACGCCTGGCAATCTCTCTCAATGGAACCTTGTCACGAATGTGCCAGCGTCGAATAGTGCCTAGTAGTGCCACGTCGATCACTCCAATTCCCCACTCAATGTCGTGAGTAGGATTGTGTCTTATACGTGGGTCAGTTCGGTTTGCAAATTATGCGATGAAATGGCTCAGATTTCGCTGCAAATCGACATCATGCTGGCGTATTCCGGTTTTGACATTGCTAAACGGATATACCGTGCGCCGAATGTCAACGGCTTTACAGGCAGTATTGCAACCTGAAACATCAGCGGTCTGGGAGAAGACATCCGGCTACACCTCCCAGTCTGTCGAACGGACCTCAGTCCTTAGCCGTTTTCGCGGCTACGCTACAGGCGGCGCGGCGGGGCCGTGGTGCTGCCTTCACGTAAGGCCACTGGCACCACGATGCCGCGCTTGTGCCCGCCATCGATGAGTATCTCGGCAAGGTCGATCGCCTCCATCGCAACGCGCTCGATGTCCTGGACCACCGTGCTCAGGTCGTAGGGCATGCCTGGCAAACCGTCGAAACCGACCACTGACACGTCGGCCGGCACTCGCAGGCCCAGGTCATGCAGCGCGCCGATGGCGCCCACAGCCATATCGTCACTGGCGCAGAACAGTGCCGTGAAGCGCAGCCCCCCCTCCCATGCACGGCGTACGCAACGGTAACCGTCTAGTACCTCGAAGCGGCCCTCTAGCTCGAACTGCGGACGCGGGCGGATGCCGGCTGCGGCCATGGCCTCGCGATAGCCCGCGCGCCGGTCCAGGTCCGACTGCTGACCGCCTGGCCCGCCAACATAGGCGATCTCGCGGTGACCCAACGCCAGCAGGTGGGCGGTGGCCACGCGTCCGCCATAGACGTCGTCGGGAACCACGAAAGCGGTGTCAGGCTGGTGGCCCAACACGACGGCAGGCACGCCCCGCCGCGCCAACAATGCCAGGCGCTCGTGCACCTCGATGGTGCTATGCAATAGCACCGCATCCGGCAGACGGGCGTAACTGTCGAGCGGTTCGTTCATTTCGATGAAGCGGGTGCCGCGCTCGCTGGTCACTTGCACCAGGGCGCGCCAGAATAGCGCGAAATATGGCCGGATGGCTCCCGCGCTGAGCGAGATGCCGATGCTGTGACGGGAACGCTTGCTCAACTCTTGCGCCGTCGGGTCGGGCGTGTAGCCCGCCTCGTCCATTGCCGCCAGAATACGCTTGCGCGTTTCCTCGGCCATGCGGCCCTTGCCGTTCATGGCGCGACTGACCGTCCCCTTGGACAGTCCCAGATTCAGCGCCAGCTGATCCAATGTCATCTTCAATTGACTCTTCTCCCCTGCGGCGCCGCCAAAGCGGTCCGCCTTGTTAATACCGCATCATACCGTCAATCGCGCGGCACGCGCCGGCCACATGGCAACGACGCGATACGGCTTTGCATGCCGCCCCTTTTCATGCAAAACGCAACATGGTGCGGCGCAGCGACAAGAATGGTTGCTTTTAGCCGCAATCACGGTTCATAATTCAGTCATTGCGCAACCGGTTGCTCACAAATGAGCAACCGGTTTATCATATACCACTAGTCATAAATGGAGCGTTCATGAAACATCTCAGGATCCTTGGTCGTGCTTTCCTCGGCCGCAATACGCAGGCCAGTTCGCTTGCGTCGATCTAAATGCCTCCTCCTTTGCCGGCAGACATGGACGCCAGCCGGTTTTTTTACATGCAGTTCTGGATCGTCAACAAGCGATCGTCGGCCGTGATGCGGCCAGGGAAAATCACAATGAAGAAATACCTTGCCATCGCCCTGCTCATGCTCTGTTCGGCCGTCCGGGCCAATGGGCAGGACGAATGGACCATTGTCGCGCCCACCGTCGATCCGGCCCACTATCATGGCGTCACCGTGGCCAACGGCATGATCGGCCTTGTGTCCTCGCCCGAGCCGATGAAGATCAAGGATGTGGTCTTGAACGGCGCGTTCGACACCTATGGCCGCGGCCGGGTTGACAATATCCTGAAGGGCTTCAACTTCATGAACCTTGCTCTGGAGGTCGATGGCCAACGCGCCGACGCCGCCAGCGTGAAGGGCTTACGTCAAACGCTCGACATGAAACGGGCCTTGCTGATCACCGAATTCGACCTCAAGGCGGTCCACGTCAAGCACACCATCGCCGCCCTGCGCCAACTGCCCTACACGGCACTGGCCGTGGTGGAGCTCACGGCGCGGCGCGACAGCACCGTTACCCCGTCAGCCGCGATCGAGTCGCCCGACCTGCTGCGCGACGTCAAGAATCTGTACGCGCAAATCGACCGCCCTCACACGCGCATTCCCCTCATGAGTTCGGTGGGCAAGAGTCCCTCTGGCAAGCTCACTGTCGCCGCTGCCGTCAGCTTCATCTTCGAGGGCGGCGAGCCGCCTGTCCTGGTGCATGAAGACCTGGACTACAACAACCATGTGACCAAGTTCACCCAAGCCCTCAAGGCCGGCGCCACGCTGCGCTTCTCGGTTGTCGGTTCGACGCTCACATCGGCCCATCTGGCCGATCCGCATAACGAAACCGAGCGGCTGACCGTGTACGCCGCGCTCGAGGGCCGCGAACGGCTGATGGCAGCCCACCTTAAGGCATGGGAAGCCCTGTGGAGCAGCGACATCGTCATCGACGGCGACCCGGCCGCCCAGCGCGACATGCGCTTTGCGCTCTATCATCTGTATTCGTTCGCGCGCGAAGGCACGGCGTTCAGCCTGTCGCCGATGGGGCTCTCGGGCTTGGGCTACAACGGCCACGTATTCTGGGATGCCGAGCTGTGGATGCTGCCGCCGCTGCTGGCCCTCAAGCCAGAGCTGGCCAGGTCGATGCTCGAATATCGCTTCGAACGCCTTGGCGCGGCACGTCAGAATGCACGCAGCCACGGCTTCAAGGGGGTCATGTTTCCGTGGGAATCGGCCAGCGAAGGCCAGGAGGCGACGCCGGTATGGGCGCTGACCGGGCCGTTCCAGCAACACATCACCGCCTGCGTCGGCTGGGCCTTCTGGAAATACTACCAGGTCACCCAGGACCCGCAATGGCTGCGCGAGCGCGCCTATCCGGTACTGAAGGAGGTGGCCGATTTCTGGGTCAGCCGGGTCGAGCGCAAGGGGCCGGGCCACTACGAGATCAACAACGTCATCGGCGCCAACGAATGGCAGGAAAACGTCGACAACAACGCCTTCACCAACGGCATGGCGATCACCGTGCTGCGCAACGCCGCCCAGGCCGCGCGCACGCTCGGCATCGCGCCCAACCCCGACTGGGAGCTGGTGGCCGCCAACATCCCGATCCTGCAGTTCGCCGACGGCACCACGCGTGAAAACGCCAGCTACGACGGGGTGCAGATCAAGCAGGCCGACGTCAATCTGCTGGCCTATCCGCTCGACATAGTCAACGACAAGGCGCGCATCGCGCAAGACCTGGCCTACTACGCGCCACGCCTGGCGCCCAGCGGACCGGCGATGGGCCAATCGATCGTCGCCACCTTGTACGCCCGCCTCGGCAAAGCCGAGCTGGCATACACCACGTTCCAGAACAGTTACCAGCCGCTGCGCGCCGCGCCGTTCGGCGTGCTGGAAGAGTACGCGGGGGCCAACAATCCGTATTTCGCCACGGGCGCAGGCGGCACCCTGCAGACCGTGCTGTTCGGGTTCGGCGGCTTGCATATCGGCGACCAGGGCATCGAACAGCGCAAGACCGCCCTGCCCAAGCGCTGGAAGAAACTGGAAATACGCGGTGTTGGCGTCAATCAAGCCACCTTTACATCGCCCTGATCAATCTGGAGAGCCGAATGAAGAATAATGTCCTTGTCGCCGCGGTATTGCTCTCGCTGTCTTATGTCGGCGTGCAGCCGGTCCTTGCCGGTACGCAACCCTTGTCAGTCCGTACGAAGACTGTCAGCGTCTACACTACCGCGCCGGACACCGGCAAGCGCCTGTCGCGAACCGACGTCCTGACCTTGGGCTCCGCGCGGCAACCGATCGAATCCGAAGTATCCATCTATGTGAATCCGGCTAAGCGCTTTCAGACACTGCTCGGCATCGGCGGGGCCATCACCGACGCCAGCGCGGAGGTGTTTGGCGCATTGAGCCCGGCCGTGCAGGAGGAGTTGGTGCGGGCCTATTTCGACAAGGAGCAAGGGATCGGCTACAGCCTGGTACGTACGACCATCCACAGCTCCGACTTCAGCAGCGCCAGCTACACCTATATCGACGAAGGCGACAAGTCCCTGTCGAGCTTCACGCTGGCGCATGACCGTCAGTTCCGCATCCCGCTCATCAAGAAGGCGCTCGCCAGCGCCGGCAAGTTGACCGTGTTCGCCAGCCCGTGGAGCGCGCCCGCGTTCATGAAGAGCAATCGGGACATGCTGCAGGGAGGCAAGCTGTTGCCGGAGTACCGCGACGCCTGGGCGCGCTATTTCGTCCAATTCATCAAGGCCTACCAGGCCGAAGGCATCCCCATCTGGGGGATCACGGTCCAGAACGAGCCGATGGCGACACAGCGCTGGGAATCGATGATTTTCACGGCCGAGGAAGAGCGCGACTTCCTGAAAGAGCACCTGGGCCCCGTCATGCACAAGGCCGGACTGGCCGACAAGAAAATTGTGGTGTGGGACCACAACCGCGACTTGATGGCGCACCGCGCCAGCATCATCTTTGATGATCCGCAGGCGGCCAAGTATGCCTGGGGCATGGGCTTTCACTGGTATGAAGCGATGGGCGGCAAGGAGGCGATGTACAAGAACGTGCAAGGCGTACATGAGGCGTATCCGGACAAGCAGCTCTTGCTGACCGAGGCGACGGTGGAAGAATTCAAGCCGGAGCGGCTGCAATACTGGCCCAACGCCGAGCGCTATGGCAAATCCATGATCAACGATTTCAACAGCGGCGCGGCCGGCTGGACCGACTGGAACATCCTGCTCGATGATCGCGGTGGCCCAAACCATGTCGACAATTTCTGTTTCGCGCCGATCCACGCCGATTCCAAGAGCGGTGCGTTGATCTATACGCCCTCGTACTTCTACATCGGCCATTTTGCGAAATTCATCCGTCCGCAGGCACGCCGGGTCAGCGCCACGAGCAGCCAGGGCGTGCTGCTGACCACGGCCTTCCTCAATCCGGACAAGACCCTGGCGACCGTCGTCATGAACCAGGGGGACAAGGACATTGACTACACCTTCCTGGTGGACTCGGTGTCAACCAAGGTAACGATACCTGCGCACGCGATTCAGACCTTGGTGTATTGAGGCGACAAGCAGTTCGACATTTCTTTAGTAGCAAGCAACAAGAGCACCACCCTAGTTCTTTACACCAGCCGGAGACATATAACAATGAAAAATCCTAACAAGCCAAGCCGCGACCAATCCCTTCAGCCCCGCAGCACATTCATGCTCACACCCATTGCCGCGGCTTGTTCTGCGTTGCTTTTGACCAGCGCCGCCTATGCGCAGCAGGCCGAGCCAGCGCAGATCGTGGTCGTGAGCGGCATTCGCGGGAGTATTGAAAGTTCCATATCCGCCAAGAAAAACTCCGATTCCATCACGGAAGTCATTACTGCGGAAGATATCGGCAAGCTGCCCGACGTCAGCATTGCCGAGTCACTTGCGCGCTTGCCTGGCTTGGCGGGCCAGCGCGTGGGAGGTCGCGCGCAGGTGATCTCAATCCGCGGCATGTCGCCCGACTTTGCCGGTACCCTGCTCAACGGTCGCGAACAAGTGAGCAGCGGCGACAACCGCGGCGTTGAGTTCGACCAGTTTCCTTCCGAGCTGATCAACCGCGCGACCGTTTACAAGACGCCTGACGCTGCCCTGGTCGGTCAGGGGCTATCCGGAACGATCGATATGGGCACGATACGCCCGCTCGATCTGCGCGAACGCACGGTGGTTCTGAATGCACGCGCAGAAGATAACTCGCAGGGCAAGCTCAATGCCAATACCAGTAACAAGGGCGTTCGCCTCAGTGCGTCGTATGTGGACCAGTTTGCCGACCGTCACGTGGGTGTGGCGGTGGGCTTTGCGCACCTCGACTCTCCCGGCCAGGAAAAGCACTTCCAGGCGTGGGGATTCAGTCAAAACGATTCGTATTGCAAAGATCACATGGCGGATGGATGCAGCCCGCTCAAGGGTCTGCCAGCCGACGCCACCTACCTTTCCGGCTTCGAAGTCGAGGCGATATCGAGAAACCAAGTGCGCGATGGCTTGATGGGTGTATTGGAGTACAGGCCAAGCAGGGATTTCCACAGCACGCTCGACATGTACTACTCGAAGTTCAAGCAGGAACAATCGATGCGCGGCCTGATGGGGGGGAGTTTCGGCAATGGCTGGGGTGGCAACGCGGGGTCGACGTACAGCAATGTCGGGTTGACGCCGATGGGAACTGGTCAACTGGTCACTTCGTCGACGTTCAATACCTTCGCGCCTATGGTTGGTCGGAATGATTGGAACACGCGCGACGACGTGTTGAAGTCGATCGGCTGGAATACCAAGGCCAAGCTCGCCGACAAATGGACCGGCGTCGCCGATCTCAGCTATTCAAGCGCTACCCGCCAGGAAAATGTCATCGAGACTTACGGTTCACCCATTCCAGGGCTGGGCACGTTCCAGACCACGATTCCCGCGGGCGCCGGATTTCCCTCCTTAGTACCTAGTTTGAATTACGCCGATGCGACGCAATACAAGCTGAGCGATCCGGGTGGCTGGGGGCAAGATGGTTCGTGGAGGAAGCCAAAGATGAAAGACGAATTGAAATCGCTGCGCCTGGAAGCCAAGCGGACCATGGAGGGCATGTTCAGCAGCGTCGACTTCGGTGTCAACTACTCGACTCGCGAGAAAGATCGCGAAATGAATTCGTTTAAAACCAACCTCAAGAACGGGCGTACGCCCGTGTTGGTGCCGACCGGACTGCTGCAGTCGCCCACCTCGCTGGGGTTTGCCGGGATCCCGGGTGTGGTCGCCTATGATGTGATGGGGGCGCTGAACGCCGCTTACGACGTCGTGCCTACCGATCAGAACCAGATCGTCGATCGCAACTACGAGATCAAGGAGAAGGTCACTACCACCTATGCGAAGTTGGGGATCGATACCGAGCTCGGATCAGTGCCGGTGCGCGGCAACGTTGGGGTGCAACTGGTACACACCGATCAAAGCTCGCACGGTTTCTCCAGTCTCGGCGGCGTGATCTCGGACACCACCCGTGGCGCCACCTACAACAATGCACTGCCGAGTTTGAACCTGAACTTTGAACTCCCGAGCGATGCCTTTATTCGCGCGGGCGCGGCCAAGACGATGGCCCGTGCGCGCATGGATGACCTGCGTGCCGGCAACACCGTCACCATCGACCCGACCTCGGCACTGCACGCGTGGAGCGGTAGTGGTGGCAACCCTGACTTGAAGCCATGGCTGGCGAATTCCTTCGATCTGTCGTTCGAAAAGTATTTCGGCAAGCGTAGCTATATTGCTACGGCGGTCTTCTACAAGAAGCTGCTTAACTACATCTACAACAAATCGGTCGCGTACGACTTCAGCGGTATCCCAAATCCGACAACCTTGGCGCCGGTCTCCAACATTGGCCTCTTCAACACGCCGGTGAATGGTCAAGGCGGCACGGTCAAGGGGCTCGAATTGAGTGGCGCGCTGGACGCCGGCCTGCTAACGACCGCGCTTGATGGTTTCGGCATACAGGCGAGTGCCACATTCAACGAGTCCAACATCCATCCCGATGGCCCAGATGCGCCGACCAAGCTGCCCGGATTGTCCGGCACAGTCGCGAACGTCACCGCTTACTACGAAAAGGCCGGCTTCTCGGCGCGGATTAGCGAGCGCTACCGCTCGGCCTTCCGTGGAGAAATCAACGGCCTGTTCAACACGCGCGCATTTTCGGAGATCGCGGCAGAGAAGCAAACAGACCTTCAAATTGGCTATGAGTTCAATGACGGCACGCTCAAGGGCCTGTCGATCCTGTTACAGGTCAACAATGTAACGAACTCGCCGTATGCCACGCTGAACGGGAAGCTGAACGGGGTCCTCGCTCCACTGGAATACAGCACGTACGGCCGTCAGTACTTGCTTGGCGCGAACTACAAGTTCTAACACGGCACACGCCGTTCGCACCGCCTGTCGGCTCCTGGCCGACAGGCGGTGATTTCAATTTCGCCTGAGGCAGGACATGGAATCAACACACATCCGCAATATCGTGATCGTCGGCGGCGGGACTGCAGGTTGGATGGCCGCCTCTACCCTGTCCAAATTATTGCAAAAAAAGTACACGATTCGCTTGATCGAATCGGACGACATTTCAACGGTCGGCGTGGGTGAATCGACGATACCGATGATCAAACTATTCAATCATGTACTCGGCATCGATGAGGACGAGTTCATGCGCGAAACCATGGCCACCTTCAAGCTCGGCATCGAGTTTGTCGACTGGGGCCAGATCGGCGACCGCTACATGCACAGCTTCGGCAAGTTCGGCCAGGATTTGTGGCCAGTCGATTTCTCACAGTACTGGCTGAAAATGCACCAGGCGGGCCGGGCCCCGGATATCGGCCGTTATTCGATTAACCAGATGGCGGCGCGCGGCTCCAAATTCATGCGCGCCACTAACGAACAACCCAACTCGCCGTTGGCTGACATCGCATACGCCTTTCACATCGACGCCGGCCTCTATGCCAGGTATTTGCGCCGCTATAGTGAGGCGCATGGCGTGATCCGTACCGAAGGCAAGGTCGTCGACGTGATTGTTCGCGATGGCGATGGTCACGTCGATACGCTAGTGATGGAAAGCGGCGAACGCATCGGCGGCGACTTGTTTATCGACTGCTCGGGCTTCCGTGGCCTATTGATCGAACAGGCACTGAAAACCGGATTTGAAGATTGGAGTCACTGGCTGCCTTGCGATCGCGCCTATGCCGTGCCATGCGAACCGGCCAAGGACTTGCTGCCGTACACGCGAGCAAGCGCACGCCCGGCCGGGTGGCAATGGCGCATCGGTTTGCAGCACCGCACAGGCAATGGGCACGTGTTCTGCGGAAAATTCATGAGTGATGACGAAGCGGCAGCGATCCTGCTCGCGAACCTCGACGGCAAACCACTGACGGATCCGAAGTTGCTGCGCTTCACCACCGGCAAACGTAAGCGCACCTGGAACAAGAACGTCATAGCCTTGGGGCTGTCGAGCGGTTTCATGGAACCGCTTGAGTCGACCAGTATTCACTTGATCCAATCAACGCTCGCGCGCCTGATCACGTTTTTCCCGGACGGTGGCCTGCACCCTGCCGATATCGATGAATTCAATCGCCAGTGCGATTTCGAGACAGAGCGCATCCGCGACTTCCTGATCCTGCACTACAAGGCGACCGAACGCACCGATACGCCGTTCTGGGACTATTGCCGCACGATGGATATCCCGGACACACTGCGCCACAAGATCGACTTGTTCCGTACGCACGGCCGCATCGTCCGCGACAATATGGAGCTATTCGCCGAAGTGGGCTGGCTCCAGGTCTTGCATGGGCAGCGCATCCGTCCCGAATCCTATCACCCGCTGGTGGACTTGCTCAGCGAGGAAAAAATCCAGCGCCACCTTGACCACGTGGGGGCGGTGATCAGCGCCTGCGTGAAGATAATGCCTTCGCATGCCAGCTTCATCGCCGGCCATTGCGCCGTCCCCCGCTGATGCCCGCCAAGTCCAGTCGTCGACGTTCAGGAACCTTACGACATCGATTCGCGCGCCCATCGCGGCGCTAGCGGCGGGCGAGCACACTTATCCCTTCGCCCTGCCCGTCTCAGACGCGTGCTTGCTCGTCGGTGTACATGGCGGCATACTTCACGCCGAAGAACAGAATGAAGATATAGCATGCGGCCGGCACGAAGAACGACCATTGCAGGCCGATCGTGTCGGCCAGCAGGCCTTGGGCGAAAGGCACGATGGCGCCGCCGACAATCGCCATGCACAGCACGCCCGAGCCGGGGCCGGTGAGCTTCCCCAGCTTGTTGAGCGCCATGCTGAAGATGGTGGGGAACATGATCGAATTGCACAGGCCCACGGCGATGAGTGACCACATCGCCAGCGAACCGTGGCTGAAGATGGCGCACAGTATCAGCGCGATCGCGCAAAGAGCGTTGAAGGCGAGCGTCTTGCCGGGGCTGACGAAACGCATCACCGCGAAACCGATGAAGCGTCCGACCATCGCGCCTCCCCAATAGAAGCTGACATAGCGCGCGGCGTCGGCCGGTGCCAATCTGGCCACATGGCTGTCACCGAGAAAACTGATCAGAAAACTGCCGATACTGACCTCGCCGCCAACGTACAGGAAAATCGCGATCGCGCCTAGCACCAGGTGGCGATGCGCCAGCACCGAGCCTTGGGCGACCGCCGGGCCGGCCGCATCGTCCTTGTAATCGATGTTGGGCAAACGCGCGACGGCGAACAGCACCGCCAGCGTCAACAACGCCAGCGCCAGCGCCAGATACGGCCCCTGGACGGTGGCCGCCTCGGCGGCGCGGTAGCTCGACTGTGCGCCCGCTGGCAGCGCGGCCAGTTCGGCGGCCGTCATCACTGTGGCCGACAGGATCAGCATGCCGCCCAGCGCCGGCGCCACCGTGGTGCCGAGTGAATTGAAGGCCTGCGTCAGCGTCAGCCGGCTCGACGCGGTCTTCGCCGCACCCAGCACCGTGACATAGGGATTGGCCGCCACCTGCAAGATCGTGATGCCGCCGGCCAGCACGAAAAAGGCCATCAGGAACATGGCGTATCCGCTGGTGGCGGCGGGGAAAAACATGGCGCAGCCGCCGGCGGCGATGAGCAGCCCGACGACGGCGCCCTTCTGGTAGCCGATCCGCTTGATCAGCATGCCGGCCGGCAGCGAGACCATGAAATAGGCGCCGAAGAAGCAGAACTGCACCAGCATCGCCTGCACGTAACTGAGCGAATAGACCGCCTTCAGGTGCGGGATCAACACGTCATTGAGCGAGGTTAGCAAGCCCCACATGAAAAACAGGATCGTGACAATGATCAGCGGTCCGGTATTTGATACGCCGGTGCCGGGAATGCCAGATGCCATCGGGCGTGACGATGCTAGGGGTTCCATGGTGTCTCCTTGAATAATTGGTGTTAGTAACGCGCGCGGCACGGCCACCCAAATGATTGGACTGAAAATCATCTTAACCTATAATTGCCGATAAGAGCAACCGGTTGCTCATGGTTGAGCAACCGGTTATTTTATGAAAAATACCTGCTTTAATATGCCAAATGCGGCTCAGCAACGAACTCTGCCGTATATAATCGATCCACAATCCGTTATTGCCTTGGCGTGGTACCCATGCTGTGCCGGTCACGCCAGCGGGCCTTGCCATTTATCGTCCTGGAATAGATCAATGGAACAGATTTCACCGCTGCAAGAAGACGCGAACACCCCCCTGCTGCGCTTCTCCATCACCGAAGATCAGGTCAACAACGAATTCTTGCGCCAAGGCCCGGTGGCCGCGCATCTGCTGCAAACCTCAGGCGCCGCGCCACGCCTGCTGGTCGCATTTCCTGCGGGCAATAGCGCCGTCGGCCTCTGGTGCGTCCCCGGCACGCCGCTGCAGTGGAGCAGTCCGCAGCTGATGCGCGCCGTGCGCGGCGTCGACGCCAAGGGTCGGGCGCTGTTCGGCATCGAGACCGAGTTCGACGTCGACGGCGCCGAGCTGACCATCGAGGCGGCTGTGCTGAGCAGCGCGCGCGTGCTGCGCGTCTACCAGTTTAACGCCCGCCTGCCGGCCGGCGTGAACAATCAGGTCGCCTTCGGTGCCGACCACGTCGACTGGTCGCGCCAGCGGCTGGACGGCCAGCCTGGCTACGCCCTCACCCTGCAGGCGCTCGGCGGCCGCGTCGACACCGACCGCTGCGGCCGCATCAGCTTCCACGCCGCGCCCGGCGAGCGCCTGCGCCTGCGCCTGGTGGCACTGTGCGGCGAGCCGCCGCTCAGGCCGATGAGCCTGCAACGCCTGCTGCGGCAACCCGAAGCCCTCCCGCTGCGCGCGCTGCAGAGCCTGGCCTTCCTGAGCTACGAGGACAAGTTGCTGGCCGGCTCCTGGCGCTTCAACACCTATTTTGGCCGCGACACCCTGATGGCGCTGTTGCTGCTGATGCCGGCCCTCACCGCCGAGGCCGTTGAAAGCGGCCTGGCCGCCGTGCTGGCGCGGCTGAGCGAACACGGCGATGTGGCTCACGAGGAAGATATCGGCGAATGGGCCATTCTGCACGGCGGCGCCGGCGCGGTGTACGATTACAAGATGGTTGACGACGACTTCATGCTGGCCCCCGTCATGGCCGCCTACCTGCTGGGCCAGCCGGAAGGACACGCGCGCGCCGCCGCCTTCCTGGCGCACGCGCCGCATGCCGGACCTAGCCACGGCACCGCGCTGGCGCGCAATCTCCACCATGTGCTGCGTGGCGCCGCCGCCTTCGCCCGCCGCCCCGCTATCGACACCCTGATCCACCTGAAGCCTGGCCAGCAGACCGGCGACTGGCGCGATAGCGCCGACGGCTTGGGTGGTGGGACGATTTCCTACAACGTCAATGCGGTGCTGGTGCCAGCGGCGCTGCGCGCCATCGACGCGCTGTTCAAGAGCGGCTTGCTGGCGCCATACATGGCAGGAGCCGGCGGTGCCGCCGAGCTGGCCCAGGTGTGGGAAGAGCGCGTGCCCGCCCTCTTCCATGTCAGCCGCAGCGCCGAGCAGGCGCGCCAGGCGGTGCGCGGCCACGCCGCCGAGACGGCGATCGCCCCGGCCGCCGCCCTGGCCAGCCTGCCCGACGCGGCGCTGGCCTTTCACGCCATCGCGCTCGACGACGCCGGCCAGCCGATCGCCGTGATGCACTCGGACCTGGGCTTCGCGCTGATGCTGCAGGAACCGCCGGCAGCCATGATCGAGCGCGAACTGAGCGCCATCATGCGCCCCTTCCCCGCCGGCCTGATGACCAGTGTCGGCATGCTGGTGGCCAACGCCGCCTACGCCGACGCTGTGCTGCGCCCACTGTTCGGGCCCGACCGGTACCACGGCGCCGTCGTCTGGTCGTGGCAGCAAGCCCTGCTGGCGGCCGGCCTGGCGCGCCAGCGCCGGCGGCACGACCTGCCGGCCAGCACTCACGCGGTGCTGGCCGGCGCCGAGGCCATCCTGTGGCCAACCATCCACGCCACCCAAGCGCTGGGCAGCACGGAACTGTGGGCCTGGGGCTGGCGCGACGGCGCCTGCCACATGAAAGCCTTCCGTTCCGATTCCGCCGGCGCCGACGAATCGAATGCCGCCCAACTCTGGAGCACGGTCTACCTGGCCGTCAAGCCGCCCGGCGCCGACGCGTCCGCCGTTCACGCCAGCGCCGGTGATTGAGATGCGCCAGCGCGCGGGTCCGGCCCGTTCCCTGCTGCTGGCCGCCTTGCTTTTGCTGCCGTTCTGCGCCCGGGCCGCCGCCTCGGTCACGGTGGCCATCTGGGCCAGCTCTCCGGGCGAGGTGGCCGCCTTCGACCAAGCCAGCGCCGCGTTCACCCGCCAGACCGGCATCGTCGTCCACAAGCAGGTGATCGAAGACAGGTACATGGACGTGCTCAAGTCGCGCTTCGCCGCCGACAATCCGCCCGACGTGTTCTACCTCGACGCGCTCGACGCGCCCGTCCTGATCGAGAGCGGCGTGCTTGAATCGTTCGACGGCAAGGTCGACGCCCCGGCCGACTTCTACCCGCGCTTTCTCGACGCCTTCCGCGGCACCGACGGCAAGCTGTATGGCCTGCCCAAGGACTATTCGACGCTGGCGCTCTACCTCAATCCGGCGCTGTTGAAACAGGCCGGATTCGCGGTGGCCGACGTGCCGCGCGACTTCGATGCCCTGATGCGTTTCGCGCGCACACTGCAACCACGCCTGCCCAAGGGCACCGCCGCCATGCTGATCGAGAAGGACCTGGCGCGCCACTTGGCGGCACTGGAGACGGCCGGCACGCCCATCATCGACGCCAATGGCGACGCTCGCTTGGTCAGCAATCCCAAGGTCTACGATTATCTCAACGCCCTGGTCGCCGGCCACGCCCAGCACTACCTGGCCTCATCCAAGGACGATCTGGGTGCCGACTGGGGCGGCGCCGCCTTCGGCGCGCAGAAGGCCGCCATGATGGTAGAAGGAAATTGGGTCCTCGCAACCCTCAAGAAAGACTACGCCAACGTCCAGTTCCTGGCGCGCGAGATGCCAACGGTGAACCAGCGCAGGCAGACCATGGCCTTCGTGGTCAGCTACGCCGTGCCACGCAAAGCCAAGCACCGCGAGGCCGGCTTCCAGTTCGCCCGCTTCATGACGGGCACCGGGATGCGGCTGTGGGCCAGCGAGTCCGGCACCCTGCCCAGCCGCAGGAGCGTGGAGGAGGCCATGCAGGTCAGCAAGCTGCCAGAGCTGCGTGCCCACGTGCTGGGCGCGGCCTACGCCACCGTGTGGTCGCGCGGCACCAGCCTGCCCATAGTCGACACCAACTTCAGCAACCAGTTCGGCGCCGCATTTAACGGCAGCAAATCGCTGGCGCAGGCCCTGCAAACGGCCGAAACCGTGTCCAACCGCGAAATCGCGCGCCAGAAATGAGCTGGCCCACGCCCCGCCTGCCACGCTGCGCCAGCATCGGCGCCTACGCCTTCCTGCTGCCCACGCTGTTGCTGGTGGGCCTGTTCACCCTGCTGCCGATCGCCTACGCCCTCTTCGTTTCGCAGCAAAAGATGGACATCGTCTCCGGCCGCCACAGCTTCATCGGCCGGCGCAACCTTGGCTACCTGGTCGAGGACGACAAGTTCTGGGCCGCCTGCAGCAATACCTTCCACTACGTGATCGTGGTGGTTCCGCTGCAAACGGGCATCGCGCTGTGCCTTGCCTGTATGTTGAACGGCCGGCTCAAATTCAAGCGCGCCTTCCTGACCCTTCTGTTCTTGCCGACCCTGACTTCGTCGGCGGCGATGACGATGATCTTCATGTGGCTGTTCAACAACAACGGCCTGGTGGTGCGCACGCTGGAGGACAACTTTGGCCTGAGCATCCATTTCCTCGCCGACCCCGACTGGGCACTCGGCGTCATCATGCTGATGAACGTGTTCTCCACCATCCCCGGCTTCGTGGTGGTGTTCCTGGCCGGCCTGCAGGAAGTTGCGCCGTCATTGTACGAGGCGGCCATCCTGGACGGCGCCGGCCCGATTCGCAAGCACTGGGAGATCAGTGTGCCGCAATTGACACCGATCACCTGCTACGTGCTGACGATCGGCCTGATCACCTGCTTCCAGGTGTTCGACCAGGCCTTCATCCTGTCCGGCGGCGAGGGGGGACCGGACAACGCTACCCTCACCTTCACCCTGCTGATCTACCATTTCGCCTTCAAGAACTACAACACCATGGGCCTGGCCTGCGCACTGGCGGCGGTGCTGACCCTGATCATCTTTTGCGCCACCTTGATCTTGAATCGCATCGTCAAACTGGACGGAGTAAACGCATGACATCAATCAAGCCGGGCTCCCGACTGGCCGGCGCCGGCCTGTACGGCTTCCTCGGCGCCTATTGCCTGCTGACGCTGGCGCCCTTTGCCTGGGCCGTCCTGACCTCGCTCAAGAGCAATCGCGAGATCGCAGAGGCCGAGCGCCTGCTGCCGCTGTACCCCAGTTGGGCCGCCTACGAGCAGATCCTGCAGGGGCCGTTCGCCGGCTGGCTGTGGAATTCGTTCTCGGTGGCGCTGGCCGTCACTCTGCTCAACGTTATCTTCAACACCATGGCCGGCTACGCCCTGGCGCGCTTTCGCTTCAAGGGCCGCGCACTGATCTTCCAGCTGCTGCTGCTGCTGGTCATGGTCCCGGGCCAGGTGACGATGATCCCGGCGTATATGATCGTGGCCAAGATGGGCCTGGTCGACACCCACCTGTCGATCGTGCTGACCTCGGCCGTGTCGATCGGCTACGTGTTCATGATGCGCCAGTTCTTCATTAACTTCCCTGCCGAGATCGAAGAGGCCGCCATGCTCGACGGCGTAGGCCCCTTCGGCCGCTTCTTTCGCATCGTGCTGCCGATGACCAGGCCGGCCCTGGCCACCCAGGCCGTGTTTGTCTTCATGGGCATCTGGAACGAGTTCATGAAGCCGCTGCTGTTCATCTCCAGCGTCGATCAGTACCTGCTCACCCAGGGCCTGAACTCGGTGGCCAAGCAATATGCCAAGGCCACTTCGTGGAACCTGATCATGGCCGGCTCGATCATCTCGGTGCTTCCCATCCTGCTGCTGTATATCGTGCTCAACAAATATTTCGTCACGCTCAACGACCAGACCAGCGGCGCCAAGTAGTCCCCCTTTTTCGGAGTCTGTCATGACCCAAGTGGTTCTTCGCCACATCGACCTGTCGTACCAAGGCGTTCCCGTGCTGCGCGACGTCAACCTGACCGTCGGGGCCGGCCAATTCTGCGTCTTCATCGGCCCCTCGGGCTGTGGCAAGTCCAGCCTCCTGCGCCTGATCGCCGGCCTGGAAAACCCGACCGGCGGCAGCATCGCCCTCGATGGCGCGATCATCAACCACGTCGCGCCGGCCGAGCGCAACCTCGCCATGGTGTTCCAGAACTACGCCCTGTATCCGCATATGAGCGTGTACGACAATATGGCTTTCGGCCTGCAGCGCAAGGGCTTGCCGCGCGTCGACATCGAGCGCCGCGTGGCCGAGGCCTCGCGCATCCTGCAACTCGACGCCCTGCTCGCGCGCAAGCCCGGCGCCCTGTCGGGCGGGCAGCGCCAGCGCGTGGCGATCGGCCGCGCCATCGTCAAACAGCCCAAGGTGTTTCTGTTCGACGAACCGCTGTCGAACCTGGACGCCTCGTTGCGCGCCCAGACCCGGCTCGAGATCGCCAGGCTGCACCGTGACCTCGACTCGGCCAGCATGATCTATGTCACCCACGACCAGGTTGAGGCCATGACCTTGGCCGACCAGGTGGTGCTTTTGCGCCCGGCCGCCGAGGCCGACGGCGGCTCGAGCGTGGCGCAGGCCGGTTCGCCGCTCGATCTGTACCACCACCCGGCCAATCTGTTCGCCGCGCGCTTCATGGGCTCACCCACCATGAACCTGCTGCCGGCCACTGTGCTCGCGCCAGACGCCGGCGCCGTGACCCTGCTGGTGCTGGGTCAACGCTGCGCGGCCGGGGTCGAGCCGCACGGCCTGGTGGCCGGCCAGCCGGTCACCATCGGCATCCGCCCGGAGCATATCGAACTGGGTAGCGGACCATGGCTCGGCAACGTCGCGCACGTCGAAGCGCTCGGCGAACACTGCCACGTCCACGTGTGCCACGACGACAGGTCGCCACCGCTGATCGCCAAGACCATGGACGAGACGGTGCGCGTGGGCGACACGCTGCCTTTCGACCTCCCAACCCAAACGATCCATCTGTTCGACGCCTCGGGCAAAGCCCAACGCCGCCTGCGCACGCGCTGAACGAACGCCGTCGACGAAGGAAGAAATTACTGTTTTGCCCAAGAATTGGAGCGAGTTCGACGCTCTTGTCACGGAAGGCCTTTTAAACGAAAAAATGAGTCCAGACCTGCTTGAACAATCGCGTTTTACCACCGCGTCCTGCGATGATACGCGTGTTTGTTTCGGTTTTTTAAGACTGGGACGGCGGGGAAAGAACGTCAGAACATGTCTTCCACCCACTTCAGCTGTCTTGGCAGGCAAACTGTTTGAAGGTCATAATGGGCTTTTACAAACGTCCTGGCATTCGTTCCCAAGCTTGCCCTGGCCGCCGCGTCGTCCAGCAGCGAACAGACTTCATCGCATAGTCCTGCTGCATCGAAGAAGTCCACCAATCGTCCCGTTTCGCCGTGGCGGATGGCATCGCGCAATGGCTGCGTGTCGCTTGCGACAATAGCGCAGCCAGCGCTCATGGCCTCCAGCAGGCTCCAGGAAAGGACAAAAGGATAGGTCAGATAAACATGCACCGTCGAAATCTGCAAAAACGGGACGAAGTGTTCATATGGAATATTGCCGAGGAAGTGTACGCGGCTCCAGTCCTGATCGCTTACCAGCGGGCGGACCTCCTCGGCAAAAATATTCTTCCATTGGCGGCCGTCGGCAGGCGGGGGACCATAGCCGGCGCCGTCCCCTCCCACTATCAATACCTTGGCGTTTGGCCTGCGCCTTAAAATTTCCGGCAACGCCCGCATGAAGATGTGATACCCCCTGTACGGCTCAAGGTTGCGATTGACAAAGGTGATGATCTCGTCGCCTTTGGTAAGCGCGACGTCGCCATTCAAGGTCAGCTTGACGCCTGGATTTGGCTTTACAAACTCCGTATCAATGCCGTCATGGATGACAGCGATTTTGCCGCGGAAGGGTTCAGGAAAAGTGTTGGCCTGCCAATGCGTCGGCGCGATCCCCGCATCGGCAATATCGAAGTGCAGCTGATTGTTTAGGTTCTTCAACTTCACCTGGCAACCTGCGCTGTCGTCGGCCGCTGGAAACTCAGGATCAAACCCTATGTCGGCGCCTTGGACCCGCCAATAGAACTCGCAATAGATGCCCAGCTTCGCATCGGGCCAGACCTCTTTCAGGAACATGCTTTCCCCCCATCCGGGGTGCGCAACAATCACGTCGGGCGTGTAGCCCTCGGCCTTCAGCTTTAGCGCGGCGCGAAAACAAGCCTCGCCACGTATGGTCATGGACTCGAAACTGTTTAACCAGGGATGAATGTTCGGTGTGCTGATCCGGCTCAGGCCATACGGGACGACATCCACACCATCCGCTCGAGAACCCTCGAGCTTTTGCAGGGTTAGCGCCACCACCTTGTGACCTCGCCGAGCCAATGCGGGCGCCAGGAATGCAAATTGAGTCGGGAACCGCTGGTGGACGAACAGAATATTCATTAAGAAATCCAGCCTTGTTTAGCGATACCGCCCACCACAGGCGGGCCCGAGGCATTATAGCCGTAGCGAGCCGACGGCCAAGCCCGGCGACTACAACTACGTCATGGAACGGATACGACAACCTTGCCCACGTGCCGGTTCGCCTCCAGGTAACGATGGGCGTCGGCGATCCGCTCGAACGGGAATACGCGGGCGATGACGGGCGCCAGCGCGCCGCCGGCCAGGCCGTCGAGTATGCAGCGCTGGGCGGCACGCAGGCGCCGTTCGTCGCGCAGGATTTCGTGCACCAGGTAGCCGCGCAGCGTCAGGCTCTTGCCCAGCACGCTGCCCAGCGGGAACGGCGTCGGCTGCGCGCTCAAGCCTCCGTATTCGATCAGGATGCCTCCCACCGCCATCGCTTCGGTCAGCGGCTCGAACAGCGGTCCGGCCACCGCATCGAACACCACCCTGACCCCGGCCGCGCCGGCGATCCCGCGCAGCCGGGCGGCCAGGTCCTCCTCCTCCGATGCAATGACATGGTGTGCGCCGGCCTGCCGCAGCGCCTCGGCCTTGTCCGAATGGCGCGTCACGGCGATCGGCATGGCGCCCGCCAGATTGGCGATCTGGATCGCGGCCAGGCCGACGCTGCTCGACGCCGCGGTGATCACCACCGGCTCCCCCGCCGCCAGGCCGGCGATGTCGATCAGGCCGCCGTACGCGGTCAGGTATTGCATCCACGTCGCGGCCGCGGCTTCCCAGCTCAACGACGGCGGATGGCGCACCACCAGTTCGGCCGGATAGTTGAGGACTTCCGCGTAGGTCGGCCATTGCGCCATCGAGACCGGCGGGATCAGGCTGACGGCATCGCCGGCGTTGAAGCCGGTCACGCCGGCGCCGGCCTGCTCGACCATGCCGGCCGCCTCCAGCCCCAGTCCGGACGGCAGCACGGGTGTTTCGATATACGTCCCCGAGCGCATCAGAATCTCGGCGCGGTTCAGTCCCAGCGCCTTCACGCGGATGCGGACCTGGCCGGGAACGGGCGCCGGCAGATCCACCTGCTCCATGCGAAGCACGTCGGCCGTGCCGAATTCATGGAATCTCACTATGCGTGTCATGGTCGTCATTCCTATATAATTTTGATGGAATCGATTATCACGCCGCTCATTTTGCGGATAAATCCCCTTCTCGGCACGACAGAAAAAACCAGGAGTTTTTAATTGGACAGGCTGACCAGCATGGCGGTATTTGTCCGCGCGGTGGATCTGGGCTCGTTTTCCGCAGCAGCAGCGGCGCTCGACCTGTCCGCCCCGATGGTCGGCAAGCACATCCAGTTTCTCGAGCAGCGCCTGGGCGTGCGCCTGCTCCACCGCACCACTCGGCGCCAGAGCCTGACCGATTTCGGCCGCGCCTACTACGACCGCTGCCGCGCCATCCTGGCCGACGTGGCCTCGGCCGACGCCATGGCCGACGACCAGCGCGCCGAGCCGGCAGGCCGGCTGCGCGTCAGCATGCCCGCGTTATTCGGCCGGGTCTGCGTGCTGCCGGTGCTGATGGAATTGGCAGGGCGGCATCCCGGCCTGGAACTGGACCTGTCCTTCGCCGACGGCTTTGCCGACCTGGCCGGCGACGGTGTCGACCTGGCGATCCGCAGCCTGTCGCGGCATGGCGCCGGCGTCGGCGATCCGGCCGGCATCGTCGCCCGCCGGCTCTGCAGCGACGACATGGTGCTGTGCGCGGCGCCGGCGTATCTGGCGGCGCACGGCGTACCGCCCACGCTGGACGCGCTGACGGCGCACCAGGCCATCATGTTCGCCCGCCTCGGCCACGTCCAGCCGTGGCGTTTCCCGCAGCCCGACGGCGGCTACGCCGAGATCGTGCCGCGCCACCGCTGCCGCTTCGACGATTTGGCGGCGATGATCGACGCGGCGGCCGCCGGCGCCGGGCTGGCCTGGCTGCCCGGCTGGCTGGCGCGCGGCCGGCTGGCCGACGGCAGCCTGGTGCGCGTGCTGCCGGACCAGGCGGCACTGGTCTACGACCATTACGCGATGTGGCTGCAGACGCCGCAGCTTCCGCTCAAGACGCGTGCCGCCATCGATGCGCTGGCCGCGGGCCTGCCGGCGCTGATGGCCTGAACAACCCGGTCAGGCAGCGGCCGGCGGCCAGGCGCCGACCTGGTTCAACATGCCGAACCAGTCCTCCAGGTGCCAGGTGTGGGTGATGCGATCCTCGCCCAGCGTATGGAACTCGTGGATGGCGATGGCGATCGGCTTGCCGGTCGGCGCGATGCCGAAGAACTCTCCCCGGTGCGTGCCGGTGATCCGCGCCCGCACCGCCGCTCGGCCGTCGCGGCCGAACATGTCCAGCACTTCGATATGCACGTCGGGGAAGGCGGCGGCGAACATCTCGACGATGGGCTTCATGCCGGCCAGGCCGGGCTGCTGGCCGGGGCCGAGGGGGATGTCCTGCCAGTCCGGCATCAGCGCCAGCTCGAGCAGCTCGGGGTTCTTGTGGTTGAAGGCGCCGTAGAGATTTTCCATGGCTTGTTGCTGGGCCTTGGTCAGGCCGTTTTCCTGCATGGTCATGATGCTGCTTCCTGTGTGAGTGAACGACCCGCTCACTGTAGCAAGCGACACCAACGCAAGTCCAATCGATAATGGATATGCGGTATTATCCATGGCATGGATTTACATGGAATCGACCTCAACCTCCTCGTCGCCTTCGACGCCCTCATCTGCGAACGCAACGTCACCCGCGCCGGCGTGCGCATCGGCCGCACGCAGCCGGCGATGAGCGCCGCGCTGGCGCGCCTGCGCCTGCTGCTGAAGGACGAGCTGTTCGTGCGCAGCGCCGCCGGCCTGCAGCCGACGCCGCGCGCGCTGGAACTGGCGGCGCCGCTGGGCGAAGCGCTGGCCAGCATTCAGCGCACGCTGGATTTCACCCAGGATTTCGATCCATCCCGTTCCACCGTGCGCTTTACGCTGGGGCTGTCCGATCATCCGGCCTTCGTCATGCTGCCGGCGCTGCAGAAGCGCCTGGCGCAACTGGCGCCCGGTATCACGCTGCGCATCAAGTCCTTTAGCGCGCGCGAGGACGCGGTGTCGCTGCTCGACGCCGGCGAGGTGGACGCGGCGGTCGGCGTACCCGGCGGCGCCACGCCGCGCATCCCGACCATGCCGCTGTTCGAGGAACGCTTTGTCTGCGTCATGCGCAAGGGCCATCCGCTGGCGAAGAAACGCATGTCGCTGAAGGGCTTCCTGGCCTGCCAGCACCTGCTGGTATCGCCCGAGGGCGACGGCGTCGGCCACGTCGACGTGCGACTGGCGCAGCTGGGCCACAAGCGCGACATCGCCATCACGCTGCCGCAGATGTACGCGGCGCCGGCCATCGTCGCCCACAGCGATCTGCTGGCGACGCTGATGGAAGGCGTGGTGCAAGCCAGCGGCCTGCGCGGCAAGCTGGCGGTGCTGCCGCTGCCGCAGCTGGACCTGGCGCCGGTGCCCTTCGTGCTGCACTGGCACCGCCGCAACGACGCCCACCCCGCCCAGCGCTGGCTGCGCGGCCAGGTGGCGCTGGCATGCGGCCAACTGTACGGCTGAAAATATCGGCTACACTGTCGGTCATATCTCTCCGCGCCACGTCCATGCCTGAAAAGAACCTGCCCGAACTGATCACCCTGAAACGTCTGATCGACGAAGGCGGGCCGCATCTGGAAGTGAGCACCTCCTGCACGGTGGCGATGGACGGCCGCCAGTTCCCGGTGTATGCGATCGCGCTCGGCAATCCGAGCCCGGACGTGCCGGCGCTGGGCTTCTTCGGCGGCATCCACGGCCTGGAGCGCATCGGCACGCAAGTCATCCTGTCGTTCATGGAAAGCCTGCTGGCGCGGCTGCGCTGGGACAGCACGCTGCACCAGCAGCTCGAATCGATGCGGCTGGTGTTCATGCCGCTGGTGAACCCGGGTGGCATGTGGCAGGCCACGCGCTGCAATCCGCAAGGCGTGGACCTGATGCGCAACGCCCCTCTGAGCGCGGTCGACAAGGTGCCGTTCATGCTGGGCGGCCAGCGCTTCAGCCATCACCTGCCGTGGTATCGCGGCAAGGCCGGCGCGCCGATGGAGCCGGAAAGCCGTGCCGTATGCGAGTTCGTCGAGCGCGAGCTGCTGTCGCGCCAGTTCAGCATGGCGCTCGATTGCCACTCGGGCTTCGGCCTGCGCGACCGCATCTGGTTCCCGCACGCGCACACGGCCGCGCCGATTCCGCACCTGGCCGACATCGGCGCGCTGGAGCAGCTGTTCAGCCAGAGCTACCCCAACCACAACTACGTGTTCGAACCGCAGAGCCGCCAGTACCGCACCCACGGCGACCTGTGGGACTACCTGTATTTGAACGGCACCAGCTACAACGAGCGCGTGTTCCTGCCGCTGACCTTGGAGATGGGCTCGTGGCTGTGGGTAAAGAAGAATCCCCGGCAGATCTTCGACCGCATCGCCATGTTCAATCCGACCGCCAAGCACCGCCTGCAGCGCGTACTGCGGCGCCACCTGATCTGGTTCGATTTCCTGATGCGCGCGGCCAACAGCCACGGACGCTGGCGGCCGGAAGGCATGGCGCGCAAGGTGCAGCAGCGCCGCGCGCTGACGCAGTGGTACGACGCATGAGCAACTGGGTCCTGCTGCGCGGCCTGATGCGCGAGCAGCGCCACTGGGGACGCTTCCCCGGCCAGCTTGGCGCCGCGCTGCCGGAGGCGGCCATCGTCACGCCGGACTTGCCAGGCAACGGCGAGCGGCATGCGCTGCGCAGTCCGACCACGGTGGCGCGGATGGTGGAGTCCTGCCGCCAGGACCTGCGCGCGCGCGGATTGCAGCCGCCCTACTCGCTGCTGGCGCTGTCGCTGGGCGGCATGGTCGCGGTGGAATGGGCCAGCCGCTATCCGGCGGAAGTGCAGCGCTGCGTATTGATCAACACCAGCATGCGGCCGTTCAGCCGCTTCCACCAGCGGCTGCGCTGGCAAAACTATCCCGGCATCCTGGGGCTGATGCTGCGCGGCGGTGTCGAGCGCCAGGAACGCCTGATCCTGCGCCTGACCAGCAGCAAGGGCGACGCCGCCGAACGCGAAGGCCTGGTGCAGCGCTGGCTCGGCTATCAGCGCGAGTTCCCGGTCAGCCGCCGGAACGCCTTGCGGCAGCTGTGGTCCGCCGCGCGCTTCCGCGCGCCGGCCGCGCGGCCCGCCGTGCCGCTGCTGGTACTGGCCAGCGCCGGCGACCGGCTGGTCGACCATCGCTGCTCGCTGCGGCTGGCGCAGCATTGGAACGCGGCGCTGGAAGTACACCCCGGCGCGGGCCACGACCTGCCGCTGGACGATGGCGCCTGGGTCGCCGCGGCGGTGGCGAAATGGCTGGCCGGAGAAAAAGGGGCGTAAAATAACGCCCCTATGAACACCACCCCAGCCCTGGACTGCCGTCCGAACTGCGGCGCCTGCTGCACGGCGCCCTCCATCACCAGCCCCATCCCCGGTATGCCGAACGGCAAACCGGCCGGCGTGCGCTGCATCCAGCTGGCCGACGACAACCGCTGCAAGATCTTCGGCCGGCCCGAACGCCCGGCCTTTTGCGGTGGCCTGCAGCCGTCCGCCGACATGTGCGGCGCCAGCCGCGAGGCGGCCATGATCTGGCTGGCCGATCTCGAACGGGCCACCGCGCCGCATTAAAAGCCCCTCAGCGCAGCGTCACCAGCTGCGCCAGCATCTTCATCAATTCCGCGGAAAATTTAGGCAAGATCTCCTTGCTCTCGCAGACTTTGGCTGCTGGCGTCGTGGGTATCGTGGTCTGGATCATGGCTGCCTCCTGCTTGGCTGGTTGGCACCGACAAGCAATAATTTCTTGCTCATGGAGTTTTATCGGCGCATGAGTTATATTCTCCTCCGGCCTTCCAGCGTTATCAAACTAGTTATTTTCGAGATAAGCGTAAGAAAAACTTAGCCTATGGACAAACCGCTGCGCTCACTTTCCGGCTTGATCGACTTCGATTGCGCGGCCCGCTGGGGCAGTTTCAAGCTGGCCGCGCAGGAGCTGCACAAGACCCCGGCGGCGGTCAGCCTGCAGGTCAAGCAGCTGGAGGAGGCCGTCGGTTTCGAGCTGTTTGTGCGCCACCCGCGCCACATCACGCTGACCGACAAGGGCCAGGAACTGGCGGTGGCGGTCGGCCGCACGCTGGGCGAACTGCGCGCCAAGGTCGCCGCGCTGCGGGACGGCGACGATGAAAAAATCCTGCGCATCTCCACCACGCATTCGCTGGCGATCAAATGGCTGGTGCCGCGCATCAGCCGCTTCACCAAGCTGTATCCCGACCTCGATATCCGCATCGATTCCACCGACCGCCTGGTGGACATGGACGACGGCAGCACCGACGTGGCATTGCGCATCTCGGCGGTCGACAGCTCCGATCCCAATTTCCTGTTCCGGGTACGGCTGGTGGCGGTGTACAGCCCGTCGCTGCTGGCGCCTGGCCAGGACGGGCTGAAACTGGCCGATCTGGAGCGCTTCCCGCTGCTGTACGAGGATTCGACCGACAACTGGATCCGCATGCTGCGCGAGAACCATATCCTCAATGGCAAATACGACTTCTCGCGCTCCTACACCAACGCCGCCGTGCTGGTGCAGGCGGCGCTGGCCGGCCACGGCATCGGGCTGACGCACTACGCCATCGCCTACGAAGATATCCTGAGCGGCGCGCTGAAGGTGCTGCCCTGCTTCACCGCCACCTATGGCCGCGGCTATCGCTTCCTGGTCAACCCGAACAAGGAAGGCATGAGCAAGGTCACCCGCTTCCGCGCCTGGGTGAAGGATGAAATCGAAGAGATGCAACGCTCGCTGGATTGACGGCGGCGCGCGATTGCTCTACCTTGGATGGACATCAACCGGTGCGCCATATGAGTTCACTCCTCCGCTTCCTCACTGCATCCCTGCTTGTATCCCTGCTCGCGACGCTGGCGCCGGCCGCCCATGCCGCCGACGCCGCCAAGGCGGAGCTGCGCTACGTGCAGAAAAGCGAGGAACGGCCGTCGCCGGACAAGCGCGAATTAAGCCGCTTCCAGGAGGCGCTGGGCATCGCGCTGGCACGGCGGATGGGCCGGCCGATACGCTTCCTGTCGCTGCCGCGCAAGCGCATGGTGGGCGCGCTGGAAAGCGGCGACACCGATATCCTGTGCGCCTACGTGCCGGCCTGGGTGCAGGGCGATGTCTACTGGAGCCGCCCTTTCATCCCCACCTCGGAAGTGCTGGTCTCATCGAGCCGCGTGCCGGCCCCGCGCACGCTGGAGGAACTCAAGGGCAAGCGCATCGGCACGGTGCTGGGCTTCCGCTACCCGGAGGTCGAGCAGCGCCTGGGGGCGGATTTCGTCCGCGACGATGCGCCGTCGGCCGACCTGGCGCTGCTGAAGTGGCAGACCGGCCGCTATGACTACTTTCTCGCCGCACGCACCATGATCGACAAGCAGGCGCAAAAAGGCGCCCTGCCTGCGGGCTACCACCTGCTAGTGGTCAACGAATATCAATCCATGTGCGCGGTGGCGCGCCACGGCAACGTCAGCCTCGACGAAGTCAACGCCGCCATCAACGCCATTGAAAAGAGCGGCGAACTGGCGCGCATCATGCGCCTGCGCTGATCAGCGCACCAGGCAAGGACGCTTGGCGTCGAAACTCCAGCCGGGGATCAGGAACTGCATCGCCACCGCGTCGTTGCGCGCGCCCAGGCCCATATTGAGGTAGCGCTGGTGCGCCGCTTCCACTTCCACCATGTCCAGTTCCACGCCCAGGCCGGCCCTGGCCGGAACGTCGACCATGCCGCCCTTGATCCGCAGCGGCTCCTTCGTCAGGCGCTGGCCGTCCTGCCAGATCCAGTGCGTGTCGATGGCGGTGATCTTGCCCGGCGCGGCGGCGGCCACGTGGGTGAACATCGCCAGCGAAACATCGAAGTGGTTGTTCGAATGCGAACCCCAGGTCATGCCCCATTCATGGCACAGCTGCGCCACGCGCACCGATCCCTGCATGGTCCAGAAATGCGGATCGGCCAGCGGAATATCGACCGACTGCAACTGGATCGCATGACCGAGTTCGCGCCAGTCGGTGGCGATCATGTTGGTGGCGGTCGGCAGGCCGGTCTCGCGGCGGAACTCGGCCATCACCTCGCGGCCGGAGTAACCATCCTCCGCGCCGCACGGGTCTTCCGCATAGGCCAGCACGTCGCCCTTGTCGCGACACAGGCGGACCGCGTCCTTCAGCAGCCAGCCGCCGTTCGGATCGAGCGTCACGCGCGCCTGCGGAAAGCGTTCGGCCAGCGCGGTGACGGCTTCGATCTCATCCTCGCCGCGCAGCACGCCGCCCTTCAGCTTGAAGTCCTTGAAGCCGTAGCGTTCGTAGGCCGCTTCGGCCAGCGCCACCACCGACGAAGCATCCATCGCCGGTTCGTGGCGCAGCCGCGACCACGCATCGGCCGCGCCCATGTCGCTGGCGTAACGCAGCGTGGTGCGGGTGCGGTCGCCGATGAAGAACAGGTAGCCCAGCATCGGCACCTGGTCGCGTTGCTGGCCGTCACCCAACAGCGCCGCCAGCGGTACATCGAGGTGCTGACCCAGCAGATCCAGCATCGCGCACTCGATAGCGGTAACAGCATGGATTGCGATGCGCAGGTCGAAAGTCTGCAAGCCCCGGCCGCCGCTGTCGCGGTCGGCGAACGTGGTGCGCACCTTGTTGAGCACCGCGTTGTAGTGGCCGACCGGCTGGCCGACGATCAGCGCCTGCGCATCCTCCAGCGTGGTGCGGATCGCTTCGCCGCCAGGCACTTCGCCCACGCCCCGGTTGCCGGCGCTGTCGGTCAGGATCAGCAGGTTGCGGGTGAAGTACGGCCCGTGCGCGCCGCTCAGGTTGAGCAGCATGCTGTCCTGCCCCGCCACCGGAATGACGCGCATGGCAGTAACAACGGGAGTGGCGCTTTGACGAGAGGAGTTCATTAGTCTGGGTCCGGTTTTTACGACTATTTGGATTGCAGTTTCAACTCGCCTTCAAGACGGATATCGTCGGAGGCGCTGCCGACCATCAGCTTGAAGTCGCCGGCTTCGGCGCCCCACGCCAGTTGGCTGTTATAGAACGACAGCAGGTTGCGATCGATGGTGAAGCTCACGCGGCGTTGCTCACCCGGCTTCAGGTGGATCTTCTGGAAGCCCTTCAGCTCCTTCAGCGGCCGCACCACCGACGAGACCATGTCGCGCAAATACAGCTGCACGATTTCCGTGCCTTCGGCCTTGCCGGTATTGGCCAGGTCGAACGACAGCGTGACCTTCTGGTCCGGTGACATGGCTGCGCTGCTGAGCGCCAGGCCGGAGTATTTGAAGTCGGTATAGCTCAGGCCATGGCCGAAGGCGTAGCGCGGTGTGTTGACCGAGTCGATATAGGCCGACTTGTAGACCACGTTCTTCTCGTCGGTGACGGGACGGCCGGTGTTGTACTGCGCGTACGACAACGGTATCTGGCCGACGCTGCGCGGGAAGGTGATCGGCAGCTTGCCGGAGGGGTTGTAGTCGCCGAACAGCACGTTGGCGACGGCGTTGCCGCCCTCCGTGCCGGGGAACCAGGCGTAGACGATGGCGTCGGCCTGGTCGGCGATGGTGTTGAACACCAGCGGACGACCGGCCAGCATCACCACCACGACCGGCTTGCCGGTGGCCTTCAGGGCGCTGAACAGCTTTTCCTGCTGGCCCGGCAGCGTGATGTCGGTGCGCGACTTGGCTTCGCCGCTCAGGTCCCAGGTTTCGCCGACGGCCAGCACGATGACGTCAGCCTTGGCTGCCGTGGCGACGGCGTCGGCAAAGCCCTCGCTGCCGGCGCAGCCGCTGGCGCAAGCCTGCGCATAGCTGACTTCCGCCTTGCCGGCGTGGCTGCGGATGCCTTCGAGGATGCTGACCACCTTGGCACGTTCGCCCTGCACCACCCAACCGCCTTCCAGGTCGCGCTGGGAATCGGCCAGGGGGCCGATGACGGCGATGCGTTGCGGCTCGCGCGACAGCGGCAGCGTCTTGCGCTCGTTCTTCAGCAGCACGATCGATTTCTGCGCCACGTCCAGCGCGGCGGCGCGGTGCGAAGGATCGCTCAGCACGGCCTTCTCGCGTGCGGCATCCGAGTAGCGGTAAGGATCGTCGAACAGCCCCAACTCGAATTTCTTGACCAGGATGCGGTGGACCGCATCGTCCAGCGTCTTCATCTTGACCTTGCCGGACTTGACGGCGTCCTCCAGGTGCTGGCTGTAGGCGTAGCCTTCCATGTCCATGTCGCTGCCGGCGTTGATGGCCTTGACGGCGGCATCGGCCAGGTCGCTGGCATAACCGTGCGGCACCATCTCGCGCACCGAGCCCCAGTCGCTGACGACGAAACCCTTGAAGTTCCAGCTGCCCTTGAGGATGTCGCGCTGCAGGAAGGCGTTGCCGGTGGCCGGTATGCCGTTGAGCGTGTTGAAGGAGTTCATGAAGGTGGCCGCGCCGGCGTCCAGCGCCGCCTTGAACGGCGGCAGGTACACTTCGAACAGCTGCTGGTTGCTCATGTCGACCGCGTTGTAGTCGCGGCCCGCCGTGGCCGCGCCGTAGGCGGCGAAGTGCTTGGCGGTGGCCATCACGGAATCGGTGGCGCCCAGCTGCTTGCCCTGGAAGCCCTCCACGCGGGCACGGGCGATGGCCGAGCCGAGGAAGCTGTCTTCGCCGGCGCCTTCCATCACGCGGCCCCAGCGCGGATCGCGCGCGATGTCGACCATCGGCGCGAAGGTCCAGTGGATGCCTGAAGCGGCGGCCTCGCGCGCGGCGATGCGGGCCGACAGCGCGATCGCGTCCATGTCCCACGAGGCGGATTCGCCCAGCGGGACCGGGAACACCGTCTGGTAGCCGTGGATCACGTCAAGGCTGAACAGCAGCGGAATATGCAGGCGGGACTTGAGCGCCAGCGCCTGGATCTCGCGCGTGTCGGCGACGCCTTTGACGTTCAGCATCGAGCCGACCTTGCCGTTGCGGATGTCGGCCAGCTTGTCGGCGTAGTCGCTGCTGGCCGGCCCGGTGAACTGGCGGCCGGAAAGCTGGTGCAACTGGCCGACCTTCTCGGCCACCGTCATCTGCTTCATCAGCGCCGCAACCTTGGCTTCGATGCGGGCATCCTGTGCTTGGGAGAGCAGCGGCAGCAGGGCCGCGGCCAGGGCAAGAGTAGTCTTCTTCATGGTCATTTATATTGCTGCTGTTTTTGGTCGTAGTATGCCTTCATCGTGTAGAAGGCCTGTTTCTTCTTGCCGGTCTCCGAGATCAAGCCCTTGCGGTTCCAGAAGTCCTGGTAGTACGGGTGCGGACGGCGCGGCGAGCGGAAGTCGGTCAACACCCACGGCGTCATGCCGCGCAGGCCGGGAATCGCGTCCAGCATCTTGAACTGGTTCTTGTACAGCTGGTCCTGGTATTCCTCGCTCCAGCGGGTATCGCTGTCCGCGTGCAGGCCGCCCAGCGCGTCCGCGCCGAATTCGGTGATGATGACCGGCTTGTTGTAATTGACCTTGAACGAGAAGTTCAGCATCTCCTTGTTGTTGGACCAGTACCAGCCGGCGTATTCGTTGAAGCTGGCTAGGTCGATTTTTTCGGCCAGCGGATCTTCCACCGTCACCTCGTTGCCCTTGCGGTGCACTTCCAGCGCGGCGCCGACCAGGCGGGTGCGGTCCAGCGAACGCACGGTGTCGGCCAGCCTGCCCATGAAGTCGTTGCGCGGCGCGCTCACCGGCGTTTCGTTCCCGATCGACCAGATGATGACGCTGGCGCGGTTCTTGTCGCGCGTGACCAGGTCCGTCAACTGCTGGTGCGCGTTGGCGTAGACTTCCGGCTTCTCCCACGAGATGGTCCAGTACACCGGCACCTCGGCCCAGACCAGGATGCCCATCTCGTCGGCCAGCCTGATCATCTCTTCGCTGTGCGGATAATGCGCCAGGCGGACGTAGTTGCAGTTCATCTCCTTGGCCCACTGCAGCATCATGCGCATGTCGCCCTCGCCGCGCAGGCGGCCCGGTATCAAGGGGTTCTCGTCATGCAGCGAGATCCCGCGCAGGAACACCGACTTGCCGTTCAACAGCAGGTCCTGGCCGCGCGTTTCGATGGTGCGGAAGCCGATACGGTCGTTCAGCTTGTCGGTGACGCCGGCGATGGTGACGGTGTACAGCTTGGGATCTTCCGGCGACCAGTAGCGCATCTTGTTCTTCGCCAGCGGGATGCTGACTGCGGCGCGGCCGTCGGCGCCGGTGTGCACGGTGGCCTTGACGCCCGCCTCGGGGATGGTGATCGTCACGTCCTGCGAACGCTGCGCGCCGCTCATCTGCACGAAGCCTTCGATGCGGCCCATGTCGCCCTTGGCCAGCTGGATCTGGTAGTCGGCGATGTAGGTGTCCGGCGTTTCGGCCAGCAGCACGTCGCGGGTGATGCCGCCGTAGTTCCACCAGTCGGTGTTCAGCGTCGGGATGTCGTCCTGGTGGCGGGTGTTGTCGGCCTTGACGATGACGGTGTTCTGGCCTTTCAGCAGCCGGCCCGTGACTTCGAACTGGAACGGCGTGAAGCCGCCTTTGTGGCTGCCCAGCTTGCGGCCGTTCAGATAGACGTGCGCTTCGTAGTTGACGGCGCCGAAGTAGAGGAAGTACTTCTTGCCTTCCTTGGGATCGGACTGGAACTGCTGGCGCATCCAGACCGTGCCTTCGTAGTTCTCCAGCTTGACGTTCTGCGAATTCCAGTCGCCGGGAATGGCCAGCGTCGGCGAGCCGTCGAAGCTGTATTCCACCGATTCGCCTTTGTCCTTGGGCTTGCGGTCGTCGTAGAAACCGCCGGAACCGGTGGCGGATTGGTCGAACGGCTGGTGGCGGTAGTTGTAGTAGCCGGCCTCGTAGGGATCGATGATGTAGTTCCAGCGGCCGTCGAGCAGCAGGTGGCTGCGGCCGTAGATGTTATGCAGCGTCGGCGGATGCGCCGACTGCACTGCCGGGACCATGCCCGCGCGGGCGGCCGGTACCACCAACGCCTGGCCCGGCGCCTGGTCGTCCTGCGCCCATGCGGCGGCCATCGCCGACAGGCATCCCGATACCAACAACAGCTTCAACATACTGCGCATCGTGTCTCCAATTTTTATTAGCTACTGAATTTACCTTCGTATGCCGGCGGCGTGGCGTCGATATGCAACGTCAGGCGCAGCGGCAGCTTGCCCAGCACCGGTGCCAGATACTCGTTGGCGGCGGCCAGCACGGCGTCGCCGACCGCCGTCACCAGTTCATTGCTGCGGCCGGGCGTGATACGCATGTTCATGTAGACGAACGCGCGTCCCTGTTCGCCGTCTGCCACCGCGTATTGCGCCGCCGGATAAGCCAGCACCCGGGTGCCGTACAGCGGGAACACCAGTGCGCCATTGGCATCCTTCAGCGTGACCAATGTGTGCGACAGCGTCTTGCACAGAGCGCCGATGTCGGCGTGCTGGTCCACGTTGGCGGTGTATTCGATTTTCAGGTGCGGCATGATGTCCTTACTGGTACTTGATGGTCCACTTGATCGTCAACGGTTCCTTCATCGTCAGCTTGCCGGTGCTGCAGGTGACGAGCGACTTCATCGCACCGTACGGCGCCATGAAATCCTTGGATCCATTGGTCGGCGCCACTTCGCACTTCTGCAGGCCGGCCACGCTGTACTCGCCGACGTCGCCCTTGGCGAAAGTGACTGTGCCGCCCTTGATGGTCGGCTGCTCCGAGAACGAAGCGAATTCCAGCACCACCTTGTCTACTTCCTGCGTTCCCACCGGCGTGTAGACGTCGTTGCGGGTCAGTTGGCCGTGCTCCAGCGTGTAAGTGGTCTGCAGCTTGATGCGGTTGTCCTTGACCGGCCCTTTCTTGCCCAGGCGGTCCAGCTCATCCTGGCGATAGCTGACAGTGTAACGCTGACCGTCCTGGCGGGTCTTGATGTCTTTGATCCAGGCCGCGCCGATCAGCTGCGCGCCGTCGGCCATGGTGAACTTCGGCAGCAGCTGCGCATGCGTGCCGCCGCTGTCGGCCACGCCGGAGACGATGCCCGGCGCGAACGGCAGCGGATAGTAAGGGCTGTTGTCATGCTGGCTGCTGCCGCCGTTGATGATGTTCAGGCTGACGACGTGCTTGCCATCGCGGAAAATCGTCAGCGCGCGGTCGTATTCGCCCTGCGCAAACGTGGTGGTGCTGAACTGCGGACGGTTCTTGTCCAGCCACGCCTGCAGGTCGGCCTTCGGCGCCACGTCCTTCATGCCGGCCTTGTTCCAGGTGTCGTTGGTGTAGATCAGCTGGTGCAGCAGCGAGAAGTTCTCGCCAAGGATGCGGTGCTTGCCGCGATAGGCGTCGGTGCGGCGGCCCTTGCCCCACATGTCCAGCGAATTCATGCCCGGGTCGTACCAGAAGTCCATGTAGCGGGCGGCCACGCGCGACGAGAAGGCATACGCATACTGCTTCTCTTCCGGCGTCAGCACGTCGAGGAAGGCCGACACGGACAGGATCTCGACCAGCGCCGTTTCGCCGTAAGGCCCGAGGCTGCGGCCGAAGCTGAAGCCGTCGCCGGCGGTGTTGCCGACGTTGAGGGCGATGTCGGCCGCCTTGCGCAGCAGGCCTTTCAGTTCCGGCGTCGGCTCAAGGCCGGTTTCCAGGAAGCGCTCGCAGATCTCGGCGATCAGCAGGATGCTGTAGCGGTCGAAGCGGCCCTCGCCGTCGGTTTCATCGGAGAAGCCGAACTTGCCCGAGTATTTCTTGTAGTGGGTGAGCATCCTGTCGAGCAGGATCTTGGCGCCGCTGTCGTCCTCCCAGCCCATCAGCATGCGCAGGCGCGCGATGCTGAACGCCACGCCGTAGTAGTTGGTCGGCAGGTTGATCAGCTCATACTGCGGCACCGTGACGAAGGTACGCCAGTCCAGCTGCTTGCGCAGTTTCTCCAGCGTGGCCGGGCTGACGGCTTGCTCCAGCAGGCCCGCCTCCTTCAGCTTGACCAGCGTGCCGATGTAGTAGTAGATGCCCCAGGTGTGGTTGTCCATGCCGACGGTCATGTCGGCGATGTCGCGGTAGTCGCGCAGGCGTTGCGGCAGCGACGGGTCGTCCTTGGCGCTGTTGAGCAGCACGTGGCCCAGGCCCGCCGCGACTTTACCCGGCAGGAATTTGTCGCCCGACTTGAACGGCGCATAGCCGTCGATGACGACCGCCTCCTTTTCCGCGACCAGCTTCTTGAAGAAGTAGTCCAGCTGCTTGTAGGCGTTGTCCTGGACGATGCGGTTCATCGGCGCGGTCGCCAGCGGCGGCACGTAGCTGGCCGGCGATGACACTGCGGGCACTGCGGCTGTCTGCGCGACGGCGGCGCCGGTGGTGGTGAAGATGGCAAGCGCAATCGCGCTCAGGCGGAATCGGGTGGAAGTCATGGGGTGGGCGTCTCAGATTGGTAATTTTATGGAAAACGTTTAACTGATGTTATTTGATTTTGCCGGACAGGTAAAGCCTTGCGCGAAAAAAAACCGGTTCAGCCGTTGCGGTTCTGCGTGGAGCCGCGCAGTATCAGCTGCGGTTCGATCAGGCTGAAGCCGGCCGGCTCGCCGCGGATCTGCGCGATCAACTGCTCCATCGCCGCCGCGCCCAGGCGCTCGCTTTGCAGGTCGACGGTGGTCAGCGGCGGCGATGTGTAGTTACCGAAGCGGATATTGTCGAAGCCAGCCACCGAAATGTCGACCGGCAGGCGGAAGCCCAGCGTCTGCGCGGCCTTCATGAAGCCGAGCGCCATCAAGTCGTTGTAGCAGATCAGCGCATCAGGGTGCCCCGAGCCCAGCATGATCGAGGAGCACATGCGCTCTCCCTCCTCCGACGACGGCGCGGCGCCGTCGTACACGGTCAGCTGCAGCCCTTGCGCGGCAAGGCATTCGCGGATGCCGGCCAGCCGCTCCTCGTCGCGGCGCGATTTCGAGAAGCCCAGATAGGCGACCTTCTTGTGGCCCAGCGCGATCAGGTGGCGCGTCAGCATGCAGGCGCCGCGATGGTCGTCGCCAGCCACCCACGGCAGGTCGCGCGTGGCCAGCCGGCCGAAGAACACCAGTGGCTTTTCCAGCGCGACGATCCAGTCCATCTCCGCCTCGGGGATGCGCGAAATGACGATCATGCCGTCCACGCGGCGGCTCAGCGCCTCCAGCAAGGGACGCTCGCGGTCCGGGTTTTCCTCGGTGTCGACCAGCAGCAGCGTGTAGCCGTGGGCCTGCGCCACCCGGTTGGCGCCCTTGACGACGCCGGTGAAGTGGGGGTTGCCCACGTCCAGCACCGACAGGCCGATGCTCATGGTGCGGCCGGTGATCATCGAGCGCGCCAGCGGATTCGAACGGTATCCCAGATCGGCGATCACCTGCGTCATCGTCGCCTCGACCGCCGGCGAAAACCGCTGCGCGCCGTTGACGAACTTGGACACCGTGGCCGTGGAGACGCCTGCGGCGGCTGCAACATCGCGGATCGTGGGGATAGGTTTTTTCATGAAGCGATTGACCTTGAAAATATTTTCGTTATACTGCTGATTAAACGTTTAACCAAGCCTAACTCCTCAACCATATAAAAGCAAGCCATGACTTCTAGTGTAAAACCATTCAAACGCATACTCCTGACCGGCGCCGGCGGCGGCCTGGGCACCGTCCTGCGCGAGCGCGCCAAGGCATGGGCCGATGTCGTCCGCCTGAACGACGTCAAGGATCTCGGCCCGGCGGCCGAGGGCGAGGAAATCGTCATCGGCGACCTGGGCGACCGCGACGCCGTCCTGAAAATGATGGAAGGCGTGGACGCGGTACTGCATTTCGGCGGCATTTCGGTCGAAGACAAGTTCGAGCCTATCATGAACGCCAACATCCTCGGCCTGCACCACCTGTACGAGGCGGTGCACAAATGCGGCGTCAAGCGCGTGATCTACGCCAGCTCCAGCCACGTGGTCGGCTTCTACGAGACCACGCAGCTGGTCGACGCCAGCATGCCGCTGCGCCCGGACGGCTTTTACGGTGTGTCGAAAGCCTTCGGCGAGGCGCTGTCGCGTTACTACTACGACCGCTTCGGCACCGAGACCGTCTGCCTGCGCATCGGTTCCTCGTTCCCCGAGCCTAAAAACTCGCGCATGATGGTGACCTACCTGGCCTACGACGACCTGGTGGAACTGATCCGCTGCTCGCTGTTCACGCCGCGCGTCGGCCACACGATCACCTTCGGCACCTCGGACAATCCGACCAAGTGGTGGGACAACAAGCACGCCTCGCACCTGGGTTACGCGCCGAAGCACAGCTCCAGCGAATTCGCCGCCAGCTTCCCGAACAACGCCGACTATCCGGCCAAGGACGACGCGCCGACCGTCTACCAGGGCGGCCCGTTCGTCACCGCGGGACCGATGTACAAATAACGCCGCACCCTCAAAAAAATATAAACGAGACGCCCACATGAAACCAACCTATCTGCACGCCGCCGTGCTGGCCGCCTTCACGGCGGCCGCACTGCCCGCAATGCCATCATTTGCCGCCGAAGCGCCAACCACCGAAGCGGCCGCGCCGTCGGCCGCCATCAATCCGAAGGCGGTGCTGAACGCGATGGAGCGCGTGGCCGACTGGCAGCTGGCCAACCCCAGCAAGCACCGCATCGACGACTGGACGCAGGCGGTGGGCGATACCGGTTTCATGGCCCTGGTGGGCATCTCGGGCGACCGCAAATACCGCGACGCCATGATCGCCGTCGGCGAAAAGAACGAATGGAAGCTCGGTCCCAACCACTACCACGCGGACGACCACATCATCGGCCAGACCTACGCCGAACTGTATCTGCAGCTGCGCGACCGGAAGATGATCGCGCCGATGCGCGCCAGCTTCGACGACATCCTGGCCAACCGCCGCAGCGGCACGCTGGAGTTCACCGTCAAGGGCAACCAGGAACGCTGGTCGTGGTGCGACGCGCTGTTCATGGGCCCGCCGACCTGGCTGCGCCTGTGGGCCGTCACCGGCGACCAGCGCTACCTGGACTTCGCCGTCAGCGAATGGTGGGTCACCTCGGACTACCTGTACGACAAGGAAGAGCACCTGTACTTCCGCGACTCGAACTACTTCGACAAGCGCGAGGCCAACGGCAAGAAGGTCTACTGGGGACGCGGCAACGGCTGGGTGATGGGAGGCCTGGTGCGCATGCTGCAGTACCTGCCGGTCAACCATCCGGACCGTCCGCGCTTCGTCCAGCAGTACCAGGATATGTCGGCACGGCTGCTGAAGCTGCAGCAGGCCGATGGTCTGTGGCGCGCCAGCCTGCTCGATCCGGACAGCTACCCGATGAAGGAATCGAGCGGCTCGGCGCTGTATGCCTACGCCTTCGCCTGGGGCGTCAACCAAGGCCTGCTGGACGCCAAGGCCTACAAGCCGGCGGTGCAGAAAGCCTGGACCGCGCTGGTGGCCAACGTGCAGGCCGACGGCAAGCTGACCCACGTGCAGCCTATCGGCTTGGCGCCGAAGGTCTTCGACGACAGCGCCACCGAAGTCTATGGCGTCGGCGGCTTCCTGCTGGCCGGCAGCGAGGTGTATCGCATGGCGGTGCTGGACAAGGCCAAGCCGCAGACGGTCACCGTAACCAACGGCACCGACGGTCTGCGCGGCGACGAGCTGGTGGAAGTGGCGCTGGGATCGGGTCTCAAAGCCCCCGTGGTGATGGACGCCTCCACCTCCGCCATCCTCAATTCGCAAGTGATCGGCAAGCAGCTGCTGTTCTCGGTCAACCTGCCCGCCGGCGACACGCACCGCTACCTGGTGCTGCCGGCCGAGCGCCTTGCCGCCGTGCCGCCGGCCGACGTCAAGACGCACGCCCGCTTCGTGCCGGAGCGCCTCGACGATTTCGCCTGGGAGAGCGACCGCATCGTCCATCGCGTCTACGGCCCGTCCATCATCAACGATCCGAAGGAACACCTGATCAGCAGCGGCGTCGACGTCTGGGTCAAGAAGGTGCGCTACCCGGTGGTCGATAAATGGTACAAGAACGGCGAATATCACAAGGACCACGGCGAAGGCCTGGACTACTACCACGTGGGCCAGAACCGCGGCTGCGGCGGCACCACCGTCTATACCGACAATGCGCTGCACAACTCGTCCAACTACCAGAGCTGGAAGGTGCTGGCGGACGGCCCGCTGCGCTCCGTGTTCGAACTCAGTTTCGGCAAGTGGGACGCGGGCAGCGGCCGCATGGTGTCGGAAGTGAAGCGCTACTCGATCGACGCCGGCTCCAACATGACCCGCGTGGAAAGCAAGTACACCGCCACCGGCAAGGGCCCGCTGACGGTCGGCGTCGGCATCGTCCAGCGCGACCAGCCGGGCGAATACGTCACCGACGCAGCCGGCGGCTGGGCCAGTTACTGGGAGCCGCAGCACGGCGAAGACGGCACCACCGGCTGCGGCGTGATCCTGCCGGCCGGCGCCAGCGGCTTCGCCGTCGCCGACAAGCAGCAGCTGACGCTCGGTACCGCGCAGCCGGGCAAGCCCTTCGTCTATTACTTCGGCGCCGGCTGGAGCAAGAGCGGCGACTTCGCCGACGGCGCCGCCTGGCAAGCCTATGTCCGCAACTACGCGCAGAAGCTGAAGGCGCCGTTGAAGGTCAGCTTGAAATAGTTCTGCATCACCGCCGGCGGTCCGCGCGCCCGCCGGCGTATTTTTTAAGCCTGAATGGTAGCGCTTCCACAAAGCAGTTTAATAGTACTTAATAATATTTCTGGAGACATCATGCAATCATCCTTACCGACGCTGCGGCCCATCACGGCCGCAGTGGCACTCGCCCTGCTGGCAGCAGCCCACACCGCTTCCGCCCAGCAGGCCACGCCCGTCGACAGCGGCAAGCTCGAATCCGTCGTCGTCACCGCCAACAAGCGCGCACAAAACCTGCAGGACGTGCCGGCCTCGATCACCGTGCTGGGCGACGCCGTGCTGCAGCGCTCCAACGTGCGCGACCTGGAAGACATCCCGTCGCTGTCGCCGGCGCTGACGCTGTCCTACGGCACGCAGCCGGGCAACTTCAGCATCAATATGCGCGGCATCGGCACCTTCTCGCTGGGCATCGGCGTCGAGGCCGACGTGTCGGTCATCGTCGACGATATCCCGCTCGGCATGCAGGCCGGCGCGTTCAAGGACCTGGCCGACGTCTACCGCATCGAAGTGCTGAAGGGCCCGCAATCGACCTTGTTCGGCAAGAGCTCGATCGCCGGCGCGCTGAACATCACCACCAAGCCGATCGGCGGCCCGATCAAGACCAACGTCAGCACCTACATCACCGACGACCATGAATGGCGCGGCGGCTTCAGCGTCAGCGGCTCCGTGTCCGACAACCTGCGCATGCGCCTGGCGGCCAGCAAGACCAGCTACCAGGGCACCCTGAACGACCTGACCACCGGCGGCCACCTGAACGGCAGCAAGGGCGACAACCTCAGCGGCAAGCTGGAGTGGACGCCGATCGACCAATTGACCGTCACGCTGACGCCGCACTACAACCGCACCGAGAAGTTCTGCTGCTCGAGCGCCTACAGCTACATGTCGCCGGGAGGCATCTACCGCAACGCGCCGCAGCTGCCGGTCTCGCTGGTGCTGGCCGGCATCAACATCGGCCCGGGCAACCGCGACGTGCGCAACGACTACCCGACCGGCGGCAAGTTCCATGACGTGGGCACCGGCGTCAAGCTGGACTGGGCCTTCGATCCGAACGGTCCGCTGGCCGGTCACACGCTGAGCTCGATCTCGTCCTACAGCCGCTACCACATGGACGACTACCAGGACAACGACAACACCGACGTCGACATCCTGCCCTTCCTGCTGCTGCCGAACGGCAAGCCGACCGGCATGCACGGCGGCCTGTTCCAGTATGGCTCGTTCGACGTCCATTCGACCACCCAGGAATTGCGCCTGACCTCGCCGGACAAGGGCGCGGTGCGCTACGTGGCCGGCCTGTGGTACGGCAAGAACTGGCTCAACCGCGAGCTGACCAAGGCGCCGCTGATCCAGGCCTACGGCACCTCGTACGGCGCCGACGCGTGGAACATCAGCAAGGCCATCTACGGCCAGGGTTCGTGGGATTTCGTGCCGAACACCAGCCTGATCCTGGGCGGCCGCTACAACGACGAAGACACCGGCTATAACTTCCGCCGCTACACGGTGCCGCCGCAGTCGTTCGCGCAGACCGAGTTCTATCACAAGGAAGACAACGACAAGAGCTTCACCGGCAAGCTGGGCCTGGAGCACCGCATCAACAAGGACAGCATGGTCTACGGCATGGCCTCGACCGGCCACAAGGGCGTGGCCTACGACCTGACGTCGGGCTTCACCGCCGCCACCGCCAAGCTGCCGGCCGTCAAGCCGGAAACCGCGCGCAGCTACGAGATCGGCTTGAAGCAAAGCCTGCTGGACAACCGCGCGATGTTCAGCGCGGCGCTGTTCCGCACCAACTTCAAGAACTTCCAGCAATCGTCGAGCTTCTTCGACGCCGACGGCACCTACCGCACCGGCTTGAACAGCATCGGCGGCCTGCGCACCCAGGGCGTGGAAGTCGAGGGCAGCATCCGCGTGACCCGCGAGCTGCAGCTGAACGGCAGCTTCGCCTACACCGAGGCGACCGTGCAATCGTTCGAGAACGGCCCGTGCTACAACGTGCTGAACGCCACCGGCACCGGCACCGTGCCGGGACCGGGCTGCGCCAACAGCCCGAAGTACAACAACACCAATGTGCAGAATCTGGCCGGCAAGACGCTGCCGAACGCGCCCAAGATCAAGGTCAACCTGGGCGGCCAGTATGACGTGGTGCTGCCGTCGCAGAGCTTCAACGGCTTCGTCGCGGCCACCACGCGCTACCAGAGCCGCACGCAGTTCTCGCTGAGCCAGGATCCGATGACGGTCCAGGGGGCCTACAGCATCACCAACCTGAGCGTCGGCGTGAAGGACAAGCAGGACCGCTACAAGTTCACCTTCCTGGTCAACAACCTGTTCGACAAGCGCTACGCGGCCGGCCTGAACAACGGCTACGCCAACAGCAACTGGAGCAGCAAGGCGCCCAACACGCCGCTGGTGGTCAACACCACCGAGTGGCTGCCGCCGCGCGACTTCCAGCGTTACTTCGGCGCCCGCCTGGACATGACGTTCTAAGAGTTTAGTAGCACAGGCATCACCTCGCATCTCCCTCTTACCGGCTTGCGGCCGCACAGCAGCCACCGGTTTTTCGCCCCCTGTCCGCCTCCCCTATGCGCGGCCAGGGGGCTTTTTTTATTTTTCCGGCGTCACCTGCAGGCGCTTGATCGCGCGGTTTTTGCCGTAGGTGGCGGTGACCAGCAGCGCGCTGCCGCAGCGGGCGCGGTAGACATAGGTGCGCTCCTCGCCGTCGACGCTGCGCTTCAGCAGTTCCAGCGGCGGCGCGGCCGGGCAGGCGCGCACCAGCGCGGCGCCGTCGGCCTCCGGACCGGCGGCTTGCTTCGCGATAGCCGCGGCCACCTCCCTGGTCACCTCCGGTTCCACGTCCTCGACGGGCTTGGGCGCTTGCGCCATGGCGCAGCCAGAGGCCAACGCAACCACTGGAAGGAGGGAAATCAATCGGTACATACACGCCTTTCGTGAGATTTTTACGCCCCATCTTAGCGCCGCGCGCGGGCGGCCGCCATGTCTCATTTTTAACAGAGCGCCGCAAAATGTCTAAAAAGGCCTGATTTTACAAATGGCAAAAAGGCATGGCTATACTCGTCGGGCACCAGTCGCTCAGCACCAGCCGGACATCGGCTCGCATACCGAATAAACCAATATTGATAGGAGTCCCTGCAGCATGCGCCAATTCGCCCGCCCATTACTTGCATCCCTGATCGTCCTGGCTTACGCGGGCACCGCGCACGCCGGCAGCTACTCGGTCGACAACCTCACCCTGTTCTCGGCCACCGCCGCCACCTCGCCCGACGACGTGCTGCGCCAGAACGCCGAGCGCTTCGGCCTGCCAGCCTCGCTGAACAACCTGACCTTGGTCAAGGTGCAGGAATCCATCACCGGCAAGCACTACCACTATCAGCAGATGCTGCGCGGCCTGCCGGTCGACCGCGCCGAGATCATCGTCTCCATCGGCAAGAACGGCCAGCTGCAAAAGATTTTCAATGAAACCCGCTACATCTCCGACAAGGTCGACGCCAACGCCGTCAACCAGCTGTACAACAAGTCGCAGATCAGCGAAGAGCAGGCACTGGACCTGGGCTGGAACAACATGAAGGTGCAGCATCCGCTGGTGGCCGCGCCGGGCACCGAGCTGGTGTGGGTGCCGACCAAGGACGGCGTGCAACTGGCGCGCAAGGTGACCATCGAGGCGCAGATGCCGACCGGCGGCTTCGTCCAGTACCTGAACGCGCATGACGGCACCGTCATCGATTCCTACACCACCTCGCTGCCGCGCAAGGGCGAGCGCTCGCTGGCCGCGCGCGCCAACGTCGGCGGCCCTGTGCTCGACCGCAGCGCCGCCACCCGCTCCGTGAGCCGCCAGGGCGGGCACACCGCGGCGGCCGCGCAAACCGTGGCCTCCGGCATCAACGGTTCCGGCTATGCCTTCGATCCGGATCCGCGCACGGTGCTCAACACCGACGCGCTGACCGACACTTCGGCCGCTTCCGCCTTCGACGCCGCCTACTCGACCAAGACGCTGCGCGACCTGACGGTGACCTCCGGTGTCTACAAGCTGAGCGGCCCGTTCGTCAACATCAAGAACATCGAAGCGCCGGCCACCGCGCCGAGCACCACCACCAACGGCGTATGGACGGCCAAGCGCGGCAACAACGCGTTCGACGACACCAACGTCTACTTCCACCTGGACCGGAGCCAACGCTACATCCAGTCGCTCGGCTTCACCGGCACCAAGTCCATCATCAACCGTCCGCTGGACGTCGACACCGACGGCGTCAACGGCGACGACAACTCACACTACAGCGGCGGCGCGGCCGGCTCGGACTACCTGGCCTTCGGCCACGGCTGCGTGAACGACAGCGAAGACGCCGACGTGATCCTGCACGAATACGGCCATGGCATCCAGGCCAACATCGACTCCAGCTGGACCGGCGGCGACACCGGCGCCATGGGCGAAGGCTTCGGCGACTACTGGGCCGCGTCGTACTCCTACAGCACCCCCAATGGCAAGATCTACCATCCGGAATGGGCATTCAGCTGGGACGGCCACGGCGCCTGCTGGGCCGGCCGCATGCTGAACCGCACCGACGCCAAGTACAACGCCAGCAAGACCTACTCCGCGCACCAGTCGGTGACCGAAGGCGGCGTGACGTTCCAGTCGGACGAATTGTGGTCGGCGCCGCTGTACCAGGCCATGGTGGCGCTGATCGCCGCCGGCAAGCCGCGCTCGAACATCGACCAGATCATCCTGGAAGCGCACTTCGGCCTGGGCAGCAACGTCAAGATGCCGGCCATGGCCACCGCCATCGTCAACGCGGCCAAGACGCTGTTCCCTTCGGACCTGAGCTACGCCAACACCTTCCAGGCCAAGTTTGAAGCGCAGAACATCCTGTCGTCGGTACCCGGCGGCCCGACCATCGCCGAAGTGGAAAGCAACAACACCACCGCCACCGCGCAAGCGCTGACCACGGCCGGCACCACGGTCAACGGCACGTTCAGCGCCTCGACCGATGTGGACTACTACAAGGTCGTGCTGCCGGCCGGTAAAACGCTGACCGTGACCATGACCCCGAACGCCAGCTCGGACTACGACCTGGAGCTGTACAACAGCAGCGGCACCAAGGTGGCGTCCAGCGTCAAGGGCGCGGGCCAGGCCGACAGCGTCAGCTACGGCACGGCGGGCACGCTGTACGCCAAGGTGATCTACTACAGCGGCGGCACCGGCGCCACCAACGGCAAGTACACGCTGCTGGCCAACTGGTAAGCGCCGGCATCCCCTGCAACAAATAGCTCCTCACAACGCCCCTTCCCGGGGCGTTTTTTTTGCCTCGGCGCATAAAACCGCATTACGCTTGAGTCAGATTCAGAATCGGACGCCGCGAACATGGTAAGCTTCGACCCCGGCGCCCCTGCGGCAGCATCACTCCCGTCAACTTCCACGCGTAAATACTTAATTCATGGATATCGTTCTCGCACTCAAAGCCCTGATCATGGGCCTGGTAGAAGGCTTCACGGAATTTCTGCCGATTTCCTCCACCGGCCACCTGATCCTGGCGGAGCACCTGCTGGGCTTCCATGGCATGGAAGAAAAGATGAAAGTGTTCGAGATCGTTATCCAGGCCGGCGCCATTTTCGCCGTCTGCTGGGAATACCGCGCCCGCATCGCCGCCGTGCTGACCGGCCTGGGCGACCCGAAACAGCAGCGCTTCGCGCTCAATGTGCTGATCGCCTTCCTGCCGGCCGCCGTGCTGGGGGTGCTGTTCAACAAGGCAATCAAGGCCGTGCTGTTCGCGCCGGTGCCGGTGGCGCTGGCCTTCATCGTCGGCGGCTTCGTCATCCTGTGGGTGGAAAAGCGCGAAAAGGCCAATCCGGCCATGGCCCGCATCAATTCTGTCGACGACATCACGCCGATGGACGCCATCAAGATCGGCATCGCCCAGGCGTTCGCGCTGATCCCGGGCACCAGCCGCTCCGGCGCCACCATCATGGGCAGCATGATCTTCGGCCTGTCGCGCAAGGTGGCCACCGAGTTCTCGTTCTTCCTGGCGATTCCGACGCTGCTGGGCGCCACCGTGTATTCGCTGTACAAGGAACGCGCGCTGCTGTCGGCCTCCGACCTGCCGCTGTTCTCGATCGGCACCGTGGCCGCGTTCATCTCGGCCTTCCTGTGCGTGCGCTGGCTGCTGCGCTATATCAGCTCGCACACCTTCACCGCGTTTGCCTGGTACCGCATCGCCTTCGGCCTGATGGTACTGGTCACCGGCTACACCGGCGTCATCGTCTGGGCCGACTAACACCTTTGCAGTAGAAGCGAGTAGTAGAAATGAGTCATCAGGAAAATAACGAGCGCGCCCTTCACCTGCTGCAGACCGTGTTCGGCTACCCAGCCTTCCGCGGCCACCAGGCGGAGATCGTCGGCCACGTCAGCGGTGGCGGCGACGCGCTGGTCCTGATGCCCACCGGCGGCGGCAAGTCGCTGTGCTACCAGATCCCGGCGCTGGTGCGCGACGGCGTCGGCGTGGTCATCTCGCCGCTGATCGCGCTGATGCAGGACCAGGTCGACGCGCTGGCCGAGGTGGGCGTGCGCGCGGCCTTCCTGAACTCGACCCAGACCTACGAGGAAGCGAGCCGCATCGAGCGGCTGGTGCGCACCGGCGAGATTGACCTGGTCTACGTGGCGCCCGAGCGGCTGATGACGGAACGCTGCCTGAACCTGTTCCAGGCGTCGAAGATCGCGCTGTTCGCCATCGACGAGGCGCACTGCGTATCGCAATGGGGTCACGACTTCCGGCCGGAATACATCAAGCTGTCGGTGCTGCACGAGCAGTTCCCCAACGTGCCGCGCATCGCGCTGACCGCCACCGCAGACCCGCAGACCCGCGCCGAGATCGTCCACCGCCTGCAGCTGGGCGACGCGATGCAGTTCGTGTCCTCGTTCGACCGGCCCAACATCCGCTACCAGATCGTCGAGAAGGCCAACGGCCGCAAGCAGCTGCTGGACTTCATCACCACCGAACATGGCGGCGACTGCGGCATCGTCTACTGCCTCTCGCGCAAGAAGGTCGAGGAGACCGCCGAGTTCCTCAACGAGAACGGCGTGCGCGCGATGGCCTACCACGCCGGCATGGACCACGCCAAGCGCGCCGCCAACCAGGCCAAATTCCTGCGCGAAGAGAACATCGTCATGTGCGCCACCATCGCCTTCGGCATGGGCATCGACAAACCCAACGTGCGCTTCGTCTGCCACCTGGACCTGCCCAAGAGCATCGAGGGCTACTACCAGGAGACCGGCCGCGCGGGCCGCGACGGCGATCCGTCCAGCGCGTGGATGGCATACGGCCTGCAGGACGTGGTGCTGCAGCGCCGGATGATCGACGAATCGGAAGCCGACGAGACCTTCAAGCGCGTGCTGGGCAACAAGCTCGACGCGATGCTGGGCCTGTGCGAAACGTTGAGCTGCCGGCGCGTGCGCCTGCTGGACTACTTCGGCGAAAGCTCCGGTCCTTGCGGCAATTGCGACACCTGTCTGATCCCGCCGGTGTCCTTCGACGGCACGGTGCCGGTGCAGAAGCTGCTGTCGGCGGTGTACCGCGTCGACCAGCGCTTCGCGGCCGGCCATGTGATCGAGGTGCTGCGCGGCGTCGAGACGGACCGCATCAAGACCTGGCATCACGATTCGCTGTCGGTATTCGGCATCGGCGCCGACCGCACCGAAGCCGAATGGCGCGCGATCCTGCGCCAGGTGATCGCGCTCGGGCTGGTGACGGTCGACCATGAACAATACAGCTCGCTCAAGCTGACCGACGCCGCGCGCCCGGTGTTGAAGGGTGGGCAGAAGGTGCAGCTGCGGCAGTACCAGAAGCCGGTCAAGCAAAAGAGCCCGAGCCGGGCGGCGAAGGGCTATGTGGAGAGCGATCTGTCGCCGCGCGAGCAGGCCATCTTCGACAAGCTGCGCTGGTGGCGGGTGGAGACGGCGCGCGCCCACGACGTCGCGGCCTACATCATCTTCAACGACGCCACGCTGCGCGAGATCGCCAAGGCGCGGCCGACCACCTTGTCCGACCTGCGCGGCATTTCCGGCGTCGGCGAGAAGAAGCTGGCATCCTACGGCGACGAGATCGTCGCCATGATCAGCGAGATGGAGTAATCAGGCTTTCGACAGCGGCGGACGGACTCAATCCGGCGCATCCTCAGGGAAGAATGTGAATCCTTTACCGGGCACCCGAATGCCTTTGAACGATTCGATCCTGCTTATCTCTGACCGCTTTCAATAAATCGCAAATAGCTATTCAGTTTATTTTTAAATAAAAAAAGATGCTCATGCCCTGCCCCCCATTCTAAGTGATCAGTAATTGTCAAAATCGCTTCGGAAGTTGTAGCGTCAATATGAAATAGATCGATAATTTCAGAATGCTCTATTGTCATTTGTTTTTCCACCAGTTCGGCGCGGCGCATGCCGTCACCTTTCCGTCATCACGAAGTCTCGGCAACATCGACGTGCCGGACCTTTCTCAAAATGGAATCCGCAAATTCCAATTGATCCGTTCTAAAAAAAGAAACCATGCCCAACAATACCGTATTTTCAGAACATAATTTCCCGGACAGTCGAAAAATTCTCTTACCATCCACAGTCTCGTCAAACATACTCTTCGCTCCGATCCAACCTTGACCCGAAATTTCAGACAATGGATCAACAGCCCCGAGTAGTTGGAGAGCGCTCACGGGTTTCCCTGATGCGTCCCCAGACGTATCTACTATCGATACGTCCAACGTCCAATCTGCCCCCCAAGCGGACCAAGAACCATCTTCGTTTCGCTCAAAACATGCAGGGGGTAAGTCGATCGACCACCTCGACCACAGCGAAGCAACGCCTCCATTTACTAATTTTTCCATTTGTGCCTGTTCATCCATAGTCAGTCGTTATTCGTAAAAATACTAATTCTGGATCTTTTGCGTAACCTGCCCAGCAGGATCATTCGCGATTAATCGCTGTGCGTGAGCAGGGCCGCCCCCCCGACGAACTAGTATCGTACTCGGTAGTATTCTCGTACTCAGGTATTAGGATTGGTCCCCTGAATATCTGGCCTACATGTTCCACAACGCTGACCTGCGGCAGGTCGAGATACTGATACTCATGGCGGACAACTGGGGGACGAAGGATATCGCCAACATGCTGGCGTTGAGCGAAAAAACTGTCGCGGCGCACCGGGCCGACATCAAACAGCGGCTCGGCGTCAACAATCAGGCGGGGTTGCTGCGCTTGACCGCAGCGTTGGGATTAAAATCGGGTTTCAATTTTAGATCGCAATAATATGCCGATAAGCCCGACCGTCATTTTCAATCACTCGCTCCTGCAATTGCGCGGCATGCTGCAAAAGATCGAGGCCAGCGGCAGCGACGTACTGGCAGCCCGCCTGCACGAGGACATGCTGCCGTTTGCCTCGCACGTGCGCGCCACCGCCAACTTCGCGCTGCGCGGCTGCTGTCCGCTGGCGGGACTCGACACGGTGAGCTTCGACGGCGGTGAACCATCCTTTGCCGCGCTGGCCCGGCAGGTCGACGATACGATGGACCATATCGCCGCGATTCCACCGGAGCGCTTTGAAGGCTCGGCCGAACGCCTGTGCCGCGACCGCGCCGGCTTCGCCGACATCGCGCTGCCTGGCGACGAATACCTGAACCTGTACATCCTGCCGAACTTCTACTTCCACTTCAGCATGGTGTATGCCATCGCCCGCAGCCAGGGTGCGGCCATCGGCAAGCAGGACTTCGACGGCTACCACCTGTACGCGCCGGGCTTCTCGTTCGAGCGCCCTACGCCATGACGATGCTGCGGTAGCGGCTGGGAGGCGCGCCGATGCTGTCGCGGAAGCGGTGGCTGAAGTGGCTCAGGTCCGCGTAGCCGCAGGCATCGGCGATCTGCTGCAAGGGCTGGTCGGTGGTCTTCAACAGCATGCGCGCATGCTCCACGCGCCGCGCCGCGATCCATGCCGACGGCGGCATGCCGAACGAAATCCTGAACATCCGCGCCAGATGGTATTCCGACATGCACGCCAGTTGCGCCAGCATGCCCAGCGAGATGTTCTGCGCCAGGTGCGCCTCGATGTAATCGGCCAGGCGCCGGCGCACCACCGGCGCCAATCCGCCGCGCACGCGCTGCTGGTGCTGCGGCATCGACTGCGACAGCAGCAGATGGCTCAGCGTCTCGTGCGTCACCTCGTTGGCGCGCAACTGCGCGTCCGGGCCGTCCCACGGCATCGCCGCCAGCGCGGCGCACAGCGGGCCGATACGATCGTGTTCAAAGTAGGTGCGGTCCGCCAGCGTCACCTCGCGCGGTTCGCGGTCCAGCTCCACCACGGCGCGGCGCGTGAAATGCTCGGGCAGGAAGTAGACGTGCAGGAAGCGCAGCGGCCCGCGCACCGTCCAGCTGGATTCGTGCCAGTCCGGCAGGGTGCAAAGCCGCTTCGGCGCGCCGTACAAACCGGGCAGCTCGTCGCGCTCGGTGCGGTAGCCGCCGCCCATGTAGTAGGACAGCGTGTGGTGACCGGGCTTGCTGTAGCTGGTCTCGGCCACCTCGGTGTCGCGGCGCCAGATGGCCAGCGCCAGGTCGTCGCCCAGCCAGGCAAAGCGCTCCAGCTGCGCATCGGTTTCCGACATGGTGCGGAACACAGCGTGCGAAATCAGCCCTTCCGGCGCGCGGGACAGGGTGGCAGGGCTGGAATCGGGACGGGGTGGCATGATGCATAAAGTCTAACATGGAGCCGCCCTCCTCCGCTGGCGCCCCGCGGAAATGCGCAATTCCAGACAAGTGGCCGCGCCGCGCACGCGGCATGCTGGCAACATGAATATCTTCCTCTACCTGCTCACCGTCCTGATCTGGGGTACCACCTGGATCGCCATCACCTTCCAGCTCGGCGTGGTGCCCGCGCCGGTGTCGATCGCCTACCGTTTCTGGCTGGCCGCCGCCGTGCTGATGGGATTCCTGCTCGTCACCCGCAAGCCATGGTGGCCGCCGCGCCAGGCCTGGCGCTACCTGTTCGCCCAGGGCATCGCGTTGTTCTGCCTGAACTTCCTGTGCTTCTACTATGCCAGCCAGTGGATCACCAGCGGCCTGGAAGCGGTGGTGTTCTCGACCGCGCCGCTGTGGAACGCGATCAACGGCCGCATCTTCCTCGGCCGGCCGATACGCCGCCAGGTGATGATGGGCGCCCTGCTCGGCCTGACCGGCATCGTGCTGCTGTTCGCGCCGCAGATGGCCGGCCACTGGAACGACAGCAAGGTGATGATGGGCCTCGCGCTGACCCTGGGCGGCACGTTGTGCTTCTCCTGCGGGAACCTGCTGTCGAGCCGCATGCAGTCGCTGGGCCTGACGCCGTGGCTGACCAACACCTGGGCCATGCTGATCGGCTCGACCACGCTGGGCATCGCCGCCTTCGCGCTGGGCATGCCGTTCGCGCTGGAGCCGAACGCGCGCTACGTCGGCGCCCTGCTGTACCTGGCGATACCCGGCTCGGTGATCGGCTTCACCGCCTACCTGCTGCTGGTGGGCCGCATCGGCTCGGACCGCGCGGCCTATTCCACGGTATTATTCCCCATCGTGGCACTGACCATCTCAACGATATACGAGGGCTACCACTGGACGCCGACGGCGCTGGCCGGGCTGGCGCTGGTACTGGCGGGTAACCTGCTGGCCTTCCTGCCCATGGCGCCGCGCGCCAAAGTGATGGAGGCCGCATAACAGGAGATTGCATGAACAGGTACGGCTATTTCTCGGCACTCGCGCTGACGTTTTCAACCATGGTCTTTGCCGCGGAGTCGCCGGCCGATACCGTCTACCGCAACGGCTACGTCTACACCGTCGATGCCAAGGACAGCGTGCAGCAGGCGCTGGCCGTGCGCGCCGGCCGCATCGTCTACGTCGGCGACGACGCCGGCGCCAAAGCGCTGACCGGCAAGTCCACCAAGGTGATCGACCTGCACGGACGCATGCTGATGCCCGGTCTGGTCGACGGCCACATGCATCCGCAATCGGGCGGCAGCCGCCTGCTCAAATGCAGCCTGAATTACGAGAACCTGACGGTGCCGCAGTTCCAGTCGCGCATCCAGGCCTGCCTGGACAAGGAAAAGAAAGCCGGCGCCGACAGCTGGATGGTGGTCGTCAACTGGTTCCAGCAGGGTATGCTGCCCGATGGCGTGGAAACCACCGCCGCCACGCTCGATGCGCTGAAGACCGACCGTCCGGTGATCGTGCGCTCGTCGTTCGGCCACTCGTCGCTGCTGAACTCCAGGGGCATCAAGGTGGCGGGCATCACGCGCGACACGGCCGATCCCGCCGGCGGCAAGATCACCCGCGATGCCAAGGGCGATGCCACCGGCCTGCTCGAAGACGCCGCCCAGGACATGGCGATGAACCTGCTGCCGCCGCTGACAGTGGCAGAAAACCTGCAAGCCTCCAGCGCCGCGCTGGCGGCGATGCGCAAGCAGGGCATCACCACCTTCCTCGACGCCTACACCGATCCCGAGACGATGACCGCCTTCGCCGACCTGCACAAGCAGGGCAAGCTGACGGCGCGCGCGCACTTCGCCGTGCTGATCGACCTGGATAAAGGCGCCACGCCGCAAAGCGCCGTCGCCGAGCTGCTGAAGCAGCAAAAGCAGTTCGACCAGGGCCAGACCGTGGTGGCGCCGTCGATGCAGGTGCGTCACGCCAAGCTGTTCATGGATGGCGTGATCTCCGCTCCCGCCTTCACCGGCGCCATGCTGCAGCCCTACCTCGTGAACAAGGGCACGCCGGAGAAGCCGGACTGGCAACCCGGCGCCAGCACCGGCCCCGCCAGCTACTTCTCGCAAGAGGCGCTGAAAACCACGCTGACCGAATTGGCCAACGCCCATATCGATCCGCACATCCACGTCGACGGCGACCGCGCCGTGCGCGAATCGCTGGACGCCATCGAATACCTGCGCACCACGCCCGCCGGCAAGAACGTCCGGCCGGTGCTGGCACACGACGAAATCGTCGCTCCGTCCGACTATGCGCGTTTCGCCAAACTGGATGTGACGCCGGTGCTGTCCTTCCAATGGGGGAAGCCGGCACCCGACACGGTCGGCGCACTGAAGGACTACATGGGCCCCGCGCGCTACGCCATCGTCGAGCCGCAGGAGCTGCTGCGCAAGGCCGGCGCGCGCATCGCCTACGGCAGCGACTGGCCGGTCGATCCGCTGGACGAATGGTTCGCGCTGAAGGTCGGCGTGACCCGCACCGCCGCGCCGGACGCCGGCAAGGAATATGCCGGCACGCTGACGTCGCAGCCCGGTATGCCGCGCGCCGAGGTGCTGCGCGCGATCACGCTAAACGCGGCCTACACGCTGCGCCAGGAAGCGCTGACCGGATCGCTGGAGGTGGGCAAGCTGGCGGACATGATCGTCCTGGATCGTAACTTCTTCACCATCCCGGCCGAGGACATCGCCAACATCAAGGTGCTGCAGACTGTCGTGGGCGGCAAAATCGTCTATCAGGCCAAGGGCATGCGGTAAGATGTCGGCCTTTAGATAAAACACCACGCCATGGAACTCGTCATCTCCCTGCTGATCATTGCCGTCACCGGCTTGGTGGTCTACGCGATCATCAAGACCAATCCGGCCAAGCCTATGCCGCTGCCGGCGCGCCCCGCCACGCCGTACGAGCCGAAGCTGCCTGAAGGCCCGGCCGCGCTGCACTGGTCCGACGACGGCCGCTTCCTGGTTGAAGTGGTCAATGAATCGCGTTACCAGCCCGCGCTGAAGGCCTTGGCCGGCGAGCATGGCGACCAGGGCGCGGCCGTGCCGTACGTCGCCACGCTGGTGCCTGACGACGCCAATCCCTACGAGGGCGCCGCCGTCGCGGTGTTCCTCGGCGGGCGCATGACGGGCTATCTGTCGCCGAAAGCGTCGGTGGCCTTCCGCGAACACCTGAAGCGCAAGGAGATCGAAGGCCAGGTCACCACCTGCGACGCGCAGGTGCGCGGCGGCGGAGTGTGGCAGAACAGCCGCCTGGCCTATGTGGTCGTGCTGGACATGGAACCGCTGGAGCGATGATGCCCGCGGCGCTGATACTGGCGGCGGCGGTGGCAACGGCGGGGACAGGGCAGCCGCTGATGCTGCACTATATCCAGAGCCCGCCGCTGCAGTATGCCGACTCGCGCGGCCAGTTGACCGGCTTTGTCGCCAAGCCCGCCATCGCGGCGCTGGCCGCCGCCGGCATTCCCTACGAAGTCCGCCAGACGCCGGCCAAGCAGCAGATCGTGCTGCTGCAGGCGAACGAGGCGCCGGCCTGCATGGTGAGCTGGCTGCAAACACCGGAGCGTGAGCGCATCGGAAAATTCACGGAAGTGGTGTACGAGGACAAGCGGCCGTTCGCGCTGACCTGGGTCGGCAATCCGGCCATGAAGGATGAGGAGCCGCTGAAAGACACGCTGGGCGACAAGCGCCTGCGCGCGATGGTGAAGCAAGGCGTCTCCTACGGCCCGACGATAGACCGTGCGCTGATCCGCTACAAGACGCAGCCGGCCAGCACCACGGCGGACACCGTGCAAATGCTGGATATGCTGCGCAAGCACAGCATCGATTACTTCTTCATCACGGACGAGGAGGCGGCGGAGGCGATCAAGGCCTCCGGCTATCCGGCGTCGAACTACCAGCGCATCTACTTCTCGGACCTGTACAAAGGCCACGAGCGCCGCTTGTGGTGCAGTCTGTCGGTGCCGGACGATGTGTTCAGGCGGCTCAACGCCGCCATCCTGAAACAGCGACGCTGATTACTTTTTGGTGAAGACCAGGTCCCATACGCCGTGGCCCAGCTTGATGCCGCGGTTTTCAAACTTGGTCAGCGGACGATAGGCCGGCTGCGGCGCATAGCCGTCGGCGGTGTTCTGCAGGCCCTCTTCGGCGCCCAGCACTTCCAGCATCTGCACCGCATAGTCTTCCCAGTCGGTGGCGCAATGCAGGTAGCCGCCCACGGCCAGCTTCTGCACCAGCAGTTTGACGAACGGCGCCTGGATCAGGCGGCGCTTGTTGTGGCGAGCCTTGTGCCACGGGTCCGGGAAGTAGATATGCACGCCGTGCAGCGAGCCGTCCGGAATCATCTGGTTCAGCACTTCCACCGCATCGTGTTGGATGGCCTTCAGGTTGGTCAGGCCCTGTTCTTCGATCAGCTTGAGCAGGCTGCCCACGCCGGGCGTGTGCACCTCGACGCCGATGAAGTCCTTCTCCGGCATCACGCCGGCGATGTGCGCCGTCGTGCCACCCATGCCGAAGCCGATCTCCAGCACCACCGGCGCCTTGCGGCCGAAGGTCTTTTCATAGTCCAGCGGCGCCTTGGCGTACTCGATCATGAACTTCGGGCTCAACTCTTCCAGCGCGCGCGCTTGCGCGGTCGACAGGCGGCCGGCGCGGGTGACGAAGCTGCGGATGCGGTGTTCGGTCGGGTCGTAGAGCATCGGCCGCGCTGGGCCGTCTTTAGGAGTATCGGAAGACATGGGATGAGGGATGGCTGAATATTGAGGCAGCATTATACAGCGGTACTGCGCAGTCGCTCCACGCCAGCTCCCGCTTCAGCAAAAGATTGACACCCCGTTTTAGTTGATGTCTAATCGAGAATGGAGGTGTGAAATCGTTTTCAAACGTCGCAATGCCTTCCCGCCCCGTCAATCCTGTTAAAACGATAAGAAAATGACCGATTTCACGCAATTCCCACCCTCGTTCACCTGGGGCGTTGCCACCAGCGCATTCCAAATTGAAGGCGGCGCCACCGCCGACGGCAAGGGTCCATCGATCTGGGACACCTTCAGCCACACACCGGGCAAGGTCATCGACGGCAGCAACGGCGACGTCGCCTGCGACCATTACCACCGCTATCCGGAAGACGTGGCCATCATGTCCGGCCTGGGCGTGGACGCCTACCGCTTCTCGATGGCCTGGGCGCGCGTGCAGCCGCAGGGCAAAGGCGCCTGGAACGAAGCCGGTTTCGCCTTCTACGACAAGCTGCTGACCGAACTGGAAAGCAAGGGCATCGACGCCCACGTCACCTTGTACCACTGGGATCTGCCGCAGGGCCTGCAGGAAGACGGCGGCTGGCTGAACCGCGAAACCGCGTACCGCTTCGCCGAATATGCTGGCGAAGTGGCGCGCCGTTTCGGCAATCGCCTGAAAACGATTGCAACGCACAACGAGCCGTGGTGCACCGCCAACCTGGGCTACGGCAACGCGCAGTTCGCGCCCGGCGTGGCCGACCTGAAGCAGTCGATCCAGGTATCGCACCACCTGCTGCTGTCGCACGGACTGGCGATGCAGGCGATGCGCGCCGTCGGCAGCTCGGCGCAGCTGGGCATCGTGCTCAACCAGTGGACCGCCGACCCGGCCACCGACAGCGCGGCCGACATCGCCGCCGCGGAGTTCGAATATGCGCGCTCGGTGCAGTGGTTCATGGATCCCATCTTCAAGGGCAAATATCCCGAGCTGGCGCTCAAGGTCCACGGCGACAACGCGCCGGAGATCCACGAGAACGACTTCAAGGACATCCAGCACAAGATCGACTTCCTCGGCGTGAACTACTACTTCCGCGCCTGGTGCAGCACCGAGACGCCGCCGCGCCAGCCGGAGTGCAAGCTGGGCAAGACCGACATGGGCTGGGAAATCTACCCGGACGGCCTGACCGAGCTGCTGCTCAAGCTGAACGCCGAGTACGACCTGCCGCCGATCTACATCACCGAGAACGGCATGGCCAATCCGGACGTCATCGTCGACGGCGAGATCCCGGACGAGGCGCGCATCGATTTCGTCCAGCGCCACCTGAAGGCGTTGAACGACGCGCGCCTGCAGGGCGTCGACATCCAGGGCTACTTCCTGTGGAGCTTGCTCGACAACTTCGAATGGAACTCGGGCTACGCCAAGCGCTTCGGCATCGTCCACGTGGACTACGCGACACAGAAGCGCACGCTGAAGCACAGCGCACACTGGTACCGCGACTACCTGATCGCGCAGCGTCCGCAGCGCAGCGCGCACGCCGCCTAAATCAGGCGCATCATCACCGCCGGCGTCCGCGCCGGCGTTTTCCTTTCTACAGGCCGCAGAGCCTGGTGCTATAAACTCTGACGAGAACAACGAGGACGACACCATGCAAACCGCACCATCCGCCGTGCCGCAGGAGCAGCAAGCCGACTCCGCATCGACGCTACCACCAGGCCAACCGCCGTCGCTGTTGCGCGCCATGTTCGCGCGCGGCACGCCGATGCTGTGGGTCCCCAGCGGCTACTTCGCCATGGCGCTGACCTACATGATGCTCACCAGCGTCACCTCCATCATGTTCAAAAACCTGGGCATGGACAACGGCCAGGCCGCGCAGTACGCCAGCTACCTGATCCTGGCCTACACCATCAAGCCGCTGTTCGCGCCCTTCGTCGAAATGTACCGCACCAAGAAGTTCTTCGTGCTGTGCGCGCAGATGATCGTCGGCGTCGGCTTTGCCGGCGTGGCGCTGGCGATGTCGCTGCCCGACTACATGGTCATCATGGTGTTCCTGTTCGGGATACTGTCGCTGGTCGGCGCGACGCAGGACATCGCCTCCGACGGCGTCTACGTCACCTCGCTGGACAGCAAGACGCAGTCGCTGTTCTGCGGCATCCAGAGCCTGAGCTGGAACGTCGGCCCCATCGTCGCCTCCGGCGGCATGGTGTACCTGAGCGGCTGGCTGCACACGCACTACTTCCATCACCAGGCCGGCGTGTTCGGGCCGGAGTGGATCGATTCCTGGCGCATCATCTTCTTCATCGTCGCCGCCATCACCATCGTCACCGCGCTGTGGCACATGCGCGTGATGCCGGACGGCGCCAAGGCCGAGAACGCGCCGTCGTCGGTGGCCGAAGCGGCCTTCATCCTCAAGGATTCCTTCGTCACCTTCTTCCAGAAGCGCGACGTGTGGCTGATGGTGGCGTTTGCGTTCGTGTTCCGCCTCAGTATCGGCCTGCTGGAAAAGATCGGTCCCTTCTTCATGGTGGACCCGGTGGCCAAAGGCGGCCTGGGACTGTCGAACGAGATGCTGGGCCTGATCTACGGCACCTACGGCTTGATCGCAGTGCTGGTGGGATCCTTGCTGGGCGGGATATTCGTCGCCCGCCGCGGCCTGCCGGCCACCTTGTTCATCCTGTGCTGCGCGGTGAATATCCCGAACGTGACCTTCCTGCTGATGAGCATCTACCAGCCGCATGACCTGCTGATCATCAGCGCCGGCGTGGCGGTTGAAAAGTTCTTCTTCGGTTTCGGTTCGGTCGGTTTCATGATCTACCTGATGCAGCAGCTGGCGCCGGGCAAATACACGACCACGCACTATGCCTTCGGCACCGGCCTGATGGGCTTGTGCATGATGGTGACCGGCGTCGTCAGCGGCCACCTGCAGCAGGCGCTGGGCTATGTGCACTACTTCTGGCTGGTGATGGCGGCGACGATTCCATCGTTCCTGGTCACCTGGTTCGCACCGTTCCATCACAAAGACTAAAACCAAACAACCAGGCATCACAAAGGGCCGGCGCCAAAAACGCCGGCCCTTTTTACATCCTAAAATCCGGGGTCAGATCCGACATTTGGACACGAGCTCTGCCGTAACAGCCGTTACGGCAGAGCTCGTGTCCAAATGTCGGATCTGACCCTAATGCCGTTAAGTTAAGGATTTCCTGAGCCTCCGTTCAGGATAGCGTTGCGGTTTTGCTTTGGTGACCCGATCGAATTTCCGGTCGGGTCGATAGACATTGAGTTCGAGG